>NZ_CP118487.1:485000-741733 GCF_051124815.1 Azospirillum sp. B2RO_4 | reverse complement strand
GCGATCTCTCCGCTGGTCCCGTGCGGCTTGATGGGGTCGAAGTGGCTGAACCCATAATCCACAAGCCTGCCGCCCTGTTCCACACCGCCGGCGCAAACGTCGCCGTTCTGCCGAAAGATTCCCGTGACCGGGGCGGATTGGGCCGGCGAATGTCGCCGTTCTGCCAGTTTTGCCGGCCAAGGACGGTGGGTGGCGATCGCAGGTCGGCAAGCCGGCTCGCCACGGCCGTGAGACGGGGCCAACGTCTGCGTTCTGCCGTGCCGGAGGGGGGCGGGGGTAGGGGATTGGGAGGCAAGTAACTGTTTTCATTTGGTTATTGCGGACCATCTCCCCTGCTGTGACGGCTGAATGCCCCCTTGGACGGCCTTTGACTGGCAGAACGGCGACGTTCGGACGATCCGCCGGAGGCCCGATTCCCGCCCGATTCTCCGCCGATTCCATCCCGGGGAGGGTGGGGGAGGGGAGGGATCCGCTCCATCATTCGGCAGAACGGCGACGTTCGACGGCGCGATCCGGCCGTCGCACGCTGCCGATGTCCAAGAATCTTTCGGCACAACGGCGACGTTTGGACCCGAATCTTTCGGCACAACAGCGACACTTGCCGGCGGGCGGCGATGGCGACTCCAGCCCAAGTGGTTGATTCCTCCACGAGAATCCCGCCGGATGTCCGCGAAATGCCGCCGGTGGGCGATTTTTCCAAGACCGTGGACAGATGCGCGACGGCACGTACACATTTCAAAAAACGGGCGAAAACCGCCCTTACGCCATCGACATGCGCCCTTGCCAGATGCTGGCCGGCGCCACGGGTGCTTGCATCCGTGCTTTCTGAAGGAACGAGCAGCATGAGGTAACGGACAACCGACCTCCGCAAACACAAAAGGCCCGGATTGCTCCGGGCCCTTCGTGTCGGACGGAGGAGACCGAGGGAAACCCGGGCACCCCACATCTGGCGGTTTGGCGACTCCATGATGGCAGGGCAGGCCCGCAAAGCCAAGCGGATTCAGAGCGAGTCCGTTGACGCCGTCCCCTTGTCTCCGCCCGTCCACGGATCGACCGACAGACGGGTGATGCAATGAAGCCATACATCGACATGTACAGGCGCTGGATTGCCGTGCCCGGCATCCAGGCCGCCGACATCGCGGTGTTGTCCGCGCTCTACGCCCATGCCGACCGCGACGGTGTCTGCACCGCCACGCAAGGAGAGCTGGCCGAGGAGCTGGGACAAAGCCGCGCCTGGTTCAACGCCGTGCTGAAGGGCCTGCAGGAGAAGGCGTCGCAGGACGCTCCTTCGGACTCTGCGGCTGCGCTGGTCTGCGCCAAGCCGCGGCGGGGACTGCGCGGTTTCGCCTATCAGCTGGCGGGGATGGAGGGCTTTACCGCCGGCATGTCCTGTCAGCCGGCTGACAGCAGCGGTTCGCCGGCCGGCATTTCCTTGGAATCCCAGAATCCTGAATCCTCCTCCTCTCCCTCTGGCGGGGGGATGGATCGGCGGGATGAGGCTTTGCCGGCGGATTGGCGGCCGGATGCCGCCGATCTGGCCTGGGCGGCACTGGAGCGGCCGGAGGTCGATGCCGGCCGGGTGACCGCCAAGTTCGTCTCCTGGTGCCGCAAGGCGCACCGCCGCAACGGCTACCGCCCGCCGGATCCGGGAGCGGCCTGGCGCCGCTGGATCGCCCGCGAGCTGGTGGCGCCGGCCGAACCGATCGCCGAACGGCCAATCGCCGCACCCGTCCAGCCCTCCGCCCCTCAGTCCCGCCGGGAGCCCCGCCATGACCGCCGCTCAACTTCCTTGCGTGCCGGACCTGTCGCCGATGCCGCCGGCCGCAACCGCGAAACCCTCGCAGCCCTGCGCCTTCGCCTCGCTGGCCAGGCTTGAGGCGGCGGATCTGCGGTTCGAGACGCAGGATCTGTCGCCGGCCGAGATCGGCGCGCTCGCCGACCGGGTGGAGCAGGCCATCGGCGCACTGACCCCGCCAATCGGCATCGAGAATGTGCTGATCGGGCTGGAGAAGCTGGCCGAGCGCTTCGCGCTGGAACTGCCGGACGCCGACCTCCTGGAGGCCGACGTGCGGGCGATGGCGGCGTGGCCGGCCGACCGCTGGATGGCGGCCTTCGAGGCGGTGTGGGCGGGGTTCCGCAGCGGCTGGAGCCGCTTTCCGACGCTGGGCGACTTCCGCGAGGCGCTGGGCGCCCTGCCGCCGGCGGCGGAAAGCCGCGCCGCCGACGATCTGCGGCGATTGGCCGGCCGGCTGCGCCAGGAACAGCAGTTGCGCGCCCGCACTGAAGAGCAGCGCCGCCGCACCCGCGCCCGCGAAGCGGCCCTGGCCGAGCAACATCGCCAACTGGCGCTTGTTCCGCCGCCGGGCGACCCGCATTATCCGCCGGACCACCAGAGAGTGCCGACAGCGGATGAAACCGAACCATCGCCCGACGGGCACCGCCGACGCACAGGCGCTGCTGACCCGTGCAGTCACCCATCACCAGAACGGGCAGCTGGCCGAGGCGGCGACGCTCTACGAGCAGGTGCTGAAGCGGCTGCCGAAGCAGGCGGACGCCTTGCACCTGTCTGGCCTGATCAAGGCGCAGACCGGCGCGCCGGCGGAGGGGATCGAGCGGATCCGGCAGGCGGTGAAGGCAGATCCGAACCAGCCGGTCTTCCATGTCAATCTCGGCCGGCTGCTGGAGGCGGCGGAGCGGTTGGAGGAGGCGGCGACGGCCTTCCGCAATGCGGCCCGTCTGGCGCCGCTCGACCCGACGCCGGCGCGGATGGAAGCGGCGGTGCGAACGCGGCAGGGCCGGCAGGAGCCGGCGGCGCAGGCGCTGCTGCGGGCGATGGCGCTGGAACCGGCCGACGCCGGCAGCGCCGCGGATCTGGGCGACGCGCTGTACGATTGCGGGCGCTTCCTGCCGGCCGCCAACTGGTATGGGCGGGCGGCGAGGCTGGAGCCGCATCGGGTGCTGGCCGCCTTCAACCGGGGAGCGGCGCTGCGCGACGCCGGCCGGCCGGATCTGGCGGAAGCGGCCTTCCGCGCGCTGACCGGGCTGGCGCCGCAGATGGTGGAACCGCTGGAGCAATGCCTGCAGATCCGGCAGCAGTCCGGCGATGGGGCGGGAGCCATTGCGGCGGCGCGCCGGCTGCTGGCGCTGGATCCGGGGCGGCCGGCGGCGGTGCGGAGCCTGGGGGGCTCGGCAAGCGATCCGGTTTGGCTGGCGCGGCTGGTGAGGATGGAGCCGTTGGCCGAGGAGCCGGTGCTGGCGCTGGCCGGGCGGCTCTATGGCCGGCGGACCGCGGAGGCGGAGCGGGCTTACCGCCATGCGCTGGCGTTGGCGCCGGCCTCGGGGCTGGCGCTGTCGGGGCTTGGGCTGGTGCGGGCGACGCTGGGAATGCAAGGGGCGACGCGGTGGAGCCTGCGCGCGGTGCGGGTGGCCCCGGACGACGCGGCGCTGGCGGCCAATGCCGGATCCGCCTTCCAGCTGGCCCTGCAGCCGGAGGCGGCGCTGTCGTGGCACCGGCGGGCGCTGGCGTTGATGCCCGGCGACGCGGCGGCCTGGGTCAACATCGGCACACTCCTGCTGGATGCCAACGCGGCGGAGGAGGCGATCCCGCCGCTGGAGCGGGCGAGGCGGCTGGGCGATCCGGGACAATTGGCGCTCGCCAACTCCAACCTCGGCGTCGCGTGGATGGCGCTGGGGCTGCATGGCGAGGCGGTGGCGGCCTTCCGCGCCGCGCTGGACCGGGCGCCGGAGGATGCGGCGATCCGCTCCAACATGCTGTTCTGCCTGTGCTTCGACGATCGGGCCGATCCGGTGGGGGTCTTCCGCGAACATCGGGCCTTCGAGCGGCATCTGCCGGCGATCCCGGCGGTGCCGCACGTGGTGGAGAGCCGCGACCCGGAGCGGACCTTGCGCGTCGGCTACCTGTCGCCCGACTTCCAGCGCTATCCGGGGCCGGGCTACCATTTCCTGCTGCCGCTGATCGAGGGGCACGACCGTCGGGCGGTGGAGGTCACCTGCTACCACAACGACCGCAGCCGCGACGCGACGACGGAGCGTTTCCAGGCGGCGGCCGACCGCTGGCGCGACGTGGCGGCCCTGTCGGACGAGGACCTCGACCGCCGGATCCGGCAGGACGGCATCGACATCCTGGTCGATGCCGGCGGCCACATGTCGCGCAACCGCATGCCGCTGGTGGCGCGCCGCCCGGCGCCGCTGCAGGTCAGCCTGCCGCTCTATCCCAACACGACGGGGCTGAGCGCCGTCGATTACCAGATCGCCGATCCCCGCGTGGCGCCGCCGGGGGCGGACGCGCTGCATGCGGAGACGCTGATCCGGCTGCCGGGATGCGTGCTGTGCTACCGCCCGGCGGAGTCCGGCTTCGCGCCGCCGGACCGGCCGCCGCTGGAGCGCAACGGTCATGTCACCTTCGGGTCCTTCAACAACATCACCAAGGTGAACGCCGCCACCATCGCCCTGTGGGCGCGGCTGCTGGCTTTGGTGCCGACGGCACGGCTGGTGCTGAAATGGCGGGGCTTGGGCAGCGGCGGCGGCGCCGACCGGCGCCTGCTGGCGGCCTTCGCCCGGCACAGCATCGGGGCGGAGCGGCTGGAGCTGCGCGGTATCACCCCGGATCCCTACCAGGATTACCTCACCATCGACGTGGCGCTGGACCCCGTCTTCGCCAATGGCGGAACGACGATCTGCGACGCGCTGTGGATGGGCGTGCCGGTGCTGAACCAGAGCGGGCCGACCAAGATCGGCCGCTGGGGCGCGACCATGCTCGACGCCGTCGGGCTGGGGGAACTGGTGACGCGGGACGATGACGGCTATCTGGCGCAGGGCGTGCGGCTGGCGACCGACCGTGGCTTCCTCGATGCCCAGCGCCATGACTTGCGCGAGCGGATGCGGCGGTCGGCGCTGATGGACGAGCCCGGCTATACCCGCGCGGTGGAGGCCGGCTATCGCACCGCATGGCGCCGCTGGTGTGCCGGATTGCCGCCGGTGGCGTTCGATGTGGTGGAAGGGGAGGGGCGGGCATGAGCGTCTGCGATCTTGGCAGCGTCCGCAGCATCCTGGTCGTCAAGCTGGACGAGGCCGGCGACTTCGTGATGGCCACCCCCTTTCTGCGCGGCCTGCGCGCGGCAGCACCCCAGGCGCGCATCCTGCTTGCGGTGCGCGAGGCGGTGGCGGATCTGGCCCTGACCTGCCCCTGGGTCGATGGGGTGATCGCCCCTCGGCCGAAGGAGGGCGGCGGCATCGACTTCCGCGGCATCAGTCCCGGCGGATTGAAACTGTTCGCCGAGTGCTACCGCGCCGGCTTCGATCTGGCGCTGGTGCCGCGCTATGACTTCGACCGGCATGGCGCGACGACGCTCGCCGCCAACAGCCGGGCGCGGCTGGTCGCCGGTTTTTCCGAGCGGGTGACGCCGTGGAAGGCGGAGGGCAACCAGGGCTTCGACCGCGCCTATGGGCTGGCGCTGGACCCGCCGCCGGGGCGGCACGAGGTGGAGCAGAACGCCGCGCTGCTGGAAGCGCTGGGCGCGCGGCCGGATCTGGGCCCGCTGGAGCTGACGCTGACGGCGGAGGATCGCGAACAGGCGAGGCGGCTTCTTGGCGCTCCCGATGGGCGCCCGCTGATTGCGGTGGCGCCGGGGGCGGCCAGCCCGCGCCGGATGTATCCGGCCGACCGGTTGGCTGCGGTGGTGTCGGCCGTGGCCGCGACGCTGGATGCGCGGGTCGCCGTGCTGGGCACCGCGGATGAACGGCCGGCGGCCGGCGTGATCGCGGCGGCGCTGCCGGGGCGGACCATCGACCTGACCGGGTCCACGCCGCTGCGCGTCGCCGCCGCGGCGATGGCGGAAGCGGTGCTGGCGATCACCATGGATTCCGCCCCGGCCCATCTGGCGGCGGCGATGGCGGTGCCGGTGGCGGTGTTCTCCTGCCATCCCATCGGCGGCGATCCCAACCATTTCCACGCGCCGGAACGCTTCCGTCCCTGGACCGGCGGACAGGAGGGGAGGGCGCTGGTGCTGCGTCCAGAGGCGGCGGTGCCGCCCTGCACCGTGTCCTGTCTGGCGTCCGAGGCGCATTGCATTGCCGCCATCGAACCGGGTGAGGCTGCGCGGCGCGTCCTGGGTTTGGTGGGGAAGGGCGGCAACGGTTGAGTCAATTGACGCTTTATCGGCCGTCATTCCCGCGAAGGCGGGAATCCAGCCGTTTCAGTCGTTTCATTGCGGAGCTTCCTGGATCCCCGCCTTCGCGGGGATGACGCAAAGTACCTTTCATTCCAGAGGCTTTCCTGGGAAAGGGCCATAAAGGTTGAGTCTTTCGCCCGACTGCAAATCGTAAAAGTTGCTTTCGAAAAAGAAAGTGGGCGGATCCACGGGGTCGTGGATCCGCCCAAGGCGAGGAGACTGAATGCCGGTGCCCGAACGTGCCTGAAGAGGCACCGACGTTCCGGAGGCCCGGCTGCGCAGGACAGGGCAGCCGAACCGTCCGAACCGAGGGTCTCCTATCCCTGTGACACCGTTACCCCGCGATGAGGCCGCGCAGCTGCCGATTTGCGACAGCCAGCATGGCGAGGTCGACCGCCGGCTGGGCGCGCAGTTCGGCCAGAAGCTGTTCGACGCGATCCACCACCAGATTGCGGCTGGCGATCCAGGCATCGACCGCCGCGGACTCGTCGACGTCGCTTTCCAGAACGCGCACGGTGAGCGCGCTCTGGTGGGCGAACAGGTCGTCGACGATGGCGGCGACCGCCTGACGCTGCCAGTGGTTGTCGACCTTGGCGCCGGCGGCGCGGTCGCGCAGCCATTCCAGGCCGAAGCGGCGGCCCAGCCCGAAATAGACCGAGGCGACGCCTTCCACCGCGCGGCCGGTGCGTTCGGCGATGCGCACCAGATCGGGGGCGGCGGCCAGCACCGGCAGGGCGGCGATCCGGCCGGCCAGATCCTCCGGCACGCCCTGGGCGATGGCGTCGGCGATGCGGGCGGCGAGGCGGGAGGATTCCTCCTCGTCGAGGAAGCGGTCCAGACCGGCGGCCAGAGCCTCCACCCCCGGACGGAAGGCGGCGGATTCGCGGCCCAGGTCCAGCGGGTGCGGGCTGTGGGCCAGGAACCACGCCACCGTGCGGTCGAGCAGATGGACGGTCTCCAGCATCAGCGCCGTCTGCAGCGCCGCCGGAACGACGTTGTCTAGCGCGTCGATGGCGTCCCACAGCGGGCGCAGCTGGAACACGTCGCGGGCGATGGCATAGGCGCGGGCGACGTCCGCCGGGCCGAGACCGGTCTTTTCCACCATGTCGCGGACGAAGGTGGCGCCGACGCGGTTGACCAGGCTGTTGGTGACCGCCGATGCCACGATCTCGCGGCGTAGGCGGTGACGGAAGATCGCCTCGCGCTGGCCTTCGCGCAGCGGCTGCGGGAAGTAGCGCAGCAGGTCCTCGACCGTCGCCGGGTCGTCCGGCAGTTCCGACGCCAGCAGCTCGTCATAGAGCGTGATCTTGGCGTAGGCCAGCAGCACCGCCAGCTCCGGCCGGGTCAGGCCGCGCCGTTCGGCCATGCGCTGGGCCAGCTCCTCGTCGGTCGGCAGATACTCGATGGCGCGGTTCAGCCGGCCGCTGCGCTCCAGGTTGCGGATGAAGCGCGACTGCGCCTCCAGCAGGGCCGGGCCCTGTGCCTCGGCGATGGTCAGGGCCTGGGTCTGGCGGTAGTTGTCGGCCAGCACCAGCCCCGCCACCTCGTCGGTCATGGCGGCCAGCAGGGTGTCGCGCTGCTTCAGGGTCATGTCGCCCCGCGCCATGACGTCGCCCAGCAGGATCTTGATGTTCACCTCATGGTCGGAGGTGTCGACGCCCGCCGAGTTGTCGATGGCGTCGGTGTTCAGTTTGACGCCGGTCGCGGCGGCTTCGATGCGGCCGCGCTGGGTGACGCCCAGGTTGGCGCCCTCGCCGATCACCTTGGCGCGGATCTGGCCGCCATCGACGCGCAGCGCGTCGTTGGCCTTGTCGCCGGCCTCGGCATTCGTTTCGGCCGACGCCTTGATGTAGGTGCCGATGCCGCCGAACCACAGAAGATCGACCGGGGCGGTCAGCAGGCGGCGCATCAGCTCGGCCGGCGACAGGTGATCCTGATCGATGCCGAAGCAGGCGCGGACCTCCGGAGTCAGCTCCACCGTCTTGGCGCTGCGCTCGACGATCATGGCGCCCTTCGACAGCTTGGAGCGGTCGTAGTCGGCCCAGGAGGAGCGGGGCAGGGCGAACAGCCGGTTGCGCTCCTCCCAGCTGGTTGCAGCGTCGGGATCGGGGTCGAGGAAGATGTGGCGGTGGTCGAAGGCGGCCAGCAGGCGGATGTGGCGGGACAGCAGCATGCCGTTGCCGAACACGTCGCCCGACATGTCGCCGACGCCGACCACGGTGAAGTCGGTGGTCTGGATGTCGGTGCCCATCTCGCGGAAATGGCGCTTCACCGATTCCCAGGCGCCCCGCGCGGTGATGCCCATCACCTTGTGGTCGTAGCCGGCCGAACCGCCGGAGGCGAAGGCGTCGCCCAGCCAGAAGCCGTGGTCGATCGACACGCCGTTGGCGATGTCGGAGAAGGTGGCCGTGCCCTTGTCGGCGGCGACCACCAGATAGGGATCGTCGGCATCATGGCGCACCACGTCCTTCGGCGGCACGACGGAACCGTCGGCGGCGAGGTTGTCGGTGATGTCGAGCAGGCCGCGCATCAGCGTCTTGTAGCACTCGATGCCTTCGGCGAGCGCGGCCTCGCGGCCGGCGCTGACGGGCGGGGGCCGCTTGACGACGAAACCGCCCTTGGAGCCGACCGGGACGATGACGGTGTTCTTCACCATCTGCGCCTTCATCAGGCCCAGGATCTCGGTGCGGAAATCCTCGCGCCGGTCGGACCAGCGGATGCCGCCGCGGGCGACCTTGCCGCCGCGCAGATGGACGCCTTCCATGCGCGGGCTGAAGACGAAGACCTCCACCCACGGACGCGGCAGCGGCAGCTCCTCGATGGAGCCGCTGTCCAGCTTGAAGGACAGGTGCGGCTTCGGCGCGCCGTCGGGGGCGGTCTGATAGGCGTTGGTGCGCAGGGTGGCGCGGATCAGGTTGACGAAGCGGCGCAGGATGCGGTCGTCGTCCAGGTTGGTGACGGCGTCCAGCGCATCCTCGATCTGCTCCAGGATCGGCGCTTCGTCGGCAAGGTTCTTCGGGTCGAAGCGGGCGGCGAAGAGGCGGGCCAGCAGGCGGGCGGTCTGCGGATGGGCCGACAGCGTCGCCTCGATGGTGTCCTGGGCGTAGGCGAAGCGGGCCTGCTTCAGGTACTTGGCATAGGCGCGCAGCACCGTGACCTCGCGGCCGGTGAGCCCGGCGCGCAGGACCAGACGGTTGAAGCCGTCATCCTCCATCCGGCCGTCCCAGACGTCGGCGAAGGCATCCTGGAAGGTCTGCTTGACCTTGACGCAGTCGACCGGCAGGCCGTTCTGGGTGCGGGCGGCGAAGTCGTGGATCCAGACCGAGGGCGCGCCGCCCGCGGGGCGGACCTCATAGGGCTGCTCGGTGATGACCTTCAGGTCCATGTGCTCCAGCATCGGCAGCACGTCGGACAGCGGCACCGGCCGGCCCTGGTGGTAGATCTTGACGTGCAGTTCGTCGTTGTCGGCCTCCAGCGGGTGGAACAGCACGATGCCGAGGCGCTGTTCGGCCAGGACCCGCTCGATGCGGTCGATGTCGTGGACGGCGGTCTCGGCGGTGAAGGTCTCGCGGTAGCCGGCCGGGAAGGCGTCGGCGTAGCGGCGCAGGCGGGCGTTGCCGGTTTCCTCGCCCAGCGCCTCGACCAGCGCGTCGCGCAGCCGGTCGGCCCAGCTGCGGGAGACCTGGACCAGCCGGGATTCGATCTCGCTGATGTCGACGGCGGGGATCTTGCCCGGCTCCGTCTTCACCATCAGGTGCAGGCGGGCGAGCGCGCTGTCCGACAGCTGGGTGAAGTAGGAGGCGCAGGTGCCGTGGAAGGCGGTTTCCAGCACCGACTGGATCTTGCGGCGCAGCGCGGTGTCGTAGCGGTCGCGCGGCACGAAGACCAGGGCGGAGACGAAGCGTTCGAACGGGTCGCGGCGGACGAACAGGGCGAGCCGCTGGCGTTCCTGCAGGTGCAGGATGCCGACCGCCGTTTCGAACAGCTCGTCCGACGGGGTCTGGAACAGCTCGTCGCGCGGATAGGTCTCAAGGATGTTCAGCAGCGCCTTGCCGTCATGGCCCTGCGGGTCGAAGCCGGCGCGGGTCATGACGCGGGCGACCTTGCGGCGCAGGAACGGGATCTCGCGCGGGCTGCGGTTGTAGGCGACGGAGGTGAACAGACCGACCGCCAGCGTGACGCCGACCACCTTGCCCTGGTCGTCGAAGCGCTTGACCAGGATGGCGTCCAGCGGAACCGAGCGGTGCACGGTGGCGTGCCGGGTGCCCTTGGTCACCAGAAGCGCGCGCGGCTGGCGCAGGAAGGCGCGGATTTCCTCCGGCAGCACGGCGGCGTGGCCATGCTCGTCGAACACGGTGATCTCGGGGTTGCGCAGCACGCCCAGCCCGCTGCCGTCCACCAGCTCCAGCCAGGGCTCCTGCCCCTCGTCGCCGACGGTGGCGATGTAGAGGCGGCTGCCCAGCAGGGTCATGTTGCCGTCGTCGACCCAGGTCAGGAAGTCGGCGGCCTCCTTCGATTCCTCGGCGTCGGGGGCGTTGGCGATGTCGGTGCGGGCGCTGCGCACCCGCTCGCGCATCGGCGTCCAGTCCTCCACCGCGGCGCGGACGTCGGCCAGAACCCGCTCGATCCCCTCGCGCAGACGGGCCTGGGCGGCTGGGTCCGACAGCGGGTCGATCGAGCAGTGCATGAAGGATTCGTCGCGGGCGCCGTCCTTCTCTTCCCCCGGTTCGAGAAGCTCGACGATGCGGCCCTCGGCGTCGCGGACGACGCGGGTGACGGGATGGATGACGAGGTGGACGGTGACGCCCTGCCGGTTCAGCTCCGCCGTGACGGAATCGACCAGGAAGGGCATGTCGTCATTGACGATCTCCACCACCGAGCGTTCGGTCTGCCAGCCATGCTCGTCCAGCCGCGGGGCGTAGACCCGCACCTTGGGCAGGCCGGGCACGCGCTGCTGGCCCCACTGCCACATGGCGAGAGCGGCGCCGTAAAGCTGTTCCGGCGTACCGCGCAGCAGGTCGTCGGGGGGCACGTTGGCATAGAAGCGCTTCACGAAGCGCTCCGCCCGCGCGTTCGGAACCCGGCTGCGCACCAGCTCGGCCAGCTGTTGCCGCAAGTCGCCCGCCAGATCCTTCGTCGCCGTCCGCATGATGGTGGATGTCTCCTCTTGGGTTTTCATTGGTCGGGTTTTCTTTTGATTGGTAGTACCACCCCCCAAACGACTTTTCGACGGCAAATAAACGGCAGGATTTCTGACCAAGCGGCGATTTGCACCCCTTTCGGGGTATTTCTCCAAAGATTCGGACAATCCAGTGACATGTCCGCCAAATTTATCCATAGCGCGTTCACATCCCCGGCAAGAGCGATGCCGCGGCAAAGGCGCACAGCGCCGATCCGCCGCATCCGGCGGTGGTCGGATGATGGGCTCTGGCGTGGGAAGGCCGACTCGATTCGGCGGGATCGCTCTTTCACCGACAAATCGACGGAAAGCCGGGGAAGGGCGCGGAAATCGAGTCAGTATCGCTGACCTATCGGCGTTTCAGAACGCCGCCGGGGCGCTTCGCGCAAGGCTGCCGACGGAGCGGCGGGCATAGGTGGAAAGTTCGGCAAAATCCTGGCCGCAAGGCCGCATTGCGCCGTCCCGCCGCATCGGCCAAGCTGGTTCGGTGCGACGAGGCCAAAGGCAAGGGGGAGGACGGAGCATGGCCCAACGTGATCGCGGCCTTCTGGCCGGGGTGGACCGCCGGCTGCTGGTGGCGGCGTTGGCCCTGGCGCTGCTGACGCTGCTGGCGGTGCTGGACCATTACCGGCCGACGCCGGGATCGGCGCCGCCGGTTGAGTGGCGGCTGCCCACTGTCGAACTGCCGCGGACGGTGCCGATGGCGACGGCGCCCAGCCCGCGGCGGGACGAGTTGCTGGGCGCGGACTGAGCGGGTCAGCCGGTCGGCGGACTGTCGCTTCCCTCGCCCAGCGGGCGTTCCATCAGCACGCCGTCGAGCCAGCGGCCGAACTTGAAGCCCACCGCCGGCAGGATGCCGACATGCCGGAAGCCGCAGGCGCCGTGCAGGCCGATCGAGCCGTGGTTGGCGCTGTCGCCGATCGCCGCGATCATCCGGCGGTAGCCCGCCGCCTCGCACATCTCCAGCAGCGGGATCATCAGCGCCCGGCCGATGCCGCGCCGGCCCATGCCCTCGGCGACATAGACCGAGTTCTCCAGCGTGAAGCGGTAGGCGCTGCGCGTGCGGTACGGCCCGGCATAGGCGTAGCCGGCCAGCCGCCCCCCGCACTCCGCCACCAGATAGGGCAGGCCGCGGTTCAGGATGTCGGCGCGACGGCGGGCGATCTCCGCCTCGTCCGGCGGGACCTCCTCGAAGGAGGCGGTGCCGTGCAGGACGTGGTGGGCGTAGAGGGCGGTGATGGCGGGAATGTCGGCGTCGGTGGACGCCCGCACGGTTATGGCAGGCATTGGACTCAGCTCCGTTGAGGACGGTCGGCGGGAAGAAGAAGGGCGCAGACGGTCGCCAACCCGCCGCCGACGCCGAGAAGCGCGAAACCCCAGCCCCAGCCGGAACCGCCGGCGCCGCCGGCATGGTCGAGCACCAGCCCGACCGCCAGCGGGGCCGCACCGCCGGCACCGAAGCCGAGGATGGAGCGGACGGCGAGCGCCGCGCCCAGGCTGCCCGGCTCGACCGATTCCGTCATCGCCGTCGACAGCACCGGCGAATCGCCCAGCGCGGAAAAGCCGTAGAGCGCCGCCACCGCCAGCACCAGCGCCAGCGGCATCCCGTCCATCCAGCCGATGCTGAAGGAGCAGGCCGCGCCCAGCACACCCATCGCGATCAGCACCGCCCGGCGGCCCAGCCGGTCGGACGCGCGCCCCATCAGCAGCGAGGACAGGAAGCCGGAGATGTGGATGGCCGCGGCGATCCACAGGCCGCGAACTCCGGCGCCGCCGGAGCCGGCGAGGCTGGCGGTGAGGAAGGCGGGCAGCCACGCCCACATGCCCAGCAGTTCCCAGCAATGGGTGGTGTAGCCCACGGTCAGCAGCAGGGAGCGGCGGTCGGCCAGGAAGCGGAAGGCGCCGCGCAGCCGCCGCACTCCGCCGCCCGCCACCAGATTGGCGCGGCCGCGCAATCCCGCCGTGCCGAGCAGCGCCGCCAGCAGCGGCCCCAGTCCGCAGGCGATGAAGGCGGCCTCGTAGCCGAAGCGCTCCGACAGGCCGGCGGCGAGCGCGATGGAACCGAAATATCCCAGCGACCCCGCCGCCAGCAGCCAGCCCACCGCCGCGCCGCGCCGCGCCGCCGGCACGCCCTGCGCCACCAGCATGATGGAGGGGGCGTAGGTGCCGCCCTGGGTCAATCCCACCAGAGCGAACAGCAGCAGCCCGCTTTCCGCCGATCTGGCGAAGAAGGCGAAGGCGAGGCCGGTCAGCGCCGTCGCCCAGCCCGCCCACAGGAAGACGCGCTTGGCGCCCAGGCTGTCGGCGAACCAGGAGGACCCGACCAGCGACAGGGCGTAGCCGACGTTGAAGGCGGTCTGGATCGACCCGGCCTCCCCCGCCGACATGCCCCAGGCCTGCATCGCCGGCCCGAGCGCGCCGGCATAGACCATGAAGGACAGCGAGGTGGCGAAGCGGCTGGCGCACAGCAGCAGGAGCCAGATCGGGCGGGGGGCGGGAGTCGTGATGGCGGCGGTCGTCATGGCCACACCGTCGCGGAGGGTGGATAAAAAGGCAAATTTATTGAATTGATCGGAATCATAAGGAAGACTGCGGGTATGCGCGGCCTGAACCTCGACCAGCTCATCACCTTCGCCACCGTCGTCGAGCATGGCGGCTTCACCGAGGCGGCCGGCCGGCTCGGCCTGACCCAGCCGGCGGTCAGCATGCAGATCCGCAATCTGGAGGAGCGCTTCGGCGTGCGGCTGGTGGAGCGGGTGGGCAAGCGGGCCTTGCCGACCGCGGCCGGGCGCGACCTGCTGCCCTTCATCCGCCGCCTGCGCGAGGAGATGGAGGCGGCTGCGGTCGCCATGGGCCACCACCGCGCCGGGCAGGTCGGGCGCGTGCGCATCGGCACCGGTGCCACCGCCTGCATCTACCGGCTGCCGCCGATCCTGACGGCGCTGCGCAGCGCACATCCGGGGCTCGAGATCATCGTCGTCACCGGCAACACGCCGGACATCCTGGACGCGGTGGAGGGAGGCTCGCTCGATCTGGCGCTGGTCACGCTGCCGGCCGGCCGCCCCGGCCTGTCCATCGAACCGGTCTGTGCCGAGGAGCTGGTCTGCGTCGGTCCCAGCGATGGCGCCCAAAATCCCGCGGTGGGAGTGGCCCCGGCGGCGCTGGCCGACCAGACGCTGATCCTGTACGAGCGCGGCGGGACCATGCGCGCGGTGATCGACGGCTGGTTCATGGCCGGCGGCATCCAGCCGCGCCCGGCGATGGAACTGGGCAATGTGGAGGCGATCAAGAACCTCGTCGCCGCCGGGCTCGGCCGGTCGATCCTGCCGTCGGTCACCGTTGCCAATCCGCAGGATTGCGACCGTTTCGCAGTCCAACCTCTGACGCCGCCATTGATCCGCAAGTTAGGGTTGGTGTTGCGGCGTGACAAAGTGCTCGATGCGGGCGTAAGGGCGATGGTGAAGGCAATTACCGATATGCGGTAACATTATCGATAAAATCGCGCGTCCGGCCCTCTTCCGGAATATTTCCATTGGATGGTTTACAGAGGCTTTAGGCAATGCGCACTCTCGTTCAATGAGACTTTCGTTTTTCTTGGGCGCCTATGACCAAGCAGCAGTCCGTTCCGAACGAGTCCGCCAATAACCGAACGGGAGGCGGGCGGGACCAGCATGCCCAACCGGAAGCCCCGCCGGTTTCTGGACCCGACGCGAAACTGCTGGTGCGGCTGGCGGAGCTGGAGCAGGAAAACGCGCGGCTGCAGACCGCACTGTCCTCCGCCCGCGCCGGCTGCGACGACCTGTTGACGGTCACCGCGCTGAACGAGGATCTGCGCAACGCCTTCGACGCCCTGGAACGCAGCCGCGCTGCCCATGTGGACAGCGAAAGGCGGCTGCGGGCGATCCTGGACAGCGCCATCGGTCACGCCATCCTGACCCTGTCGCCCAACGGCCGGGTGACCAGCTGGAATCCCGGAGCGGTCCGTATCCTGGGCTGGACGGAGGAGGAGGTGCTGGGGCAGCCGGTCGACATCCTGTTCCCACCGGAAGAGGCCGCCGCGGGCGTGCCCGACGCGCTGCGGGTGCGTGCGCTGGCCGAGGGCCGCATCCAGGAGGAGCGCAGCTTCAGCCACCGGGACGGTTCCAGGGTCTGGGGCGCACTGACCATCCTGCCGCTCCAGGGCGACGAGGAGGGATTCCTGTGGATCCTGCATGACCGCTCCGACGAGCGGCAGATGGAGGAGACCCTCGCCGCCGCGCGCCGCCGCGCCGCCGACATCCTGGACAGCATCGACGAGGCGCTGGTGGGGCTTGACCGCGACTATCGCGTGATCTGCCAGAACCGCCGGGCCGAGCAGCTCGACCACCAGCCGCTGTCGGCGATGCGCGGCCGCCGCCTGTGGGAGGTGTGGCCGCAGTTCGCCGGGTCGGACCTGGAGGCGCTGTGCCGCAAGACGATGACCGAGCGCCAGCCGACCAGCATCGAGAAGCGCTTCGACGGCGAGGGCACCACCCTGTGGCTTGAAATCCGCTTCCTGCCGACGGCGGAAGGGGTGGGCTGCTTCTTCCGCGACATCACCATGCGCAAGCGGGCGGAGGAGGAGGCCCGAGCCTCGCACGAGCGGGCGGTGAAGATCCTGGAGAGCATAAGCGACGCCTTCTATGCCGTCGATCACGACTGGCGCTTTACCTACATCAACCGCAAGGCCGAACAGATCTGGGGCCGGTCGCGCGACACGCTGCTGGGTCTCCGTCTCTGGGAAGCCTTCCCCAAGGCGTTGGGCAGCGAATCGCTGGAGGCGCAGAAGCAGGCGGCGCGTGAAGGCCGGGAGATGACCGTGGAGGTGATATCACCCGTGCTGGGCGACTGGGTGGAGGTCAGCATCTATCCCAACGCCGACGGCCTCTCGGTCTATTTCCGCGACATCACCGCCCGCCGGCAGGCGCAGCAGGCGCTGTTGCAGGCGAAGGAGACGGCGGAGGCGGCCGACCTCGCCAAGGGCAAGTTCCTGGCCGCCGCCAGCCACGACCTGCGCCAGCCGCTGCAGGCGCTGCTGCTGTTCGTCGACGTGCTGAAGCCGCATGTGCAGGGCAGCCAGGGCCTCAATGCGCTGATGCATCTGGGACGGGGGCTGGACGCGCTTAAGGAGCTGCTGGACAGCCTGCTCGACATGTCGCGGCTGGATGCCGGCGTGGTCCAGCCGAACATCGAGAACGTATCGGTCGCCCCGCTGTTCGACCACATCGCCGCCGCGTACCGGCCGGTGGCGGCGGCCAAGGGGCTGGAGCTGCACATGCTCTCCTGCAACGCCGCCGCCCGCACCGACCGCACGCTGCTGACCCGGATGGTGCGCAATCTGGTGGAGAACGCGCTGCGCTATACCGAGAGCGGGCGGATCGACATCGAATGCCGGCGGGCCGGCGGGCGGCTGCTGATCGAGGTGCGCGACACCGGCATCGGCATCCCGCCCGACCATCTGGAAAGCATCTGGGAGGAGTTCCACCAGGTCGGCAACCCGGAGCGCGACCGCAACCGCGGCCTGGGTCTGGGGCTGGCCATCGTGCGGCGGCTGTCGCAGCTGCTGAACCATCCGGTGGACGTCCAGTCCAAGCCGGGGCAGGGGACCAGCTTCGTCATCGCCCTGCCGCTCGGCCGAACCATCGAGGCGCCGGCGACCTCGGCGGAGGCGGCGACGGCCGGGCGCGGGCGTTTCGCCGTGGTGGTCGACGACGACGCCATCGTGCTGCTGGGGCTTGAGACGATCTTCCGCGAATGGGGGTACGAGGTGCTGGTCGCCGGCTCCGCCAAGAAGGCGGTGGAGGGGCTGAGCCGCATGGGACGGCGCCCCGACCTGATCCTCGCCGACTACCGCCTGCGCGAAGGACAGTTCGGGACCGATGCGGTCGCCCGCATCCGCGCGCTGTACGACGATCCGGGCAGCGCCGCGATCCCCGGCCTGATCCTGACCGGCGAGACCGGCCCCGACTGCGAACGCGACGCCGCCGCCCATGGGCTGGGCATCATCCACAAGCCGGTGACCCCGCGCCAGCTGGGCCATGCGCTGGGCGAACTGATGGGGGGGACGTGACGGTTTCGCCGCCGTCCGGCCCCCAGGCGGAAAAGCCTCAGCCCTGCTCGATCAGGTCGGCGCAGGCGTCCACCGCGGCGGCGGCGTAGGGGCGGATGCGCGGCGGGATCTGCGACGGGTTGATCCCCGGCCCGAGGATGCCGACGCCGACCGGCTTCATGAACTGCAGTTGCAGGTCGATCAGGCTGGAGATGACGGCATGGCCCATGACGTTGCCGTGCTCGGTCTCGCCCCGCTCGATGATGCCCAGCGCCACGGCGCCGGCGACGTCGTCGCGCATCAAAAGGCGCTTGATCGCCAGCGGCTTCTCCATCGAGCCGGGGACCCAGACCTCCGCGACGATGCCGAGGCCGCGGCGGGCGGCGACGGTGCGCGCCTCGTCCAGCATCTCTTCCACCTCTTTGCGGTGGAACCGTCCGAGCACGATGCCGATGTTGCTCACCCTCTGCTTCTCCCATGTTCGCGGTGTAACCTTCGCCCAAACTGTCGCGTCGCCGCGCAAAGCGCAAGGGCCGTCCGCGCATGGCGCAAGGGGCCTCGCGCGGTGCCGACGGACGCGCAGCCGGTACGGAGATTTCCCGTCGGCTTTATAAAGTTGCGCGGGTAATTCCGGTTGCATCGCGGCGGCGGCCAAGCTGTCGCGCAGTCCGCCCAAGGAAAAACCCTTATGGACAGGTCCGCTCTGCCTGTGCGAACTGTTGCCGAGTGCGACAGGCCGTCGCACAGCGCTACAATTCAGCACAAATTGGTCGCCGCCGCTTTTCTTACGACCATGTAATGATGACGGCGTGGCGGTTGCGGCGGGCCCGGGGGGCTGGGACGTCGCCGGCGCAAGCGAACGACCAGGCGGATCCGGAACGGCAATCATGTTGAAAGGTGCGATCGAATACGCGCCGTCGACCTTCGAGGAGCGGGGGGCCGCGGTGGCCTTCACCACGCCGCTGCTGTCCCAGACCCGCGTGCGCCGCGGCGAGCGGTCGAAGCTGGAGGTGCTGATCCCCAGCCTGTCGCAGGGCATGGGCATCTATGTCGTCGCCTGGAAGGCGGTGCCGGAGATGGTGTCGATGACCATGCACGACCGCTATCTGCACGACCTGATCGTGAAGGAGGACGCCTGTTCCCCCTATGAGATCCGCCGGGCGACGCTGAAGGCGGCGCGGCGCGGGCTTGCCGGGCCGCAGGCGGCGCAGGCCGCCCGCCGCGCCCTGGAGGAGGACGAGGAACAGAGCACGCTGACCCACTATCTGCTGATCCTGGCGATCCTGAAGGCGGTGGGCCTGGAATCGCCGGAGATGCTGAAGGCGGGCATCGACACCGACGAGGGGCAGCGGCTGACCCGGCAGCTGATGACCCGCGCGGCGGAAAGCCTGAAGATGGACGCCACGCTGCTCTATTCCCGGCTGGCCGACATCGCCGCGGTTACCGCGCCGGTCGGGCTGGCGCGTTCGCCCCGGCCCGGCCGGCTGACGCGCGGGCTGAACGACCTGAAGGCCTTCCGCGACAGCATGACCGGCTGGGCGAACGACGTGCCGAGCGACGCCGCCCCGGTGGCGCAGTTCTGCGCCGAGGTGGCGCAGCACACCATCTCCATCGGCGACAAGGTCCTGGGCGACTTCCACCGGCGGATCGAGGCCATCGGGCCGCTGATGCGCGACTGGGACAGCGAGATCGTCCGGGTGCGCGCCCAGGCCGGCCGCATGGCATGGCTGCTCGACGGCTGGAGCCACCTCACCGGGGCGTGGGAGGTGGCGCAGGCCGAGGACCACCACCAGCAGGCGGCGACTGTCAACGACCTGTTCCGCATCCTGCCTCTGCTGCCGCGCAAGGAGTCGACCCGCGATTTCGTCGGGGATTCCAAGCAGGTGAAGGTGGCCCACCGCCGCTCCGTCCGCATGCTGGAGGACTGGCGCACCGGCCAGATGGACATCGACGCCATCCGCCGGATCGAGGCGGTGAAAGCGCGCGCGCCATGACGGGAGGGGCGGGGGGAAAAGGGCAAGCCGACCGCTTACCGGGGTTGGAGAGCCGGCTGTTCGACATCCCCGAGGACAAGTTCATCGAGGTGGTCCGCCTGCTGGAGCGGGTGCGCGACCATCCAGACGTGCGCCAGACCTTCGCCGCCATCCGCCCGCGGCTGGTCCAGGTGCGCCCGAACCGCCGCCCGACGCTGAAGCGTGTGCTGTGCATGCCGTTCGAGGATGTGCTGGAAAGCTTCAGCGGCGTCGACGTGCCGCTGGGCCGCATCGAGCGGCGGGTGATCGACCCGGTGTGGAGGCTGGTGACGGAGTGCGGCGACACCGCCCTGATCGACCAGCTCGACCGGCAGGTGCAGGAGACGGCGCCCGGCAATCTCAACGCGCTGCGCAACATCGGGCGCCGGCTGTGGCCGATGGCCGCCCAGGCGATCCGCAGCGCGGTGGAGCAGGACGGCGCCCGGCACGCGCTGTGGCGCGTGCTGCATGGCGACGAGGAGATGCGGCGGCAGGTGCTGGACGTCGCCGCCTTCCTGGAGATCGGGCTGACGGTGGAATCGCTGAAGGATGCGCTGGCGCCGAAGCCGCTGCCGGCGTTCGAGGACGAGCATGTCGGCGTCATCGAGCAGGCGGTCCAGGCGGTGGCGCGGCAATCCACCGGGCTGGTCTATTACCTGCTGTTGGTCGCCGCCTCGCGCATCGCCAACCCGGCCGATCTGCTGACGGTGCTGAACGATCTGGATTTCGGCAAGGCGCGGCGCGAGCAGCCGGTGATCTTCGCCCAGCTGAGCGGGCTGGTGGTCACCAATCTGGAGGAGCGGTCGGCCCGGCTGGACGGCAACGGCTACAGCGCCGGACCGGGAGGGGCCGCCGCCGCCATCGCGCCGGAGGAGGCCATCGCCATTGCCGAGCGGCTGGTCGCCAGCGTCGCCACCACCTCCGCCGTCATGGATTTCCTGGCCGAGCCGGTCTATCGCGAGCGGCTGGAGGCGGTGAAGTCGGCGGTGCGGACCATGGTGACCGGCACCGTGCTCGACACCGCGCCCGGCGGCATCCTGACCGCCGTCGCGGCCCCGGCGGAGAACGGCCGCCCCGCCGCGGTGGACGAGGACGCCCAGGCGGCGGCCGAGGACCATGCCCGCGCGCTGCGCCGCTGCGAGGGGCTGGCCGACGCGCTGGGCCTGCACGAGCCGCTGAAGACGGCGATGGCGTCGATGGAAAAGGGGCTGATGGCGCGGGCGCATGCCCTGCTGGCGCAGTACCCGAAGGCCGCCGGCGATCCCGATGATGCGGAAACGGCGGAGATCGGCCTGTTCTACGCCCTGCGCCTGCTGGAGCTGGTCGCCGGCCCCGCCAAGGCCGACCAGCTCCGCACCGCCATCATGGCCGCGACGGGGGAATTCGCGGAGGAGTAGGGGGTTCCGCCTTTCCCCCTCTCCCCCCTGGGGAGAGGGTCGGGGTGAGGGGGATGCATGGAGTGAATTTGCTGGGAAGCGGAGAGTGCGCGATGCTTGGAGATCCTCGCCGCGCGACCCCCTCACCCTAACCCTCTCCCCGGGGGGGAGAGGGGACTTTGGCCTGCGTCACGAAATCTCACGAGGTCGCCGGCAGGGCGTCCCTTGCTTCGTCCTCTTCGGCGTAGCGGCGGGCCAGGACGGCGCCGACCATCAGCTGGATCTGGTGGAACACCATCACCGGCAGCAGGACCAGGCCGGCGGTGGCCGGGGCGAACAGGACGCCGGCCATCGGCACGCCGCTGACCAGCGACTTCTTCGAGCCGCAGAAGACGATCACCGCCTCGTCGGCACGCGAGAAGCCCAGGCGGCGGCTGAGCAGCGTCGTGCCGATCAGGAAGACGCCCAGGATGGCGCAGTCGATCAGCACCACCATGCCCAGCGCGGCCGGCGGCACCTGATGCCACAGCCCGTTCACCACCGCCTCGCTGAAGGCGAGATAGACGACCAGCAGGATCGAGCCGCGGTCGGTGAAGCGCAGCATCGTCTTGTGCCGCGCCGCCCAGGCGCCGACCCAGCGCCGCAGCAACTGGCCGGCGACGAAGGGCAGCAGGAGCTGCGCCGCGATGGTCTGCAGCGTGTCGAGCGACAGCGCGCTCCCCTGCACCTTCAGGAACAGAGCCACCAGCAGCGGCGTCATCAGGATGCCGGAGATGTTGGACAGGGTGGAGCTGCACACCGCCGCCGCGACGTTGCCCCGCGCCATCGAGGTGAAGGCGATGGACGACTGCACGGTGGAGGGCAGCAGGCAGAGGAACTGCACCCCGATCGCCAGGGCCGGCGGCAGCAGGCTGTGCGGCAGCGTTTCCACCACCGCCCAGCCGATCAGCGGGAAGGCGGCGAAGGTCAGGCTGAAGATCAGCAGATGCAGCCGCCAATGCGCCATGCCCGCCACCACCTCTTCCCGCGGCAGACGGGCGCCGTGCAGGAAGAACAGCAGCGCGATGGCCGCCTCCGCCAGCCAGTGCACGCCCTGAGCGGCTTGGCCCTGCACCGGCAGCACGGTCGCCAGCCCGACGGTCGCCACCAGGGCCATGGTGAAGCCGTCCATGTTCGGGCGAGGCACGCGGATCATTGGTTGGTCCCCCAAATCGTTATCACTGGCCGGACATAGCGCCTTGGCTTCCGTTATAACCGCCTTCGCCGTTCTGGAATACAGTATTCAACATGCATGGCAGCCTTGAAAAGATTGGGGAAAATCGGCGTGCCCCCGGCTCTTTCCACGATGCGGAAATCTCCGGCGGAGGCGCGGCGGGGCCAATCTCTTGAAGCTCAATAGGTTTTCGGCCGTCTCAGCTACCCCCTTGCCACCGGCCTTGCCATACGGTAACGTATGGTCAAAGAACGGATGATTTCCCAGGGGAGCGATACGTCCATGCTGTCCAACCAGTACCCGAGCCTGAATTTCGACCTCGGCGAGTCGGCCGACATGCTGCGCGATTCGGTGCGGAGCTTCGCCGCCAACGAGATCGCCCCCCGCGCCGCCGAGATCGACCACAGCAACGAGTTCCCGAACGAGCTGTGGCGCAAGATGGGCGACCTCGGCATCCTCGGCGTGACGGTCGAGGAGGAGTATGGCGGCGCCGGCATGGGCTATCTGGAGCATGTCGTGGCGATGGAGGAGGTGTCGCGCGCCTCGGCCTCGGTGGGGCTCAGCTACGGCGCCCATTCGAACCTCTGCGTCAACCAGATCCGCAAGAACGGCAACGAGGAGCAGAAGCGCCGCTATCTGCCCAAGCTGATCTCCGGCGAGCATATCGGCGCGCTGGCGATGTCGGAGCCGAACGCCGGGTCCGACGTGGTGTCGATGAAGCTGCGGGCCGAGAAGAAGGGCGACCGCTACGTCCTGAACGGCACCAAGATGTGGATCACCAACGGCCCCGACGCCGACACGCTGGTCATCTACGCCAAGACCGACATCAACGCCGGCCCGCGCGGCATCACCGCCTTCCTGGTTGAGAAGGGCTTCAAGGGCTTCTCGGTGGCGCAGAAGCTGGACAAGCTCGGCATGCGCGGCTCCAACACTGGCGAGCTGGTGTTCGAGGACTGCGAGGTGCCGGAGGAGAACATCCTGGGTGGCGTCGGCCGCGGCGTGAACGTGCTGATGTCGGGCCTCGATTACGAGCGCGCGGTGCTGTCCGGCGGTCCGCTCGGCATCATGCAGGCCTGCATGGACGTGGTGATCCCCTATGTCCACGACCGCAAGCAGTTCGGCCAGTCCATCGGCGAGTTCCAGCTGATGCAGGGCAAGCTGGCCGACATGTACACCATCATGAACGCCGCCAAGGCCTATGTGTATGCCGTGTGCAAGGCCTGCGACCGTGGCGAGACCACCCGCAAGGACGCCGCCGCCGCCATCCTGTTCTCCGCCGAAAAGGCGACCTGGATGGCGCTGGAGGCCATTCAAACCCTGGGGGGCAACGGCTACATCAATGAGTACCCGACCGGCCGCCTGCTGCGCGACGCCAAGCTCTACGAGATCGGCGCCGGCACCAGCGAGATCCGCCGCATGCTGATCGGGCGCGAACTGTTCAAGGAAACGGCCTGAAGGCTGGGAGACCGCGTAAAGCGGTTCGGCAAAGCACAGAGAGCATCGAGGGAAAGGGACAGACCACCATGACCGACAGCATCGTCATCGCCGCCGCCGTCCGCACGCCGATGGGCGGCTTCCAGGGCGATCTCATGGGCCTGACCGGCCCGCAGCTTGGCGCCGTCGCCATCCAGGCGGCGCTCGAGCGCTCGGGCCTCGCCGCGGACGCGGTGGACGAGGTGTTCATGGGCAACGTGCTGTCGGCCGGGCTGGGCCAGGCCCCGGCGCGCCAGGCGGCGCTGGGCGCCGGGCTGCCGAAGGGGGTGGGCTGCACCACGATCTCCAAGGTCTGCGGCTCGGGCATGCGGGCGGTGATGTTCGCCCATGACGTCATCAAGGCCGGCTCGGCCAAGGTCGTGGTGGCCGGCGGCATGGAGAGCATGTCCAACGCCCCCTATCTGCTGGACCGTGCCCGCGCCGGCTACCGCATGGGTCACGGCAAGGTGCTGGACCACATGTTCTTCGACGGGCTGGAGGACGCTTACGAGAAGGGCCGCCTGATGGGCACCTTCGCCGAGGAATGCGCCAGCAGCTACAACTTCACCCGCGATGCGCAGGACGACTACGCCATCGAGAGCCTGAACCGCGCCCGCAAGGCGGTGGAGGACGGCTCCTTCAAGGCGGAGATCGCGCCGGTTCTGGTGAAGGGCCGCAAGGGCGACACTCTGGTCGACACCGACGAGCAGCCGGGCAAGGGCGACCCGAAGAAGATCCCGACGCTGAAGCCGGCCTTCGCCAAGGACGGCACGGTGACGGCGGCGAACGCCTCGTCGATCTCGGACGGCGGCGCGGCGCTGATCGTCACCACCCGCAGCGAGGCCGAGAAGCGCGGCCTGCGCGTGATCGCCGAGATCAAGGGCCACTCCAACCACGCCCAGCAGCCGGCGCTGTTCACGACGGCTCCGGTCGGCGCGATGCAGAAGCTGTTCGAGAAGGTGGGCTGGTCGGCCCGCGACGTCGACCTGTTCGAGATCAACGAGGCGTTCGCCGTAGTGACCATGGCGGCGATGCGCGATCTGGACCTGCCGCACGACAAGGTGAACGTCCATGGCGGCGCCTGCGCGCTCGGCCATCCCATCGGCGCGTCGGGGGCGCGGATCCTCGTCACGCTGCTGGCGGCGCTGGAGAAGTACGACCTGAAGCGGGGTGTGGCGTCGCTCTGCATCGGCGGCGGCGAGGCGACGGCGATTGCGGTGGAGCGGGTGTAAGTCACTCCCTCGCTTATTCCCCCCTCTCCCCCCCGGGGAGAGGGTCGGGGTGAGGGGGGTGCACTGCGTGCCTTCCCGAGAGTCCTTGCCGTGCTTCCCCCTCACCCTAACCCTCTCCCCGGGGGGGAGAGGGGACTATAGAAATCCGAGGAAACGCCCGATGCACCTGACCGAAGAACAGACCATGGTCCGCGACATGGCCCGCGCCTTCGCGCAGGACCGGCTCGCGCCGACCGCCGCCGAGCGCGACCGCAGCGGCGCCTTCCCCAAGGCCGAGCTGGCCGAGATGGGCGAACTCGGCCTGATGGGCATGCTGGTGCCGGAGGAGTTCGGCGGCGCCGCCACCGATCATGTCGCCTATGCGCTCGCCATCGAGGAGATCGCCGCCGGCGACGGTGCGGTCTCCACCATCATGAGCGTCCACAACTCGGTCGGCTGCATGCCGATCCTGAAGTTCGGCAGCGACGCCCAGAAGGACCGTTTCCTGAAGCCGATGGCGCGCGGCGAGATGCTGGGCGCCTTCTGCCTGACCGAACCGCAGGCGGGGTCCGACGCCTCGGCGATCAAGACCCGCGCCCGGCGCGACGGCGACCATTGGGTGCTGAACGGCACCAAGCAGTTCATCACCTCGGGCTCGCAGGCCGACGTCGCCATCGTCTTCGCGGTGACCGATCCGGCGGCGGGGAAGAAGGGGCTCAGCGCCTTCATCGTGCCGACCGACACGCCGGGCTATCAGGTGGCGCGGACCGAGGAGAAGCTGGGGCAGCACTGCTCCGACACCTGCCAGATCGTCTTCGAGGACTGCCGGGTTCCGGCCGACCTGATGCTCGGGGCCGAGGGCGCCGGCTACAAGGTGGCGCTGGCGAACCTGGAGGGCGGGCGCATCGGCATCGCCTCGCAGTCGGTCGGCATGGCGCGCGCGGCGCTCGACCACGCCATCCGCTACGCCCAGGAACGCCAGAGCATGGGCGTGCCGATCATCCAGCATCAGGCCATCGCCTTCCGCCTCGCCGACATGGCGACCCGCGTCGAGGCCGCGCGGCAGATGGTGCTGCATGCGGCATCCTTGCGTGACGCCGGGGTGCCCTGCATGAAGGAGGCGGCGATGGCCAAGCTGTTCGCCTCCGAGATCGCGGAGAAGGTCTGCTCCGACGCCATCCAGATCCATGGCGGCTACGGCTACCTCAACGATTTCCCGGTCGAGCGCATCTATCGCGACGTCCGGGTCTGCCAGATCTATGAAGGCACCAGCGACATCCAGCGGTTGGTCATCAGCCGCGCGCTTGTTCAGTAACACAGTCTGCAATCAAGACCGCCAAACCGGGAGGAAGACGGCATGACCGTCCTGAAGAGCGCCCTGAACGCGCGCTCCGCCGAGTTCCAGGCCAACGCCGACGCCATGCAGGCGCTGGTCGACGATCTGCGCCGGAAGGTCGCCGCCATTCAGCAGGGCGGCGGCGCCAAGGCCCGCGACAAGCACCTCGCCCGCGGCAAGCTGCTGCCGCGCGAGCGCATCCGCCAACTGCTCGACGTCGGCTCGCCGTTTCTGGAGCTGTCGCAGCTGGCCGCCGACGGCGTCTATGCCGAGGACATCCCGTCGGCCGGCATCATCGCCGGCATCGGCAGCGTCGCCGGGCAGGAGTGCATGATCGTCGCCAACGACGCGACGGTGAAGGGCGGCACCTATTACCCGCTGACGGTCAAGAAGCACCTGCGGGCGCAGGAAATCGCCCAGCAGAACAACCTGCCCTGCATCTATCTGGTCGACAGCGGCGGCGCCAACCTGCCGAACCAGGACGAGGTCTTCCCCGACCGCGACCATTTCGGCCGCATCTTCTACAACCAGGCCAACATGTCGGCCGAGGGCATCCCGCAGATCGCCGTGGTGATGGGAAGCTGCACCGCCGGCGGCGCCTATGTCCCGGCGATGTCGGACGAGGCGATCATCGTCCGCAACCAGGGCACCATCTTCCTGGGCGGCCCGCCGCTGGTGAAGGCGGCGACCGGCGAGGTGGTGTCGGCGGAAGACCTCGGTGGCGCCGATGTGCATTCCCGTACCTCGGGCGTGACCGACCATTACGCGATGAACGACGCCCACGCCCTGGCGATGGCGCGCCGCGTGGTGTCGAACCTGAACCGCGCCAAGCACATCGACCTCGACCTGCGCGAACCGGAGGAACCCGCCTTCGACCCGCGGGAACTCTACGGCGTCATCCCCAGCGACGCCCGCAAGCCCTTCGACGTGCGCGAGGTGATCGCGCGGGTGGTCGACGGATCGCGCTTCGACGAGTTCAAGCCGCTCTACGGCACGACGCTGGTGACGGGCTTCGCCCATATCTTCGGCTATCCCGTCGGCATCATCGCCAACAATGGCATCCTGTTCAGCGAATCCGCCCTGAAGGGCGCCCATTTCGTCGAGCTGTGCTGCCAGCGCCGCATCCCGCTGGTGTTCCTCCAGAACATCACCGGCTTCATGGTCGGGCGGAAGTACGAGGCCGGCGGCATCGCCAAGGACGGCGCCAAGCTGGTGACGGCTGTGGCCTGCGCCAAGGTGCCGAAATTCACCGTCATCATCGGCGGCAGCTATGGCGCCGGCAATTACGGCATGTGCGGCCGCGCCTACAGCCCGCGCTTCATGTGGATGTGGCCGAACGCCCGCATCTCCGTCATGGGCGGCGAGCAGGCGGCCGGCGTGCTGGCCCAGGTCAAGCGCGACGCCATGGAAGCCCAGGGCAAGCCGTGGTCGGCCGAGGACGAGGAGGCGCTGAAGGCGCCGATCCGCGCCCAGTTCGAGCGCGAGAGCCACGCCTATTACGCCAGCGCCCGGCTGTGGGACGACGGCATCATCGACCCGGCCGACACCCGCATGGTCCTGGGCCTCGGCTTGTCGGCCTCGCTGAACGCCCCGGTGCCGAAGACGCCCTTCGGCGTCTTCCGGATGTGAGGGGGGCGATCATGAGCGATATTCTGATCGAGGTTGCGGAGAACGGCGTCGCCACCGTCACCATGAACCGCGGCGACGTGCACAACGCCTTCAACGAGCAGGTCATCGCCGACCTGACCGCCGCCTTCCGGCGGGTGGGCGAGGATCCGGCGGTGCGCGTCGTGCTGCTGCGCGGGGTGGGCAAGAGCTTCTCGGCCGGGGCGGATCTGTCCTGGATGAAGAAGATGGCGGGCTACTCCCACCAGGAGAATCTGGCCGACGCCATGGGGCTCGCCACCATGCTGCGCACGCTGGACGAATGCCCGAAGCCCACGGTCGCCGTGGTGCAGGGACCGGCCTTCGGCGGCGGCGTCGGGCTGGTTTCGGCCTGCGACATCGCCATCGGCGTGGAGACGGCCACCTTCGCCCTGTCGGAGGTGCGGCTGGGCATCATTCCCGCCGCCATCAGCCCCTATGTCATCGCCGCCATCGGCGAGCGCGCCTGCCGCCGGTACTTCCTGACCGGCGAGCGGTTCAGCGCGGCGGAGGCCCACCGCATCGGCCTGCTGCATGAGCTGACCAACGCCGACGGGCTGGAAGAGACGGTGGCGAAGACGGTCAAGAGCCTGATGGACAGCGCGCCTACTGCGGTCGCTGCCGCGAAGGAGCTGATCCGCGCCGTCGCCCGCCGGCCGCTGACCGACGACGTGGTGCGCGACACGGCGGAGCGCATCGCCCGCCAGCGCGCCAGCGCCGAAGGCAAGGAGGGCGTCGGCGCCTTCCTCGACAAACGCACCCCGTCCTGGCGGAGCTGATCCAATGTTCGACAAGATCCTGATCGCCAACCGTGGCGAAATCGCCTGCCGGGTCATCCGCACCGCCCGCCGGATGGGCATCAAGACCGTCGCCGTCCATTCGGAGGCCGACGCCAAGGCGATGCATGTCCAGATGGCCGACGAGGCCGTCTGCATCGGCCCGGCCCCGGTCGGCGAAAGCTATCTGCGCGGCGACATCATCCTCGACGTGGCCAAGCGCACAGGCGCTCAGGCCATCCATCCCGGCTACGGCTTCCTGTCGGAGAATGCCGGTTTCGCGGCGGCTTGCGCGGAGGCCGGTGTCGTCTTCATCGGCCCGCCGATCGAGGCGATCCGCGTCATGGGCTCCAAGGCGGAATCCAAGCGGCTGATGGCGAATGCCGACGTGCCGCTGGTGCCGGGCTATCACGGCACCGACCAGGACTTCGCCACCCTGTCGGCGGAGGCCGGGCGCATCGGCTATCCGGTGCTGGTCAAGGCGTCGGCCGGCGGCGGCGGCAAGGGCATGCGCGTGGTGCGCGCCGCTGGGGAGCTTGCCGATGCGGTCGCCGGCGCCCAGCGCGAGGCGAAGGCGGCGTTCGGCGACGACAGCCTGCTGCTGGAGAAGTATCTCGGCCGGCCGCGCCATGTCGAAATCCAGGTCTTCTGCGACACCCACGGCAACGGCGTCTATCTGTTCGAGCGCGACTGCTCGGTCCAACGCCGCCACCAGAAGGTGATCGAGGAGGCGCCGGCCCCGAACCTGCCCGACGACCTCCGCCGCCGCATGGGCGAGGCCGCGGTCGCCGCGGCCAAGGCGGTGAACTATGTCGGCGCCGGCACCGTCGAGTTCCTCTATGAGGATGGCGGCTTCTACTTCATCGAGATGAACACCCGCCTGCAGGTGGAGCATCCGGTGACGGAGAAGATCACCGGGCTCGATCTGGTCGAGTGGCAGCTGCGCGTCGCCGCTGGCGCCGAACTGCCGCTGCGCCAGGAGCAGTTGACCCGCCGGGGCCATGCCTTCGAGGCGCGGCTGTACGCGGAGGACCCGCAGCGCGACTTCCTGCCGGCCATCGGCAAGCTGGTGCGGCTGCGTCCGCCGGCCGAGAACGACCATGTCCGCGTCGACACCGGTGTCCGCGAGGGCGATTCGGTGACGATGTATTACGACCCGATGATCGCCAAGCTGATCGTCTGGGACGAGGACCGTGACAGCGCGCTGCGCCGCCTGCGCGTGGCGCTGGCCGAGTATGAGGTCGTCGGCGTCACCACCAATGTCGGCTTCCTCGGCGCCATCGCCGGCCATCCGGCCTTCAAGGCGGTGGAAATCGACACCGGCTTCATCGAGCGCCACCGCGCCGACCTGCTGCCGCCGCCGGCCCCGGTCGCCGACAAGGCGCTGGCCGCCGCCGCGCTGTCGGTGCTGCTGAAGCGGCGGGAGGAGGCGCAGGCTGCCTTGCGCGCCCGGTCGGACCGCTACTCGCCCTGGCTGCTCGCCAATGGCTGGCGGCTGAACGAGGAGAACCATTACGACCTGCGCCTGATGGACGGCGAGACGGCGCGCGAGGTGACGCTGCATTTCCGCGCAGATGGCTATGAGGTCGCGGTGGATGGCGGCAAGGCGATGCCGGTGACCGGGGTCAGCCTATCGGACGGGCTGTTGACCGCGACGCTGGACGGCATGCGCACCCGCGCCACCGTGGTGCAGCAGGGGCTGGACATCACCGTGCTGATCGACGGCGCGGTGTCCCGCCTGACGCTGGACGACCCCAGCGCCCGCGCGGCGGAGCAGGAGGGCGGCTCCGGCCGTCTGACCGCGCCGATGCCGGGCACCGTGGTCCGCGTGCTGGTGGAACCGGGCCAGAGCGTCGAGGCTGGCGCACCGTTGATGCTGCTGGAAGCCATGAAGATGGAGCACACCATCAAGGCCCCGGCGGCGGGCACCGTCAGCGCCGTGAATTTCGCGGCGGGCGATCAGGTGTCTGAAGGCGTCGACCTGCTGGTTCTCGACATCGCGGAGGCCTGACGATGCAGTTGCCGAAATTCGTCCGCATGGTGGAGGTCGGCCCGCGCGACGGCCTCCAGAACGAAAAGTCGATGGTGCCGACAGCGGTGAAGGTGGAACTGGTGAACCGCCTGTCCGACGCCGGCTTGAGCGTGGTCGAGGCCGCCAGCTTCGTCTCGCCCAAATGGGTGCCGCAGATGGGCGACAGCGCCGAGGTGCTGGCCGGTATCACCCGCAAGCCCGGTGTCCGCTATGCCGCCCTGACCCCCAACCTGAAGGGGCTGGAGGGCGCGCTGGCGGCTAAGGCGGACGAGGTGGCGGTGTTCGGCGCCGCCTCGGAGAGTTTCAGCCAGAAGAACATCAACTGCTCCATCGCCGAGAGCCTGGACCGCTTCGCCCCCGTCATGGAGCAGGCCAAGGCGGCGGGCGTGCCGGTGCGGGGATATGTCAGTTGCGTGCTCGGCTGCCCCTATGAGGGGGAGATCGCGCCCAAGGCGGTGGCGGACGTTGCGGAGCGGCTGTTCGCCATGGGCTGCTACGAGATCTCGCTGGGCGACACCATCGGCACGGGGACGCCGACCAAGGCTCAAGCGATGATCGCCGCGGTGGCGGAGCGGGTGCCGGTCGACAAGATCGCCGTCCATTTCCACGACACCTATGGGCAGGCGCTGGCCAACATCCTGGCCGCCCTGCAGATGGGGGTGGCGGTGGTCGACAGCTCCGTCGCGGGGCTTGGCGGCTGCCCCTATGCCAAGGGGGCCAGCGGCAACGTGGCGAGCGAGGATGTGCTGTACATGCTGAACGGCCTCGGCATCGAGACCGGGGTGGATCTGGACAAGCTGATCGCGGCCGGGGCGTTCATCAGCGACGCCATCGGCCGCCCCACCGCATCGAAGGTGGCCCGCGCTCGTGGTTGTGCGTGAGGGAATCTTCGGCAACGAAGGGCCGCGCTTCCGCAAGGGGGCGCGGCCCTTTCGTATTTGGGGGGGACACCTTATACCCGAGCGTCCGGTACTAATGAGAAGCTATCAGCGAGAAAAATCCTGCAATATATGTTGTAATGGATGGCGCAGACTGAAGAATATGGTATAATTTTATTCGTAGCATACATTTAAATGCAATTACCTTGGCGCCGAGTCGAGCGCAATTACCCATAATTTGTAAATGGAGCCCTGCGCCAGTGGTAAACTTTTTATGAATTCTCTTTTCTCTTCTCAATATACTGAGGGGGCGCCGGTGAATGGCCACCATATGATGACAGGAATATATACAACCTATTAATTACGCTTGCGCGTTTGACTCTCCAAAAAACCTATAAAATACCCTTGCATTCTCGTTATGAGGGAATGTCGGGGCGATGAGCGTATTATCTTCGAGAAGCTGCGACCAACAGGTTGAACAGGACCCGTCGCGATCCCCCGAAGCCTTCATCAAATATTGGAGCGACAAGGGCGGGTCGGAGCGCGCCAATTATCAGAAATTCATCAACCAGCTCTGCGCCCTGATCGGGACGGCGGAGCCGGAAGCGTCGTCGGAACAGGACGCGCTTAACAATTACGTCTATGAAAAGAGAGTGCGCGCGCTCGATCTGGAGGGCGACGATGGGCGGAACAACTATCTCGACTGCTACAAGCGGGATTGCTTCGTTCTGGAGGCCAAGCAGTCGCGCAAGCGTCAGCGCGGCGGTCAGGAGGGTGGCGACCTGTTCGGCGGGCTGCCCCACAGCACCCCGCCTGCCGGGACACGGCCGTCATGGGACCGGCTGATGCGGCAGGCGCGCGCCCAGGCCGAACGCTATGCCAAGGCGCTGCCGACCGATCACGGCTGGCCACCCTTCCTGATCGTCGTCGATGTCGGGCATGTGATCGAGACCTATGCCGACTTCACCGGGCTGGGCAAGGCCTACATGCCCTTTCCCGACAGCCGGTCGCACCGGATCAGGCTGGCGGATCTCGCCGATCCGGAGATGCGGGCGCGGCTGAAGGCGATCTGGGAAACGCCCAAGAGCCTCGACCCCAGCGCCCGGCGGGCCGAGGTGACGCGGGACATCGCGCAACGCCTCGCCCGGCTGGCGCAGAGCCTGGAAAAGCGGTACGAGCCGAAACAGGTGGCGCTGTTCCTGATGCGCTGCCTGTTCACCGCCTTCGCGCAGAATGTCGGGCTGCTGCCGGACGGCGCCTTCACCGGCGTGCTGAACGACGCCCGGCCCAACCCTCAGTTCCTGCCGCGCTATCTGGAACCCTTCTGGCGCAGCATGGACAAGGGCAGCGACCACGACATCACCATCCGCTCGCGCGTCCGGCATTTCAACGGCGGGCTGTTCCGCGAGGCCGAGGCGCTGGCGCTCGACGAACAGGAGATCGGCGAACTGATCGCCGCCTGTTCACGCGACTGGAAGAATGTGGAGCCGGCGATCTTCGGCACCCTGCTGGAAAACGCGCTGAGCAAGCGCGAGCGCAGCCAGTACGGTGCCTTCTTCACGCCGCGCGCCTATGTGGACCGGCTGGTGGTGCCGGCCGTCATCGAACCGCTGATGGCGGAGTGGCGGGCGGCGCAGGTGATCGCCGAAAACGCCCAGCGAAAGAAAGAACCGGCGCAGGCCATCAAGGAAATCAAGGATTTCCATCGGAAGCTGTGTTCCGTCAAAGTATTAGATCCCGCTTGCGGAAGTGGGAATTTTCTTTACGTCGCCCTGGAGAAGATGAAGGCCCTGGAAGGGGAGGTCATTGCGACGCTGGAGGACATCGGCGGCGGAACGCAGGCCAATCTCGACCTTGCCGGGCACACGGTCGGGCCGCACCAGCTTCTTGGACTGGAAAAGAATCCCCGCGCCGTGCCGATCGCCGAACTGGTGATCTGGATCGGTCATCTGCAATGCCACCTGCGCCAGCGCGGGCCGGAAAGCCTGAGCGAGCCGATCCTCCATTCCTATGACAACATCCGGCAGTGCGACGCGGTGCTGTCCTGGGAGCGGGTGGAACCGATGCTGGACGAGGCTGGTCAACCGCGGGTGAAGTGGGACGGCCTCAGCTGGAAGACCGATCCCTTCACCGGTCAGGAGGTGCCGGACGAAAGCCGGACGGTTCCGCTGCAACGCTATGTCGGGGCCAGGCCGGCGGACTGGCCGGCGGCCGATTACATCGTCGGCAACCCGCCCTTCATCGCCGGCAAGGACCTGCGCGCCGAACTGGGCGACGGCTATGCCGAGGCGCTGCGGAAGGCCTATCCGCACATGCCCGGCGGCGCCGATTTCGTCACCTACTGGTGGGACAAGGCGGCCGATCTGGTGCGCAAGGGAGGGGCCAAGCGCTTCGGCTTCATCACCACCAACAGCATCACCCAGACCTTCAGCCGCCGGGTCATCCAACGCCATCTGGACGCGAAGACGCCGCTGTATCTGGCCTTCGCCATCCCGGACCACCCCTGGGCCGACGGGCAGGGCGCGGCGGCGGTGCGGGTGGCGATGACGGTGGGCGCACTCGTCGAGCATGACGAACGGACGGGCTTGTTGAAGACGGTGGTGCATGAAGGGCAGGCACCCGACAGGGACGGGGCGGTGCCGGTTGAGCTTTGCATGAAGAGAGGAGTAATTCATTCGGATTTGTCTATTGGCGCTAATTTAAACCTTTGTAATCCTCTTTCTGCTAACAAGGGATTGGCTTGCATGGGGGTAAAGCTCCATGGAAAGGGATTTCTTCTCAATAGAAGTGAATGGAAATATATAGCATCGCATTCTTCCGACAGTGCGCATGGCGTTGTAAAGAAATACATTAACGGAAAAGATCTAGCTGGGCGAAATAGAAATCTTATGGTCATTGATCTATTCGGATTTCACGAGGAAGAGATAAGGCAAAAATATCCGTTGCTGTACCAATGGGTGTTTGACAGGGTCAAGCCTGAAAGAGATCAAAATAATAGGGTGTCCTACCGGAAAAAATGGTGGGTTTTCGGTGAGCCGAGGCCAGAAATGCGATATGCGTTTGAGGGGATTGATGAGTACATAGCTACATGCAGAACTGCTAGGCATAGAGTGTTTCAGATGGTCGGGAAGTACGTTGTCCCGGAAAGTAAGGTCGTTGTTGTGGCGACATCAGACAAGGCAATATTAGGGGTGCTTTCTAGCAAAATTCATAGAACTTATTCAGAAGCTGCTGGCGGATGGCTTGGTGTGGGCAATGATTCAACCTACAATCATAGTCAATGCTTCGACACCTTCCCCTTCCCCAACGCCACGCCGCATCAGAAGCGCGTGATCGGTCAGCTTGCCGAGGAACTCGACGCCCATCGCAAGCGGGTGCTGGCGGAGCATTCCGACCGACTGACGCTGACCGAGCTTTACAATGTCCTGGAGAAGGGGCGGAGCCGGGAGGAGCTGACCGCGCGCGAGATGGAGATTTACCAGTTGGGGCAGGTCGGCGTGATGCTGGACCTTCACGGCCGGATCGACCATGCGGTGGCGGATGCCTATGGCTGGCCGGCCGATCTGGAGGATGCGCGGATTCTGGAAAATCTGGTGGCGCTGAACGCCGAGCGTCACCGCGAGGAACGCGACGGCCTCGTCCGCTGGCTGCGGCCGGAGTACCAGAACCCGCACGGGCAGGGCGCCGCCGTGCAGATCGCGGCGACGCTCGACATCGCGGCGGACACGGCGAAGCGGATCGTCTGGCCGAAGGCGCCGACCGAACAGGTCCACAGCCTAATGGCGGCGCTGAGCCGCTGCGGCCGTGCCGTCGAAGCCGAAAGCCTCGCCCGCCAGTTCAAGGGCGCCCGGTCGCCGCGGGTCAAGGAACTGCTCGACATCCTGGTGTCGGTCGGGCATGCCCGGCAGATCAACGACCGCTATGCGCCTTGACAGGAGCCGTCGCGGCCGGTCGCCGCCCGCATCGTCCGGATATGCGGACCACTAAATTGTACGTGCTACAAACTTGACGATCCGGGCCGTCCGGCGCATCATGGTCGGCGTGATGGATGGTGCCGAAAACGCATTGTTCCCACGACGCCGACCGGTCTGAGCATCGGTCGGAACCACGGCTGGAGTTCCAGTGGCAACGACCCACGGCCGCTTATCGCGCGCCGCCACATGACCTGTTGCCCGTCCGGCTGTTCGGCGGCGGAGCCATACCCGGGTGGCTCCGCCGCCGATTGTTTTTTGGCCGATTGTTTTTTGGGCAATCGTCACGAACCGGCCCGATCCCCGCCATCCTCCCGCCTCATTTCTGTCACGTCCTGTCCCGCTCCGCATTTCACAACGGCAGCGGTCAGCGCGTAATGGATTTTGCCGAATTTCATACCACTTTTGAGCAAAGACACCGGCAACCCTTGCCGGAATCGCTCGAAAATCAAACGAAACTTCGAAAAATATTGATGGGCTTTCGCAAAATGGGGGTAAGGGCTGTGGCTTTAACGCGCCATTAACCAGACTGGATTGAGTTTAGGCACATCAGACGCGGCCAACTCCAACCAGCACGCGAAGTTGACTTCCAGGCTAGATGGAAATGGTTCGTCCCGTGTTAATGCCGATATGTCCGTTCCCCCTGGTTTCGAAAGGCCCGCCCCCATGACCGTGCCGGCAGTCCTCCGCGATGTGGCGCAGTATGGCGCCTACGCCGCCGGCCGGGGCCGACATGCGGGCCTGCTGGTTGCGGTCCTGCTGCTGGCCGGCTGCCCGTCCAACACGGCAGGGCCCTGGGGCGGACCGGATGTGACGGCGGCCCGCCCGAACGCCCATCCGGCCTCGCCGCCGGTGCCAAAGCCGAAGCCGGTCCGGAAGGCTCCCGACGTCGCCACGCTGGCGCCGGCCCTGCCGATGCCGCAGCCGGGGCCGCCGGTGACCGCCGGGGAACTGACCGCCGGCCAAATGACCGCCGACCAGGCCACCACCCATCTGGCGGCCATCGGATCCGACAGCGCCGCCCAGGCGGCTTTGCCGCCAAACGCCGCCCAGTCGGCGAATTCGCCGACGGGGGGCATGCCCACCCAACCCGCAACCACCAACGCCGACCCCGACAGTCTTGTCGGGCTGGACGAAGTCCAGACTCTCAAACTCCTGGGGTCCCCCGTTGCACGGGAAGAGGCGCCTCCCGCCAAGATCTGGCGGTATGCCAAGGGCGATTGCACCCTCAAGGTGTTCTTCTTCATGGATATGACCTCGTCCCAGGACTTCCGCGCCCTCTCCTACGATATGAAGAGCAGCCAAAATGTCCCTGACGCCGACCACCGATGCTTCGCCCAACTCCTCGCTCAAGCTGACGCAGGGCGCCCTGTCCGCGCCGGGATTCAGTAAGGCGGAGTCGAACAAGGGAATGTCCGCAATGACCGATCCGACCATTGCCCGCATCGCTCTGGTGGACGACGACGACCTGTTCCGTGAGTCGCTCAGCCTCAACCTCGGCGACGAGGGCTACGAGGTCATCACCTTCGACCGCGGCGAACCGGCGCTCGACTTCTTCGCCGAAGGCGGGTCGGTCGACATCGTCCTCCTCGACTGGCGCATGCCCAAGCTGGACGGCATCGACGTGCTGCGCCAGATGCGTGCCCGCGGCATCGCCACGCCGGTCATCTTCCTGACCGTGCTGTCCGACCAGATCTACGAAGAGGCCGCCCTGGCCGGCGGCGCGCTGGACTTCGTCGAGAAGTCGCGCAGCCTGTCGATCCTGCTGAAGCGCATGCGCCTGATCCTCGATGGCATCAAGGGCGATGCGGCCAAGGGTGCGGAGGATGCGGAGGCCGGCGGCAACAGCACCAGCCACCGCCTGGGCGAGCTGGAACTACGCCTGGACAACAGCCGCGCCTTCTGGAAGGGCAAGCGCATCGACCTGACGCTGACCGAGTTCAACATCGTCAAGCTGATGTCGACCCGCCCGGAAGAGGACGTGTCCTATCGCGAGATCTACGATCTCGTCCACGGCAAGGGCTTCGTCGCCGGTTACGGCCCGTCGGGCTACCGCGCCAACGTCCGCGCCTTCATCAAGCGCATCCGCCAGAAGTTCCGCTCGGTCGACGCCAGCTTCGCCTGCATCGAGAACTATCCAGGCTTCGGCTATCGCTGGGGCAAGGGCGAGAACGCGGCCAACCAGGGCCGCGACGAGGATGGTATGGGCGAGGATATGCTGATCGATGGCGCTGCTGCCGATTGACCTCGCGATGCGGGCGCCCCGACGGGCGTCCGCCCGCCTGCTCTGGCTCTGGCGCTCGATGGCGAGCCGCCTGGTGCTGCTCACCCTTGTCTTCATCGCAGTGCCGGTCCTGCTCTATGACCAGTTCCAGCGCGCCGACGAGGCGTCGCAGCAGCTTCTGCTGAAAAGCGCCCAGCGCCAGGGCGAGCTGATCGCCCGCGCGCTGGAACCCGAACTGCTGGGCGTCGACCGCACGGCGCTGCCCAGCCTGAGCATCGCGCTCGCCCGCTACGGCGACGACCGCACGCGGCTGAAGCTGCTGGTGCGCCCGCGCGTGGCAGCCACCGGCGCCGCCACCACCCCGTCCGGCGCCAAGGCCGGGCCGGAGCCCTTCTTCTACGTCGCCGCCGCCCCCAGCCTGTCCACCGCCGACATCGACGCCGAACGGCGCCTGCTGCTCGAGCAGGGCGTGCTGGACCGGTTGGGGTCGAGCTGCGCCGGCAATTCGACGCTGGCGATGCGCGTTCCCCATCTGGAAGGCGGGGAGGAGGTGCTGTCCTCCATCACCCCGATCAAGACCAGCTTCGGCTGCTGGGCGCTGGTGACCAGCCACGCGACCGAAGCCTACATCTCCTCCTCCATCGGCCGGCCCTACTGGAGCACGCCGGCGGTCCAGGCCGCCGCCGCGATCTATCTGGCGATGGCAGCCCTGGTGCTGGCGGTGCTGGCCGGCATCTGGCGCAACCTGAACCGCTTCGGCGATCTCGCCCGCCGCATCGTCGGCGGCGACGATACGCCCGAGCGCGAGGACCGCGACGCCTCCTTCGCCGCGCGCAACACCGTGCCCGAACTGGCCGGCGTGGCCGAGGATTTCGACCGGCTGGTCGCCACGCTGCGCGACAGCGCCCAGTCGCTGCGCCGGGCCGCCGAGGACAACGCCCACGCCTTCAAGACGCCGATCGCCGTGATCCGCCAGTCGGTGGAGCCGCTGCGTCGCGCCCTGCCGGCAGAGAACGCCCGCAGCCAGCGCGCCCTGACCATGATCGAGAAGTCGCTGGACAAGCTCGACGGGCTGGTGTCCTTCGCCCGCCGCATGGACGAGGCGGCGGCCGACCTGCTGGCCCCATCGCGCCGCCGGGTCGACCTGTCGCAGCTGGTGGAGCGGATGGCCGGCGGCTATACCGGTCTGCTGGCCGAACGCCGCCTGCACATGCGCTCGCGCATCGATGCCGGGCTGGTGGTGCGCGCCAGCGAGGAGACTCTGGAGACCATCGTCGAGAATCTGGTGGAGAACGCCGTCAGCTTCTCGCCGCCCGAGGGGACGGTCAGCGTCCGCCTGACCCGCACCGGCAGTTGGGCGGAGCTGGTGGTGGACGACGAGGGGCCGGGCGTCGATCCCGCCAACCTGGACCGCATCTTCGAGCGCTATTTCTCCCACCGCGAACCCGGCCGCGGCATGCCGGAGGACGAGGCGGCGGCGCATCAGGCCGGCGCGGCCCATTTCGGCATCGGGCTGTGGATCGTCCGGCGCAACATCGAGGCGTTCGGCGGCCGTGTCCGCGCCGAGAATCGTCCGACCGGTGGCCTGCGCATGACGGTGGCCCTGCCGCTGGCGGCCTGACCGGCTGTGCTGCGGGCAAGCAGGCTCGGTTCGGCGTCCTTGTTGCCGCTGCGCCCGTCAGGGGCATCGAATTTGAGAATCCGTTCCTACCCAAGGAGGAGCGTCATTCCCGCGAACGCGGGAATCCAGCCGGTTCAGCGACGTTCCGTGAAAGTTTCCTGGATCCCCGCCATTGCGGGGATGACGGAAGTCCCGTCGTAGGAAATTTGCTTTCATATACGATGAGCCTGCTCCGCCTATGGTCCGGCATGGCCTGATCCCGTTTTTTCCGCTAGGATCGGGGCCGCCAGCCGAACAGCATTCCGAGCCGCCGATGGACCGCAGCCTCGATTCCACCGACATCAAGATCCTGCGCGAACTGCAGGATGACGGCCGCCTCAGCAATGTGGAGCTGGCCCGCCGCATCAACCTCAGCCCGGCCGCCTGCCTGGAGCGGGTGAAGCGGCTGCAGGCCGACGGCATCATCCAGCGCTATGTCGCGCTGCTCGACCCGCACCGGCTGGAAGCGGGGATGCTGGTCTTCGTGGAGGTGGTGCTGGACCGCACCACGCCCGACAATTTCGACGACTTCAAAGCCACCGTGCTGCGCATGCCGCAGATCATGGAGTGCCACATGGTGGCCGGCGGCTTCGACTATCTGGTCAAGGCCCGCGTGCGCGACATGAACGAGTACCGCCTGTTCCTGGGCGAGCTGCTGTCCACCGCCCGCGGCGTGCGGGAAACCCACACCTACGCCGTGATGGAAGAGGTGAAGAGCGTCACCGCGATCCCGCTGGACGGCCTGTCCAACGGGTCGTTGCGCGGCTGAATGATCAGACGGCAAAGCATTTTCCAAAATGCATAATACTTTGGGACCAGTCCCGTTTTGCGGTCGCATTTTGCAAAGAAGGGGATGGCCGCTTTCGCGCTTCCGTAGCAGTCAAGGGCGGAGCTTGTTTGTTTGCTGACAAAATGACGCGGCATGCCGATTGCAGCAAAGGCTCCGGTCCGGGGTGGCGACCGATATGGTCGTCCGGCGGCTTTCGTTCCGCCTCCACACCCGGCCGATTCCTTCGAGGCTTTGGCTGGAGCGGAACCCCGTCATGCGCGTCAACACTCCGATCACCGACCGGGAAGTCCAACTGACCGAGGGGGTTCCCCTGGTGTCCCGAACCGACACTGGCGGGCGCATCACCTTCGTGAACCAGGCCTTCGTCGAGATCAGCGGCTTTGACGAACATGAACTGATCGGCGCTCCGCACAACATCGTCCGCCACCCCCACATGCCGAAGGAGGCCTTCGCCGACCTGTGGGCGACGGTGAAGAAGGGACGGCCCTGGGAAGGGCTGGTGAAGAACCGGACCAAGGGCGGCGATTACTACTGGGTGCGGGCAAACGTCACCCCGGTGGTCGAGAACGGTGCCGTCACCGGCTATATCTCCATCCGCTCCAAGCCGGCGCGCGAGGACGTCGCGGCGGCCGAGGCGCTCTATGCGGAGATGCGCGACGGCCGCGCCGTGCTCGCGCTGGCGGAAGGCGCCCTGGTGCGGAAGAGCCGCGCCGGCCGCGCCGCCGCCTTCGCCTGGGCCAGCCTGTCGGGGCGGTTGGGCGCGGTGTTCGGGCTGCTGATCCTGGCGGTGCTGCTGGCGGGCTGGCTCGGCCTGGACGGCATGTCGGATTCCAACCGGTCGCTGCGCACGGTCTACGAGGACCGCACGGTTCCCGCCTATCAGATCGGCGAGATTCAGAACCTCGCCCGCGACAGCCGGCAGCGCCTGACCGACCTTGCCGCCGACCTGCGGGCGGGAAGCGGCGCCGGCGATCTCGGCGCGGTGGAGAAGGAGGTGACGGACAACGCCGCGGCGATGCGCCGCCTGCTGACCGACTATCTGGCGACCTACCTGACTCCGGAAGAGGCCGTCCTCGCCGAGAAGTTCAAGCCGCTGGTCGGGAGCTATCTGCAGGGCGGGATCGAACCGGCGCTGGCGTTGGCCAAGCAGAAGGATGCCGCCGGGCTGGACGCCCATTTGCGCAGCACCGTCCGCCCGGCCTTCGCCGATCTGCGTCGGGTGTCCGACGCTCTGCTGGAGCTTCAGATCCGCGTCGCGCGCGAGGAGTTCGACAAGGCGGAGCGGGATTACGGACGTCGTGTCGTTCAGGTCGCCGTGGCGATGCTGCTGAGCGCCCTGCTCGCCGCCCTGTTCGGCTGGGCGATCCTGCGCACGGTGCGCCGTCCGCTGGCGGTGCTGGAACGGACCTTCGAGCGCATCGCCCGCGGTGCCCTGACCGACCCGATGCCCGCCGTCGGCGTGCCGGAATTCCACCGCGTGGCGTCGGAGCTGAACGCCATGAAGGCCAAGCTGGCCTACGGCATCCATGAGAAGCACGAGACCGAAATGCGCCAGAAGGCGCTGACCCGGCAGGCCCTGCTGGAAACCTGCAAATCGATCGAGAGCGATCTGGACGCCACCTGGATCGGGGTCGAACTGGCCAGCAACCGCGCCGGCGACGGCATCCGTCACCTGATGCAGTCCCTGGGCGTGGTGCGCGAGAACACGGTGGTGGTGTCTGCCGCCTCCGAACAGGCCAGCGCCAACGCCCAGTCGGTCGCCGCCGCGACGGAGGAGCTGAACTCCGCCGGGCACGAGATCGCCCGGCAGGCGGCGCGCTCCAGCGAGGTGGCGCGGCGAGCGGTGGACAGCGCCCGCGGCTCCGCCAGCGCCATCGGCCAGATGGAGATCGCGACGGAGGAGATCGCCAAGGTCGCCAACCTCATCAACTCCATCGCCGGCCAGACCAACCTGCTGGCGCTGAACGCCACCATCGAGGCGGCGCGGGCCGGGGAGGCGGGCAAGGGCTTTGCCGTCGTCGCAAGCGAGGTCAAGACGCTGGCCAACCAGACGGCCAAGGCGACCGAGGACATCGCCCGCCAGATCGAGCAGCTGAAGCAGGCGGTGGGCGGCAGCGTCACCGCGATCCAGACCGTCATCTCGGTGATCGAGGAGATCGACGAAGCCGCCGCCGCCACCGCCGCCGCGGTGGAGGAGCAGTCGGCCGCCAACGCCGAGATCGGGCGCAGCGCCACCAACTCGGCCGGTGGCGCCTCCCAGGTGTCGGGCAGCGTGCTGCACATCCGCGACCAGACCGACGAGATCACCGGCATCGCCACCGACGTCAGCCGCCGCATGACCGACACCCAGGGCGCGGTGGCCGACCTGAAGCGCCGGCTGGTCATCGCGCTGCGCCAGTCGGTGGCGGGCGACCGCCGCGTCTCCGACCGCATCCCGTGCGAGGAGCCGATCGGCCTGACGGTTGCCGGCGACCGCCGCAGCGTCACCATGCTCGACCTGTCGCTGGACGGGCTGCTGGTGGAGAGCAAGGGGCTGCCCGAACTGGCCGAGCAGACGCGGCTGACCGTGACGTTGCGCAACGTCGGCGACCTGCCGGCCATCGTCGCCGGCACCAGCGACCTCGGCCTGCATCTGGCCTTCGACGAGCTGTCGGAAACCCAGACCGGCCAGTTGGAACGTGCCTACACCGCGATGATCGAGGCGGATTCGGCCATCATCCGCACCGTGCAGGACACCGCGGCGGCGCTGGCCAAGGCGCTGGACGGGGCGCTGTCCAACGGCAGCATCGGCGAGGAGGCGCTGTTCTCGACGGAGCTGTCCACCATCCCCGGCACCGAGCCGGAACAGTGCATCGCCCCCTTCACCGAGCTGACCGACCGGCTGTTCCCGGCGATCCAGGAGCCGGTGCTGGCCTCCAACCCGCGCTTCCAGTTCTGTGTCGCGGTCAACGCCGTCGGCTATCTGCCGACCCACAACGCCCGCTATTCCGAACCGCAGCGGCCCGGCGAAGCGGTCTGGAATGCCGCCCACAGCCGCAACCGCCGCGTCTTCGCCGACCGCTCCGGCCTTGCCGCCGCCCGCAACACCCGCCCGTTCCTGCTGCAGGCCTACCGCCGCGACATGGGCGGCGGACAGATGGTGCGGCTGAAGGAGGTCGATGCGCCGATCGTCGTGCGCGGCCGTCACTGGGGCAACCTGCGGCTGGCCTACATGCCGTAAGAGGAAAAAGGAGTTGCGGGGCGCTGCGGGACTGGCCCGGAGTTGCGACATCGGGACGCATTTCGGCCGGAAAAATTGCTTTTGACTAACAGGATTGCATTTTGCACCATCTGCAAGTTGCGGAAATGATTGAAGAATAAGTTATGAATTGAGTGGGCCATTCCCGCAGGGTCAGGAATCGGCGCGTGCGTCACGGAGCGGGGCCTTCCCCGTCGTCTGCCGATTCTGCCGCACCCGCTCCCCGCTCCCGAATTGACCGGGCCCGTCCCGGAAGGACACGCGATGCCGATCAGCGCCGCCGGCCGTGCCGGCATTCTTCTTGCCCTGGCCTGCAGCCTGCCGCTGCTGGCGTCCTGCCAGACCTCCCGCGGCCCCGTCTATCCCGGCGCTTTCGTGCCGACGGCGATCTATGCCCAGCAGCGGGGATGGCTGATCGAGCGCTACACCCCGACCAATCCCGGTGCCGTGCCCTATTGCGTCGCGTCGAAGCAGTCGCCCGCCCAGGAGCTGGCATTCATCGCCACCCGGAGCAACACCGGCCTGTCGATGAACAAGACGGGCGTGCCGGTGACGGCGGGGGCCACCTATCCGATCGAAATCGTGTTCGACAGCGGCAAGGTCCATCATGTCCAGGCCAGGCCGGGGGGATTCGGCATGCTGATCGCGCCGCTCGGCGGGCCGGACGTCGGGACGGTGCTGTCCCGCTTCGCCTCGGCGGACACGGTGGCGCTGGCGGTGCCGGGCCTCGGCATCCGCAAGCTGTACGAGCTGGACGGGTCGAGCTGGGCCATCGGCAAGCTGTCGGAGTGCATCGGCGCCCCGTCGCGGCCCAAGCATGCGACGTCCAAGCCGGCGCCTGGGCCGGCGCCGGGCAAGGCGCCGCCCGCCGGCCCCGCCCCGCAGCTGGAACCCATCGCGCCCGAACCGCCGGCCCCCGGCTACAATCCAGCCCCGGCCCCGACCCCGGCGCCCTCGGCACCGGCAGCTCCGGCCAGCGGCGGCATCGACCTCGACATGCAGATCGACCAGCCCATCGACCTGGATGAACCGAAGCGCTGATCCGGCCAACCGATTGACGGCGGCCTCCGGCCCGAACTCGCGGAAATAGGCCTGACCCGGATGCCGCTCCTTCGCGGGCGGCGACGGACATGCAGTGGGGATGTCTCGTGAAACAGCTTTTGATCCCGCCCCTGGCGCTCGGCCTGCTGCTCTCGCTCGCCCCCGCGGTGGGTGCGGCGGAAGACGGCCGGCGCCTTGCCTTCTCCGGAGCCTTGAAGGTCGAGGTCTTCGCCGACGGACCGTCCTGGTGCGCCGACCGCGCCGCGCTGAAGGTGGTGGCGGAGGACCGGGGGCTGTTCGCGACGGACGGTTTCACGTCGCTGGTCCGCCGCATCGGCTCCATGGTTCTGTCGAAGGAATGCCCGGCCGCCGGCCGCGCCGCGCTGGTCGGGGTGGAGAAGGCCAGCGGCGCCGTGGTCTGGCGGGGCGAGGCCGCCGCGGCCAGCGACTGGACGGTGGTCGCCGCCGCCCCCGCCGCTTCCGCGCCGGTGCCGCAGCCGTTGCCCCAGATGGCGCCGCAGACGGCGCCGCAGATGGCGCCGCCGCCCGCGCTTGCGCCTGCGCCGGCCTCCGTCGCGGCACTTGCTCCGGCTCCGGCTCCGGCTCCGATGCCCATGGCGCCTCCCCAGCCGGTCCTCGAAATCGGCAAGAACTACCCCGGCATGCTTCTGCTTCTGCTGCGCCGGAACGGGGATCTGGCGGAGGACAACGGAACCTTGGCCTGGTGGGCCGGACACCGGTTCAACCGCGAGTTCCAGCAGGTCCGCTACCAGGAATTCAAGCTCCAGCCCCTGCTGGAACGGGCCAGGGCCGATCTGTTCACCGAGATGAACCGTGCCGATCCCAACCGGGTGACCATCGTCTACCGCACCGAATTCCAGGCCTACGACTTCGCGACCCGGCAGTTCCCGATCACGCAGAAGATCACCTCTCTGTCGGTCCAGCCCAACTGGTGCTGCGTCGACTCCAAGCTGCCGAACAACTTCACCGTCGAAATCGACGGGCTCGACGCGATCACCGGCATTCCGATGGACCGGTCGGCGGCCCAGTCCTTTGCCGAGGGCCGCACGCGCTACGGGTCGGTCGACCGCACGCTGATGATCGGGGCGACGCTGAAGATCGATCCGTCCGGCATTCAGGTCGACAACTGGCGCGGGGCAAAAGCCAAGGCAAAGCTGGAAAGCGCCGTCATCTATGCCGACCGCGAGGCCACCAGCATGCTGTATCGCTTCGACGAGCGGGCGCTCGCCGGTCTGTTCGCCGAGCGCGACGCCCGCAAGGCCGCGGCGGCCCGGGCGGAGCAGGAACGCCAGCGCGAGCAGGAGCGCCAACGGATGGCCGCCCAGCGCGAGCAGGACATCAGCATGCTGGCCTCTCTGCCGGCCGGCGTCCGCCTCGCCAACCTGATGCAGCCCGGCCGGGTCGCGTATGGCGCCCAGCTGGACAATCTCCGCGACGCGCGGGCCAATGCGCTGATCCAGGGCGGGCCGGTTCCCGTCACCATGCTGGTCCAGGCCGGATCGGACGGGCGCAATGCCGTGGCCACCCGCTGGCCGGGCAAGCTGCAGGTCACCGTGCCGGAGACGGGACCGGCGCTGAAAGCCGACGGCTGGTACGTGGTCAGCGGCGCGCTGTCGGTTGCCGAGGGTGACGAGGCTCTGCCGCCGGCCAAGCTGGAGGCTGCGGTCGTCCATGCCTGCGGCAAGGCGGAATGCGCCGATGCGGCCGATCCCGTCTTCATCGTCGACCAGAAGCTCGCCGCGGCGGGCCTGTCCAAGGGAGCCCCGTGATGAAAATCAGCAGCAAGCTCGCCTCGGCGCTCGTCCTCGGCGCCCTGGTCGTGGTCGGCGGCGGCTGGACCCTGGCGAAGCGGCAGGCTACTGCCCAGGCCCGCGATCTGGTCGACGGCTTCCTGATCCGCGAAGGATTGAACGGCCGGGTCAGCTATGCCGACCTGTCGGCTTCACCGTTCGGGTCGGTCAGTCTGCAGGGGGTGACGGTCACCCTGTCGCCCGACGCCGTGGTCCGCGCCGCCAGCGTGGACGTGTCCGACATCGCCCTGCAGAACGGCGAGATCCGCAAGGCCCGCCTGTCGGCCAGCGAAGCCGACGTGCCGGTTCTGGCGATGGCGCGGGCCAACCGCTACAACCAAGCCCTGCGCGACATGGTCAGCCTCGGCTACACCAGCCTGCGCGGTGACGTCTCGCTGGCGCTGGATTATGACGACCAGCGGCAGTCGCTGTCCCTGGAGACCAGCGGCACCGTGCGGGATGCCGGCGGCTGGAGCGCGCGGCTGCGGATGGAGGGGATCGACCCAGCGATGGTGGCGACGGCCCGCCGGCTGGCGTCCGGCAAATTCAACCCGCTGGAAGTGATGGCCACCGCCGCGCAGAACATGGACATGCTGTTCCGCGTCGCCCTGGTCGAGGCCGACGTGACGGTCGACAACAGCGGCATCCGGCGCCGCGAGCGCGAGATCGTCGCGACCGATCTTCCGCAGAAGCAGGACCCGTCGGCCCGGCAGGCGGCGGCGCTGAACCCCACCGCGCTGATCCGCGCCGGCATGGCACCGGAAGCGGCCAGGACGTCGGCCGCCGCGGTGGATTCCTGGACGAAGGACGGCGGCAAGCTGCGGGTGGCGACCGGCCTGTCCCGGCCGATGCCGGTGTTCAAGCGGGGCGCGGGCTTCGCGCCGATCCTGCCCGCCTTCGACAGCCCGGAAGGCTTTCTGGCCGTCACCAAGGCGACGATCAGCAACTGACCGGGACCGGGCGAGACGGTCAGGCCGCCGGCACCAGCACGTCGGCGCAGATCGCCCGGACCACCTCGGCGCGGTCGGCGGCGGCGCCGGGGGCGAGCAGGCCCTGGCCGAAGGCGAAGGCGTAGAACAGGTAGGCGCGGGCGAAAGCCTGGTCGGAGGGAAGGCCCAGCGCCACGAACAGGCCGGCGACGCTGTGCAGGCGCTCGCGGTCGACCTCGGCGATCACGCTTTCCGCCTCGGGATCACGCCGCGCCCAGTCGCGCACCGCCAGCTCGATCGCCATGCCGCGCGGCTTGCTGCCGCCATAGAGCGCCAGCAGGTCGCGCAGTTGCCGTGCCGGCTCCCGCCCGTCCAGACGGGTCTGTTCCTTGATGGCGGCGATGCGGCCCGTCTTCCAGCTGTCCAGCAGGGCGTTCATCAGCTCGGTGCGGTCGCGGAAATGCCAATAGAAGCTGCCCTTGGTAACCTTCAGGGCCTTGGCCAGCAGCTCCACCCGCACTTTGTCGACGCCGCCTTCGGCGAGTGCCGCGAAGGCGGCGGCCAGCCAGGATTCGCGGTTCTTCGTCTTGGATTCCATACCTGTCCTTCACGCTTTCCCGGCTGCCGCATCCCTGGAGGCGATCTATACCCGAAAAGGAGGGGCGCTGACTATTCGCCCTGCTGCATCTGGATCGCGTCGGACGCCCGGCCGCGATAGTGGATGTTGCCGTCGGCGTCGAGGAAGGCGCGGTCGCCGGTCAGGTAATAGCGCCGGCCGTGGCGGAAGCGCCGGGCGGTGCGCTCGGGATTGTTCGAATAGGATTCGAACCAGAACAGCGGGGAATGGTCGACGTCGATGGCGATCTCGCCGGCGCCGCCCACCGGGGCTTCGCGCCCGTCGGGATCGAGGATGACGACGCGGAAGCCCGGCATCGGCCGGCCGAGCGAGCCGCTTGCGGGCTGGACCGTATCGCCGTCCTCCGGCGCGTCGGACTCGTAACGGCCGATGCCGTCGGGGTCGTACCTGTTGACGATGAAGATGCCGGTCTCGCGCTGGCCGTACTGGTCGAGCAGCGGGACCTTCACCGTCCGGTTGGCCCAGGCGATCAGGTCGGGCGGCAGCGGCTCGCCCACCACCGACAGGATGCGCAGGGCGAACTGGTGCGACACGCCGGGGTCGGCGCCGTGCCACGCGCGGATCTGCGACGGCGCCGCGGTCAGGTTGGTGACGCCGAATTTGGTCAGCATGCGGTAGCCCTGCCGCACGTCGTAGGGACCGTCGCAGAAGATCGTCGTCCGCCCCAGCAGAAGCGGCCCGACCAGGCCGTAATAGGCGCCATAGGCCCAGCCGGGATCGGCCATGTTCCAATAGATGTCGTCGTCGCGCAGGTCGAGGCCGATGCGCATGTACTGCTCGATCCCCGACAGCGCCTTGACCGGAAGCGAGACGCCCAGCGGCGTCGGTTCGGATTCCGAGGTGTAGATCAGGGCGAAGGCGTCGCCTTCGCGGTAGCGCGCCACCTCGGCCAGCGGGGCGGCCTCGTGCAGCGACGACCAGAAGGGCACGGCGTCGGGACCGAAGGCCTCGTCGCCCTCCACCGTCACCACCGGCCGGGTGTTGTCGCGCGGCACCTTGCGGCGCAGGAATCCGTTGGTAACGATGGCCCGCGCGTCGCTGTCGGCCAGCCGGTAGGCGACGGCCGAGGCGGTATAGGTGGTGAACAGCGGCATATAGACGCCGCCCAGCCGCCAGATCGCCAGCGCCGTGATCAGCAGCTCCGGCCCCTTGGGCAGCAGCACCGCCACCCGGTCGCCCGCCCCGACCCCCATGCCGGCCAGCACGGCGGCGAAGCGCGCCGAATCGCGGGCCAGCCGGGCGAAGCTCAGCTCCGTCGTCTGGCCGGCGACGCTTTCATGCAGCAGCGCCGCCCGCGCGCCGTCGGCGGCGCGGACATGGCGGTCGCACAGCAGCGTCGCCAGCGCGATGGAGTCGCCGCGATATTCCGCACGCAAAAAGGCCGAGGGCCGCACCATCAGGGCAGGCGGCGAGGGCGGCGCCGGCGGGGGCGGTGCTGCCTCCGGCGGCGGGGGCGGGGCAGGGGTGGGGAGCGGGGTGGCAGGGGGAGGCGCAAGGGGGCGGTGGCGCTGCGCCGCCAGATCGCCCAGCGCCACCAGATCGGGTCCCAGGTGATAGCGCTTGCTGCGGGCATCCTGCTCCACCAGCCCGTCGCGCGCCAGCGCCATCAGCAGACGGTGGGCGGTCGCCTTCGACAGCCCGACCCCCGTCATCAGGTCGGCCAGCCGCGCGCCGCCGGTCTCGGCGTCGGCGACCGCGCGCAGCAGGGCGATGGCGCGCTCCAGGCTCTGGGTGCCGCCGGCCGCGTTCGGAACGGCCGGAGAGGGAGCGATGTCGGCGGGGTTGTTCATGAGGTCCATCATATGGACCGTGCGGCGCCTTATCGCAACAAAAAACATGCGCTGGCGGAATGTCAGTGTTGAAAACAGAATGAGGCTCGGTATATAGTGCGGAAGTTGCTCATGAAACGGTCCACAATATGGACCCCGCCGGCCCCCAAGAGCCGGATCGTGACCCCGAGAAGCGGTACCAACAGCAACGGAGGAGGAAATGTCAGGCGCGCCCGTCGCACCACACCCCGGCCCTGGCCAAAATTCCCTTGGCCAAAATTCGCCCACCACCCAGGCGGAGACCATTTTCGAGGCTCGGGGCGTCAACCTGCGCTTCGGGGGCGTCCATGCGCTGACCGACGTCAGCTTCGGCATCCGCAGGGGCGAGCTGTTTTCGATCATCGGTCCCAACGGGGCCGGCAAGACCTCCATGGTCAACTGCATCTCCGGCCGTTACCGGCCGACCGACGGCAAGGTCTTCTTCAAGGGCCGCGACGTGACGGGGATGACCCCGAACCATCGCGCCTCGCTCGGCATCGGCCGCACCTTCCAGAATCTGGCGCTGTTCGGGCACATGACCGTGCTCGACAACATCATGGTCGGCCGCCACCACCTGCTGAAGAACAACTTCCTGACCGGGTCGCTCTATTGGCTGACCGGCGCCAGGAAGGAGGAGCTGTCCCACCGCCGCGAGGTGGAGGAGATCATCGACTTCCTCGAAATCCAGCATGTGCGCAAGGCGACCGCCGGCACGCTGTCCTACGGCCTGCGCAAGCGGGTGGAGCTGGCGCGCGCCATGGCGCTGAAGCCGGACCTGATCCTGCTGGACGAGCCGATGGCCGGCATGAACCTGGAAGAGAAGGAGGACATGGCCCGCTACATCGTCGACCTGAACGAGGAGTTCGGCATGACCGTGGTCATGATCGAGCACGACATGGGCGTGGTCATGGACATCTCGCACCGGGTGATGGTGCTGGAATTCGGCAAGAAGATCGCCGAAGGCAAGCCGGAGGAGGTCCTGGCCGATCCCCGCGTCCGCCGCGCCTATCTGGGCGAGGACGACGAGGAGGAGGCGCCGGTCACCACCACCACTGCCGCCGTCGTTCCGCCGCCCCGGAAGGAGGTCGCGTGATGTCGAGCCTCAATCTTCCCGATCTTGTCGCCAACGACACCCTGCCGAAGCTGCTGGCCCTGCATGCCCGCGATCATGGCGGCGACATCGCCATGCGCGAGAAGGATTTCGGCATCTGGCGCACCTTCACCTGGAGCCAGGTGCAGGCCCGCGTCCGCGCCTTCGCTCTCGGCATGACCAAGATCGGCGTCGTGCCGGGCGAGGTCGTCGGGCTTCTCGGCGACAACCGTCCCGACTGGGTGATGGGTGAGATTGCCACCCACGCGGTGCGCGGCTACAGTCTGGGCATCTACCGCGACGCGCTGGACGAGGAGGTCGCGTACCTCATCACCTATGCCGACGTGAAGGTGGTGTTCGCCGAGGACGAGGAGCAGGTCGACAAGCTGCTGAACCTCGCCGACCGGCTGCCGACGCTGCAGCACATCATCTATTCCGACCCGCGCGGCATGCGCAAATACGACGACCCCCGCCTGATGCCGGTCACCGATCTGGTGGCCATGGGCGAGGAACTGCATGCGCAGCAGCCGGATCTCTACGACCGCATGGTCGCCGCGACGAAGGGGGAGGAGGTCGCCATCCTCTGCACCACGTCGGGCACCACCTCGAACCCGAAGATGGCGATGCTGCCGGCCGGGCGGCTGATCCGCCATGTCGCCAGCTACCTGTCCGCCGATCCCAAGGGGCCCGAGGACGAGTATGTCTCGGTCCTGCCGCTGTCCTGGATCATGGAGCAGGTCTATGCCGTCGGCATGGTCATGGTGTCGCGGATGCGCGTGAACTTCGTCGAGGAAGCCGAGACGATGATGCACGACTTCCGCGAGATCGGCCCGACCTTCGTGCTGTTCGCCCCGCGCCTGTGGGAGCAGATCGCCGCCGACGTGCGCGCCCGCATGATGGACGCCTCGCCCTTCAAGCAGAAGATGTACGATCTCGGCATGAAGCTGGGGCTGGAGGCGCTGGCCAAGGGAGAGCGCTCGGCGATGGCCGACGCGATCCTGTTCAAGGCGCTGCGCGACCGGCTGGGCTTCACCAACCTGAAATCGGCGGCGACCGGCGGCGCGGCGCTCGGCCCCGACACCTTCAAGTTTTTCCAGGCGCTGGGCGTGCCGCTGCGCCAGATCTACGGCCAGACCGAGACGATGGGCGCCTACACCGTCCATCGCGGCACCGACGTCGATTTCGACACGGTCGGCGTGCCGTTCGACGGCGGCATCGAGGTGAAGGTGATCGACGCCGACCACAACGGCGTCGGCGAGATCGTCACCCGCCACCCCAACATGTTCGCCGGCTATTACCGGAACGAGAAGGCGACCGTCGCCGACATGCGCGACGGCTGGATGCATACGGGTGATGCCGGCTTCTTCGACAAGAAGGGCCATCTGGTCATCATCGACCGCATCAAGGACATCGCCACCACCGCCCAGGGCGACCGCTTCAGCCCGCAATACATCGAGAACAAGCTGAAGTTCAGCCCTTACGTGGCCGAGGCGGTGATCCTGGGCGACAAGCGCGAGTATCTGTCGGCGATCATCTGCATCCGCTTCCCCATCGTGTCGAAATGGGCGGAGAAGAACCGCATCGCCTTCACGACCTACTCCGACCTGTCGTCGAAGCAGGAGGTCTACGACCTGCTGCGGGCCGAGGTGGAGCGGGTCAACCAGACCCTGCCCGAGTACCAGCGCATCTCCAAGTTCCTGCTGCTCTACAAGGAGCTGGACGCCGACGACGGCGAGCTGACCCGCACCCGCAAGGTGCGCCGCGGCGTCATCGCCGAGAAGTACGGCACCATCATCGACAGCATCTATGCCGGCCAGCCGAAGATCGACGTGGACACCACGATCGCCTTCCAGGACGGCACCAAGCAGCGCATCCGCACGACGCTGACCGTCATCGACCTGGCTCCGGCCGCCGCGGTGAAGAAGCCGCAGCCTGTTGCGGCGTGAGGAGAGCGCATAGCAATGCAACCGCTTAAAGCCCCTCTCCCCCCCGGGGAGAGGATGGGTGAGGGGGATCCGTCTGCCGGACGCTCCTCGCCACGCGTCCCCCTCACCCCGACCCTCTCCCCGGGGGGGAGAGGGGGATTTGGATCCCATATCGGCGAGGCCACGCCATGACCCTTCTGTTTCAGCTTCTCGTCAACGGCCTGATCGTCGGCGCGCTGTATGGCGTGGTCGCCATGTCCTTCGTGCTGATCTACAAGGCCAGCCGCATCGTCAACTTCGCGCAGGGCGAATTCCTGCTGATCGGCGCCTGGACCTGCTGGTGGCTGCTGACCCATTGGCAGTTGCCCTTCTGGATCGGCTTCCCGATCACGCTGGTCTTCATGCTGGCCTTCGGCGTCATCCTGCAGATCGTCGTCTTGAGGCCGATGATCGGCGAGCCGATCATCTCCGTCATCATGGTGACGATCGGCCTGTCCATCGTCTTCCAGGCGGCGATGAAGTGGATGTTCGGCGTCTTCGCCAAGCCCTTCCCGCCGATCTTCGCCAGCCCCACCATGAACCTGTTCGGGCTGGAGGTGCAGACCGTCTACGTGATGTCGCTGCTGATCTCGATCCTGATCATGGCGGGCTTCGGCTGGTTCTTCAAATACTCGCGGACCGGTCTCGCCATGCGGGCCACCGCCTTCGACCAGCAGGTGGCGCAGTCGCTGGGCATCTCGGTCCGCCACATGTTCGCGATGAGCTGGGCGATCTCCGCCATGGTGTCGGCGGTGGCCGGCGTCACGGTGGGCGTGGTCAACGGCGTGTCGTCGGCGCTGTCCTTCTTCGGCATCAAGGTGTTCCCGGCGGTGATCCTGGGCGGTCTCGACAGCGTCATCGGCGCGGTGGTCGGCGGCCTGATCGTCGGCGTGCTGGAGAACATGGCGCACTACCTGGACAGCCAGTGGCTGAACTGGGGCAACATGTACGAGATCGCGCCCTTCTACGTCCTGATCGCCATCCTGATGATCAAGCCATACGGCCTGTTCGGCACCAAAGACATCGAGCGCGTGTGAGGCTCCCATGGCGAACATCAGCATCATCCCGAGCGGCGATTTCAAGACGTCCTACGGGACCGACACCACCATCTTCCCGACCAAGACCAGCCGCAACTTCGCGATCCTGGGCGTGGTCCTGCTGCTGGCCTGCCCGGCCTTCATGGACCGCTACTGGCTCAGCCTGTTGATCCAGATCGGCTATCTCGGCATCGCGGCGCTCGGCCTGAACATCCTGGTCGGCTTCACCGGCCAGATCTCCATCGGCCATTCCGCCTTCTTCGGCTTCGGCGCCTTCGCCTCGGCCTGGCTCAGCAACAGCGTCGGCGTCCCGGTGGCGCTGGCCATCCCGCTGGCGGGCGTCGTCACCACGCTGGTCGGCCTGCTGTTCGGCATGCCGGCGGCGCGGCTGAAGGGCCTGTATCTCGCCATCGCCACGCTGGCGGCGCAGTATATCCTGCAGGACTTCTTCGCGCGGGCCGACTGGTTCACCGGCGGCACCGCCGGCACCATCGCCGAGCCGCTGACCATCTTCGGCTTCGCCTTCGACACCGACGAGCGCTACTTCTACGTCGCCCTGGTGGCGCTGGTGGTGATGTACATCCTCGCCACCAACCTGATGCGGACCCGCGACGGCCGCGCCCTGGTGGCGGTGCGCGACCATTATCTCTCCGCCGAGATCATGGGCATCAACCTGACGAAGTACCGGACGATGTCCTTCGGCATCTCCGCCTTCTACGCCGGCATCGGCGGCGCGCTGTACGCCCACTACCTGCAGTTCGTGTCGGTCGAGGGCTTCACCATCCTCTTCTCGATCCAGTTCCTGGGCATGATCATCATCGGCGGTCTCGGCTCGATCATGGGCACGCTGATGGGCACCGCCTTCATGGTCTTCCTGCCGGAAGCGATGCAGGCCCTGACCAAGCTGGTGAGCGGCACCGCGCTGGATACCGCGCTGAACCTGAAGGACAACATCGCCTTCCTGCGCGAGATGTCGATCGGCCTCGTCATCATCCTGTTCCTGGTGTTCGAGCCCGACGGGCTGGCCCACCGCTGGAAGCAGATCAAGGCCTACTGGAAGCTCTATCCCTTCTCGCACTGATCCTTGAGCTTTTGTTGATCAACAAACAGAACAGAATAGGGAGTAAACGCACCATGTCGATCAAGACCGCGCTCTTCGCGACCTCTGCGCTCCTGCTGGCGACCTCCGCCACCGCTTATGCGGACATCCCGGTCGGCCATCTGGCGGACCAGTCCGGCGCCACCTCCGACGTCGGCGTGCCCTATGCGCAGGGCGTGTCGGACGCGCTGGCCTACATCAACGCCCATGGCGGCATCAACGGCACCAAGCTGGCGGTCGACACCGTCGACTACGGCTATCAGGCGCCGCGCGCCATCAGCCAGTACAAGAAATGGTCGTCGGGCAGCGACAAGATCGCGGCCCTGCAGGGTTGGGGCACCGCCGACACCGAGGCGCTGACCGGCTTCGTCGGCAAGGACGAGATCCCGGCCTATTCCGGCTCCTACTCCGGCCACCTGACCGACCCGACCGGCAAGGGCCCGCACGGCTCCAAGCCGGCGCCCTACAACTTCTTCTATGGCCCGTCCTACTCCGACGCGCTGCGCGGCATGCTGATGTGGGCGGCCGAGGACTGGAAGAAGCAGGGCGGCCAGGGCAAGCCGAAATACGTCCACATGGGCGCCAACCACCCCTATCCCAACGCGCCGAAGGAAGCCGGCGAGCAGCTGGCCAAGGAACTGGGCTTCGAGGTGCTGCCGGCCGTGCAGTTCGCCCTGACCCCCGGCGACTACACCGCCCAGTGCCTGACCCTGAAGGAGGCCGGCGCCAACTACGCCTATCTCGGCAACACCGCCGGCTCCAACATCTCGGTGCTGAAGGCCTGCCAGACGGTCGGCGCCAAGGTGCAGTTCATGGGCAATGTCTGGGGCATGGACGAGAACGCCGCCAAGGCCGCCGGCGCTTCCGCCGACGGCGTGGTGTTCCCGATGCGCACCGCGGTGACCTGGAACGGCGACGCGCCGGGCATGAAGACGCTGAAGGAGATCTCGAAGATTTCCGACCCGTCGGGCAATGCCTACCGCCCGGTGCATTACATGGCCGGCGTCTGCACCGCCTATTACATGAAGGAGGCGATGGACTGGGCGTCGAAGAACGGCGGCGTCACCGGCCCGAACATCCGCAAGGGCATGTACCAGAAGAAGGATTGGGTTCCGGCCGGGTTGGAGGGCGTCTGCGTGCCCTCGACCTGGACCGAGAACGACCACCGCGGCATGACGGCGGTCAACATCTACCGCGCCAAGGTGTCGGGCGAGACCGGCGCCAGCGTCGCCGATCTGGTCAAGGGCGGCACCATCAAGCTGGAGAAGCTGACCACCGTCGACGTCCCGCGCAAGCCGGAATGGCTGGGCTGGTAAGCCGACAAGTACCCGGCGCCTCCGCCCATCGCGGCGGGGGCGCCCCCCCTTCGTTTCGAATCTATCAGGTGCCGCATGCAGACCACCGCCACGGCCGCTTCGACCAACGCTCCAGTTGTGCCGCCCGTCACGGCTGCGAAGCGGATGATGCTGTCCGTCAACAACATCGAGGTCGTCTACAACGACGTGATCCTCGTGCTCCGCGGCCTCAGCCTGGAGGTGCCCGAGGGTGAGATCGTGGCCTTGCTTGGCGCCAACGGCGCCGGCAAATCGACGACGCTGAAGGCGATCTCCGGCCTGCTGAAGACCGAGGACGGCGAGGTCACCCGCGGCGACATCACCTTCAACGGCGAGCGCATCAACGGCATCGACCCGGACCAGATCGTTCGCAAGGGCATCTTCCAGGTGATGGAGGGCCGGCGCATCATCGCCGACATGACCTGCCTGGAAAACCTGCGGCTCGGCGCCTACACTCGACGCGACAGCGGGGTGAAGGACGATCTCGACATGGTCTTCAGCTATTTCCCCCGGCTGAAGGAGCGCACCGGCCTTGCCGGCTACCTGTCCGGCGGCGAGCAGCAGATGCTGGCCATCGGCCGCGCGATGATGGCCCGGCCGAAGCTGATCCTGATGGACGAGCCCAGCATGGGCCTGTCGCCGCTGATGGTGAAGGAGGTGTTCAGCATCGTCCAGCAGATCAACAAGGACCTTGGCGTCACCATCCTGCTGGTGGAGCAGAACGCCCGCATGGCGCTGCAGGCCGCATCGCGCGGCTACATCATGGAGAACGGCAAGGTCGTGCTGGACGGCACCGCCGAAGAGCTGCGCAACAACGAGGACGTGAAGGAATTCTACCTCGGCGGCGGCAACGAGGAGCGCAAGAGCTTCAAGAACCTGAAGAGCTTCAAGCGGCGCAAGCGCTGGATTTGAGGGCGGCACCTCTCCCGCGTCACCTCGGCCGACCCCTGAACGGACGAACGACCATGACCGATTTCTACGACGACCTCGAAACCCGTTCCTCCGACCGGCGCGAGGCCGAGCAGTTCGCGGCGCTGCCCGCCCATCTGCACCACGCCAAGGACGCGGCGCCCTATTTCCGCGAGCTGCTGGCCGACATCGACCCGGCGTCGATCCACGACCGCAACGCGCTGGCCACCCTGCCGGTGACGCGGAAGTCGGATCTGATCGCGTTGCAGCAGGCGAACCCGCCCTTCGGCGGTCTGGCGGCGGTGGAGATCGGGCGGCTGGCCCGCGTCTTCGCCTCCCCCGGCCCGATCCACGATCCGGAGCCGCATGGCGCCGACCCCTGGCGCAGCGCCCGCGCGCTGTTCGCCGCCGGCTTCCGCGCCGGCGACCTCGCCCACAACTGCTTCGCCTATCACCTGACCCCCGCCGGCTCGATGTTCGAAACCGGGGCGCACGCCGTCGGCTGCGCCGTCATCCCCGCCGGCACCGGCAACACCGAGATGCAGGCGCAGGTCGTCGCCAGCCTGAAGCCGCGCGGTTATATCGGCACGCCCGACTTCCTGAAGATCATCCTGGAGAAGGGCGACGCGCTGGGGCTGGACGTCTCGTCGATCCGCATCGCCAGCGTGTCGGGCGGTCCCTATCTGCCCGACGCCCGCGCCTTCTACGAGGCGCGCGGGCTGGAGGTCTACCAATGCTACGGCACCGCCGATCTCGGCATCGTCGCCTATGAGACCGAGGCGCGCTCCGGGCTGGTGGTGAACGAGGGCTGCATCGTCGAGATCGTCCGCCCTGGCACCGGCGACCCGGTTCCCGACGGCGAGGTCGGCGAGGTGGTGGTGACCATCTTCAACCCGGCCTACCCTCTGATCCGCTTCGGCACCGGCGACCTGTCGGCGGTGCTGCCGGGGACCAGCCCCTGCGGCCGGACCAACATGCGGCTGAAGGGCTGGATGGGCCGCGCCGACCAGACCACCAAGGTCAAGGGCATGTTCGTCCACCCGTCCCAGGTGGCCGAGGTGCTGCGCCGCCATCCGCAGATCGGCCGCGCCCGTCTGGTGGTGGGGCGGCAGGATGCCAGCGACACGATGACACTGCGCTGCGAGGCGGAAGAAAGCGGGGAGGGCTTGGCCGCCGCCGTCCGCGAGACGCTGGCGTCGGTGACCAAGCTGAAGGGCGCGGTCGAGTTCGTGGCGCCGGGGAGCCTGGCGAACGACGGCAAGGTGATCGACGATACGCGGGCGTGAGTGGCTGCGGCAGGCGCCCCCTCCCTAACCCTCCCCCACCTTTGGTGGGAGAGGGAACTGCCGCCGCACTCTTACAAAGCGCCTGCACCCCTCTCCCGCAAAGCGGGGGAGGGATGGGGAGGGGGCACCCGCCGCAACAACCTATCTCAGCACTCCGCATCCGCCGACGGCATCAGCTCGTACTGCGGCTTGTAGCCCGGCTGGGCGCGGAAGCGGTCGGCCCAGGCCTGGACGTTGGGGTAGTCCTTTACATCGATCCCCGATTCGTTCAGCAGGTCGATCCAGGGGAAGGCGAAGATGTCGGCGATGGTCAGCCGGTCGCCCTCGATGAAGCTGCGGCCGGCCAGATGCTGGTCGAACAGCTTCAGGCCGCTGGCCGCCGATGCATCGATCCAGGGCAGGGCGTTGGCGTCGCCGTTGAACTTGCGCACCGCGCGGGCGCGCTGGACCGGCAACAGCACGTCGGCCAGCCAGCTCAGCCATTCGGCGAGGCGCAGCTTCTCGGCCTGGTCGCGGCCGCCGAACTGGCCGGTCTGTTCAGCCAGATAGGTCAGGATCACGCTGGATTCGGAAATCGAATGGTCGCCGTGAACCAGAGTCGGCACCCGGCCGAAACGGTTGATCGCCTGATATTCCGGCGTCTTCTGCTGGCCGTTGCGCAGGTCGACATGGCGGTACTGGAAGGGAATGCCGCCCAGGCGGAAGAACAGCCCGATGCGGGTCGCGGGCTGGGAATTCACGTTGCCGTAGAGGATGAAGGGCGCGGTCACGATGCTCTGTCTCCCTGGATTGCGAACCCGGATGCTCCGGAGTCCGGCGTTGCAGGGAGCATGGCCTTAACCAATCCGGTCGCGCCAGCGGAAACGGTGCGAATAATATCAAGGCGGCCCCGCCCCATTCTCATGGCAAAGCGGGGCCGCCTCCGCCTCACAGCTCGCCGGCCACCGGCTCCTGCACCCGCTTCACGCCGAGCAGCTTCAGCACATAGCGTTCGTACACCGGTTCGCTGATGCCCTTGCGGACCTTGCGCAGGAAATAGCGCTCGAACCCGATCTTGGCGAAATGGACCCAGCGTCCGTGCGACGACCAGTTGACGTTGCGCGGCGGGATCTGCGGCATGGCGACGAAGGCGACGCCGCTGTCGCCGAAATCGGCGAGGCACAGCGCGCTCCAGGTCGCTTCCTCCGCCGGTTCCTTGCCGTCGAGCAGGGAGCGGATGTTGCGCGCGGCGGCGGTGACCATCGTTTCGATCATATAGCCGGTCTTCGGCACGCCGACCGGAACCGGCGTCTTTTCCACCGGCGGGATGGCGATGCAGACGCCGACGCCGAAGACGTTGCGGTGGGTCGGATTGCGCTGATGCCTGTCGGCCAGGACGAAGCCGCGCGGGTTGACCAGCCCCTCCGCACCGCGCAGGGCGGCGATGCCGCGGAAGGCCGGCAGCATCATGGTCAGGCGGCTTTCGACCACATGCGCCGTCTTCTCCCGGCCGGCCTCGTCCATCTCCGTGACATGCACGGCGTCGGGGGTGAAGCGGTCGGTGCGGGCGTTGACGATCCATTTGATGTGACGCTCGCGCAGCGCCGATTCCAGCAGCCCCTTGGTGTCGCCGACGCCGCCCAGCCCGAGATGTCCGACATAGGGTTCCGAACTGATGAAGGTGATGGGGACCTTGTGGCGGATCTTCCGGCGCCGCAGGTCGGCGTCGGCGATCATCGCGAACTCGTAGGCCGGGCCGAAGCAGGAGGCGCCCTGCACCGCGCCGATCACCAGCGGGCCGGGGTCGCGGCAGAAGGCCTCCCACCGTTCGGCCGCCTCCACCGCATGGTCGACATGGCAGATGGAGATGGTGTGAGCCTGCGGACCGAAGCCCTCGATCTCGTCGAAGGCAAGCTCGGGACCGGTGGCGATCACCAACTGGTCGTAATCGAGGCTGGTGCCGTCGTTCAGCTCCAGCCGGTTCTCCTCCGGCAGCACCCGGCGGCAGCCGACGGGGGTGAAGGCGATGCCCTTGCGGGCGAAGGGCTCGGCAAGCGGGACGGTGATGTCCTCCCGCTTGCGCCAGCCCACGGCCACCCAGGGGTTGGACGGCACGAACTGGAAGCTGTCGCTGTTCGACACCACGGTGATCCGGTCCCCCGGCCGTGCCAGCTCCTTCATCTCGTAGGCCATCGGGATGCCGCCGATGCCCGCGCCGAGAACGACGATATGCGCCATTGCTGTGTTTCCTCTCCTAGTTCGTCGGGGCCTTCTTGTCGGTCACCGCATTGGGGTCACCGCCGGGCCTTTGCCGTATTGGGGGTGTGGAGCGCCGCCGCCCCGTCAGGAGAAGGCGACGCCGGAGCGTGCGCCCAGCCGCTTCAGGATCATCGCCAGCGGGCAGAAGCGGGTGAAGGAGGCCTGCAGCAGGTTGGCGCCGACGAAGGCGGTCAGCCACAGCCACTGCGGGCTGTGCAGTTGCGACAGCGCCAGACTGACCAGGATCATGGTCCCGGCGAAGGCCATCACGATACGATTGATGCTCATGTCCGTGTCTCCGCTGAAGAAGAAGGGGGTGCCGACGCATGGTCCGGCGGTGGTCCATCGCAATAGAGGCCCTGCAGCACGCCGATCACCGCGGCGGCCTCGGCGCTGGCCAGCGCATAGACGATCGAGTGTCCGTTGCGCCGGGTGCTGACGAGGCCGTCGGCGCGCAGCCGGGCCAGATGCTGCGACAGGGCCGATTGGCTGAGTCCGATGGCGGCCACGAGCGCGCCGACGCACATCTCCCCGTGCGCCAGATGGCAGAGGATGGAAAGGCGCCGTTCGTTGGCGATCGCCTTCAGCAGGCGCGCCGCGGAGCGGATATGGCGGCCATCCGAATCATTCATTGACACTAAATTAGAGTATTCTAAATTAAAGGTCAACAGGCGTCCGCCGCACCTATCCGTCCGTTCCTGCCGTCCGAGGTGGCCCCATGTCCCGTCGATCCTCTCCAGCCTTTCTGGCCGCCCCCCTCGCCCTGGCCCTGCTGTCCGCCGCCGGCTTCCCCGCCGCGTCGCGCGCCCAGCAGGCGGAGGTGAAGTCGGAGGTCCTTGCCAGCATCACCATCCAGCCCCGCCCGGTGGAGGATCTGAAGGCCGTCTTCGCCACGGTGGAAAGTGTTCACGAGACGCTGGCCCGCACCCGCATCGGCGGCACCATCGCCGAACTGAAGGTGACGGAGGGGGACAAGGTCACCACCGGCCAGCTGCTCGCCACCGTCCGCGACCCGAAGCTGCCCCTGCAGATCGTCTCGCTGGACGCCCGCATCCAGGCTTTGCAGGCGCAGCAGCATCAGGCCGCACTGGAGCTGGACCGGGCGCAGCGCCTGCGCGCCAGCGGGACGGGCACGCAGCAGCGGCTCGACGACGCGCAGTCGGCGGTGGACGTCGCCCGCGCCCAGATCGCCGCCATGAAGGCGGAGCGGGCGGTGGTCGAACAGCAGCTGCGCGAGGGGGAGGTGCTGGCCCCGGCCAACGGCCGCGTCCTGCAGGTCAAGGTGATTGACGGCGCGGTGGTGGTCCCCGGCGAGACGGTGGCGAGCATCGCGACGGAAACCTATGTGCTGCGCCTGCACCTGCCCGAACGTCATGCCCGCTTCATGCATGAGGGCGACCCGGTGCTGGTCGGCAACCGCGGGCTGGCGCCGGCCTCGCCACAGGCTGTTGCGCCGGCCGGTGAAACTGCGCTGAAGCGCGGCACCGTGCGGCAGGTCTATCCGGAGCTGTCGGGCGGGCAGGTGGTCGCCGACGCGACGGTCAGCGGGCTGGGAGATTTCTTCGTCGGCGAGCGGGTGCGGGTCTATGTGGCGACCGGCACGCGGCAAGCCATCGTGGTGCCGCCGGACTGGATCGTCCGCCGTTTCGGCACCGATTTCCTGCGGCTGGCCGACGGCAGCGAAACGCCGGTTCAGGTCGGCGGGCCGATCCCGGCGCTGGACGGCCAGCCCGGCGGGATCGAGGTGCTGTCGGGATTGAAGCCGGGCGACGTGATCGTCCGGCCGGAGGGCGTGTGATGAAGCTCGGCATTTCCGGGGTGTTGACGCGGACCTTCATCCGCTCGCCCCTGACCCCCCTGCTGCTGCTGGCCTCGCTGGTGGTCGGCGCCGTCGCGCTGATGTCGCTGCCGCGCGAGGAGGAACCGCAGATCAGCGTGCCGATGGTCGACATCCTGGTCCGCGCCGACGGGCTGAAGGCCGACGACGCGGTCGAGCTGGTGACCAAGCCGCTGGAGGAGATCGTCAAGGGCATCGACGGGGTCGAGCACACCTACAGCCAGACCATGGACGACCGGGTGGTGGTGACCGCCCGCTTCCTGGTCGGCACATCGTCCGACGACGCCATCCTGCGCGTACACGAGAAGGTGCGCGCCAACATGAACCGCATCCCGCTCGGCATTCCCGAGCCGCTGATCGTCGGGCGCGGCATCAACGACGTGGCGATCCTGACCCTGACGCTGGCGCCCAAGCCGGAGGAGGCGGGGCGCTGGACCGACACCGCGCTGCACGGCGTCGCCGACGAGCTGCTGGCCCAGCTGGTGCAGGTCGAGGATGTCGGCAAGAGCTATATCGTCGGCGGCCGGCCCGACCAGATCCGGGTGGAGCCCGACCCGGAAAAGCTGGCGCTGTTCGGGGTGACGCTGAACCAGCTGGTCGACAAGGTGAAGAACGCCAACCGGTCCTTCATCGTCGGCTCGGTGCGCGACAAGGGCGGCAGCCTGCCGGTGGTGGCGGGCCAGACCCTGCAGGGCACCGCCGACATCGGCCTGCTGCTGGTCACCACCCGCGACGGACGCCCGGTCTATGTCAAGGACGTGGCCGACATCGTCGTCGGCTCGCGGCCCGACGACAGCATGGCCTGGACGATGACCCCGGACGGCAAGGGCGGGCTGGTCCGCACGCCGGCCGTGACCCTCGCCATCGCCAAGCGGGCCGGCGCCAACGCCGTCACCATCGCCGAGCGCGTGCTGGAGCGTGTCCACGCCATCGAGACGGAGTCGCTGCCGAAGGGCCTGACGCTGACCGTCACCCGCAATTACGGCGAGACGGCGAATGAGAAGGTGAACGAGCTGCTGTTCCATCTGGCGCTCGCCACCGTGACCATCGTCGCGCTGATCGTGCTGGCCATCGGCTGGCGCGAGGGCATCGTGACGCTGATCGTCATCCCGACGACGATCCTGCTGACCATGTTCGCGTCCTGGCTGATGGGCTACACCATCAACCGGGTCAGCCTGTTCGCCCTGATCTTCTCCATCGGCATCCTGGTGGACGACGCCATCGTCGTGGTCGAGAACATCGACCGGCATTGGGCGATGAAGGACGGCCGGTCCAAGGTGCAGGCCGCCATCGAGGCGGTGGCCGAGGTCGGCAACCCCACCATCATCGCCACCCTGACCGTCATCGCCGCGCTGCTGCCGATGATGTTCGTGTCCGGCCTGATGGGGCCGTACATGAGCCCGATCCCGGCCAACGCGTCGGCGGCGATGGTGTTCAGCTTCTTCGTCGCCATGGTGCTGACGCCCTGGCTGATGGTGAAGCTGCGGCCCGGCGAGACGCCGGCCGCGGGGCATGGCGGCGATGGTCATCGCGGCGGCCATGAGGGCGGCGGCCATGAGGGTGGCGGCAAGCTGGGGCGGATGTATCTGGCGGTGGCGCGGCCGCTGATCCGCAGCAAGCGGCGGGCCTGGATTTTCCTGCTGGTGGTCGGCGTGGCGACGCTGGCCTCGACCACGCTGTTCTACACCAAGGACGTGGCGGTGAAGCTGCTGCCCTTCGACAACAAGTCGGAGCTGCAGGTCGTCGTCGATCTGCCGCACGGCGCCGCGCCGGAGGAGACCGAGCGTGTGCTGCTGAACGCGGCGCGGGCGATCGGCGATCTGCCGGAGCTGGAGAGCGTCCAGGCCTACAGCGGCACCGCCTCCCCCTTCAACTTCAACGGTCTGGTCCGGCATTACTACCTGCGCGACCAGCCGGAACAGGGCGATCTGCAGGTGAACCTCGCGCCGAAGGGCGAGCGCAGCCGCAGCAGTCACGAGATCGCGCTCGACGTCCGCGCCCGGCTGAAATCCGTGGCGGTGCCGCAGGGCACGACGGTCAAGGTGGTCGAGGTGCCGCCCGGCCCGCCGGTGCTCTCCACCCTGCTGGTCGAGGTCTATGGCCCCGACGCGGCGACGCGGCAGAAGGCGGCGCACATCGTCGAGGACGCCTTCCGTAGCGTCGATTTCATCGTCGACGTCGACAACACCGTCCGCCCGCCAGGCGAGCGGCTGCGCTTCGCGCTCGACCATGAAAGCCTGGAGTTCCATGGCGTCGAGGAACAGGCGGTCTACGACACGCTGCAAGCGCTGGTCGGCGGTGTGCCGGTCGGCTATTCCCACCGCGGCGCCGGACGCAACCCCATCGAGATCGCGGTGCAGCTGCCGAAATCGGGCCTGTTCCTGTCCGAGCGCATCCTCGCCACCCCGGTGCCTGGGGCGCGCGGCACGGTGGAACTGGGCGACCTCGTCACCATGACGCGGGAGCCGGCCTCCTACCCGCTGTTCCGCCGCAACGGCCGCTATGCCGAGATGGTGATGGCCGACCTCGCCGGCCGGTTCGAAGCGCCGATCTACGGCATGCTGGCGGTGCAGGACCGCTTGAAGGAGGTCGACTGGAAGGCCGCGGGGCTGGGGGCCGAGCCGGAGATTCTGCTGCATGGCCAGCCGGAGGACCAGAGCAAGCCGGCGCTGCTGTGGGAGGGCGAATGGGAGATCACCTATGTCACCTTCCGCGACATGGGGGCGGCCTTCGGCGTGGCGATTCTCGGCATCTATCTGCTGGTGGTCGGGCAGTTCGGCAGCTTCAAGCTTCCGCTGGTGATCCTGGTGCCGGTGCCGCTGACGCTGATCGGCATCGTGCTCGGCCATTGGCTGTTCGGCGCGGCCTTCACCGCGACCTCGATGATCGGCTTCATCGCGCTGGCCGGCATCATCGTGCGCAACTCCATCCTGCTGGTGGACTTCATCCGTCACCTGCGCGAGCGCGGGATGAGCGTGCGCGAGGCGGTGCTGGAGGCCGGGGCGATCCGCTTCAAGCCGATCCTGCTGACGGCGGTGGCCGCGATGATCGGCGCCGCCTTCATCCTGACCGACCCGATCTTCCAGGGTCTGGCGATCTCGCTGCTGTTCGGGCTGCTCAGCTCGACGCTGCTGACCGTGCTGGTGATCCCGGCGATCTATGTCGTGCTGCGCGGCGACGCGCCCACCCTGCCGCCGCAGCGGGGGGAGAGGCAGGAAAAGGCCGTGGCTGCGGGGGAGCTGGTGGGGACGTGAGGGAATCCCGACGCAATATAAAGTCCCCTCTCCCCCCCGGGGAGAGGGTTAGGGTGAGGGGGGCGCGTTGCGAGGATTTTCGAGAATCCTCGCCGTGCGACCCCCTCACCCCGACCCTCTCCCCGGGGGGGAGAGGGGGATTTCGGACGCGCAGAACAGGTGGTAGAGGTCGCCCAGGATCGGCCGCACCCGGTCGGAGCCGATGCGGTAATGGATCGCGGTGCCCTGGCGGCGGGTGGCGACCAGACCCTCCTCGCGCAGCTTGGCGAGATGCTGGGACAGGTTGGATTGCGACAGGCCGAGGCGGCGCACCAGTTCGCCCACCTGCATCTCGCCTTCCAGAAGGCTGCACAGGATCATCAGCCGATGGCGGCTGGCGATGGAACGGAGGAAGCCTTCCGCCTCCGCGGCCCGTGCCTCGAAATCGGCGGTGTTGAGAGTTATGTCGCCCAGCGTTGAGGTCATCGCCTGGACCATCCTGAAACCGGAAATCGCAAAATTAGCTTAATCTAAAATACCTGCTGTCCCCACCGGTTCAAGGGATTTGTCGGCCGCATTGCGGTTCAGCCGATCCGCCGCAGCGCCAGCCCCGACGCGGCGATGCGGAAGCCGCCGTCCGGTGTCGGCTCCACCGCCTCGCCGCCGTCCAGGCGATAGCTCTTGCTCTCAGGAACCCAGCCGGCGGGGCCGCGGAAGGTCACCATCTGGATGAAGCTGGTGGTCTCGACCACGGCATGGGTGCTGCCGTCCTCGGCCGTCGCCTCGAAGCGGTCCGTTTCCATCTCCTGACGCAAGGGCATCGGCCCGTTCTCCTCCCTGATCCGCGGCGGACCATAGCCTGCCATGGCGCCGTCGAAGCAAGGCATAAGTTTAATTTGTACCTTCTGCGAGGAAAGCTCGTTTGTTCGCGCACCCCCGGCTTTCTATCGTCCGGCCATCGCAACAGCGGAATATGGGGTTGGAGATGATCGGAAGACGGGAATTCCTGGCGGCGACGGGCGGGGTTCTGCTGCTGTCGGCGGGTGGAGCGGTGGCCGGGGCGCAGGCTGCGGACAGCAGCAAATCCAAGGCCGGCAAGGCATCCGGCAGCGATGCGCTGGCCGGGAGGATGACGGAACTGGAGGCCCGCAGCGGCGGCAGGCTGGGCGTCGCGGTTCTCGATACCGCCAATGGCAAGCTGCATGGCTGGCGCGGGGACGAGCGGTTCCCGATGTGCAGCACCTTCAAATTTCTATTGGCTGCCGCCGTGCTGAAGACGGTGGACCAGGGCCGGGACCGGTTGGACCGGCGGATCCCGGTGACCAAGGCCGATCTGGTGCCCTACGCTCCCTTCGCCGAAACCCGGCTGAACGGCACGCCGCCGACGGTGGCCGAACTGTGCGAGGCGGCGGTGACGCTCAGCGACAACGTCGCGGCCAACCTGCTGCTGCCGGGCGTCGGCAATCCGGCCGGCCTGACCGCCTTCATGCGGGGCATCGGCGACAGGACCACCCGGCTGGACCGCAACGAGCCGACGCTGAACACCGCCATCCCCGGCGATCCGCGCGACACCACGACGCCGGCCGCCATGGTGCGCAGCATGGAACGGCTCATGGTCGGCGACGTGCTGCGGCCGGACTCCCGCCGGCAGCTGATCGACTGGATGGTCGCCAACAAGACCGGCGACAAGCGTCTGCGCGCCGGGCTGCCGGCCGGCTGGCGGGTGGGGGACAAGACGGGGACCGGCGCCATGGGCACCGCCAACGACATCGCCATCGTCTGGCCGGAGGGGCGTGCGCCGCTGCTGGTCGCCAGCTACCTGACCCAGACGGCGGAGGGCTTCAAGCAGCAGGACTCCATCCATGCCGAGGTGGCGCGGGCGGTGGCCGGCCTGACCGGCTGAAGGTTTATCGGCTGAGGCGTCTTAAGCGGGGGATGCGGGCGCGGGTTGCTGCGGCTGCGCAGGCTGGGCCCATCGCACGATGGACCGCACGGCGTTCAGGGCGTGCACATTGTCCTGAATGTGGAAATGCCGCCGCAACTCGACGACCGCCGCCCATTCGCCGCTCTCGTGAAACGCCCTTTGGATCGCGGCGGCTTCATCCTGGCTGACGCTGAACATCCGAACCTCACGGCCGACCTTGCGACCTTCGCCGCCGATCATGCACCGGCGGGGAACAAGGTTGCAAGCCCCTGTCAGGCGCCTTCCATCCCGGCGTCGGGTTCCATGCCGCCGGACTCGTCGAAATAATCGCCGGCGACGTCCGGCCCCCATTCCTGGACCAGCGACACCTTCTTCTGCTTCAGCACCTCCACCCGCTTTTCGGCGCGGGTGACCTCCATGCCGGCGACCAGCGGCGGGATGCCGTAATAGATACCCCAGCCGACGGCCGCGGCGGTATACATCACCAGCCAGGCCAGCGGGTCGGCGAACACCTTCGCGGCGGCGCCGATGGTGTGCTGGTGCTTCCACAAATCGATGGCGAAGGGCATGCAGCCGCAGAAATTCAGCCCGCCGACGGTGATCGGCGCCGATTTGTCGGGATCGCGGTCGACGACATAGGCGACGATGGTCGGGATCATGCCGATGCCGAACAGGATGGTCGTCGGCAGCACGATCAGCGCCGCCGGGATGATCAGCAGGATCAGCGTAAGGCCGCCGCCTTTTTTCTTCTTCTTGCGCGCCATGGCGATCCCCCCCGTTTTCCGGTCAGAAGGCGAAGAACAGGATGATGCCGGCGACCAGCACGGTCGACAGCAGGCTGGACGCGATGGCGGCGACCTGCCGGCCCGACGTCTCGATGATGGAATTGCGGTCGGCGATGGTGTGGCGGATCTTGTCCATCTCCGCATCGGCCTCGCGGTAGGCGATCTGCGCCGCCTCGAACTCCAGCCGGTCGCGGCGCAGCGCCTCGGGATCGTCCACCACCTTCAGCAGCTCGGTCAGCCGGCCGTTGTGCGCGGCGGCATCGGCCATCTTGCGCACCTCCTGCTGCTGCGGCCGGTTGTGGAAGCGGCGGAAGGCGGGGTCGAGCAGAGCCACCACCCAGCTGGCCAGATGGGTCAGCCCGTCCACCCCGGTGCGGGCCTGGATGTCGGACAGAATGGTCAGCATGGCGATGACGCGCCGCATCGGCTCCACCCCGCTGCCGAGCTGGGTGTAGAGCAGCTCGTCGCCGCGCTTGTTGCGGGCGCCCAGGAAGGCGGCGATCTGGCGGTCGATGGGGTCCTTGTGCCGCTCGCCCCCGGCGGCGATCCAGTCGAGCGCCCGCAGCAGCTCGGCCAGGGTGGTCGGCAGCTGCTTGGCGACCAGACTGCTCATGCAGGGCATGGTCGGGTTCATCTCGTACAGCACGCGCTCCACCCCCAGCCCGTAGCTTGAGCGGTCGAGGAAGCCGCGCAGCTGGTCGAAACTCTGCACCAGCGGCACGAATTCCGGTTTGAAGTCGGTCTGGACGTTGACCCAGAACATCGGCAGCTGGTTGGCCAGCACCTCCGCCACCGCCTGGGGGGATTCGCCGCGCATGAAGGCGTCGGCCAGCATGGTGGCGATGCCGTCGGGCATCATCGCCCGGCCGCGGTAGCGGATGGGGGCGGCGGGGTCGAGCGCGATGCAGACGCGGGCCACCAGCCGGTCGCCCTGGCTGCCGCCCTTGCCGCTGGAGGCGGTCTGGATGGCGTGGTTGACCGCCTCCGCCCGCACGTCGTCGCCCATCGACCGGCGCAGCCACTTGTCCAGCTCGCCGCTTTCGATGACGGAGGCGGCGGCGGGGGCATGGCGGGCGAAGGCGCGGGCCAGCGTGCGGCAATGCCAGTATTCCGACCCCTGGAATTCCAGCGGCCGGGCGGCGCGGCGGGAAATCTGCGGCTGTTTCGGGCTGAGCCGGCGGCCGGCGACCCAGAGGTCGAGGTCGTTCAGGGTCCAGCGCTGCTTGGGGTCGTCCACCAGCAGGCCGCGCACCACCTCGTTGATCGCCAGCGGCAGCCGGTGCTGCTGGACCAGCGCCGGGTAGGATCCGCGCTCCAGCTTCGCCTGCAGAACCGCCTCGTCGTCCAGGCCGGACAGCGGGTTGCGGCCGAGCGCCAGGATCAGCAGGGTGACGCCCAGCGAATAGAGATCGTCGGCCATGGTGCCGGTGCCGCGCCCGGCCGGGTTGGCCATGCCGCGCTCGATCGTCTCCAGCAGGACCGGCTGGCCGTAGCCGGGCTGCGCCGACACGCATTCGCCCAGCATCAGCCCGCCGCCGGCCAGATCGCGGTAGAACAGGTTGGTCGGGCGGATCGCGCCATGGACGACGCCGCGGCTCGACAGCTCCTTCAGCGCCGAGACCAGCGGGTGGATGATCTGCCGGGTCAGCTGGTCTTCCGGCATCGGGTCCAGCGTGTCGGTCAGCGAGCCCATCAGCCGCTTGCCGCCCGGCCGTTCGAACACCAGGCAATAGCGCCGCCCGCGGTCCTGCGGCCAGTCCACCAGCCCCCAGTCGAGCAGCCGCATGTGGGTGGCGTTGTCGAGGCTGCCGACGGTGGAGCAGATGTCCATCCGCGGCAGGATCGAGGCGTGGCAGATGACGGCGAAGGGCTCGATCCGCTTTTCGCGCAGCGCCTTGGCGGTGAAGGCGTTGCCGCCGACGGCGTTCAGCAGCGGGATCGGCGCACCCGGCTGGATCTCGTAGCGTTCGGCGAGCTTCACCGGTTCGGCGTTCGCCATCGCCGCAGTTGCGGCTCCCATCGTAGCGGTTTGGGCGTCGGATGGCATGGGCGGCGGATCCCCGGGGCGTGCGAATGTGCGCAGGCCTTAGGTGGCGTGAAAAGGGCAAACAAACCCTTAACGTGCGCGTGCGTAACACTATCGGATTGGACCGGAAAGGAAAACCCCCGCCGGTAAGGGCGGGGGTTTTCCGTAGGGATAAGCGGGCGAGCCCTGACTTACCCGTTCTTGACCTTGACGTAGGACCCCGGCGCGTCTTCCAGGGCGGGCAGGGCGCCGTCGCCGGGCTGGCGGGCGGGAACCTTGCCGTTGGCGTACTGGCCGACCCACTTGTTCCATTCCGGCCACCAGGAGCCGGGGGTCTGGGTCGCCTTCTCCAGCCACTCGTCGGAGGTCTTGGCGAGCTTGTCGCTGGTCCAGTAGCAGTATTTGTTGGCCGCCGGCGGGTTGACGACGCCGGCGATGTGGCCGGACGCGCCGAGCACGAACTTCACCGGGCCACTGAACAGCTGGGCGCCGCTGTAGGTGCTCTTCCACGGGGCGATGTGGTCCTCGCGCGCCGACAGGAACAGCGTCGGAACCTTGACCTTGCCGAGGTCGATCGGCACGCCCTTCAGCGTCACCGCCCCCGGCTGCGCCAGCATGTTCTTCTGGTACATGTTGCGCAGATAGAAGCTGTGCATCGCCGCCGGCATGCGGGTGCTGTCGCCGTTCCAGTACAGCAGGTCGAACGGGAACGGGTCCTTGCCCAGCAGGTAGTTGTTGACGACGAACGACCAGATCAGGTCGTTGGCGCGCAGCATGTTGAAGGTGGTCGCCATCTTGGAGCCGTCGAGATAGCCCTGCTCGGCCATCTGCCCCTCGATGAAGGTCAGCTGCTCCTCGTCGATGAAGACCGACAGTTCACCGGCCTCGGTGAAGTCAAGCATGGTGGTGAAGAAGGTGGCCGACTTGATGCGGTCGTCCTTCTTGGCCGCCATGTAGGCGAGCGTCGAGGCCAGCAGCGTGCCGCCCAGGCAGTAGCCGATGGCGTTGACGTCCTTCTCGCCGGTCGCCTTCTCTATGGCGTCCAGCGCCGCCAGCGGGCCTTCGACCATGTAGTCCTCGAAGCCCTTGGCCGCCAGCGTCTCGTCCGGGTTGACCCAGGACAGGACGAAGACGGTGTGGCCCTGGTCGACCGCCCACTTGATGAAGCTGTTCTTCTCGCGCAGGTCTAGGATGTAGAACTTGTTGATCCACGGCGGCACGATCATCAGCGGACGCTTGTTCACGTCCGGCGTGGTCGGGGTGTACTGGATCAGCTGCATCAGGCTGGTCTGGAAGACGACCTTGCCCGGCGTGACCGCGATGTTCTTGCCCAGCTGGAAGGCGTCGTAGTCGGTCATGGAGATGCGCAGCTCGCCCTTGCCGCGCTCCAGATCCTTCAGCAGATGCTCCAGCCCCTTGACCAGATTCTCGCCGCCGCTCTCGATGGTCGCGCGCAGCACCTCCGGGTTCGTCATGACGAAGTTGGAGGGCGCCATCGCGTCGACGAACTGGCGGGTGTAGAAATCGACCTTCTTGGCGGTGTGGTCGTCGAGACCGTCGACCTGATTGACGGTCGACTGCATCCACCGGGCGCTGAGCAGGTAGGACTGCTTGATGAAGTCGAACAGCGTGTTCTCGTCCCAGGCGGCGTCCTTGAAGCGGCGGTCGTCCTTGGCCGGCGCGATGACCGGCTGAGTCTCCTGCCCGAAGAAGCGCTGGGTCGTGCGCTGCCACAGGGTCAGGTAGTCCTGCCACAGCGACATCTGCGCCTGCATCAGCTTGGCCGGGTCGGCCATCATGCGGGTGGTCATCTCGAGGAAGGCATGGCCGACGCCCATCGGATCCGGGCTCTTCGGGCCGGCGCCGTCGGAGGCCTGGCGCGCGAGGAACTCGGAGACCAGCCGCTGGCTCTGTTCGGCGATGCGGGTCATCGCCCGCGACATCTCGACCGGATCGGGAAGCTTGACGTCGGGCACCTGGGGGGAAGCCGGGGTGGAAGCCTGGGGGGGGGCCTTGGTCTCGGCCATGAGCACGGTCCTTCTTCTTTGGGCGGGTGTCGCGTCGTCTCGGTCACATCGTCTCGGCCACCGGGGTCCGCCTCGGCCCACCATGCCCCAGATTGGGCTTTGGGCCTTGCGGACGGGCGGCTATACAGGCTTGCGGGCGTTCTCTGGGGGCGGTCTGCACCTTGTCGCTGTTGGTGGCGTCGCTGTCGATGGCGTGCGGAGGTCCGGCCTTCGGTTGCGGTGCGGGAGAAATCCGGAACCTCTCATACACCGCTGGTGTGAACATTTCATTTCATAGATCGTCGCACAAGTGTGGCGTATCGGCCAGGGATGGGGAAGGATGATGGCGACGGGCAATCAGGGGGACGGTCTGGGCATCGCGGCGGCCGGACGGGTATTCGGCGCCCTAATCGTCGGAATACCAATGGTTTTCGGGTTGTCGGCCTGTAGCAACCGGGCGCTGGACACCGGCCTTCTGGGGGCCGTCACCGGCGAGCCCTCGCCGGTCAGCGACAATTCGTCGCCCATCCGCAGCATGACCGGGGAGCGTACCGACTACCCCAACCTGGGTACGGTCCCGCCGCGCCCGACCGATTTGAGCACCGAGGCGCAGCGCCAGCAGGCGATGGACCGCCTCGCCGAGGACCGTGCGGCATCCCGCCGCACGCGGGCGCAGACGGAGGCGATCCAGATGCCGGAGCCGCTGCCCGTACCGCCGAAGCCGGATCTGCGGCCGGGCAGGAGCTGAGGTTCCCGGGTAAAGAAAAAGCCCCCGGCCGGATGGCCGGGGGCTTTTTTTCGTGCATGGGGGAGGGGATGGCTGACGATGCCCCCACCCTAACCCTCCCCCGCTGGGCGGGGGAGGGGACAAGTGCTTGTGCGGCAGAGCGGCGGCAGTCCCTCCCCCGCCCAGCGGGGGAGGTTAGATGGGGGTCTAACCTCGCGCGCCCCCATCCACCGTCACTCCTGGATGAACGCCTTCACGTAGGACTGGCGCAGCGGCTGGATCAGGTAGTCCAGCGGGGTGCGGGCGGAGAGCACGATGCGGGCTTCCACCGGCATGCCGGCCTTGATCTTCAGGTTGCGGACCTCGTGGCTGTCGGCGTCCTTCAGGCGGATGCGGGCCAGATAATATTCCTGGCGGGTGGCGTTGTCGGTCAGGCGGTCGGCCGAGACGTAGGACACGGTGCCGTCGATGGTGCCGACGACGCGGCTGTCATAGGCGGTCAGCTGCACCTTCACCGGAAGGTCGACCGCCATCGACTTGATGTCCTTCGGCTGGATGCGGACCTCGGCCAGCAGGGCCTTGTCGTCGGGGACGATATCCAGCACCGGCTCGTTCGCGGTGATCGTGCCGCCGACGGCCGGGTGGCCGTACATCACGACGTTGCCGGCGTCCGGCGCCTTGATGGTGCGGTTGTCCAGGCGGTTCTTGGCATCGCGGATCTGCTCGGCCAGCTTCTGGGCGTCGCCGCGCGCCTTGTCCAGCTCGACCAGCACCTTCTCGCGGAAGTCGCTGCGGCGGCGGACCAGATCGCCCTGGGCGTCGACCGCCTGCTGGCGCGACTGCGACATGCGGGCTTCCAGCTCGTGGTCCTGGGCGTGGAGCTGCGCGTTCTCCTTCTGCGCCGCCACCAGCTTGGTGCGGGTGGAGTTGCCGCGGTCCAGCAGGCCCTGGGTGATCTGGATGTCCTCGTCCGACAGCTTGATCTCGCGGTTCAGGAAGGCGCGCTGCTGTTCCAGGCTCTTCACCTCGTCGCCCAGCGTGGCGATGCGGTCCTGGGTCAGCTTGGCCTCGGTCTCCAGCTGGTTGCGGCGGACCTGGAACAGCTTCTCCTGGTTCAGCATGGCGTTGTCGACCGCCGGCTCCTTGCCGCGGCGGGCGGCCAGATCGGCCGGCCATTCGATGGCGGGCTTCTCGAACAGCTCGGCCGACAGGCGCGCCTCCGACGCCAGCGTGTCGACCAGCGCGGCGTTCAGCATGTCGAGGCGGGTCTGTGCCTCGGTGTTGTCCAGCTGCATCAGGACCTGGCCGGCCTGGACCCGGTCGCCCTCATGGACCAGGATGGCGCTGATGACGCCGCCTTCGGTGTTCTTCACCACCTTGCGGCCGGTTTCCGGCGCCAACGAGCCCGAGGCGCTGATCGCGCTGTGCAGCGGAGCCACCGCCGCCCAGCCGGTCATGCCGCCGAAGCCGACCGCCAGGACCAGGAAGCCGCCCAGCAGCAGGCCGCGCACGCTGGTTTCCGGCATCGTCGCCCGCAGCGCATGGATCGAGGTGATGGTCGCCGTCTTGCGCGACGGCTTGCCGGCGGGGGTTTCGGAACCGTTGTCACCGGACAGCGGGGTGGGAAAGGTCGTGGTCATCGTGGTCATGGTGCTTCCTTGGCTCTGTCGGGTCGTGCCGGGTGCTCAGGTCTGAGGGCGGTGCCGGCGGTCAGCCGGCGGCCCCCGCCGTGGCGGCGGACGGACCCTGAGGGCCGAGATTGCGGAGGCGGGCGAGGTTGACGGCGCCGGGCTGGGCCTGCTGCTGGTCGGGACGCGGCAGCTCCATCGCCATGCCGTTCTTCAGGACATAGGTGTGGTCGGCCATGTCGACGAAGATCGGGGCGTGGGTCATGACGATGGTGGTCGCCCCGCGCTCCTTGCAGGCCGCGACGAAGGCGCGGACCGCCTTGATGCCCAGCTCGTCCAGGCCGGCGGTCGGCTCGTCCAGCACCAGCAGCGGCGGCTGGCCGAAGGCGGCGCGGGCGATGCCGATCAGGCGGGCGCTGGCGCCGGTGATCGGGGACAGCGGATCGTTGACCTCGGTCTCGTAGCCCATGGGCAGGCTTTCGATCCACTCGTGGATGCCGACGGCCTTGGCGGCCTCCTCCACCTGTTCGCGGGTGGCGCTGGTGAAGCGGGCGATGTTGTCGGCGATGCTGCCGGGCAGAAGATCGACCTGCTGCGGCAGGTAGCCGATGCCCTGTTCGGGGCTGTCGGGGGTCAGGGTGGCGACGGACAGGCCGCCGAGGCGCACCGTACCGGCCGACGGCAGGGCGACACCGGCCAGCAGGCGGGCCAGAACCGACTTGCCCGAGCGGTTGGGGCCGGCGATGCAGACGGTCTCGCCCGGCTCGACCGACAGGGTGACGCTGCGCAGGATCGGCTTCTGGTCGCGGGGGGAGACGAACAGCAGGTTCTCGACGGTCAGGCGCTCGCTCTCGACGGGCACGGAGGGACGCTCCGGCTCACGCGACAGGCGCTTCAGCAGCGGCAGCAGGCGGCGGACGGCCTGGGCGGAGCGGACCAGCCCGCCCCAGGCGCCGGCGGTCTGCTCGATCGGGGCGAGACCGCGGCCGACCAGCATCGAGGTGGCGATCATGCCGCCGAAGGACAGGTGCTGCTCGATGACCAGCCAGGCACCGATGGCGGTGACGGAAATCTGCAGGACCATGCGGACCCACTTGGTGGCGGCGCCGATGGCGGCGCTGCGCTCGTAACCCTGGCCCTGCATGGCGCTGGCGGTCAGGAAGTCGCGGTTGACGGCGTCCAGCGAGGCGTTGCCCATGCGCAGGCCGCGCACGGTGTCGGAGCGCGAGGCCAGCGCCTCGAACAGCTTCTGGGCGCGGCCGGCCGGCAGCTTGCTCTCGTCGTTGATGTCCTTGACGGCCATGTAGCCGATCCAGCCCATCACCGTCATGATCAGCATCGACACCACCAGCACCAACGCCAGCATCGGGTGGATGACGTAGATGCCGATGACGTAGAGCGGCGCCCAGGGCAGATCCATCAGTGCCGGCAGCGACGGGCGCGAGAAGGCGCCCTTCAGCTCCATCAGGTCGGCGAGCGGGCCGTTGTCCGGCCGGCCGCGGCCGGCGGCGTCCAGTGCGTCGGCGGTCAGCCGGCGGCGCCACCGCACCTCCAGCGCGTTGCCGGCACGGGCCAGCAGGCGCGAGCGCACCATCTCCAGCAAACCGCTCAGCGTCAGCGCGAGGACGACGATGAGCGTCAGCATGATCAGGGTGTCGTAATTGCCCGACGGAATGGCGCGGCTGAACACCTGAAGCGAATAAAGCGGCATGGCAAGCATCAGCGCATTGATGGTGGCGCTGAAGACAAATGTACTAACGAGTATCCTGGAGAAATAACCGCGATTGAATGCGGCTTCCGGCTTATTGTTGCCGGGCTGTCGCAAAGAGTTGGTCTTGGTCGAAACAGGCATGAACAGCCCTCCAATTGTCACCGGTCGGCGCAGTGCCCACTGGATGCAGGCGAGGTCAGAGAACGCCTTCTTGGTAAATGGGACCTTAACATTCGGGGACGTCACAGGATTGCCACCGGATGCCACCACTTTTGCGCAGACTTACTCCGGTATTGTCTGGTCTTTCGGGGTGATTTGCCCCGCTTGGCGGCCCGGGACGCATGACCTATGGCCGGTTGGTGGCGGCGGTCATTGCCGCTATCGTTGCCCGCGGCGGCGATTCCGCCGGTCCACCCCAACCACAGCCGGAGAAGATGATGGAAGGGCGCAAGGTCCCCTCGGTGGTGTTCAAGACCCGCGTGCGCGACGAGAGCGTCGGCGGACCCAACCCGTTCCGTTGGCAGGATGTGCGGAGCGACGAGCTGTTCCAGGGCAAGCGGGTGGTGGTGTTCTCCCTGCCCGGCGCCTTCACGCCGACCTGCTCCAACGAGCAGTGCCCGGCCTTCGAGCGGCTCTATGACGATTTCAAGAATCTCGGCATCGACGAGGTCTATTGCCTCAGCGTCAACGACGCCTTCGTCATGTACCAGTGGGGCAAGAGCCTGAACCTGAAGAAGGTGAAGCTGATCCCCGACGGATCGGGCCATTTCACCCGCCGCATGGGCATGCTGATCGACAAGGACCATGTCGGCTTCGGCCACCGGTCCTGGCGCTATGCCATGGTCGTGAAGGACGGCGTCATCGAAAAGTTCTTCGAGGAGCCGGGCATCAACGACGAGGGCGAGAACGGCGATCCCTATGGCGAATCCTCGCCGGAAACCGTCCTGGCCTACTTGCGGAGCTGAGCCGCCCGATTCGGCGCCCACCGGGGGCCGGAAAGCGGGGCGGGATGCAGGGTACAAGGCGAAAGGCCGGCGGGGCGAAGGCTCCGCCGGCCTTTTCCATGACCACACCGCGCCTGCGGCACCGGCGGCGGCAGGGCGCGGAATTGCGTATGAATGCGTGTATTATTGCAGTCGATATTCTTTTTATTAGACAATCAACATTGCATTGCTACCCTCCGTGCAGGCTTCGGCCACGGTTCCAGCCCCAGGGCCGGCCGGCAACAATCTGATCGTGCGCGGCCCGGCTTGCCGGGACGGAATCGGCACGGCGGGGACGGATGACGCGACGAAGGGGCGGGGCGCAGATCGCCGCTGTCCATGCGACGTTGATATCCCTAGCAGGGCAAAGGTGACCCTCCCATGAGCATTTCCAAGCAAGTCATTTTGAAGTCCGCGCTGGCGGCGCTCGTCGTCCTGGCGCCGCTTCCGGCGGCCGCCCAAGTCAAGCTGTCGGATCTGAAGCTGAAGATCGACCCGGCGCAGACCACGGTGTCGGGCATCTCCTCCGGCGCCTATATGGCCGGGCAGTTCCAGGTCGCCTATTCGGGGCTGGTCAAGGCGGCCGGTCTCGTCGCCGGCGGTCCCTATGACTGTGCCGAGGTGTCGGAGGGCGGCATCGCCCCGGCGGTGGTGGCGCTGAAGCGCTGCATGGATGTGGCGATGGGGGCTCCCAATGTCGACGCGCTGGTCGCCAACGCCAAGGCGCGCGAGAAGGCCAAAGACATCGACCCGCTGGCCAACATGGCGCAGTCGAAGATCTACCTGTTCAACGGCGACAACGACGTGACGGTGAAGCGCCCGGTCGCCGACGCCACCGAGCAGTTCTACAAGGCGCTGGGCGTGACGGACGCCAATTTCACCTATGTGAAGCTGCCGAAGGCGGCGCATGCCTACATCACCGATGGCTATGGCGCCGCCTGCGATTTCATCCCGAAGGAGAATGAGAAGAGCGAATACATCAACAACTGCCAGTATGATCAGGCCGGCGCCATCGTCCGCTTCTTCTACGCCGACGCCAGGATTCCGAACGCCCCGGCCGCGGCCCGCCAGCCGCAGCTGTTCAACCAGGCGCCCTTCGTCGGCGACACCAGCCGCAGCGGCATGGCCAAGACCGGCTACATCTATGTTCCGGAGGCCTGCGAGGGCGGCAGGCAGACCTGCCGCATCCATGTCGCCTTCCATGGCTGCAAGATGGCGTCGAACCTGATCGGCGATCATTTTGCAGTCCATGCCGGCTACAACCGTTGGGCCGACGTCAACAACATCGTCGTGCTGTACCCGCAGATCGACGGCGACGCCAAGCAGTCTTCCAACCCCAAGGCCTGCTGGGACTGGTTCGGCTACACCGGCTACGACTTCGCCCGCAAGGGCGGCTTCCAGATGACCGCCGTCCGCAAGATGATCGGGGCGCTGGCCGGGGAGTGATCAGGCCAGGGCTTCCCCGGCATGAAACGCCCTGAAAGTCGGACTTGAGTATCAAACATCCGGAGTCCGGCAGTTGGTTCGATATCCAATTGTCGGACTTCGCGAGCCCGACAGGGCTTGGCTTGCCGCCGGTGACATCACGGGCTCAAAGCCTTGCGATGCAGGAAGCGGATGACGGGACGTTCGTAAAGCCGGTGGTACAACACGCCCACGAGGATGGATGCGATGAGCGCCGCGAAGGCCGTCATGGCCCATTCATTCGCCGTGCCGAGCTTGACCGTATGCCTGTTGAGCGCCGGAACCGCCCGGAACACGAGGGAAAACAGCGGCATGTGAATGAGATAGATGGCGTAGCTCGCATCGCCCAGAAGCAGGAACAGGCGTGGCGTTCTGATGGCTCCAGCCTTCTCGAGGTAACATCCACCCAGCAGAATGAGGGAGAACGGGAACAGGAGAAGCCAGCGCATTTTGGGCAAGTCGAGGCAGAGGACACCCGCAAAGCTGATAACGCCTGCCAGAAGCAGCACGCTGCCGGCTGTCCGACCGGCATCCACTTTCCGCCAAATATACGCACAGACCAGACCGCCCATGAACTCCAGATTGATGGGGCCAAGAAACCTTTCAAAGGTTAGGCCGGTAAAAAACTCCCAGTGAACTGGCAATCTTGCCGCTATTATTATAGCCCATACAGAAATTGCGGCAAGGAAGTATTTCCTACACAGAAAATATAGTGAGAATATGGTGTAAAAAACCATTTCGTGGATCAATGTCCACGAAGCGGGAAGTGCAGGAGGCCTTGGGGCAGGAATCAGAAACAGAGAAGAAAGGACGCTGAAATTTTTCCTTTCTGCGATTCCGATATGCGGATTTATGGAATAAGCAGTAACAAGAAACACAGATATCGGCAGAAAAGGCGAGAATATGCGGATCAATCTTTTTATGGAATAGCGTTTTAAAGAAGAGAGTCCTTCTTCATTTTCATAATGGGCGGTGAGGATAATGAAGCCTGACAATACAAAAAAGAAATCAACGCCGATATAACTTTTCTCAGATATCGCTGTGAAAAGAAACGGAAATTCATGATAGGAAAATGAAGGAGAAGTTATCAGAATGTGATATAATACAACCATGATCGCTGCTACTGCGCGATAGGCTTGAATTATATCGATTCTATTCGAAATCTGGTAATTGTGGCTTGGTCTGTGCGCGCAAACACTCAAATCTCGTTTAGTCAATGATCGCGGTATCTTGCTGTCTTTCGGGTTTGACTTCTCTGCACAACGCGATCCGTTGAAAACCATAGTTTTATTATGCTTTCCACGACGAATGAGCGATGGGCTGATAAAAGAAAGCCCCTCTCCGGCAACCCGGAGAGGGGCTTTTTCACATCAGCGCAATCAAGCCTTCAGGATGCCGCGGCCGGCGAAGCGGGCGGCCACGCCCAACTGCTCCTCGATGCGGATCAGCTGGTTGTACTTGGCGAGGCGGTCGGACCGGCTGAGCGAGCCGGTCTTGATCTGGCCGCAGTTGGTGGCGACCGCCAGATCGGCGATGGTGCTGTCCTCGGTCTCGCCCGAGCGGTGCGACAGGACGGCGGTGTAGCCGGCCTTGTGCGCCATATCCACCGCTTCCAGCGTCTCCGACAGCGTGCCGATCTGGTTCACCTTCACCAGGATCGAGTTGGCGACACCCTGTTTGATGCCCTGGGCCAGACGCTTGGGGTTGGTGACGAACAGATCGTCGCCGACCAGCTGCACCTTGCTGCCGATGGCGTCGGTCAGCGCCTTCCAGCCTTCCCAGTCGTCTTCCGCCATGCCGTCCTCGATCGAGATGATCGGGAAGCGGCCGACCAGATCGGACCAGTAGGCGACCATCTGCTCCGGCGACAGCGACTTGCCTTCGCCGGCGAGCTCGTACTTGCCGTTCTTGAAGAACTCGGTCGAGGCGGCGTCGAGCGCCAGCATGACGTCGTCGCCCGGCTTGTAGCCGGCGGCCTCGATCGCCTTCATGACGAAGCCCAGCGCCTCGTCGGTGGAGCCGATGTTGGGGGCGAAGCCGCCCTCGTCGCCGACATTGGTGTTGTGGCCGGCGTCCTTCAGCTTCTTCTTCAGCGACTGGAAGATCTCGGAGCCCATGCGGATGGCGTCGGCGCCGGTCTCGGCACCCACCGGCATGATCATGAATTCCTGGATGTCGATCGGGTTGTCGGCATGGGCGCCGCCGTTGATGATGTTCATCATCGGCACCGGCAGCAGCGAGGCGAAGGCGCCGCCGACATAGCGGTAGAGCGGCAGGCCGGCATCCTCGGCCGCCGCGCGGGCGACAGCCAGCGACACGCCCAGGATGGCGTTGGCGCCGAGACGGCTCTTGTTCTCGGTGCCGTCCAGGTCGATCATGGCGAGGTCAATGGCGCGCTGGTCGTCGGCGTCCAGGCCGGCGAGCGCGTCGTAAATCTCGCCGTTGACCGATTCGACCGCCTTCAGCACGCCCTTGCCGCCGAAGCGGGCTTTGTCGCCGTCGCGCAGTTCGACCGCCTCATGGGCGCCGGTGGAGGCGCCCGACGGCACCGCGGCGCGGCCGAAGGCGCCGCTGTCCAGCGCAACGTCGACTTCCACGGTCGGGTTGCCGCGGCTGTCCAGGATTTCGCGGGCGTGAATCTCGGTGATGACGCTCATGGTCGGTCGATCCTTCGAGGAATGGCAGCCGCGTTGTCTCGCAGGCCGCGTTTTAAGGCGCGCAGGCTTGATAGCCCCGACGTCCGGGCGATGCAATATCTGCTTCGGCTTACAACCACGCGAAAATGCGGGGTTTTGCCGCGGAAATCAGAGGAATCCCTCCACCAGCGCCGCGAATTCGGCCGGACGTTCGGCATGCAGCCAATGCCCGACCCCCTCGATCATGCGGATTTCCGCCTTGGGGAAATAGTGGCGGATGGCGTCGTGATTCTCCGGCCGGATGTAGTCCGACGTGCCGCCGCCGATGAACAGGGTGGGGCCGTCATAGCGGGCACCGGCGAAATCGGGGAAGCCGATCAGCCCCTCCATGTTCGCGGCGATGGAATCGAGGTTGATCCGCCAGGAGAAGACGCCGTTCTCCAGCACCAGATTCTGCATCAGGAAGGAGCGCAGCGGCGCCTCCGGCACGGCGTCGGCCAGTTGGGCCTCCACCTCCGGCCGGCGGGTGACGCCCTCCAGCTTCGCGGCCTTCATCGCGGCGACATAGGGGGCGTGGGTGTGGGTGTAGGCGACGGGGGCGATGTCGGCGACCACCAGCCTCTCCACCCGGTCGGGATGGGCGAGAGCCAGCGCCATAGCGGCTTTGCCGCCCATCGAATGGCCGACCACGGTGGCGCGGGCGAAGCCGCGGTCGTCGAGGAAGCGCAGCACGTCGGCCGCCATGTCGGGGTAGCTCATGCTCTCCGCCCAGGGCGCGCCGCCGTGGTTGCGCAGGTCCAGCGCATAGACCCGGTGCTGCTCGCCGAAGCGGCGGGCCAGCGTCTGCCAGTTGCGGGCCGAGCCGAACAGGCCGTGCAGGACCAGCATCGGCGTTCCGCCATTGGCTTCGCCGGCTTCCAGATAGGTCAGGGGGAGGGCTTGCTGCTGCGGCATGTCGGGGACCTTTGACCGATTGGGTGACTGGAGATGCGCTCTGGACGGATGCGGGCGGCGATCCTATGACGAACGCGGGCGCATCGCTAGGATGCCGCCGGGCTAATTCTGCACCACAAGAGCGACCCAGCCATCGTGTTCCGTCATATCCTGTCCGTCGGCGGCCTGACCCTGGCCAGCCGGGTGCTCGGTTTCCTGCGCGACGTGCTGACCGCGGCGCTGTTGGGGGCGGGGCCGGTGGCCGACGCCTTCTTCGTCGCCTTTCGGCTGCCGAACCATTTCCGCGCGCTGTTCGCGGAGGGCGCCTTCAACTCCGCCTTCGTGCCGCTGTTCTCGGGCAAGCTGGTGCAGGACGGCGCCGCAGCCGCGCGCCGCTTCGCCGACGAGGTGATGACCCTGCTGGTCATCGTGCAGATGGTGCTGCTGCTGGCGGTGCTGGCCTTCATGCCGCAGTTCATGACGGTCTTCGCCCCCGGCTTCGCCGACGACCCGGAGAAGTTCCGGCTGGCGGTGCTGTTCACCAGCATCACCTTCCCCTACCTGCTGCTGATTTCCCTGGTCTCGCTCTATGGCGGCGTGCTGAACAGCATGAGCCGCTTCGGCGCGGCGGCGGCGGCGCCGATCCTGATGAACCTCTGCCTGATCGCGGCGCTGGTGGTCGGCACGCCGTTGATGCCGACGGCGGGCCATGCGCTGTCCTGGGGCGTGCTGGCGTCGGGTGTGGCGCAGTTCCTCTATCTGGCCTGGGACGCCCGGCGGGCCGACATGACGCTGCGGCCGGTGATGCCGCGGCTGTCGCCCGACGTGAAGCGCTTCCTGACGGTGCTGGGGCCGGCGGCGCTGGGGTCCGGGCTGACCCAGATCAGCCTGTTCGCCGACACGCTGATCGCGTCCGCCCTGCCGACCGGCGCGGTGTCCTACCTCTATTACGCCGACCGGCTGAACCAGTTGCCGCTGGGGGTGATCGGCATCGCGGTCGGGACCGTTCTGCTTCCGGAAATGTCCAAGCGGATCAAGAGCGGCGACGAGGCCGGCGCGGTCGACAGCCAGAACCGCGCCATCGAGCTGTCGCTGGTGCTGACCCTGCCGGCGGCCGTCGCCTTCCTGGTGGCGGGCACGCCGATCCTGTCGGTGCTGTTCCAGCGCGGCGCCTTCGGCCCGTCGGACGCCGCCGCCTCGGCCCTCACGCTGCAGGCCTATGCGCTGGGGCTGCCGGCCTTCGTGGTGATCCGCAGCCTGGTCAACGGCTTCTACGCCCGCCACGACACGGCAACGCCGGTGCGGGTGGCGCTGGCGGCGGTCGGCATCAATGTGGCGCTGAAGCTGGCGTTGATGGGGCCGCTGGCACAGGTCGGACTGGCGGTCGCCACCTCCGTCGGCGCCTGGGTGAATGCCGGCTTGCTGGCGCTGCTTCTGCACCGGCGCGGCCTGTTCCGGGCCGATGCGCGGCTGACCCGCAACCTGCCGCGCATGGCGATTGCCGCCGCAGCCATGGCCGGTGCGCTGTGGCTGGCGACGGAGCGGCTGGCCCCCTGGCTGGGCGCCATCGGCGTAATCGAGCGGCTGGGCGGGCTGGTGGTGCTGGCGGTCGTCGGTCTGGCCGTCTATGCCGTCGCCGCCGTCCTGCTGGGGCTGGTGCGGCGCAGCGACCTCGGCCGTCTGCGCCGCCGCCGGTCGAAGGCGTAGCTCAGCCTTCGGTCTGCAACGGACGCTGCGGATCGGCGCTCCATTCCGACATGGAGCCGTCATAGAGCCGCACGCCGGGCACGCCGGCGATCTCGCTCAGCGCGAACCAGGACACCGAGGCGAGGTGGCCGGTGTTGCAGAAGGTGATGGGCTGGTCGCGCAGCGGCAGCCCCGCCTTATCGGCCATCGCCTTCACCGCGTCGGGCGAGGCGAAGCGGTGCTCCGCCGGGGAGAAGAGGGCGGCGATGTCGAGATTGACGGCGCCGGGGATGGTGCCGGCGGCGCGGGCCTGCGGGCTCTTGGCCTTGCCGGCGAACTGCTCGGCCGAACGGGCGTCGTGCAGCGGCGTGCCGCCGGCCTGCACCGCCGCCTCGACCTGCTCCACGGTGGCGCGCAGGTCGGCGCGCGGGTGGACGGTGAAGGTCGCCGGCTTGCGCACCGCCGGCTGCGGTTCGACCGGGCCGCCGGCCGCGGTCCAGGCGGTGAAACCGCCGTCCAGCACCGACACCGCGTCATGGCCCAGCATCTTGAAGGTCCAATAGACGCGGGTGGCGTTGCCCATGTCCGATGCGTTGGCGCCGGCCGCCACCAGAACCACATGGTCGGCGTTGCCGATCCCCAGTCCGCCGATCAGCCCGGCCAGCACATCCGGCTCCGGCAACATCCCGGCGCCGCCGCCGACCACAGTCCGCCAGCCGGCCGTTGCATAGTCGGAATGAACCGCTCCCGGAACGAAGCCGCTGGCAGGCGGGGTCCGCACGTCGAGGACGACGATGCCGGGGCTGTCGAGCCGGCTTTTCAGCCAGGAAGCGTCCACAAGCGGGGAAATGCTGTTGTCGGTCATCAGGGTGAACCCGGTTCCGGTTGGTCGATGCCCTGCGGTGCCTGGATCGTTGCGAAGCGACAACGAAAGGACCGGCAGGCGGGCAGGGTCGACAGTGTGGGCGAAGCGCCGGTACGGGAAAAGCCCAATCTTGTCGCAATCCCCATCGGTCGGTGGCGTTGCCGGGTAACCCGTCCGGGGTGTAGGATGTCCCGTTCGTGTAAGAAGGCGCCATTTCCGGCGCGGGAGCTTGGACAGCCATGGCCAACATCGACGACCTGCTCGGCGCCGCCGATCCCAACGACGGCGACGCCTCGTCCTTCGCCATCGGCGATGCGCCGGTGGAGATCAAGGTCGTCATCGGCACCGCCATGCTCCGCGTCCGCGACCTGCTGAAGCTGGGCCGCGGCGCCGTCGTGGAACTCGACCGCCACCTGAAGGATCCGACCGACGTCTATGTCGAAGGCGTGCTGGTCGCCCGCGGCGAGGTGGCGATCATCGACGACAAGATCGGCGTCACCCTGACCGACTTCATCAAGTCCAGCCGCGAATGGAAGCGCTGAGCGCAGCGTCCCGGCATTGGGCCCACCTTTGGTAATGCTTCATTCGGTAGCAGCCGCGCCAGCGCTGGCGTCTTGACGGCGGGCGGTGGCTTTTGGTCTCGTTATGGGTGGTCGTGGGATGTGCCGTCGCCGACGGCATCGCCGGCCCGGAGAGCGAAGCCATGCCCCACCACGCCGTCTCGCCATCCTCCTGCCTGCCGCGCCATTTTTCGAACCCGAAAGCCGACCATGAGCGGGTCTATGGCCCGTCGGAACGCGCGATCCTCAGCCGCGCCGCCTTCGAGGAGGCGATGGCGGAGATCGGCGCCTGGCCCGGCTATGCGCCCACCCCGCTGCGCTCCCTGTCGGGACTGGCGCGGGAGGCCGGGATCGACCGCATCTGGTACAAGGACGAAAGCGCCCGTTTCGCGCTCGGCAGCTTCAAGGCGCTGGGCGGGGCGTACGCCGTGCTGCGGCTGCTGGCGCGGGAGGTGACGGCGCGGGTGCCGGGCGTGCCGGTGACGGCGCTGGACCTCGTGGTCGGCCGCTATGCCAAGGTGACGCGGACGCTGACCGTCACCACGGCGACCGACGGCAACCATGGCCGGTCGGTCGCCTGGGGCGCGCAGGTGTTCGGCTGCAATTGCGTGGTGTACGTTCCCGCCGCCTGTACGCCCGGCCGCCGTGACGCCATAGAGGCGTACGGGGCGCGGGTGGTGGTGGTCGACGGGTCGTACGACGACGCGGTTCGCCGGGCCGCCGCCGATGCGGCGGAGCAGGGCTGGTTCGTCGTCTCCGACACATCCTACACCGGCTATATGGATGTGCCGCGCGACGTGATGCAGGGCTACACCATGATGGTGGAGGAGGCGATCTCGCAGCTGCCCGCCAGCGAGCGGCCGACCCATGTCTTCGTGCAGGGCGGCGTCGGCGCGCTGCCCGCCGCGGTCTGCGGCCATCTGTGGGAAAGCTGGGGCCGCCAGCGCCCGCGCTTCGTGGTGGTGGAGCCGCACAGCGCCGACTGCCTGTATCAGAGCGCGGTGGCCGGGCGTCCGGTGCGGTCGGAAGGTGACCTGGACACGGTGATGGCCGGGCTTGCCTGCGGCGAGGTCTCGCTGCTGGCCTGGGCGATCCTGGAGCGCGGCGCCGACGATTTCCTGACCATTCCCGACGAAGGGGCGATCGCCGCCATGCGCAAGCTGGCAGACGGCAGGCATGGCGGCCGTCCGGTGGTGGCCGGCGAATCCGGTGTCGCCGGGCTGGCAGGACTGCTCTGCGCCGCGGCCCATGAGGAGACCCGGCGCGCGCTGGGCCTCATGCCCGACGCCCGCGTGCTGGTGTTCGGGACCGAGGGGGCGACCGACCCGGAGGTTTACGAGCGGATCGTCGGCCGTACGCCCGAGGCGGTCGCCGAAGGTCTGGTCAGCGCAGCAGGTCGGTGACGATGTTGGCGCCGTCGGCGCTCAGCCGGTCGGCGGTCTCGCGGTAATCGCGGGCACCGGAGAAACCGCCCTCCGCCGTCACCCGCTGAACCCAGGCCGGCGAGGCGCCGAGCGACACCAGACGGTCCACCATCATCCGGGTCGAGCGGAGCGTCATCCGGCCATTCTCCGCCATGCGCGGCGCATGCACCATGAACTCCGCCCGCGGGGCGGCATAGCGCGGATATCCGGCCAGATAGAGGCCGACGCACATGCTTTCGCAGGACTCGCCGTCGCGCACCCGGGTGGCGACCGGCCGCCCACCCCGGCGTTCGGCCAGCACGGCGTCGATCATCCGGTAACCGGCGGCGGTGAAGCCGCCCGGGCTCGACAGTTCAATCACCAGCGGGCGACGGGCCGGCAGGGCGCGCAGGGCATCGACGAAGCTGCGCTCCGCCCCCGGCGTGATGATGCCGTCCAGCCGCAGGATGGTGATGTCGCCCTGGTCGTCGCGGGACATGGCGGCATCGGGATAGTCGGACGGGGAGGGCGCGGCGGGGGCCGGGTTGACGGTGACGGGGGTCACGACGACGGGGTTCACGGTGACTGGGGCGGGGCCGGCCGTGCCGAGCGATAGGCCGTCGGGCCGGGTGGCGGCATGGCCGACGGTGGTGCCCGCCATCAGCAGTGCGCCCAGACCGACACCGAACCCGACCTTCCGCAGCAGCTTTCGCACCGACATCAGACCCTCCCGCGCTCGTCCGGTTCAGCGTGGCGGGCAAAGCTTGCATGAAGGTTAACGAGGCGTCTGTGGCCGGCCGCACAATCGTGGTATGGGCCGGGGCAGGAAGGCGGCGGCGCGATAAAGCGTGCGCGCGGGCGCAAAGGGCGTTAGAAGAAACAGGATTCCAAGGGTATGGCCGGGGCGCCCTTTTCCGGGGCGCGCCCGTCCGGTCCCGTGCCGTGAACGTCGAAGAGCGGAACGATGTCGTACATCCAGGGTGAAACGGGCGATTGGGAAGTCGTGATCGGGCTTGAGGTCCATGCCCAGGTGATTTCGAACGCGAAGCTGTTTTCCGGCTCCGCCACCGAATTCGGGGCCGCGCCGAACAGCCAGGTCAGCTTCGTCGACGCCGCGTTCCCCGGCATGCTGCCCGTCATCAACGAATATTGCGTCGAGCAGGCGGTGCGCACCGGTCTGGGCCTGAAGGCGCAGATCAACCTGAACTCGGTCTTCGACCGCAAGAACTACTTCTACGCCGATCTGCCGCAGGGCTATCAGATCAGCCAGTTCCTGCAGCCGATCGTCGGCAAGGGCGAGATCGTGCTGGACCTGCCGGACGGCACCAGCCGCACCGTCGGCGTCACGCGCCTGCACCTGGAGCAGGACGCCGGCAAGTCGCTGCACGACCAGCACCCGTCCAAGACCTACATCGACCTGAACCGGTCGGGCGTGGCGCTGATGGAGATCGTGTCGGAACCCGACATGCGCAGCTCGGAGGAGGCCGGCGCCTATGTGCGCAAGCTGCGGTCGATCCTGCGCTATCTCGGCACCTGCGACGGCAACATGGAGGAAGGCTCCATGCGCTGCGACGTCAACGTGTCGGTGCGCAAGCCGGGCGATCCCTTCGGCACGCGCTGCGAGATCAAGAACGTCAACTCGATCCGCTTCGTCATGCAGGCGATCGAGTACGAAGCCCGCCGCCAGATCGAGATCATCGAGGAAGGCGGCAAGATCGACCAGGAGACCCGGCTGTGGGACACGACCAAGTTCGTGACCCGCTCCATGCGGTCGAAGGAAGAGGCGCACGACTACCGCTATTTCCCCGACCCCGACCTGCTGCCGCTGGAACTCGACCCGGAATGGGTGGAGGACATCAAGAAGACGCTGCCCGAACTGCCGGACGACAAGAAGGCCCGCTTCATCGAAGACTACAAGCTGTCGGTCTATGACGCCGGCGTGCTGGTCTCCGAGAAGTCGAAGGCCGACTATTTCGAGGCGGTGGCCAAGGGCCGCGATCCGAAGCTGGCCTCCAACTGGGTCACCGGCGAGCTGTTCGGCTATCTGAACAAGGCCGGCAAGGAGATCGAGGAAAGCCCGGTGTCGGCCGAGAATCTCGGCGGCCTGATCGACCTGATCGCCGACAACACCATCTCCGGCCGCATCGCCAAGGAAGTCTTCGAAGCGATGTTCGAGACCGGCGAGAAGGCCGCCGACATCGTCGAGAAGAAGGGTCTGCGCCAGGTCACCGACACCGGCGCCATCGAAGGCTCGATCGACGCCGTCCTGGCCGCCAACCCCGACAAGGTGGCGGAATTCCGCAGCGGCAAGGACAAGCTGTTCGGCTTCTTCGTCGGCCAGGTGATGAAGGCGACCCAGGGCAAGGCCAACCCGGCCATGGTAAACGAAATCCTGACCAAGAAGCTGAAAGGCTAAGCGGCCACAGCCTATTGGCGGGGCGAAATCGCCGCTTTGTCCGAAAGAAAGCCTCTCCGTCCAGCGGAGAGGCTTTTTTCTTGGGTACTGTCCGTCTGTACGGTAAAGCCGCAGTTGAATTTTCCCGGTTTCCATCGTCACAGTGCTGGAAACGGTGGAGGAACCATGGCGGCGGAGCCGGTGATGGTGGCGCTGGCGGCTGGTGCGGCCGGCTGTCTGCTCGGGGTGCTGCTGGGCCGGTATGCCGGTCGCCGGATGGGCGGCCGTCCGCCGGGCCTGTCCGGCTCCGGATCCGGCAAGGTCGCGGCGACGCCCCTCCACGAGCCGGAGATCGGCGAGCGTCTGGAAATGGCGCTGGAGGCGACCGGGGCGGCGGTGTGGGACGCCGATCTGGTGGCAGGCACCTGCTGGTGGTCGGACACCTTCCCGCGCATGCTGGGCTTTCGCAGCCGGCCGGCCATGCCGCCCGATTTCTGGGAGCGGCGGCTGCATCCGGAGGACCGCGACCGGGTGCTGGCCCACATCGCCTCGCATCTGGCGGGGGAGACCTCGGCCTACGCCTATTCCTACCGCCTGCGCCATGAGGCCGGCGGTTGGGTGTGGATCGCCGCCAAGGGCCGCGCCTTCCGCGACGAGGCCGGCCGCGCGGTGCGCTATGCCGGCATCATGACCGACATCACCGAAGCCCGGCGGCAGGAGGAGCGGCTGCGCGCCAGCGAGGAGCGGCTGCTGAAGATCATGGAGGCGGCGCCCATCGCGGTGAACGTCACCACCCGCGACGGCCGTTGGCTGTTCTGCAATGCCCAGTCGGTGCGGCTGATGGGGCGCGACCGGGCGGAACTGATGCGCTCGCCCGTGGCGGACCTCTATGCCGATCCCGCCGACCGCGAGGCGCTGATCGCCCGGTTCGACCGCGAGGGCGCCTTCCGCAACGCCGAAATCCGTTTCCGCCGGCCGGACGGCAGCGTCGTCTGGGTGCTGTCCTCGTGGAACAGCATCGAACTGGACGGCGAATCGGCGCTGCTGACCTGGCTCTACGACATCACCGACCGCAAGGCCGCCGAGTCGGCGATGAACCAGGCCAGGGAGGAGGCCGAACAGGCGCTGGCCGACCTGCGGGAGGCACAGGAAAGCCTGATCCAGGCCGAAACCATGGCCTCGCTGGGCCAGCTGGTGGCGGGCGTGGCGCACGAGATCAACACGCCCATCGGCATCGGCCTGACCGCCGCCAGCCATATCGGCGAGCAGGCGCAGGCTCTGCGCGACCGATTCGCCGGCAACACGCTGCGGCGTTCGGATTTCCTGGAATTCCTGGATGGCTTGAGCGAAAGCAGCCGCCTGCTGATGGCCAACATGGACCGCGCGGCGTCCCTGGTGCAAAGCTTCAAGCAGGTGGCGGTCGACCAGTCCTCCGGCGACCGGCGGGTGTTCGAGCTGGGCGGCTATATCCGCGAACTGCTGTTCTCGCTGCGGCCCCGTCTGAAGCGCACCAACCTGAAGGTGGCGGTGGAGTGCGACGACGAGCTGACGATGGACAGCTTCCCCGGCGCGCTGGGGCAGGTGCTGACCAATCTGGTCATCAATGCCGTCGTCCACGCCTATGGCGACGGCGAGCGCCTGTCGGAGACGCCGTCCGGCACGATCAGGATCACCGCCCAGCCGGATGGCGCCGACAAGGTGCGGATCGACTTCATCGACGACGGCGCCGGCATCGCGCCGGAACATCTGTCGAAGGTCTTCGACCCCTTCTTCACCACCAAGCGCGGACAGGGCGGGTCGGGTCTTGGGCTGCACATCGTGTTCAACACCGTCACCGGCCCGCTGGGCGGCACCGTGTCGGTGCAGTCCTGGCCGGGGCAGGGCACCCGCTTCACCATCCTGCTGCCGCGCGAGGCGCCGGCCATGCAGCCGGTGCTGGCGGCGGAGCCGGCCTTGGGCTGAGGCGGAACCGCGGTCGGTCAGGCGGCGACCGGCGATGGTTCAGGCGACAGGGGGATCAGGCGACGTGCAGTTCGTGGAATTGCAGATGCTTGGGCCGCCGGCCGCGGCGCTTGGGGGCCGCGAAATTGGCAAGCGCACCGTTTTCCCCGCGCAGTTCGGCGTTCAGTTCCTGCACGCAGCGCTGCAGCAGTTCCTTTTCGCGCTGGTCCTCGCGGTCGGTGATCTCCAGGCAACTCAGCTTGATCTCGACAAGGTCGATCAGCGTTTCGGCGCAACGGCGTGACAGGGTCATGGCATCCTCCACGGCGACGGGGTGCGGCGTCACTGTCCGGCGGGGCGGGCCTTCGCGATGCCCCCGCGCGACCGAGTTGTGCGTCACCCAGGCTTTTTATTGCTCATGGTGGCATCATATCCGCCTTCCGTTAAAAAGTACCTAAAATTTTATACAGATTTGTCCTTCTCTGTCGATTTTCGGGAAAAGCGGATTTGTGCATCCGTAAGCGTTGACAAGGCTACGGCCGGCCGTTAGAACGCTCCCCACGCCAGCGGTGCCCCACGGGCAACCGCACTGGCTGGAGGGGTGGCCGAGTGGCTGAAGGCAACGGTTTGCTAAACCGTCATAGGGTTTAAAGCCCTATCGTGGGTTCGAATCCCATCCCCTCCGCCACCTTGCTTGGCAGATGCCAAGCCATTGATTTTCCCGAATGATTGAAATGTTCGACGTGCGCCGATGGTGCATGGTCCATCGGTGCGCGATGGAGCAATTCGGGGCACGATCTCTTTCCAATGTTCGGCAAGCCAGCGCACAAATCCCCCATCCTCGGGAGGAAGGCGCATTGTGGCCTCTTGTGAACAGGGCGGTTGGGAGCGGGTCGGGGTGCACGAACTGCACCTCGTGGCCGACCGCGCCGCCGGAGCTCGATTGAAAGCCGGTCGGTACCGGATGCGGCACCGATGGTCGCATACACTGATACTATCCCTTTGGACAGCAGGGGTATCCCTCAGGACCCGCGTGCCGGCTCTTTAAAGCCCCTAAACTGTTAGGGTCGATCCGGTTCCGCCGGGCGACAGGACGTCGATCCGGGGGAGGACGCGCCATGATGCAGGAAGATGCCCTGATGGTCGGTCCGCTGACCTTCATCGCCACAGTCCTGCTGCTGACGCTGGCCGCAACCGGCAGGCACAACAAGCAATCAAGAACCTGCCGGTTGCGGGTCGGGCGGCGGCGCGTCATGCCGCCGCCCGGCCGGCGTCACGGCGGTGGCCGATGGGAAGGAACTCCACCATGGTTTCTCGCATGGCTCGGATCGTTCATATGGGCAAGCTGGGCGGCTATGCGGCGTTGCTGGACGGCGCGCTGCTGGAACTCGACAGCCGCATCCTCTGGCCGTCGGTTCCGGCGCTGACGGAGGCCCTGCGGCAGGCCGGCATCACACCGTCCGACCTGATCCTGGACACCCGGTCTCCCGCCGGCATCATGCCGGCCGCCGCGGTCAGCGCGCCGGCGGCGGCATCGCACCGGAACGGCGGTCTGCCGCTGGCGGCGTGACGCCGGTCAGGTGAACCACCACGCTGCCGAAATCGCTGTCCGTCTCCAGCCGCACCGGCAGGGGCGGATAGCCGGCGGCGACCGGGGCCAGCCACAGATCGACCGGCGGCCTGTCCGACGGGCTGCTGCGCTGCCAGAAGCGGCCTGCCGGCGATGACTGGGCATAGCCGGCCACCGGCTTGTAGGTCACCCGGCATTGCTGTGCCACGCCGGCGAAGACCGAATAGCGCGACGGGTCGACGATCCGCCGCCCCACCTCGCTGAACACCATGTCGTAGCGGCGGCGGCCGTCGAACACCGGCAGCGACCGGTCACAGCCTTCGCTCGCCCCGACCGCGAACAGCAGGTCCAGCACGGCGCTCAGCGGGTCCAGGGTGCCGCGCTGCAGGGCCGGCGGCACCGGCTCGCGGTCGTCCTTCTCCGGCGGCGGCGAGACGCTGGCGTCGACATCGCCCTGGGGCCCATAGGTCAGGGTGACGTTGCGCGGCTCGCCGCGAAGCTGGCTGGTCTGGCGGTGGCTGGCCGGCCGCAGGTCGTCGCCGCGGACATATCCGTTTGTCAGCGAATCCGTGCGCCAGCTGAACAGCCGGCCGATGGTGCCGCCGGTCACCGCCGACACCTCGATCCGGTAACGGTCGCCGGTCACCTCAAGCATCGCTTCGACGTCGAGTGCGGTGATGCCGCCGACGAAGACGCGGTAGGTCGCCTTTACCGGCTCCGCCGACGCCGTGGCGGCGGCGAGGGGAAGCAGGGGAAGGGACAGGCCGGCCGCCATCAGGGCTGCCCGGACAGGTTTGGGAAGGCGGCGGTGGCTGGGCTGGGGCACGATCCGGGGCTCCTGCGGTCGGCTGATCTTTTTTAAGATGGGGATTAAACTGATGCTTGACACCCGGTGGGGAAGGCCGTAGAAACCCGCCCACCGCAGCGGCGGTGGCCGACGAAAGACGGCAGCGACGCAAAAGAGTTCGGTAAGAGTTTCACGGTTCGGGCGCGTAGCTCAGCGGGAGAGCATTCGCTTCACACGCGAAGGGTCACAGGTTCAATCCCTGTCGCGCCCACCATCACGAAAAGGCTTCGGACGAAAGTCCGAAGCCTTTTTGCTTTCCGGCACCGATGGCTGCGGGCCGCACGAAAATATTCATTATATAATGCTTATATGATTGGCGAATCCGCGGTCGATTGACGCAGATCAGCCCTTTGTGCGCTGCAATGCGGTAATAGGGAGGCCATCCCTGTCACCCGCTTCGGAAAGCCAATCAGATGGACGATACCCGTATCGCTTTGCTCTCCCTCGGCCTGCTGGTCGCCGTGCTCGCCGTCATCATCGGTTCCGTGGTCTTCGTCCCGTCCTTCACCGCCCTGCTGGCCACGCTGCTGGCTTGGGCCAACCTGGCCTATCTGGTCGGCATCACGATCAAGCGCTGATCCGGTTCCGCGGCGGGGGGCAGCTTTCCCCGCCGCGGGTGTCGGACCCTTGGGGTCGGGCAACAGTCTGTCCTGCGGAAAGCTTTTCTGGACAGGAACGGTCGGGCGGGTTATCCAGCGCCCGGTTTCGCCGTGCCCCCGATTTCGCCGCTCCCCGATCCTGCTGCGCCAAGGACCGACGCCATGACGCCGACCACTGCCACGACCTCCAGTCCGCTGCCGATCCTGAGGACGGTGGAGGACCTGAGAGCCCAGGTCGCGGCCTGGCGGCGGGAGGGGCTGACCGTCGCGCTGGTGCCGACCATGGGGGCGCTGCATGACGGTCATCTGGGCCTGGTGCGGCGCGGCCGCGAACTGGCCGACCGGGTGGTCGCCAGCGTCTTCGTCAATCCGACCCAGTTCGCCCCGCACGAGGATTTCGACCGCTACCCGCGCGACGAGAGCGGCGATTCCGCCAAACTGGCCTCGGCCGGCTGCCACGCGCTGTATGCGCCGACCGTGCGCGCCATGTATCCGGAGGGCTTCGCCACCGCCATCTCGGTCGGTGGCCCGGCGGAGGGGCTGTGCGGCGCCTTCCGGCCGCAGATGTTCGGCGGCGTCTCCCTGGTGGTGACCAAGCTGTTCCTGCAGGCCCTGCCCGACGTCGCGGTTTTCGGCGAGAAGGATTACCAGCAGCTGATGGTGATCCGCCGCTTCACCCGCGACCTCGACATTCCCGTGCGGGTCGAAGGGCTGCCGACGGTGCGCGAGGCCGACGGGCTCGCCATGTCGTCGCGCAACGCCTATCTCAGCGCCGACGAACGCGCCCGTGCCCCCGAACTGCACCGGGCGCTGACCACGGCGGCCGAGGCGCTGGCGCGGGGGGCGGAGCCCGACGGCGCCCTGACCGGCATCCGCGGCCGCATCGCCGAGGCGGGGTTCGGCGCCATCGACTATGTCGAACTGCGCGACGCCGAAACGCTGGAGCCGGTGACCGCCGTCACCCGTCCGGCCCGCCTGCTGGCCGCCGCTTGGATGGGCAAGGCCCGCCTGATCGACAATGTGCCGGTGATTCCCGCCGGTTGAACCTTGCCGGCTGATATGGGCCGCCCCAATGGCATTTGACCGGCATTTGTTGCGCGCCTAACATGAGTTTCGTCGGGCATGGTCCCGATGGGAATCGGACCCCCGCCATGGGGGCGGAAAGGCGATCTTGCGGCTCGTCCGTCGCAACCGGCAGGGGGAAACGGTTTCCCTGATGCCGCTCGTTCTGACCGGCCTCCTGCTGACGCTGGCGGCGCTCGGCGCTGGCGGCGCCATGATCGCCGGCCGCAACCGGGCTCCGGCGCCGCAGGCGCAGACGGGTCCCGACAAGAAATACGCCGCCCTGCCGATGATGACCTTCAGCCTCGGCGGCGGCGATGCCCGGATGGTGGACGTCAAGGTCCTGCTGGAGATTGATCCGTCGGTAGACGGCAAGGTCGCCGACCCCTATGTCCCCCGCATCACCGACCGCCTGTCCGACCGGATGCGCCAGATCGACCCCGCGCAGCTGACCGGCGCCGACGGGGCGAAGCTGATGAAGAGCACCATCGCCGGCGTGCTCGACCGCGAACTGCGCGGCGTGCGGGTGAAGGAAATCCTGCTCGACCGCATGGTGGTCAGGTAGGGGCCGGAAACGTCCGGCCCCCCCTTGGACGAGGTGATTGGACGAGGTCAGTCGGCCAGCCGGGTGGTCAGGCGCGGTGCGGTGCTGCGGGCCGCCGCGATATAGCGGGCGCGCAGCGGCTTCAGGACGAACAGGGCAAGGAAGGCGGCCAGCGCGTTGACGATGGCGACGCTGTAGAAGACCGTCTGCCAGCTGCCGGTCGCCTCCACCATCAGGTTGCCGACGGGGACCATCAGGGCGGCCACGCCCTTGGCGGTGTAGAGCATGCCGGCGTTGGTCGCCGCGAAGCGCGAGCCGAAGGTGTCGGCGCAGCAGGCCGGAAACAGGCTGAAGATCTCCCCCCAGGCGAAGAACACCAGACCGGTCAGGATGACGAAGGCCACCGGATCGGCGCCGTATGCGCTGAGCGCCATCACCCCGACCGCCTCGATGGTGAAGGCGATGAACATGGTGTTCTCGCGCCCGATATGGTCGGAGACCCAGCCGAAGAAGGGCCGCGTGATGCCGTTCATCACCCGGTCGATGGACAGGGCGAAGGTCAGCGCCGGCAGGGTCAGGCCCAGAAGGCTGACCGGCGCGTCGATCAGGCCCATGTCGGTGGCGATGGGGCCGAGCTGGGCCGTCACCATCAGGCCGCCGGCGGCGACCATGGTGAACATGCCGTACATGATCCAGAAGACGGGGGTGCGCAGCATCTCCTGCGGGGCATAATGGCGGCGCTGCGGCGCAGCCGTGCCGCGGCTCTGGCCGTATCCCAGCTTGGGCGGGTCGGTCATGAAGCAGGCCAGCACCAGGATCACCAGCCCCTGGCCGAGGCCAAAGGTCATGAAGGTGGTCTCGAAGCCGGACGACTCGATCATGGTGGCGATCGGCACCACCGTCAGGGCGGAGCCGGCGCCGAAGCCGGCGGCGGTCAGGCCGGCCGCCAGCCCGCGGCGGTCGGGAAACCATTTCAGCGCATTGCCGACGCAGGTGCCATAGACGCCGCCGGCGCCGATGCCGCCGATCACCGCGGCCAGATAGAGCAGCGCCAGAGAATCCGCCACCGCGTTCAGCGCCCAGGACAGAGCGCACAGCGCGCCGCCCACCAGCACGACGATGCGCGGGCCGAACTTGTCGACGAACCAGCCCTCCACCGGCACCAGCCAGGTTTCGGTGACGATGAAGATGGTGAAGGCCACCTGGATCGCGGTGCGACCCCAGCCATGCTTGTCGTCGATCGGCTCGACGAACAGGGTCCAGCCATATTGCAGATTGGCGATCATCGACATGCAGACGATGCCGATGGCCAGCTGCATCCAGCGCCCGCCCCAGGGTGCGACCTGGGCCGTATTGCCGTGCGTCTCACGCACCATGTCCTTCCTCCCCAATGCACCCGACATGTTCTGTTCGGCGTCTTTTGTTCGGCATCTTCTGTTCGGATGTCCGGACTTGTATGGTCTTCGGCCCTGTTTTTCGGTTCCGTCCGTCCGGTTCGATAAAGGCTGCGGGACGGGACTTGTGCTGCCAACTTATGGTTGCTGGCATGCCAAATGCCCCATGCCTCCCTCACGATCATCAGTTTGACTGACTATGTCAATACGAACCATTTGTCGACACAGTGACATGCATGCGAATTGTCCATATGAATCCGCTGGAATTCCGCGATCCGGAAAATACGGTGGTCCGCGTCTGGTCGAACGCGCCAAGCCGTTGCGGGGATGATCGGCCGAACAGGAGGACTCCACCCATGCCGTTGCCCGATCCGCCGCTGCTGGTCATCACCGACCGCCGCCTGGCCGAGCAGCCGTTGCCGCAGGTTGCTGAATGCCTGTTCGCCTGCGGCGTGCGCTGGCTGTCGTTGCGGGACAAGGATTTGCCCGATGCCGAGCGGCTGGAGCTTGCTCGCGCATTGATGGTACGCGCCCGGCCGTGGGGGGCCTGCGTCACCCTGCATGGCGACCCGGCGCTGGCGGCGGCGGCGGGGTTGGATGGGGTGCATCTGCCGTCCGGCGGTGACCCGGCGGCGGCGCGTGCGCTGTTGGGGCCGGGGGCGCTGATCGGGCTTTCACTCCACGACTCGGAGGGCGCGGACGTGATGGAGAGCGGCAGGGGGCAGGCCGATTACGTGACCCTGTCGCCGGTTTTCCCGTCCGCCAGCAAGCCGGGCTATGGGCCCTGCCTGGGTGCCGCCGGGCTAAGGACGTGGGTAGGACGCGGCATGCCGGTGATCGGGCTGGGCGGCATCGACCACGCCGGCAGGGTGGCCGAATGCCGGGCTGCCGGGGCGGCGGGCGTGGCGGTGATGGGGCTGGCGATGCGCGACCCGCAAGCGCTGGCGCCGCTGCTGGACGCGCTGGCGCCCGACAAAGCAGCCGTGCCGTCTTCCGGTTGACCTCTGGCGCGTTCCACGCCGGTCGCCCTGGACATTTCAACGGCTTGCATGCATCTGGTATGTAGGATACGAAAATGCCGGAAGCCTAATGCGTAACCATGCTAGGGCTTACCGGGTGCGCCGCGACCGCCGGCGAGACATGAGGACAGCCACTCCATGACCTTTCCCGCTCTCAACGTCCAGCCCCTCGACACCGGAACCACCTTCCGCAGTCAGGTCTACCACGCGCTGAAGCAGGCGATCACGGAGATGGACATCTACGACCATGACCGCGAGATCCGGCTGGACGAACGGCAGCTCAGCGACAAGCTGGGCGTCAGCCGCACCCCGATCCGCGAGGCGCTGACCCTGCTGGAGCAGGAGGGCTTCATTCGCCTGCAGCCGCGCCGCGGCATCTTCGTCGTCCGCAAGACCAAGACCGAGATCGTCGAGATGATCCAGGTCTGGGCCGCGCTGGAAAGCATGGCCGCCCGCATGGCCGCCGAACATGCCCCCGCGGCGGAGATCCACAAGCTGTGGGACCTGTTCGGCAGTTTCGAGCAGCGCAGCCCGAAGGACCATGTCAGCGAATATTCCGACGCCAACATCGCCTTCCACAAGAGCATCATCCAGCTGAGCGGGTCGAAGCTGATCCAGGACGTCACCGACAATCTGTTCATCCACATGCGGGCGATCCGCAAGCTGACCATCGGCCAGGAGGACCGCGCCGAACGCTCGATCCACGACCACCGCGCCATCATCAAGGCCCTGGAAGAGCGCAACGCCGACCTCGCCGAACGGCTGGTGCGCGAGCACACCATGGGTCTTGCCGCGCATGTCGAGAAGCATTGCGATTTCCTGGAGTGAGGGCGCGGTCAGGGGGGCGTTAGCCCCCCACCTCAAACCGTCACCGCCTCCTTCTGCGCCGCCTCCACCTTCGGCATATCGTCGCCGTCGATGGTCACCACCCGCAGGGAATTCGTTTTGCCGGGCGTTCCGAACGGCACGCCCGCGGTGACCACCAGAGACTGGCCGGAACTGCCGATGCCGGTTTCCGCGGCGGCGGTCAGCGCCCGTCCAACCATTTCCGAGAAATTCGCCACGTCGTCGGTCAGCACGGCATGAACGCCCCAGGCCAGTGACAGCCGCCGCGCCGTCGCCTCGTTCGAGCTGAGGCCGAGGATCGGCACGCCCGGCCGTTCACGCGACGCGCGCAGCGTGGTGGAACCCGTGGTGGTGTAGGTGACGATGGCGGCGGCGCTGATGGTTTCCGCCACCTGTCGCGCCGCGGCGGTCAGCGCGTCGGGGGCGGTCGCCTCAGGGCTGGGATGGTCGGCGTCCATGATGCGGCGGTAGAGCGGGTCGCCCTCCACCCGGCGGACGATGCGCTCCATCATCGCCACCGCGTCCACCGGATAGCGGCCGGAGGCGGATTCGGCGCTCAGCATCACCGCGTCGGCGCCGTCATAGACGGCGTTGGCGACATCGGAGGCTTCGGCGCGGGTCGGGGTCGGCTCCGACACCATGGATTCCAGCATCTGGGTGGCGACGATCACCGGCTTGCCCATGGCGCGGCTGAGCCGGATCATCTTCTTCTGCAGGCCCGGCACGTCTTCCGGCGGCAGTTCGACGCCGAGGTCGCCGCGCGCCACCATAACCGCGTCGGACAGCTCGATGATGCGGTCCAGCGTCGGCAGGGCAGCCGGCTTCTCGATCTTGGTCATCACATGGGCGCGGTTGCCGATCAGCTCGCGCGCCTCCAGGATGTCCTCCGGCCGCTGGACGAAGCTGAGGCCGATCCAGTCGACGCCGAGGTCGAGGCCAAAGGCGAGGTCGCTGCGGTCCTTTTCCGACAAAGCGCTGAGCGCCAGCGCCGCGCCCGGCACATTGACGCCCTTGCGGTCGGACAGGGTGCCGCCGGCCACCACCTCCGTCTCGGCGAAGTCGGGGCCGCAATCCAGCACGCGCAGCCGGATGCGCCCGTCGTTCAGCAGCAGGTCGAGGCCCGGTTCCAGGCTGGCGAACACCTCCGGATGGGGCAGGCAGACGCGGCGGCCGTCGCCCGCCGCACGGTCGAGATCCAGGCGGAAGCGGTCGCCGATGGCGAGATCCACCGGCCCGGAGCCGAAGGTCCCGACCCGCAGCTTCGGCCCCTGGAGGTCGAGCAGGACGCCGATCGGCCGGCCCAGGGTCTGTTCGGCGGCGCGGATGCGGGCGTAGCGCTCCGCATGTTCGGCCTGGGTGCCATGGCTGGCGTTCAGGCGGAAGACATTCACGCCCGCGCGGGCCAGGGCCGTGATCTGGCTTTCCGAAGAACTGGCGGGACCCAGCGTGGCGACGATCTTTGTGCTGCGGTGAAACGGCATGACGACAGCCTTCCTCCGCCCGGCCCTTTGCGAAAAGGGGCGGGACTGGCGAATGATGATGAGCGAGGTTCGGTGTTGCCGGGATGCTGGAAGTCCTAGGCCGGACGGTCAAACGGCACCCGCCCCTTATTCCGCATCGTGAGAGTGGTTCTTTTCGCGTCACATGGACAGCCGAACCGCCTGTCGGCGACACTGGGGCATGTCCGAGATCGCCACTTCCACCCCCGTTCCGCCCCATCCGGCCGCCACGCTGATCCTGCTGCGCGACGGCCCGGACGGGCTGGAACTGCTGGTGATGGAACGCAACGCCGGCCTGCGCTTCGCCCCCGGCGCCACCGTCTTTCCCGGCGGCCGGCTGGAGGCGGCGGACCATCACCCGCTGTGGCGCGCCCGCTGGCCGGAGGGGGATCCGCCCGCCGACCTCGCGCACCGGGTTGCGGCCCTGCGGGAGTGCGTGGAGGAGTGCGGCCTGCTGCCGACCTGCGCCCCGCTTTCCTCCGCGGTGCTGGCGGATCTGCGCCGCGGACTGGCGGCGGGGGAGGGCTTCGCCGCGGCGCTGGCGCGGGTCGGAGTCGCGCCCGCGCTCGACCGCATGACGGTGCTGGCCCGCTGGATCACGCCGGAGATGCTGCCGCGCCGGTTCGACACCTTGTTCTTTCTGGTCATGGCGCCGCGCGGGCAGGAGCCGGTCTGCGACGGCGGGGAGGCGGTCGGCGTGCTGTGGGCCACCCCGCGCCGCCTGCTGGCGGAGGAGGAGGCCGGACGTCGCCGGCTGGTCTTCGCCACCCGGATGACCCTGCTGCGGCTGGCGCGATGTGCCGACACGGCGGCTGCGATGGCCAGCGGGGCGGTGTCCGGCCAGGGCTTGCCGACGCCGATCATGCCGCAATTGGTGGAAACGGCGGCCGGACCGGTGTTCCGGATTCCGGCCGGCTGCGGCTTTTTGCCACTGGAGACATCCGCCGGAAGTGTTAGGCTTGGGTAAGATTAGGCAAGCTCAGGCGGGTTTCCGCGATGTGAAAATTGCGCGGACGTGCTATTGTGCGACGCGACATGAGCAATCAATCTCCAGCCTGACGCTCGGCGCCGGATGATGGCGCTCCGCGCGGAGGCGGGAGGATCGCGGAATGGATGTCGGGTTCATCGGGGATGGGGAGATGGCCGAAGCGATCATGGACAGGCTGCGCGACGCCGGGCACCGGCTGCACCGCCACCCCCATGGCCGAGGCGCCTTCCGCGACCGGGCCGGAGCGTGCGACGTGGTGATGATGCTGTTGCCCGACGCCCGCGCGGTCGAGAGCGCCTTGTTCGCCGGGGACGGCTTCGCCGCCGCCCTGCCGCCGGACGGGCTGGTGATCGACCTGTCCTGCATTTCGCCGGTCGAGGCTTCGGCCAACGCGACCCGGCTCGCCGATCTGGGCGCGCTGCTGGTCGACGCGCCGGCAGGCGCCGGTTCCATCGTCGATCTCGGCGGCACCGACGCGGCCTGCGCGCGGGCCGAACCGCTGCTGCGGCTGTTTACCGATGGCGTCGTTTTTGCCGGCGGTCCCGGTTCGGGGCAGCGGGCACGTCTGGTACGGGTATCGGACGGAAAGATGGCGGACAGGAAAAACGACGATCCGGATGGACTGCACCGGCTGCTGCGTCTGATGGCCTTCGACGGGCCGGCTGAATCCAGGTTGGGCACATCATGAACACCTCCACCGCTCCCGACATCGCCCCGATGCGCCGCCCGGCCTCCCGCGTCTTCGCGACCGCACATGACATGATCGTCCCTTTCGGAGCCGGTCTTGCCGCCGGTCTGGTCGCCGGGCGGGCCGATGTGGGGCGGCTGGGCAACAAGGGCGGTCGCCTGGTGGAGATGGCGGCGCTCGGCATTCCGGTGCCGCCGGGCTTCGTCATCGCCGCGGAGGCCGGGCGCGGGCTGGGCGCGGATGACGCGCTGCCGGCGGAGCTGCTGAAGCGGATCGACGACGCCGTCCTGGCGCTGGAGCGGCAGGCGGGCGGGCGTTTCGGTGACAGCAAGGGCGGTAGGGACTTGGGCGGCGGGCCGCTGCTGCTGTCCGTCCGCTCCGGCGCGGCGGTGTCGATGCCGGGCATGATGGACAGCATCCTGAACCTCGGTCTCAACGACCGGACGGTGCAGGGGCTGGCGGCGGCCTCGGGCGATGCGCGGTTTGCCTATGACTGCTATCGCCGGCTGGTCCAGTGTTTCGGCTGCGTTGTCATGGGCGTGCCCGGCCACCGGTTCGAGGCGCTGCTCGACGAATACAAGGAGGAGAACGGGCTTCAGCGCGACGGCGAGCTGACGGCGGAGGACTGGCGCAGCCTGATGCCGCGCTTCCTGCGGCTGGTCGAGACGCGCTGCGGCCGGCCCTTTCCGCAGGACCCGGCGGAACAGCTGCGGCTGGCGGTGGCGGCGGTCTTCCGCTCCTGGATGAACCCGCGGGCGGTCGCCTTCCGTGCCCTGCACGATGTTCCGGAGGATCTGGGGACGGCTGTGACGGTGCAGGCGATGGTGTTCGGCAACCGCGGGCCGGAGTCCGGCACCGGCGTTCTGTTCACCCGCGATCCCTCCACCGGCGCACCCGGCCTGTGCGGCGAGTTCCTGGCCGATGCCCAGGGCGAGGACGTCGTGTCCGGCACCTGCGATCCCGACCCGCTGAGCGCCAGCCAGCCCAACCCCGACCGCTCGATGGAGCGCCGCATGCCGGCGGTCCATGCGGAGCTTTGCGCGGTGGCCGAACGGCTGGAACGCGCCTTCGGCGACATGCAGGACATCGAGTTCACCGTGGACGGCGGGCGCCTGTTCATCCTGCAGTCGCGCAGCGGCAAGCGGTCTTCCGAAGCGGCCGTCCGCATCGCCGTCGACATGGCGGAGGAGGGGATCATCACCCGCGACGAGGCGGTGAGCCGCGTCGATCCGCAGGCGCTGGACGAGTTGCTGCGCCCGACCCTGACGCCGGAGGCGCTGGCCGCCGCCATCGCGACCGGGCTCCCCGCCTCGCCTGGGGCGGCGACCGGGCGGGCCGCCTTCACGACGGAGGACGCGCAGCGGCTGGCGCGTGGCGGCGCGCCGGTGATCCTGTGCCGGCCGGAAACCTCGCCGGAGGACATCCATGGCATGCAGGCCGCCGTCGGCATCGTCACCGCGCGCGGCGGCTTCACCAGCCACGCCGCCACCGTCGCCCGCGGCATGGGCCGCCCTTGTGTCTGCGGTGCCCGCGGGCTGCGCATCGACCTGGAAGAGGGGGTGATGCGGGCTGGCGAGGTGACGGTGCGCACCGGCGATTTGCTGACCATCGACGGCAGCAACGGCGCCGTTGTGCTGGGAACCGCGACGCTGCAGCGGCCGGCGCCGGACGGTGCGACCGCCCGGCTGCTCGACTGGGCGCGGGAGTGCGGGGTGGGGCTGGCGGCGGATTGACGGGGAGGTCGGAATGCGGGCGTTATGCCCGCATCAGCGCCGTCAGATGGGCGGCGCAGCCTTCCGCCAGTCCGGTCGCGTCATAGCCGCCCTCCAGCGCAGACACCACCCGGCCGCCACAGACGCGGTCGGCAAGCTCGACCAGCTTGCGCGTTACCCATTCGAAATCCTCGGCGGTGAAGCCGAGCTGGGCCAGCGGGTCGCGCTTGTGGGCGTCGAAGCCGGCGGAGATCAGCAGCAATTCCGGCTGGAATGCCTCCAGCGCCGGCAGGATGGCGCGCTCCACCGCCTGGCGGAATTCGACGGAGCCGCTGTAGGGCTCCAGCGGCAGATTCAGGATGTTGCCGTCGACGCCGCGCTCCCATGAATTGCCGGTGCCGGGATAAAGCGGCGACTGATGGGTGGAGGCGAAGAACAGGTCGGGGTCGTCGGCGAACATCGCCTGGGTGCCGTTGCCGTGATGCACGTCGAAATCGACCACGGCGACGCGGCTCAGCCCATGGGTCTTGCGGGCATGCTCGGCCCCGACGGCGATGTTGTTGAAGACGCAGAAGCCCATGGCGCGGGCCGGTTCGGCATGGTGGCCGCAGGGGCGCACCGCGCAGAAGGCGTTGGTCGCCTCGCCGGCCAGAACCGCGTCCACCGCGGCGCAGACCGATCCGGCGGCGCGCAGGATGGCGCCGCGCGACCCCGGCGACAGCAGCGTGTCGCCGTCCAGCCGCTGATACCCGTCGGCCGGCACCGCAGCGAGCACGGCATCGACATAAGCGCGGTCATGGACGCGCGACAGCTGCTCCACATCGGCCTCGGGGGCGGACCGGCGCTCCAGGTCGCGGAACTCCGGCCGGTCCAGCACTTGCCACACGACGGCCAGCCGTTCCGGCGCCTCCGGATGGCCGGGGCCGGTGTCGTGCGCGAAGCAGTCGGGATGGGTGAAGATCAGGGTGGTCACGGGGCGGCCTCTCCCATAGGAAAGGCGCCGCCGGACAGGATGTGCCGGCGGCGCCATGGTCGGGGAATGGTTCAGTGGGCGAAGGTTGTGGCCGGCGGCGGCTCGGCGACCGAGGCGACGGTGCCTTCAAGCTCCTGCAGATGCAGGCGGGTGAAGTCGCGCGCGCTGACGACGCCGACCAGATGGCCGTCCTCCAGAACCGGAAGATGGCGGATATGGTGCTTGTCCATCAGCTGCAGCGCCTGCTGGACGCTGTCCGACGGGGTGCAGGTCACCGGCTGCCGCGTCATCAGCTGCGACACCGGCATGGACAGCAGCGAGCCGCCGCGCTCCAGCAGGGCATGGACGACGTCGCGCTCCGAGAGCACGCCGGCCAGCGTGTTGCCTTCGGTGCGGCAGACATCCTTGACGATCAGGGCGCTGATGTTCTCCGCCTTCATCAGCTTGACGGCCTCGGCGACCGTTGCGCTGGTCCGCACGGCGACGACGCGGGATTCCTTGGTGCGCAGGATATGTTCGACCTTCATGGCGTGACTCCTGATCGGCTGGCGGCTGGCAGGAAGACCGTCTGTCGGGCGGCTCCCCTCGGGGCGGCAAGGCGCCCGGCCGGGCGTCGTGCTTTGAATATGGTATGCCAAATACAGTACGCCACGCAAACAATTTCTATGTCGGCGTAAGCGATGGTGCAGCGCAATCGGAATCACTCTGTTGGGACCGTAATGCCAAAGCACAAGAGGCAAAATGTTTGATGTGCGGTATGTTTGTTATGCACACGAAACACCGGAGGCATGCGGTATTCGCATGTCCGGCATCGTGTACCTTGTATACCAAAAAACTTGAAGCTTATGCTGCGGCGCGTCATAACAGAATGGTCACGCCGAAGCCGACCAAACAAAAAAAGCACCCCACCGAGACACTGGAGCGATGAACATGTTGGAAATGCTGGTTCTGGCGCTTGTGCTGTCCGTCTTCGGCGGCACGGTCCATTATATTCTGTCGATGCAGATCGCGGCCGCCGGCAAGTCGCAGCGCGATTTCTCTTCCGCGCCGCTTCGCCTCGCCAACCCGACCGAAGCCGATCTCAAGGAACCGGAAGACGAACTGCCGCCGGGCCCGGCCTGGGCGAGCTTCCCCCGCGCCTTCTGATCCGCGGGTTCACATCCCCGATTTTTGAGAAAGACGGCCGTTCCAGGCCGTCTTTTTCGTTTTTACCCCAATCGGGCCTTTCGACCGATCAGGCATTTGGCCCGGTCAGGCGAGCGGCAGTACCAGCTGGAAGCTTTTGATGGTCATCCGCTTGCGGTGATAGAAGCGGTGGGCCTCGCCGCGCTGGATGCCGGAGATGATCTCCATCTGGGCGCAGCCACGCTCCCGCGCCTCGCCCGCCAGCCAGTCGAACAGCTTGTCGCCCAGCCCGTAGGACCGCTTGGCGGAGCTGGTGACCAGATCCTCCACATACATATAGCGACCGCGCGACAGCGTTTCATGGACGCGGAAGCCGCCGCAGCCGGCGATCTCGCCGTCCAGCCGCAGAAGGGCGAGGTTGTAGCCGTCGTCCATCTGCCGGCTAATCTGCGCGCGGTAGGCCTCGGGGTCGGTCATGTGGGTCCGCAGCTCCTTCATGACCGGGTAGCTGGCGGCGATATCGGCATCGTCACGCGCCACGACGATCTCGATGTTCTGCTGCTGGTCCATGGCGGTCGACTCCTTATCAATATGGGTTCTGCCGGGAAGGGCGTCAGCACCGGCGGCGGAGACCATGCCGGCCGGCAACTTGCCGGGCCGAACCATGCCGTCGGGACTGGCATACCATATGCCAATAGATTGTCCGGCTGAAAGCGGCGCCGCCCCGCTTTCCGCGTGCCGGAAAATCAAAATGCGATTGTCGCCTCCGGCTCATAAGCGAATGCAGCCTGCAGAAACAGTTCGCCCCTTCTACTAATCGCTTGTCAGGTGTCAGGCATCTGGTATACCATATTGAAAATTCCAGATCGGACCCCAGCATCGACCGGGACCGCACCGAACTGGTGGGGGGCGAAACCCGTCACCCGATCCTGGCAGCGCCCCGAGGCCGCATCCTCGCCGCGCTGCCAAGCACAAGCGAACAACAGCGTCAAATCTCTGAAAGCATCTAAGAAGACGCCAAAAGTAACGCCTAAGCATCAAAACAGAAGCGACGCCCGAATCGGCAGAGAACCGCTTCCTAGGAGGAGATAGAAGATGCAGCATACGAATTCGGAGGCGCAGGGAGCACCGCTCGGCGGCCGCTGGATGCAGTTGGTCATCGGCGTGATCTGCATGTCGATGATCGCGAACCTGCAATATGGCTGGACGCTGTTCGTCAACCCCATCGATGAAAAGTACCATTGGGGCCGTGCCGCCATTCAGGTCGCCTTCACCATTTTCGTCGTGACCGAAACCTGGCTGGTGCCGGTCGAAGGCTGGTTCGTCGACAAGTTCGGTCCCCGCATCGTCGTTGTGGTCGGCGGCATCCTTTGCGCGCTGGCTTGGGTCATCAACTCGATGGCCGACTCTCTGGCGCTGCTGTACCTCGGTGCGGCCATCGGCGGCATCGGCGCCGGCGGCGTGTACGGCACCTGCGTCGGCAACGCGCTGAAGTGGTTCCCGGATCGCCGCGGTCTGGCCGCCGGCGTGACGGCTGCCGGTTTCGGTGCCGGTTCCGCGCTGACGGTCGTGCCGATCGCCACCATGATCCAGACCTCGGGCTTCGAGCAGACCTTCCTGGTGTTCGGTCTGGGCCAGGGCCTGATCGTCTTCGCGCTGGCCTGGTTCCTGAAGGAAGCCGACCCGGCCCTGCTGCCGAAGAACAAGGCCACCATCAACCAGAGCCGCCGCAACTACACCCCGCAGGAGACGCTGAAGTCGCCGGTCTTCTGGGTGATGTACCTGATGTTCGTCATGGTCGCCGCCGGCGGTCTGATGGCCACCGCCCAGCTCGGCCCGATCGCCAAGGACTTCCACCTCGACGGCGCTCCCGTCAGCATCATGGGCCTGACCCTGCCGGCGCTGACCTTCGCGCTCACCATCGACCGCGTGCTGAACGGCGTGACCCGTCCCTTCTTCGGCTGGGTGTCGGATCATATCGGTCGTGAAAACACCATGTTCGTCGCCTTCGCTATCGAAGCGGTCGGCATCCTGGCGCTGAACCAGTGGGGCCATCATCCGGTCGGCTTCGTCATCCTGACCGGTCTGGTGTTCTTCGCCTGGGGCGAGATCTACAGCCTGTTCCCGTCCTGCTGCGCCGACAGCTTCGGGTCGAAGTTCGCCACCACCAACGCCGGCCTGCTCTACACCGCCAAGGGTACCGCCTCGCTGGTCGTTCCCTTCGCCAACATCATCGTGGCGTCCAGCGGGTCCTGGCAGACGGTGTTCTTCTTCGCCGCCGCGGTCAATGCCATCGCCGCCTTCATGGCCCTGTTCGTCCTGAAGCCGATGCGTGCCCGTCAGATCGCCGAGGACACCGTCCAGCCGGTCGGCGGCAAGCTGGCCACCGAGGGCGCCGACTGAAAGGAAAGGGGAGTCCCCGCTGACCGGGGGGCCAACCGGGACTCCGGATAAAGGGCGGCATCTTTCACCGCCGAATTCACCGCCAATCGGCACGACAAGCCGGCATCGGGACCACCGCATTGGTCCCGGTGTCGGTTTGTCGCGTTTTGGGAGGCTGTTTCGTGAACTGCTCGAGGAGGTGAGCGTCACAAACCACCCGTCCCGGCAGAGCCCGCTTCAAAGGCTGATATTCTGTATACAGAATACGACTTGCACCGTCAACACCGATCGAAAGGGGTGGATCGATCATGCTGGGTATCGTCGTCCTGATGCTGGCGGCTTTTTCCTCGGGCGCGTTGAACGCCGTTGCCGGCGGCGGCGCCTTCATCACCTTTCCGGCCCTGCTGTTCGCCGGGGTGGCGCCTGTCGCCGCCAATGCCTCCAGCACTGTGGCGCTGTTTCCCGGACAGGCGGCCAGCAGCTGGGCCTACCGGCGGGAGATCGCGGCGGGCGGGCAGGTGAATGTCCCGGTCTTCGCCGCGCTCAGCCTTGTCGGCGGGCTGATCGGCGCTCTGCTTCTTCTGCTGACGCCGAATGCGGTGTTCGCCCGCTTCGTGCCGTGGCTGCTGCTGTTCGCGACAGCCGTCTTCGCCATCGGCGCCTATGCGCCCGGCATCGTGTCCAGGCTGCGGCTGGGCGGGCGCAGCGTGCTGGTGGTTCAGTTCCTGATCTCCATTTATGGCGGCTATTTCGGCGGCGGCATCGGCTTCCTGATGCTGGCGGCGCTGACCCTGTTCGGGCTGCGCGACATCCACGCCATGAACGGGCTGCGGCTGTTGCTGGCGATGCTGATGAACGCCGCGGCGGTCGGGACCTTCATCGTCGCCGGGGCGGTGTCCTGGCCGGAAACGCTGGCGATGGCGGTCGCGGCGATCGCCGGCGGCTATGCCGGCGCCATGGGGGCCAAGCGGGTCGACCCGAAGCTGTTGAAAACGCTGGTGGTCATCATCGGAACGGCACTGACCCTCTACTTCTTTGCGAAAGGAGCCTGATTCGATCGGGTAGGCGCCCGGATCCGCAATCTTCTGCCGCAACCCCCCACATTCCGCATTGACATACGGTATGTGGTATACCAAACTCCAAACACAGTTTGCGCGACAGACTGTTGGATGCCGCTGCAAAGCAACCGGTCTGCCGATGGATGCGGCCGGTGTGGGCAGGCTGGCGTCGTCCAGCCCCACAGCATTCAAAAAGTGAAATCGGGGGAGAGGGGAATCCGGCATGAAGATCTGCATCTACGGATCCGGGGCCATCGGCGGCTATCTCGGCGTGCGCCTGCACCAGGCGGGTGCCGAAGTCAGTCTGGTGGCGCGCGGTGCGCATCTGGCGGCGATGCGCGAGAACGGCGTCACCTTGCTGATGGGGGAGGAGAAGACCGTCGTCCACCCCCGTTGCACCGACAACCCGGCCGAGCTCGGCCCGCAGGACTATGTGATCGTCGCGTTGAAGGCCCACTCCGTCCCCGGTGTCGTGCCCGCGATGCAACCGCTGCTGGGTGACGACACCGCCGTCGTCACCGCCGTCAACGGCATTCCCTATTGGTATTTCCATGGCACCGGCGGCGAGTTCGACGGCCGTACGCTGGAGACGGTCGATCCGGGCGCCGTGCAGTGGAACGGCCTGGGTCCGCAACGCGCCATCGGCTGTGTCGTCTATCCGGCGACCGAGGTGGTGGAGCCCGGCGTCATCCAGCATGTCTATGGCGACAAGTTCTCGCTCGGCGAACCCGACGGATCGAAGTCGGAGCGTGTCGTCGCCCTGTCCAAGGCGATGGAGGCCGGCGGCCTGCGCGCCCCCGTGCTCGACCGCATTCGCGACGAGATCTGGCTGAAGCTGTGGGGCAACCTGTGCTTCAACCCGATCAGCGCGCTGACCCACGGCACGCTGGAAGGCATCTGCGGCGATCCGGACACCCGCGCCGTCGCCAAGGCGATGATGCTGGAGGCCAAGGACATCGGCGACAAGCTCGGCGTCCATTTCCGCGTCGACGTGGAACGCCGCATCAACGGTGCCGCCGCGGTGGGCGCGCACAAGACCTCCATGCTGCAGGACCTGGAGCGCGGCCGGCCGATGGAGATCGATCCGCTGCTGTCGGTGGTGCAGGAGATGGGCCGCATGGTGGGCGTGCCGACGCCGACCATCGACGTGGTGCTGGCGCTGGTGAAGCAGCGGGGCGAGAACGCCGGCTGCTACAGCCGGCCGCAGCCCGCGGCGGCTCCCGCCTCCGCCCCCGAAGTGGTCGCGGCCCAGTAATCAAGACAGTGGCACGGCCGGCGCCGGGTCCGAAGGATCACGGGGCCGGCCGCATCGAACAGGGGGAGGAGCGCCATGAAGGTCGAGGACATTCTCCGCAAGAAGGGCACGCGCATCGGCATGGTGCGCATCAACGAGACGGTCGCCACCGCGCTGCGCCTGATGAAGGCGGAGAACACCGGCGCGCTGGTGGTCAAGGACGTCTGCCGCACCGAAGGCAACACGGTGGTCGGCGTCATTTCCGAACGCGACGTGGTCCGCGCGCTGGTCGACCGCGGACCCGGCATCCTGGAGCAGGCGGTATCGGCGCTGATGACGCGCGATCCCTACTGCTGCAACCCGTCGGATTCGGTACGCCATGTGCTGAGCCTGATGGACGAGCACGGCATCCGCCACGTCCCGGTGCTGGAGGGCACGACCCTGGTCGGCGTCGTCAGCGTCCGCGACCTGATCCGCCGCCAGTTGGAAGATCTGCCGGTGGACAATCAGTCGGCTGGCGAGCTGCCCATCGCGGCCTCTGCCGCCGAAAGCTGGGACTTCCCGGTCGTCGCCAACCAGTGACCAGTGCCGGTGGGGCCGGCGCAAACCGGTTGCCGGCCCGCCCGACTTTGCCGCTTCGGCGCTAGTCCGCCTTGATCTGGACGCGGGTGGATTCTGCCCGCCGCCATGGCCGGCCTTCGAAAGCAAACGACATGAAGATCGCGATACCCAGGGAGCGCCGCCCGGGCGAGCGCCGCGTCGCAGCGTCTCCCGAAACCGTCAAGAAATTCAAAACTCTCGGTCTGGACGTGGTGGTGGAGAGCGGGGCCGGCCTCGGCTCCAGCATCACCGACGCGGCCTATGAGGCGGCGGGGGCGTCCATCGCTGCCGACGAGGCGTCGGCGCTGGCCGATGCCGACATCGTGCTGAAGGTGCAGCGTCCGCTGATCGCCGCCGAAGGGGGTGAGGACGAGCTGGCGCTGATGCGCAAGGGCGCGCTGCTGTTCGCCATCCTCAACCCCCACAACAGCCGCGACCATGTGAAGGCCTATGCCGATGCCGGCGTGAACGCCTTCGCCATGGAGTTCATGCCGCGCATCACCCGCGCCCAGGTCATGGACGTGCTGTCCTCCCAGGCCAACCTCGCCGGCTACAAGGCCGTGGTGGATGCCGCTTCGGAATATGGCCGCGCCTTCCCGATGATGATGACCGCCGCCGGCACCGTTCCGCCGGCGCGCGCCTTCATCATGGGCGTCGGCGTCGCCGGCCTGCAGGCCATCGCCACCGCCAAGCGCCTCGGCGCCATCGTCTCGGCCACCGACGTGCGCCCGGCGGTGAAGGAGCAGGTGCAGTCGCTGGGCGGCAGCTTCGTCGCCGTCGAGAACGACGAGTTCAAGCAGGCTGAGACCGCCGGCGGCTACGCCAAGGAGATGTCCGACGACTACAAGCGCCAGCAGGCGGCTTTGGTGGCCGAGCACATCAAGAAGCAGGACCTCGTCATCACCACCGCACTGATCCCCGGCCGCAAGGCGCCGATCCTGGTGACGGCGGAGCATGTGGCGTCGATGAAGCCGGGTTCGGTCATCATCGATCTGGCGGTGGAGCAGGGCGGCAATGTCGAGGGCGCCAAGCTGGGCGAGGTGGTGACCACGGCCAACGGCGTGAAGATCGTCGGCCATGCCAACTACGCCAGCCGCATCGCCGAGAGCGCCTCGCTGCTCTACGCCAAGAACCTGCTGGCGCTGCTGACTTCCTTGCATGGCAAGGACACCGGCGTGGCCGTCAATTGGGACGACGAGATCGTCAAGGCCATCGCGCTGACCCGCGACGGCGCCATCGTGCATCCTGCCTTCGCGGACGCCCGCGAAGCGCAACCCGCGTGAGGAGGCGGATCCCATGGAACACCCGGATCCCGCAAGCAACATCGCCGCATTCCGTGAAACCCTGGCGAACCTGAGCAATCAGGTCGATCTGCTGGCCGCTCAGGTGGCCCATTCGTCCCAGCCCGTCGCCGAGGCCGCCGGCGGCCATGGCAGCTTCTTCGTCACCGGCCTGACGGTGCTCGTTCTGGCCTGCTTCGTCGGCTACTACGTCGTCTGGCGCGTCACCCCGGCCCTGCACTCGCCGCTGATGGCGGTCACCAACGCCGTGTCGTCGGTCATCATCGTCGGCGCCCTGATCGCCGCCGGACCCGCCGGTTTGGATTTCTCCAAGGTCCTGGGCTTCCTCGCCGTCATCCTGGCATCCGTCAACATCTTCGGCGGCTTCCTCGTGACCCAGCGCATGCTCTCCATGTTCAAGAAGAAGGGCAAGTAAGACCATGGAAACCTTGTCGGCCCTTCTATACCTCGTCGCCTCCATCTGCTTCATCATGGCGCTGCGCGGGCTGTCCAGCCCGGAGACCTCGCGCCAGGGCAACATCTACGGCATGGTCGGCATGACCATCGCCATCCTGACCACGCTGGCCTCGCCCATCGTCCAGTCCTATTGGATGATCGTGCTGGGCATCGCCATCGGCGGCGCCATCGGCTACGTCGTCGCCAAGAAGATCGAGATGACGGCGCTGCCGCAGCTGGTCGCCGCCTTCCACTCGCTGGTCGGTCTGGCCGCCGTCTTCGTCGCGCTCGCCGCCTTCTATTCGCCGGAGGCCTATGGCATCGGCGTCCGCGGCGCCATCGCCAAGGGCTCGCTGATCGAGATGGCGCTGGGCACCGCGGTCGGTGCGATCACCTTCACCGGCTCCATCGTCGCCTTTGCCAAGCTGCAGGGTCTGGTCACCGGCAAGCCGCTGGTCTTCCCGATGCAGCATCCGCTGAACGCGGCGCTGGGCGTGCTGACCGTCATCCTGATCGGCTGGCTGGTGCAGTCGAATGCCGACGCGGCGATGTGGCTGATCGTGGCGGTCGCCCTCGCCCTGGGCTTCCTGCTGATCCTGCCGATCGGCGGCGCCGACATGCCGGTGGTCATCTCGATGCTGAACAGCTATTCGGGCTGGGCGGCCTGCGGCATCGGCTTCACCCTGCAGAACAACCTGCTGATCATCACCGGTGCGTTGGTCGGTTCGTCGGGCGCGATCCTGTCCTACATCATGTGCAAGGGCATGAACCGCTCGATCTTCAACGTCATCCTCGGCGGCTTCGGCGGAGAGGCTGCGGCGGCCGGCGGCGAGGCCAAGGGTCCGCAGGGCTCGGTCAAGGCCGGTTCGGCCGAGGATGCCGCCTACATCATGAAGAACGCCCAGTCGGTGATCGTGGTGCCGGGTTACGGCATGGCGGTGGCCCAGGCTCAGCATGCGCTGCGCGAGATGTCCGATGCGCTGAAGCATGAGGGCGTCGACGTGAAGTACGCCATCCATCCGGTGGCGGGCCGCATGCCCGGTCACATGAACGTGCTGCTGGCCGAAGCCAACGTGCCCTACGACGAGGTGTTCGAGCTGGAGGACATCAACCGCGACTTCGGCACCGCCGACGTGGCCTTTGTCATCGGTGCCAACGACGTGACCAACCCGGCCGCCAAGACCGACCCGTCGAGCGCCATCTACGGCATGCCGATCCTCGACGTGGAGAAGGCCAAGACGGTGTTCTTCATCAAGCGCGGCATGGCCGCCGGTTACGCCGGCGTCGAGAACGAGCTGTTCTTCCGCCCCAACACCATGATGCTGTTCGGTGATGCGAAGAAGGTCACCGAAGAGGTCGTCAAGGCGATGGAAGCGTAGGGAATATTGGATGAAAAAGCGCGCCGCTCCGGTTGGGGCGGCGCGCTTTTCTGTTTTTGGAGGATCCCCTCTCCCCCCGCTCACGCGCAAACGAAGTTTGCGCTGACGCGACAGGCGGATCGAAGATCCGCTGAAAGCGGGGAGAGGGTTAGGGTGAGGGGGATGCGCGGCGGGACCTTTGCAAAAATCCTGCGACGTTTCCCCCTCACCCCATCCCTCTCCCCGGGGGGGAGAGGGGGGCATCCACCAGATCGTCCAACCTGAAACCGGCGATCTTGTAGATCTCCTCCAGCGCCCGGCCGAACTCCACGTCCGGGTCATTCGCCACACGGCTGCGCATTGCCGCCAGGATTTCCTGCTTGCTGCTGAAGCGCACCGCCATGATGAAGGGGAAGCCGAAGCGTTCGCGATAGGCGCGGTTCAGGTCTCGCTGTTCCTGCGCCTCCGCCTCGGTCAACTCGTTCAACCCCGCCTTCGCCTGCTCGGTCTGCGAGAAGGCGGTCAGGTTGGCCGGGCGGCTGGCGCGGTCGGCAAGGTCGGGGTGCGACAGGATCAGGGCACGCTGCCGCTCCGACCCGGCATGGCGGACGATGTTCGTCATCGCGGCGCGCAAGGCGGGAGCATCGGCGAATGGGCGTTTGTCCCAGGCGGCTTCGGCCACCCAGGGGCTTTCCTCGAACACCGCGCCCAGCGCCGCGACGAAGGCGGCGCGGTCCATGCGGTTCAGATCGTCCAGGCTGTAGGGCATCTGCGCTCTCACTTCGCGGTGTAGGGGTGTTCGGCGATCCAGTGGCGGGCGATGTCCAGCCGCGTCGCCACCCACGCCTTGTCATGGCTGCGCACATAGTCGAGGAAGCGCGCCAGCGCCGCCGCGCGTCCGGGACGACCGACCAGACGGCAGTGCAGCCCGACCGACATCATCTTCGGCGCCGTCTCCCCCTCCGCATAGAGCGTGTCGAAACTGTCCTTCAGATAGGCGAAGAACTGGTCGCCGCTGTTGAAGCCCTGGTTCGTCGCGAAGCGCATGTCGTTGGCGTCGAGCGTGTAGGGCACGATCAACTGCGGCCGGCCATGGCTGTCGTCCCAATAGGGCAGGTCGTCGGCATAGGAATCGGCGTTGTAGACGAAGCCGCCTTCCTCGGCGACCAGCCGCCAGGTGTTGGGGCTGCAGCGCCCGAGATACCAGCCGAGCGGGCGCTCTCCGGTGACGCGGGTGTGGACGTCGATGGCGCGCAGCATGTGTTCGCGCTCCACCTCGGCCGGCAGATGCTGATAGTCGATCCAGCGCCAGCCATGGGTCGCGATCTCCCAGCCGGCGGCCTTCATCGCGGCGACCACCTCCGGATTGCGCTCCAGCGCCATGGCGACGCCGTAGACGGTGACCGGCAGATTGCGCTCGGTGAACAGGCGGTGCAGCCGCCAGAAGCCGGCGCGCGAGCCGTATTCGTAGATCGACTCCATGTTCATGTGGCGCGCGCCGGGAATCGGCTGGGCGCCGACGATCTCCGACAGGAAGGCCTCCGACGCGGCGTCGCCGTGGAGGACGCAGTTCTCGCCGCCCTCCTCGTAATTGATGACGAACTGTACCGCCACCCGGGCGCCGCCCGGCCAGTTGGCCTGCGGCGGGGTGGCGCCATAGCCGATCATGTCGCGGGGATAGGCGGGCTCGGTCATCGTCGTCTCGCTCGCTGCGGTCGAAGCGGGGACTACGCTAAGCCATTGGCGGCAGGGGGTTCAATCGGCGGATTGGGCGCGGGGATGAAGACAGTTTCCGGATTTCGCGGGGTGGGCTTGTGATGTGGATGCGCTTAAGCTGTGGGGTGTGAGATGTCGTCGGCTGACGATGCCCCCACCCTGACCCTCCCCCGCTGGGCGGGGGAGGGGATCAGACCTTTGTCGGCGTTCAGCGGCAGTCCCTCCCCCGCCCAGCGGGGGAGGTTAGGTGGGGGTCTAACGCCGACAACGCGCAGAATGGAGACCACCCCATGGGCCGCCTGACCACCCACGTCCTCGACATCGCAGCGGGCCGTCCGGCACCGGGCATGCGCATCCGATTGACGGCGCTCGACAGCGGCACCGTCCTCGGCGAGTTCACAACGAACGCCGACGGCCGGCTCGATGCCCCCGCACTTCAGGGCGAGGATTTCAAACCCGGACGCTATGAGCTGCTGTTCATGGCCGGCGAGTATTTCCGCCGCAGCGGTGTCATTTCCGGCGACGGACCGGACTTCATCGACGAGGTTCCGCTGCGTTTCGGCATCAAGGACTCCGCCCAGCATTACCATGTGCCGCTGCTGGTTTCGCCCTGGGCCTATTCCACCTATCGCGGCAGCTGACGCGCTCTCCCCCGTTCGCGCCGCTTTCCAGCCTGTGGAAAAGGCAACCCATTGATTTGCCGCACCCACCATCCGCGCGCTTAGCTGTCCCTGGGAATAATCGCGTTTGGTGAGGAGTCGAGCGATGGCGAGAATGACGGCGGCGGAAGCGGCGGTGCGGGTGCTGGAGCGGGAGGGCATCGACGTCTGCTTCGGCGTCCCCGGCGCCGCGATCAACCCCTTCTATGCGGCGATGCAGCGGCGCGGCACGATGCGCCATGTCCTGGCCCGCCATGTGGAGGGCGCCTCGCACATGGCCGAGGGCTATACACGGGCCAATGCCGGCAACATCGGCGTGTGCATCGGCACCTCCGGCCCGGCCGGCACCGATATGATCACCGGCCTCTATTCGGCGATCGCGGATTCGATCCCGATCCTGTGCATCACCGGACAGGCGCCGCGCGCCCGGCTGCACAAGGAGGATTTCCAGGCCATCAACGTGCCGGACATCGCCAAGCCGGTGACCAAGTGGGCGCTGACCGTGCTGGAGCCGGCCCAGGTGCCCTACGTCTTCCAGCAGGCCTTCCACCTGATGCGCAGCGGCCGTCCCGGCCCGGTGCTGATCGACCTGCCGATCGACGTCCAGATGGCCGAGATCGAGTTCGACGAGGAGGCCTATGAGCCGCTGCCGGTCTACAAGCCGGCGGCGACCCGCCAGCAGGTCGAAAAGGCGCTGGCGATGTTCGCGGCGTCGGAGCGTCCGCTGGTGGTGGCCGGCGGCGGCATCATCAACGCCGACGCCTCCGACAAGTTGGTGGAGTTCGCCGAGTTGCTGGGCGTGCCGGTGATCCCGACCCTGATGGGCTGGGGCACCATCCCCGACGACCATCCGCTGATGGCCGGCATGGTCGGTCTGCAGACCGCCCACCGCTACGGCAACGCGACGATGCTGAAGTCCGACTTCGTGCTGGGCATCGGCAACCGCTGGGCCAACCGCCACACCGGCTCGGTCGAGGTCTACACCAAGGGCCGCAAGTTCGTGCATGTCGACATCGAGCCGACCCAGATCGGCCGGGTGTTCATGCCCGACCTCGGCATTGTGTCGGACGCCGGCGCGGCGCTGGACATGTTCATCGCGGTGGCGAAGGAGTGGAAGGCCGCCGGCAAGTTCAAGGACCTCGGCGGCTGGGTCAAGGACTGCCAGGGCCGCAAGCGGTCGATGCACCGCCGCAGCGACTTCGATCAGGTGCCGATGAAGCCGCAGCGCGTCTATCAGGAGATGAACAGCGCCTTCGGCCAGGACACCACCTACGTCACCACCATCGGCCTGTCGCAGATCGCCGGCGCGCAGTTCCTGCACGTCTACAAGCCGCGGCACTGGATCAACTGCGGCCAGGCCGGCCCGCTGGGCTGGACCCTGCCGGCGGCGCTGGGCGTGCGGGTGGCCGATCCGAAGCGGCGCATCGTCGCCCTGTCCGGCGACTACGACTTCCAGTTCATGATCGAGGAACTGGCGGTCGGCGCCCAGCACAAGCTGCCCTATATCCATGTGCTGGTGAACAACGCCTATCTCGGCCTGATCCGGCAGGCGCAGCGCGCCTTCCAGATGGACTTCCAGGTGCAGCTGTCCTTCGAGAACATCAACGCGCCGGAGATCGGCGTCTATGGCGTCGACCATGTCGCGGTGGCCGAGGGGCTGGGCTGCAAGGCCATCCGTGTCACCGAACCCGACCGCATCCAGGACGCCTTCGCCCAGGCCCAGGCCTGGATGGACGAGTATCAGGTGCCGGTCGTCGTCGAGCTGGTGCTGGAGCGGGTGACCAACATTTCCATGGGCACCGACATCGACAACGTCACCGAGTTCGAGGAGACGCTGGACCTGCCGGTGGACGAGAGCGAGACCGTTCTGGTCTGACGATCCTGACCGTCTGACGAAAGCCGCCGGGGCGCCGATGCGCTCCGGCGGCTTTCTTTTTTGACGGAATTGCTGCATCGCGCAAATTCCCTCGCCGCAGCGTGCGTGCTAGCGTCGATGCCGATCCGTAGCCGGAAAGGGAGTCCGCGCGAGCATGGCGTTGCTTGAGAACATGCGCATCTTCGTCCGCGTCGTCGAACTGGGCAGCCTGTCGGCCGCCGGACGGAACCTGCGCATGTCGCCGGCCATGGTCAGCCACCGCATCCAGCAGCTGGAAACCCATCTCGGCGTCCGCCTGCTGAACCGCACGACGCGGCAGTTGCAGGCAACCGAGACCGGCATGGACTTCTACCAGAGCTGCCTGGAGGTGCTGGAAGCGGTGGAGCGCGCCCACAGCAGCATCGCCGCCGGGTCCGGCGTACCGTCGGGCAGCGTGCGGGTGACGGCGCCTCTGGGCTTCGGCCGCCGCATCCTGGCGCCGCTGGTCCCCGACTTCTGCGCCGCCCACCCGCTGGTGGAGGTGCGGCTGCGCCTGTCCGACCATCTGCTGGATCTGCTGCGCGAGGCGGTGGACGTGGCGGTGCGGATGGCGACGCTGAAGGATTCAAGCTTCGTCGTGCGCAAGATCGCGGATGTGCGCCGCGTGCTGGTGGCTGCGCCCTCCTATCTGGCGGAGCGCGGGACGCCTTCGATGCCTGCCGACTTGTCCGGCCACAACTGCCTGCTGCTGCGCTTCCCCGGCACCCAGCAATATCAATGGAGCGTGCTGGAGAATGGCGAGCCGGTGAAGCTGCCGGTGTCGGGCCGCTTCGACGCCGACGACGGCGACGTGCTGACCGGCTGGGCGCTGGACGGGCGCGGCATCGCCATGAAACCGCTGTGGGAGGTGGCCGAGCATCTCGCCAGTGGCGCCCTGGTGCCGGTTCTGCCGGACTTCCCGCCGGAGCCGGTGACGCTTGCCGTGCTCTATCCCCACCGGGCGCTGGTGCCGGCCAAGGTGCGGGCCTTCGCCGACCACATGGTGCCGAAGATCAAGGCGGCGCTGACGGCGATCTCGCCCGATACGATCCAGTAGGGCGGTGAGTACCGTCATTTCCTGAACGATCGCGCAGATCTTGCGAACGCCGGCGCATTCAGCGTTCGGCGCCCGGCGTCTATCGTTTCCGTCCACCACAACGGAGACGACTCATGAACACCTCGACATCCACTCCGAAGGTCGTGGCGATCACCGGTGCCAGCAGCGGCATCGGCGAGGCGACGGCCCTGCGTCTGGCCGCATCCGGCGCGAAGCTCGTCCTCGGCGCCCGCCGGGCGGATCGGCTGGAAGCGCTGGCTCGACGCATCGCGCAGGCCGGCGGCGAAGCGGTCTTCCTGCCGACCGATGTCCGTCGGCGCAATGACCTGACCGCTCTGGTCGGGCTGGCGTGTGAGCGGTTCGGACGGCTCGATGTCCTGATCAACAACGCGGGGATCGGTCCGATCTCGCCGCTCGACGAACTGCGGGTCGAGGATTGGGAAGACATGGTCGACGTCAACATCAAGGGCGTGCTCTACGGCATCGCTGCGGCGCTGCCGGTCTTCCGTGCCCAGGGAAGCGGCCATTTCGTCACCACGGCATCGACCGCTGCACACCGCACGGTGCCGACCATGGCCGTCTATGCCGGAACGAAGGTCGCCGTCCGCACCATCTGCGAAGGGCTGCGGCAGGAAGCCGGCGAGACCCTTCGGGTGACGGTCATATCCCCCGGCTTCGTTCGCACGGACTTTATCGACGGCATCACCAGTGCGGAGGTGCGGGCGCGGCTTGCCGCATCACGCGACGCGCTTGGGATCCCGCCGGACGCCGTCGCCCGTGCCATCGCTTTCGCCATCGACCAGCCCGCCGATGTCGACATCAACGAGATCATCGTGCGCCCCACCGCGCAGGCCTGACCGCCGCGCCGAAAGACCGGTTGCCGCATGCCGGTTGCGGTAGAGGCTCGGCGCCAAACCGAAGGTCCGCTTGAAGGCGTTGCTGAATGCGCTTTCCGACTGGTAGCCGAGCGACAGGGCGATGGCCGACACCGGCGTCGTGCCGCAGCACAGCTCCCGCTCGGCCAGCCGCATGCGCCAGTTCAGCAGATAGGTGAGCGGCCCGACCCCGGCCGCCGCCTTGAATCGCACGGCGAAGGTCGTCCGTGACATGCCCACTGCCCGTGCCAGTTCCCCGAGTTGCCAGGCGCGGCCGGGATCACCGTGCATCAGCCGCAGGGCGGGAGCGAGGCGTGCGTCGCGCAACGCGCCGGCCCAACCGTGACCGAGCGGACCGGATGTGGCGAGATGGGCGCGGATGATCTGGACGAACAGCATCTGCGCCAATTGTCCTGCCACCAGGGCGGTGCCCGGCCGTCCTCCGGCCAATTCCGCCCCGAGCTGGTCGAGCAGCCAGCGCATGGCCGGCGCCTCCGGCGCTCCCGACCGAACATGGATCAGCGGCGGCAACACGTCGCGGAGCAGGTGGCCACGGATTGGATCGAGCGTGACATGCCCGCCGACCGCCAGGAACTCCGCGCCATTGCCGACCGTCACCCGGTCACCCTTCGTCGGATCACCGGCCGCCGCGGCAAAGGCGACGCCGCCGTCCGCCGCCGGCAGGTCAAGGTCGCTGCCGAGCCGAAAGGGCCGCTCCGCGCCCAGCATGATCACATCGCCGGTGTCGAGGTGCCGCGGCTCATCGATCCCGTCCACCGCCAGCCAGCCGTTGCCCGTCATGATGGCGATGAATTTGATCATCTCCGGCGGCGGAAAGCGCAACGCCCAGTTCCCGCCAGCCTCCAGCCGGCCAGACACGGCGCAGCGGCTGCCCGCCAGCGTCAGGATGTCCGAGAGTGGATCGCCGTCCGCAAAAGGGCGGACCTCCACCTCACACCCCCCGCGCCCGCACCAGCAGCACCCGCGCCTCTTCCGCCGCGCGGGTCAGGTGGGGCAGGAACTGCACCTCCATCTCCGGGCAGGTGACGCGGGCGGCCTGGGCGCTGATGTTCATCGCCGCGACCACGCCGCCCGACGCGGTGCGGATCGGCACGGCGATGGAGCGCAGCCCCAGCTCCAGCTCCTGGTCCACCAGCGAGAAGCCGCGGTCGCGCACCCGCTCCAGCTCACGCTTCAGGGCGTCGGCCGCGGTGATGGTCCGCTCGGTGTAGGGCTTCAGCGGCACCCGCGCCAAATAGGCGTCAAGCTCCGGCTCCGGCAGCGCCGCCAGCAGGACGCGGCCCATCGAGGTGCAATAGGCGGGCAGGCGGCTGCCGACATTCAGCCCGACCGACATGATCCGCTTGGTCGCCGCGCGGGCGATATAGACCACGTCGTCCTCGTCCAGCACGGCGGCGGAGCAGGATTCCTGCACCGCGCCGCTGACCTGTTCGATCAGCGGGTCGAGGATCGTCGCCAGCGGCGCCGACGACAGGAAGGAATAGCCCAGCGCCAGGATCTTCGGCCGCAGATGGAAGGTCCTGCCGTCCGATCCGGCATAGCCCAGCTGCATCAGCGTCAGCAGGCAGCGCCGTGCCGCCGCCCGCGGCAGGCCGGTGATCTTGGCGATGTCGGCGATGGTCAGGTTCGGCTCCCGCTCCGTGAAAGCGCGAATCACCGACAGCCCGCGGGCCAGCGAGGTCATGAAGTTCGGGTCGGAGGCTTCCTCCGCCGCGCCCGGCACTGTCTTGTCGGCAGGCTCGTCCGCGGCCTTGGCCAGATGCTGAGTGTCGGCCATGCGATGGCTCCTTCCCCGAAGAGCGGTCCCAGGACGGCCAAATTAGGGCGATTACCGCGCAATAGCCAGAGAAATCGAACAAAACCGCCCATAACTCCGTCTGCGGCAGAAATAGTTCGAGGTGCCCGCAATTGATGTTGCGGGTGTCTGGCATCTGGTATACCGTATCGATAATTCAAAACGACGCGCCGCTCACAACGACGCAGCGGAGAGCGGTCATCCGAACGCTCGCACAGGAACGCTCACGACAACAAGCGGCGCCGATGGCGTCGGCGCGCAAAGGGTCGGAAACGTGATGAACCGGGAAAGATTCAGTGTTGAACCCCTCGAGCAGGGGATGAGCTTCAAGGCCAAGGCCTACCAATCGCTGCGACAGGCCATCACGCAGATGAACATCTACGGCCAGAGCAACGAGATCAGGTTGGACGAACGCCGCCTGTGCGAGGCGTTGGGTGTCAGCCGCACCCCGGTGCGTGAGGCGATGGCGCTGCTGGAACAGGAGGGGTTCATCCGCTCCCAACCGCGGCGCGGGATCTTCGTGGTGCGCAAGACGAAGGCCGAACTGGTGGAGATGATCACGGTGTGTGCCGCCCTGGAAGGCATGGCGGCACGACTGTTCGTCGAAAACGCCACCACGGAAAAGCTGGAACTCCTGCACGCCGCGTTCGACAAATACACGAAAGCCGAGTTGGCGGAACATGTCGCCGAGTATTCGGACGCCAACATCGTCTTCCATCAAAGCATCGTCCAGGCTTCCGGCTCCGCGTTGATCTCGGACCTGACCGACCGCTTCTTCATCCATATGCGTGCGATCCGCCGCGCGACGATGGGCCTCGGCGACCGTGCCGACCAGTCCATCCACGAGCATCGGGACATCATCGAGGCGCTTGCCGCCCGCGATGCCGATCTCGCGGAACGCCGCGTCCGGGAACACACGCTCGGTCTCGCACAGTACGTGGAACGGCATTGCGCCTTCCTCGACTAACCGATCTTGAACCTTTTTGGAGCCTCGGGGAGGAGTCACCCATATGTCTACTGCGGCTGCAACGATCACTAAGAACCAGGCCACGGAAGCATCTGTTGTCGAAGACGCGCCGGCGCTGACCGACGGCTTCCAGCTCGTCATCGACGCGCTCAAGCTCAACGACATCACCAATCTGTATGTCGTCCCCGGTATTCCGATCTCCGACCTGCTGCGCATGGCGCAGGCCGAGGGCATGCGCGTCGTCTCGTTCCGCCATGAACAGAATGCCGGCAATGCCGCCGCGATCGCCGGTTTCATGACGAAGAAGCCGGGCGTCTGCATGACGGTTTCGGCGCCGGGCTTCCTGAACGGCCTGACCGCGCTGGCGAACGCCACCACCAACTGCTTCCCGATGATCCTCATCAGCGGCTCGTCGGAGCGCGAGATCGTCGACCTGCAGCAGGGCGACTATGAGGAGATGGACCAGCTCGCCATCGCCAAGCCGCTGTGCAAGGCCGCCTTCCGCATCCTGCACGCCCAGGACATCGGCATCGGCGTGGCGCGCGCCATCCGTGCCGCCGTGTCGGGCCGTCCGGGCGGCGTCTACCTCGACCTGCCGGCCAAGCTGTTCTCGCAGGTGATGGACGCGGTCGAGGGCGCCAAGTCGCTGGTCAAGGTGGTCGATCCGACCCCGGCGCAGTACCCGTCGGCCGACGCGGTGAACCGCGCGCTCGACCTGCTGAAGGGCGCCAAGCGTCCGCTGGTCATCTTCGGCAAGGGCGCCGCTTACGCCCAGGCCGACGAGACGATCCGCAGCTTCGTCGAGAAGAGCGGCATCCCCTTCCTGCAGATGAGCATGGCCAAGGGCCTGCTGCCCGACACCCATCCGCAGTCGGCCGGTGCCGCCCGGTCGCTGGTGCTGCAGGAAGCCGATGTGGTCATGCTGGTCGGCGCGCGGCTGAACTGGCTGCTGTCGCACGGCAAGGGCAAGACCTGGGGCAAGCCCGGCTCGAAGAAGTTCATCCAGATCGACATCGAGCCGAAGGAGATGGACAGCAACGTCGAAATCCATGCTCCGCTGGTCGGCGACATCGCCTCGGTCATGGAAGTTCTGCTGAAGGGCATCGACGGCGGCCTCACTCCGCCGACCGAGTGGATGGCCACCGTCGCCGCCAAGCGTGAGCAGAACGTCGCCAAGATGGCGCCGAAGCTGATGAGCAACGCGTCGCCGATGAACTTCCACGGTGCGCTGGGCGCTCTGCGCCGCGTCATCAAGGAGCGGCCGGACGCCATGCTGGTCAACGAGGGCGCCAACACCCTCGACCTCGCCCGCGGCATCATCGACATGTACGAGCCGCGCAAGCGTCTGGACGTCGGCACCTGGGGCGTCATGGGCGTCGGCATGGGCTACGCCGTCGCGGCGGCGGTGGAGAGCGGCAAGCCGGTCCTGGCGGTTGAGGGCGACAGCGCCTTCGGCTTCTCCGGCATGGAGGTGGAGACGATCTGCCGCTACAACCTGCCGGTCTGCATCGTCATCTTCAACAACAACGGCATCTATCGCGGGACCGACATCAACCCGACCGGCGGTGACGATCCGTCGCCGATGGTCTTCGTCCCCGGTTCCCGTTACGACAAGATGATGGAAGCCTTCGGCGGCGTCGGCGTCCACGTCACCAACCCGGACGAGCTGTACCGCGCGGTCAGCGAGGCGATGGACAGCGGCCGTCCGACCCTGATCAACGCCGTCATCGACCCGGCGGCGGGCACCGAAAGCGGCAACATCGGCAGCCTGAACCCGACCAGCTCGGTCCGCAAAATGCCGTCCTAAAAGGACGGCCGACCACACGACACTAAAAAGCAGGGGGAGAGATACATGGGCAAGGCACTTCAGGGCGTGCGGATTCTCGACTTCACGCATGTGCAGTCGGGACCGACCTGCACCCAGTTGCTCGCCTGGTTCGGCGCCGACGTCATCAAGGTCGAACGGCCGGGCGAGGGTGACATCACCCGCAGCCAGCTGCGCGACCTGCCGGACGCCGACAGCCTGTATTTCACCATGCTGAACCACAACAAGCGGTCCATCACCCTCGACACCAAGACGCCCAAGGGCAAGGAGGTGCTGGAGGCTCTGATCAAGTCCTGCGACGTGATGGTCGAAAACTTCGCCCCCGGCGTGCTCGATCGCATGGGGTTCACCTGGGAACGCATCCAGGAACTGAACCCCGCGATGATCGTCGCGTCGGTCAAGGGCTTCGGCCCCGGGCCGTTCGAGAACTGCAAGGTGTACGAGAACGTCGCCCAGTGTGCGGGCGGCGCCGCCTCGACCACCGGCTTCGACGACGGCCCGCCGATGGTCACCGGCGCCCAGATCGGCGACAGCGGCACCGGTCTGCATCTGGCGCTGGGCATCGTCACCGCGCTGTACCAGCGCAAGGAAACCGGCCGGGGCCAGAAGGTGCTGGCCGCCATGCAGGACGCGGTGCTGAACCTGTGCCGTGTCAAGCTGCGCGACCAGCAACGTCTGGCCCATGGGCCGATGAAGGAATACCCGCAATACCCGAACGGCGAGTTCGGCGACACGGTGCCGCGTGCCGGCAACGCGTCGGGCGGTGGCCAGCCAGGCTGGATTTTGAAGTGCAAGGGCTGGGAGACCGATCCCAACGCCTACATCTACTTCATCGCCCAGGCGCCGGTTTGGAAGTCGATCTGCAAGGTCATCGGCAAGGAGGAGTGGATCACCGATCCCGACTACGCCACCCCGGTGGCCCGCCTGCCGCGCCTGATGCAGATCTTCGGCACGGTCGAGGAGTGGACCAAGACCCTGACCAAGTTCGAGGTCATGGACATCCTCAACAAGTACGACATCCCCTGCGGCCCGATCCTGTCGATGAAGGAAATCGCCGAGGACAAATCGCTCTACGAGACCGGCACGCTGGTCGAGGTGGAGCATCCGACCCGCGGCAGCTACCTGACGGTCGGCAACCCGATCAAGCTGTCCGACAGCCCGACGGAGGTCACCCGCTCCCCGTTGCTGGGCGAGCACACCGACGAAATCCTGCGTGACGTCCTGGGTTTCGGTGAGCGCGAGATCGTCGAAATCCGCGACAGCGGCGCCATTGGCACCGTGGAGCGGTTAGCGGCGGAGTAGGTTCCGCTCCGGTGCCCCCACCCCAACCCTCCCCCGCTGGGCGGGGGAGGTTAGGTGGGGGTCTAACGCCCCAAAATTTGAAACGCCTACCGCATTCATACCAGCGCGCCTCGCTCTCCCCCGACCGTCCCCTTCCCGGTCGCCCGAGAGCCGAAGCCCGCAGTTTTAAAAAATCCGCCGCCCGCCAGCCGATGAATTTCCGGCGCCCCGCGGCATCCAAAAGACCATTCCCGACAGGGTTGAGACGCAAATCATGAACATTCACGAATATCAGGCCAAGGAACTGCTGCGGGGGTACGGCGTCGCCGTTCCGCGCGGCGGCGTGGCCTTCACCCCGGAAGAGGCTGAATCGGTCGCCCGTGAACTCGGCGGTCCGGTCTGGGTGGTGAAGTCGCAGATCCATGCCGGCGGCCGTGGCGCCGGCCGGTTCCAGAACAACCCGGCCGGCAAGGGCGGCGTCCGCGTCGTCAAGTCGGTCGAAGAGGTGGCCTCCAACGCCGCCGAGATGCTGAACAGCGTGCTGGTCACCAAGCAGACCGGCCCGTCGGGCAGGCAAGTCAAGCGCCTCTATGTCGAGGAAGGCGCCGACATCAAGCGCGAGCTGTACCTCGGCCTGCTGACCGACCGCGGCACCGGCCGCGTCACCATCATCGCCTCGACCGAAGGCGGCATGGAGATCGAGGAGGTCGCCCACAACACGCCGGAGAAGATCGTCAAGGTCGCCGTCGACCCGGCCACCGGCATCCAGGGCCACCACACCCGCAAGGTCGCCTTCGCGCTGGGCCTGGAAGGCAAGCAGGTGGGATCCGCCGCCAAGTTCATCCAGGCCGCCTACAAGGCGTTTACCGAGCTGGACTGCGCCATCGTCGAGATCAACCCGCTGATCGTCACCGGTGCCGGCGACATCCTGGCGCTCGACGCCAAGATGAGCTTCGACGACAACGCGCTGTTCCGCCACAAGGACGTGGCCGCCCTGCGCGACGAGGCCGAGGAAGACCCGGCCGAGATCGAGGCGGCTAAGCATGAGCTGAACTATGTGAAGCTCGACGGCAACATCGGCTGCATGGTCAACGGCGCCGGCCTCGCCATGGCGACGATGGACATCATCAAGCTGTATGGCGCCGAGCCGGCCAATTTCCTCGATGTCGGCGGCGGCGCCACCAAGGAGCGCGTCACCGCGGCCTTCAAGCTGATCCTGTCCGACAGCGCGGTCGAGGGCATCCTGGTCAACATCTTCGGCGGCATCATGCGCTGCGACGTGATCGCCGAAGGCGTGGTCGCCGCCGCCCGCGACGTGAAGCTGCATGTTCCGCTGGTGGTGCGCCTGGAAGGCACCAACGTCGCTCTCGGCAAGAAGATCCTGGCAGACTCCGGTCTGCCGATCCTGTCCGCCGACAATCTGGACGACGCAGCCAAGAAGATCGTCGCCGCCGTGAAGAAGGAGGCCGCGTGAGATGGCTGTTCTCGTCGATAAGAACACGAAGGTGATCTGCCAGGGCTTCACCGGAGCCCAGGGCACCTTCCACTCCGAGCAGGCCATCGCCTACGGCACCAGGATGGTCGGCGGCGTGACCCCGGGCAAGGGCGGCGCCAAGCACCTCGACCTGCCGATCTTCGACACCGTGTCGGAAGCGGTGGAGAAGACCGGTGCCAACGCCTCCGTGATCTACGTGCCGCCGCCCTTCGCCGCGGACGCGATCCTGGAAGCCATCGACGCCGAGATCCCGCTGGTGGTCTGCATCACCGAAGGCATCCCGGTGCTCGACATGGTCCGCGTCAAGCGCGCGCTCGATGGTTCGGCCACGCGACTGATCGGCCCGAACTGCCCCGGCATCATCACGCCGGACGAGTGCAAGATCGGCATCATGCCGGGCCACATCCACAAGCGTGGCAAGATCGGCATCGTCTCGCGCTCCGGCACGCTGACCTATGAGGCCGTCGCGCAGACAACGGCGGCCGGTCTCGGCCAGACCACTTGCATCGGCATCGGCGGCGATCCGGTCAACGGCACCAACTTCGTCGACAGCCTGGAGCTGTTCGTGAAGGACCCGGAGACCGAGGGCATCATCATGATCGGCGAGATCGGCGGCGACGCCGAAGTCCGCGGCGCCGAGTTCATCAAGGCCTCGGGCACGAAGAAGCCGGTCGTCGGCTTCATCGCCGGCCGCACGGCGCCTCCGGGCCGCCGCATGGGCCATGCCGGCGCGGTGATCTCCGGCGGCAACGACACCGCCGACTTCAAGATCGACTTCATGAAGTCGGTCGGCATCGCCGTCGCCGACAGCCCCGCCAGCCTGGGCTCCACCATGCAGTCGATCTTCAAGGGTTGACCGATACCCGCGGGGCCGCCGTCCGCGACGGTCCCGCGGTTTCAGCGAAGCTTCTGTCACTCACGCCATCAGCCGCAACAGACAGGCGCAGCCAAAGCGCCGGACCCCGAGGGAGATGGGACATGAAAGCGCAAGCCCGCACGAGCAGCATGACCTCCAACAGCATGACGGCCGGCACCATGGCACGCCGCGTCATTCACGACGACCCCAGCGAGGGCGCCGCCGCGATCATCAAGACCGCGATCATCGAGACGCCGCGGGTGAAGAACGACAACGGCAAGGACGCCAAGGCCGATCGCGGTCAGGTGGTCCAGTCGCTGTGCCGCGCGTTGAACATCCTGACGATCCTCGGCTCCAATGACGGGCCGATGACCCTGACCGAGCTGTCGGAGGCCGCGACCCTGTCGCCCTCCACCACCCATCGCCTGCTGACGACCCTGCAATACGAGCGCTACGTCCGCTTCGACCAGAGCGCGCGCGGCTGGGTGGTCGGCGTTCAGGCCTATATGACCGGCGCCAATTTCCTGAAGACCCGCAATCTGGTCGACGTCGCCCGTCCGCGCATGCGCCGCCTGATGGAGGAGAGCAGCGAGATCGTGAATCTCGCCGTCGAGGAGAATGGCGAGGCGCTCTATCTGGCCCGCGTCGGCGGTCCCCGCGCCGCCCAGGTCGCGGTTCCGCAGACCGACCGCACGCTGCTGCACTGCTCCGCCGTCGGCAAGGCGCTGCTGGCCGGCATGCCGGAGACCAAGGTCCAGACCATCGTCACCCAGCGCGGCATGCGCCAGTTCACCCGCAGCACCCTGTCGTCGCTGCCGGCGCTCTACCGCGACCTTACGCTGGTCCGCACCCGCGGCTATGCCCTGGACCAGGAGGAACGGGTGTCCGGCCTGCGCTGTGTCGCCGCCCCGATCTTCGACGAGAATTCCCGTGTGATGGGCGCCCTGTCGCTGTCCGGCTCCAGCCGGCGCATCGAGGACGCGCGGCTGCGCGCCCTGGGCGAGATGGTCAAGCGCGCCGCCGCCGCGGTGACGCAGGAACTGGGCGGCCGCGTGCCGGTTCCCAACTGACCCGACCCTCATACGGACAAAGAGACGCCAAGAGCTGACGGCAGGTGGTGCACGTTGGCATTCCTCCCTGGCGCACTCAGGGCCGCGTTCCTCACGGGACGCGGCCTTTTTTCTTGAGAAAAGAACCGTTTCCACGGAATGGAAAAGCGTCTTTTTTCTCGGGCAGATCGGGTGGATTGGTGCGATTGTCTGTCTCGGGAAAGGCGTTCCTTTCTCATCGGGCGGATGTGTTGTTTTGCATGTTCGCGCTTCTCTCGGAGACTGGCCGTGCTGTGTGCAGCACGGCCATTTTTTTTGACTTTTCCGCAGGACGAAATCGGATCCATCGCCGCGTGGACGGGTGGTCCGCCACGGCGACACAGTGCCCCCAAACCCATCACGACGACAGGGCAGGGGAGCGATCCGAATGACAGACTCCAGAAGCATGACCGCCATCGAAGTCAGCCAGCCGGGCAAGCCGGAGGTGCTGGTCGCGGCCCGCCGTCCGGTCCCGGACGCGGCGCCGGGCGAGATTCGCATCGCCGTGCAGGCGGCCGGCGTCAACCGGCCCGACGTGCTGCAGCGGCTCGGCAAATACAACCCGCCGCCGGGCATCACCGACATCCCCGGCCTGGAGGTGGCGGGCATCGTCGATGCGCTGGGCGAGGGGGTCGAGGGCTGGAGCGTCGGCGATCCGGTCTGCGCCCTGCTGGCCGGCGGCGGCTATGCCGAGTTCTGCGTGGTGCCGGCCGCCCAATGCCTGCCGATTCCCGCCGGCCTGTCGATGGCCGAGGCGGCGGCCCTGCCGGAAACCTTCTTCACCGTCTGGTCCAACGTATTCGAGCGCGGCGCGCTCCAGCCCGGCGAGACGCTGCTGGTGCATGGCGGCACGTCGGGCATCGGCACCACGGCGATCCAACTGGGCGCGGCCTTCGGCGCGCGCGTCTTCGCCACCGCCCGAGGGGCGGAGAAATGCGGCGCCTGCGTCCGGCTCGGCGCCGAACGCGCCATCGACTATGCCGAAGAGGATTTCGTCGCGGTGGTCAAGGAGGCGACCGGCGGGACCGGCGTCAATGTGGTGCTGGACATCGTCGGCGGCGATTACGTCGCCCGCAGCATCGACGCGCTGGCGGTCGAGGGCCGCTATGTCTGCATCGGCTTCGTCCGCGGGGCGACGGCCAATGTGAACTTCTTCCCGGTCATGACCAAGCGGCTGGTGCTGACCGGCTCCACCCTGCGGGCGCGTCCCGTAGCCTACAAGCAGGCGGTGGCCGACCAGTTGAAGGCCCGCGTCTGGCCGCTGATCGAGCAGGGAAAGGTCAAGCCCGTCGTCCACGAGGTCTTCCCGCTCGCCAACGCCGCCGACGCCCACCGGCTGATGGAGAGCAACCAGCATGTCGGCAAGCTGGTGCTGACGGTGGGGTGAGGGAGACCCTCTCTCCCCTCATCAATCCAGCATCGGCAGGCCGGTCTCGATCCTGACCAGTGCGGCCAGCAGCGGGGCGCCGATGTCGCGGCGGACGAAGTTGCTGGCCTTTTCCGCCGCGTTGATCGCCTGCTGGAAGGTGCGGCGCCAGCGGTCGTCGTTGTAGAAGGCCTTTTCCGCCTTGGCCCGCTGCGCCAGCAGGCCGGGGCGGCGGCCGGCGGAATCGTCCGCCAGCTTGTTCAGGCGGTTCATCAGGTCGTTGGCGACGGCCGGCTCGCCGCGCTTCATCGCTGCTTCGATCAGCTCGGCAAACGCCTCGCCACGGGTGTCGATGTCGGTGACCTGTTCGGCATAGGCGACGGCCATCGCCGTCTCGCCGCGCTTGGCCAGCCGCCCGAGCACCGCCGGGATCGTCCACGGGTTCTCGTCCTGCACGGTGCTGAGCAGGCCCAGCGCCAGCTTCGGTTCGCCGATGTCGGCCGCCGCCACCGCCAGTTCCGGCGGGCAGCAGTCGCCGCGGGTTTCCTTGAACTTTGAGAACTGGGTCTCGACCGTGTTCAGGAACAGGGTGCGTGCCTGCGCCTCCTTGCCGGCGCGCAGCAGCGTCTGGGCGACCAGCCCCAGCTCCCACGAGCAATTGTGGCTGGAGGCATAGCTCTTGGCCTCGTCGGCCAGCGCGTTGGTCAAGGCCGTGTCGCCGCGCCAGGACGCCGCCTTGGCGATGTCGGCGAGGTTGTAGATGCGGGTCGAACAGTCGTTGATCTGCCGGGTGATGTCGAGCGCCAGCGGCGACTGCCCCATCAGCGACAGGGCGCGGGCGACGAACAGGTCCTGGCCGGAGCTGTCGGCGACGCCGCCGCGGCGCACCGCGCTGACGAAGGGCGCCATGATCTCCTTGGCGCGGCCGGGATCGCCCAGCTGCTGATAGGCGACCGCCAGCGACAGCCAGTCCCAGCGCGCGGCGGTGATCGGCGTCTCCACCGGGGGCAGCATCTCACCGATGCGGTGGAGGAAGCACAGGCTGCTCAGCGCGTCGTTGCAGACCAGCGCCCGGATGCGCGAGCGGAATTCGTAGAAGTCGAAGTCGCCGACGAACTGGTTGGTGACGAGCTGCACCGCCAGCGGGCTGTCGGGGTATTTCGTCACGATCTCGTTGAACAGCTTGTCGGCCTCCTTAAGAAAGCGCGACTCCTCGGCGACGTCATAGGTGTTGTCGGCCTGCCGGATCAGTTGCAGAGCCTGGACGAACAGGCGGTTGGCCGGACCCGGCGTGCCGGCGGCGGGGGAGTCCGCCCCGCCGCCGTCCTGATCCTGGGCCACCACGTTTTGCGCCATCACGTCCTGTGTCGCCCCATCCTGCGCCGAAACGGGACCGGCCGCGACCGCCGCCGGCAGGATCAGAGCTGCGGCGACTGCGGCGGTGCGGAGAACGGCGAGGACGCGGGATAGGGCGGAGGCCATGGCGGTCGGGTTTCAACCCTGGATGTTTGGGTTTGGGAGCAGGCGCACGTAGCTGACGACACGCTGGACCTTGGGCACTGAGCGCGCATGCTGGAGCACGCGGTCCAGCTCTTCCTGCGAACTGGCGACACCCATCAGGTAGACAACACCATCGACGGTATCGATGCTGTAATTCTGGCTATGAATATCCGCATCGAACGTAATGCCGCTGCGGATCTGGGTTGAAATCCAGGTGTCGCGTGCGGTGTCCAGGATGCTGGACCCGTTGTCGATCTGGATTTCGTTGATGACTTCCTTGACGCCGTCGGCCTGCCAGACGAGACGCACGGCGTCGAGGCGCATCTGCGCGTCGGCGGCGCGGCCGGTCAGCAGCACGCGGCCCTGGTCGACGGTCAGGCCGATCCGGTTCGTCATGTCGATCGAATGCTGCAGCCACAGCGAATTGATGCGGGCGCGGATTTCGGTGTCGCTGACGAAGCCGCCGAAGCCGCGCTCCTGCGACGCCACAACCGCGGCGCCCCCCGCGGTGCCCAGCACCAGCGGCCCACAGCCTGACAGCGAAGCTCCTGCGGCGCAGGCAAGCGCCATCATCGTCCAAAGGCGGCTCAAACCCGTCACAGCGTGCCTCCCCCTGCCTGCATGTCGAGCGCCGGGCGGATGCGGCGCGCGGCCGGAAAAAGTCACGGCGGAACGGTCTTTGCAATGGGGAAATTCAAGGGTTTCACCAGTCATCGTCACTTTGTCCCGAGGTGATGCACGGATGTTGCAGTCGCTGCGATTGCGAAGGAGCGGCTGCGGCAGGATTTTCGCCGCAGCGCCCCCAGGCGGCTTCCGGGCAGTCTCGGGGCAAAATCAGGCGAAAGCTGGGCTGGAGATTACGCGCGCGATCTCGCGCGCCAGGACGCGCGAAACCACCCGCCGCGCGGTGGCGTCACGCAGGATTTCCTCGTCCCTGGGGTTCGACAGGAAGCCGGTCTCCACCAGAACCGACGGCACGTCCGGCGCCTTCAGCACCGCGAAATTGGCCGAACGCATCGGGTTTTCCAGCAGGCGCAGTTCCTTGCCCGCGCCTTCCACCAGAAGCTGGCGGGCGGCCAGCGAGGCATGGCGGGTATGGCGCGCCGTCAGGTCCAGCAGGATGTCCTTGACGATCCGGCCGCCGCCGAAGGAACCCGGCTTGCCGAAGCGGTCGGCCTGATTCTCCTGCTGGGCGAGGCGCGAGGCGAAGGAGTCCGACGCCTTTTCCGACAGGATATAGGCCGACAGTCCGCGCGCATCGGCATTGGGGGCGCTGTCGGCGTGGATCGACACGAACAGGTCGGCCCCGGCCTCGCGCGTCAGCGCCACCCGCTCGTCCAGCGCCAGGAAACGGTCGTCCCGCCGCGTCAGCTTCACCGCGACATTCGTCCGGCCGGCCAGGATGCGGGCGACCTCGTGGGCGATGTCGAGCGTGACCTCCTTCTCGAAGGTGCCGCGGGTGCCGATCGCGCCGGGATCGTTGCCGCCATGGCCGGGGTCGAGCATGACCAGCCGGGGCCGCGACGAAGCGCCGCCGGCCGGCTTGCGGCCGGGCCGCCGCTCCGCAGCCATGGCCAGGCCCAGCGGCTGGGCCAGCGCCATCGCCGCCGTGCCGAAAGCGGTTAACCAAAGTTTGCTCAGCCCGAGCCCAAGCAGCTGCCGTCGATCCATTGCCAGAAATACCATGCTGCAAAGGTGGGGAGAACGCGGCGTCAGGTCGCCCGACCCGCCGTGCCACCCGTTGGTCTAGCCTGATTCATTAACCAATGCGGCTGCAAAAAAGTATTGTCAAGACCGGGCAGGTTACCGTTTCTGAATATTTGTGAGCCTCCGGTCATATGGGCACACTTGACAGGCTGAGGATTCGACAGAGGTGATTGGTTGCTTGATGACGGATTGAAAAAGCGCTAAAATTTTAGCGATCAGCTCGGGAGGTGTCGATGTTGAGGAAAGCCCTGTTCAACATCATCCGGCAAGAGCAGCGCGATATCGAGGACAAGCTCGAACGCGAGGAACAGCAGCCCAGTCCCGACGTCCGCCGGATCGTCGGCCTGCGGCAGGAGGCGACCAGCCTGCGTCGTGAGTTGGAGCATTTCCACGACGTGTAAGACCTGATGCCGGCCGTCATCCGGCCACCGGGCGTCGCTTTGGAAGGTCGCCACTGAATATGTGACCGATACATGTGACCTATCGGTCGCGCCCCTTCTCCGCAGGACCGCGGGGGAGGGGATTTTTGTTTTTGTCGCCCGGCGGGGTCCACTCTCGTCCGTCATCCCCGCGAAGGCGGGGAACCAGGAAACCTTTCCGGGAAACCGCTGACATGGCTGGATTCCCGCCTGCGCGGGAATGACGGCCGAAGGAGTTTTCCTAAGAAAATGCCCGCCCCTCACCCCAGCTTGGCGTATCCGCGCTCGATCACCCGTTCGGCGGCTTCATAGACGGCCAGCATCTCCTCGTAGGCCGCGCGCAGGCGGGCGAGGTCGGTGACGGTCGATGAGTCCGGATGCCGGGATTCGGACATCTTCAGGCCGGCGCGGATATAGTCGGCGCGCAGTTCCGCCACCCGCACCGCCATGCGCAGAAAGCTGTCGCGGTCCAGGTTGGGCAGCTCGCGCCCGATAACCTCGCAGTTGGCCTCCAGGATCGCCGCATCCATGTTTTCCAGGAAATGGCGGATGCGCTGGCTGCGGCTGCTGTCGGCGGCATCGGCCGTCATCAGCTTGTCGACCTTGCCCTTGGTGTATTCACCGATGATCTTGCCGCCGGTTGCCATGGGTGATCCCGCCTCTCTTCGCCGGCCAGTCCGGCCGCTGCCGATTGTCGCACCGCCGGCGCATCTGCGCCAGAGCGGTGTGGGCCGGGCGGGATCGGGGGCAATCCCACTTGTCGGTACAGCCCGCCAGACGGTGCAGCCATGTGCGCATCCGCTCATGAAGCGGGTGCAACATCGCGACGTTCGTGCTAGGGAAGCTTCCCCCTTTTCTTGCTGTACGCCATGGTGGACGCGCGATGTCTGAGACCGGCTCCGACTATATCCTCACCGTTTCCTGCCCCGACACCGTCGGCATCGTCTTCGCGGTGTCCGGCTTCCTGGCGGAGCGGAGCTGCAACATCATCGACAGCGCGCAGTTCGGCGACCGCATCTCCGGCCTGTTCTTCATGCGCGTCAGCTTCAACGGCAACCCGGCCGGCCCGACGAAGGAACAGCTCGAGGCCGAATTCGCCGCCCAGGTGGCGGAACGCTTCGGCATGACCTGGCAGATCCACGATGCCCGCCGCCGGCCGCGCGTGCTGATCATGGTGTCGAAGTTCGGCCACTGCCTGAACGACCTGCTGTACCGCTACCGCACCGGCTACCTGCCGATCGAAATCCCGGCCATCGTCTCCAACCACCGCGACTTCTACCAACTGGCGGCGTGGCACAACATCCCGTTCCACCATCTGCCGGTCGCCCCCGGAAACAAGGCGCAGCAGGAAGCCCGCCTGCTGGAGATCGTGGAGGAGGAGAAGGTCGATCTCGTCGTGCTCGCCCGCTACATGCAGGTGCTGTCGGGGGCGCTGTGCGAGCGGATGGCCGGCCGGGTCATCAACATCCACCACAGCTTCCTGCCCAGTTTCAAGGGGGCCAAGCCCTACCATCAGGCCCATGCACGCGGCGTGAAGCTGATCGGCGCCACCGCGCACTATGTCACCTCCAACCTCGACGAAGGCCCGATCATCGAGCAGGAGGCGGAGCGCGTCGACCATACGATGACGCCCGACGACCTGGTGGCCATCGGGCGTGACATCGAGAACATCGTGCTGGCCCGCGCCGTCCGCTATCACGTGGAGCACCGCGTGCTGCTGAACGGCAACAAGACGGTGGTCTTCCGCTGAAGCCGGATCAGGCGGCGCCGCCCCTCAGTGGGGCTGCGCCGTCTCACGGGCGTCTTCCGGCTGGGGCATGAACACCGCGCGGGTGATCGCCTGTTCGATCTGGTCGCGGGTGAAGGGCTTCGGAATGACCGGCCCCAGATGCTCCAGACCGTGCTTGGCCAGATCGTCGGGGAAGGCGGTGACGAAGATCACCGGCAGGAACCGGCGGGCCCGCAGCTCGCGCGCCACCTCCAGCCCGTTGTCGCCGTCGGCCAGCCGGATGTCCATCAGGGCCAGCGTCGGCCGATGCTCCGCCGCCAGCGACAGCGCCTCGTCCATCGTCGCCGCGTTGCCGCAGACGATGTGGCCCATGCCGCGCACCGTTTCCGCCAGATCGAAGGCGATGATGGCGTCATCCTCGACGATCAGGATGGTGGCGGTCAGGCGGGCGCGGACACGCTCGCGGGCGTGGTTCAGACGCTCCATCGCGTCTTCCGGGGCGATGCCCAGGACGATGGCGGCATCGCCGACCGGCAGGTCCTCCAGATTGACCAGCAGGTAGAGCCGGCGGTCGGTCTCCTCCAGAGTCATCAGGGCCGATTCGACCGGATGGTACGGCGCCACCGCCGGGGGGGCGCCTTCCTCGTCCTGCAACTCGTTCAGATGGCGATAGAGCGTGCCGCGCGACAGGTCGCCGCCCCGGCCGGTCTCCGCCTCGTCCGCCTCCAGATACCATTCCAGGGTGCGGGTCACCAAGGCGTCCCCCCGCCCGTTCGTCCCGGTCAGCGCGCGGGCATAGCGGCGCAGGTAGGGCAAATGCTGCATGAAGTGACCGGTGTACTGCTCCATCTCTCTCCCCGTGCCTTTCTGCGGCGCGTGTTCCTGGCATCCACCCGACATGCCGCTCCGGGTACCCGGATGCGGCCGGTGCAACCCGATCCTTCCGGGCGTTAGGTGTCCGGCGGCGAAAGCCGGCAACGAATTCCGGAAGGTCGGTGCCCGCCGGAGGTCGAGATGCCGTCGACGCTGCCTTCACAGCAGACTGACGCATCGCGACCTGCAACGGTCAAATTCATATGGCGCAGTCCACGGCCTAACGGGAGTGAACCCGAAAGATTTATTCGAGATACCTGTAACGGATTACTCAGTATGCATAATATGAAGCACGGCCGGAACTGGTCCGACGGCAACGACCGGCGGTCTATGACCCCCTCCACATAGGGGTTGCCGGAGGAGAAGGCTTAACCGTTCCGAAAGACTTAGCGGCCTACTCTGACATTGCCCTCCGGCAGTTGCCGCGCATCTGCCGTGCGAGGGCGAGGCGAGTGTTCCCGATCCTCGAACGCGCCGGCCACCCCCAGGCCGGCGCGTTTTTTCTTCTCACGCGTCGTGGCTTTCGGGTGCCGCGGTCCCGGGATTGAAAAAACCAAGCATGCCGCCCGGGAACAAACCGGTAGAAGGCGTGTTGGAACCGCCAATGGTGTGATTCCTCCCTGAACCGCCAGTCCTCATCGCCGCCGGGCGCCGCCGCGACATCATGCGGACAGGCGCCGGCGGCGAGTTTTTATCTGGATGGATAACGGCCCTGTCGCCGTTTCCATTTCGTCAATTGGTGACTTTCACAACCCGACGCTTGCAAGCCGTTTAATCCAACGTTAAGGACATCGGCACACGGTTGGGGTTGGGCGTCTTGGGACGCACCGTCCGTGTGACGGGCCGGAACGAGCCGGCCGGGGTGTCGCGTGGGCTGCCGCATCGGGTCCGGGTTTGTGCATGGAAGACCAAGAGTTGGATCGGTCCCTGATGGATGGCATTCCGCCGGATGAGCTTGCCGACTTCCTCCGGTGGCGGGACCGCGTGCGCGGCACGAACATCTCGGAAAAGACGCTGCTGGCGACCGATTATCTCAATCACTTCAACGAAATCGTGATGCTGATCGAGATGATCCCGGACATGCCGGACATGCTGGAGGAATGCCGCATCTGGCAGCCCAAGAGCTATGCCGAGCATTTCCGCGACAGCGGCTTTTCCGACAAGGAACTGGCGATCGAGGCGTACGGCCATGTGCCGTCGAAATTCCTCCGCCCCTTCGAGGACACCATCGCCCAGGCCCATCAGGTGATCGCCCACACGCTGGAGCGGATCGGCACCGACATCGACAGCGGCGATCCAGACAAGCTGCGGATGGACTGCCAGGCCTCCGTCGCGATGATCCACCGCATCATCCAGGTCGCCAACGGCATCATCCACGGCACCGCCCATGTGATGGAACAGGGCGAGATCGACATCTATCTGCAGAACGGCTGAAAGTTGGTACGCCGACCCGTACTTTCGGTCCGAATCATGTGTCTTACCAACGAAAAACAGGCGTTTTCAGTCACTTGTCCCGGCACGAATGGCGATTGATGGTGCACCCACCATTCGTTCGTTGCATGGCTCACGCGCGCCCCCTGGCACTATAGTCGGAGCATAAAAGATAAGACGGAGGCGTGTTCATGCGTCCTCTGCGGGGGGAGATGGAGCATTGCCCATGAAGGGATGCGCATTCGCGCCGGCCGATGGTATGGCCGTGTCTGAACCGCGCGTGTGGCGGCCGGTTCCGCCCACCGATCACGCCGGACCCATCCTCCCCGTCAGCCAATGGGGGGAGGCAGCACCGCGCATGACGCCATCCGGACATCTGGACAGCTTCACCCGTGACCGGCTGCCGGCGCCGGCGCAACGCCCCGACCTGATTCTCGAACGACCCGAACTCCAGTACCCGAAGCGCCTGAACGCCGCCTCCGCCCTGATCGACGGCTGGCGCGAGCGCGGCTGGGACGGTCGTCCCTGCCTGATCGGCGGCGACGGCGAGGTGTGGAGCTATGGCCGGATGCGCGACACCGTCGACCGCATCGCCCGCGTCCTGACCGAGGATTACGGGCTGGTCGCCGGCAACCGCGTCCTGCTGCGCGGCCCCAACACGCCGATGCTGGCCGCCTGCTGGCTGGCGGTCATCAAGGCCGGCGGCGTCCTGGTGCCGACGATGCCGCTGCTGCGTGCGCCGGAACTGGCCGACGTGCTGAAGCGCGCCGCCATCGACATGGCGCTGTGCGACACCCATTTCCTCGACGATCTGGAAGAGGCGGCGCTGCCGTCGCTGCGCATCGTCGGCTTCCGCGACGGCGAGCTGGAACACCGCATCGCCACCAAGCCGGCCGGGTTCGAGGCCGCCGACACGGCGCAGGACGACGTCGCGCTGATCGCCTTCACCTCCGGCACCACCGGAACGCCGAAGGCGGCCGCCCACTTCCACCGCCATCTGCTGGCGATCTCCGACCTGTCGCCGCGCTCCGTGCTGGGCACGACGGCCGAGGACGTGTTCTGCGGCTCGCCGACGCTGGCCTTCGCCTATGGGCTGGGCGGGCTGCTGCTGTTCCCGCTGCGCATCGGCGCGTCGGTCATCCTGCTGGAGCGCGGGACCGCCGACCGGCTGCTGGAGGCCGCCACCCGCCATCGGGCGACGGTTATGTTCACCGTGCCGACCGTCTATCGCGGCATGATCGGCCGCATGGCCGCCGATCCTGCGCTGGCGAAGGGGCTGTCCTCCCTGCGCCTCTGTGTCTCCGCCGGGGAGCCGCTGCCGCAGCAGACCTTCGAGGGCTGGCGCGACGCCACCGGGCTGCAGATCCTCGACAGCCTGGGCACCACCGAGCTGCTGAACGCTGTGCTGCACGCCGTCCCCGGCGACGTCCGGCCCGGCTCCACCGGCAAGCCGGTGCCGGGCTACGAGGCGATGGTGGTCGACGACCAGTTCCGCCGGCTGCCGCCGGGACAGGTCGGCCGGCTGGCGGTGCGCGGTGCGACCGGCTGCCTCTATCTCGACGATCCGCGCCAGGAAAGCTATGTCCAGCAGGGCTGGAACCTGACCGGCGACGCCTTCCACGTCGATGAGGACGGCTTCTTCTGGTATCACGCCCGCACCGACGACCTGATCGTCTCGGCCGGCTACAAGATCTCCGGGCTGGAAGTCGAGAACATCCTGCTGAGCCACGAGGCGGTGCAGGAATGCGCGGTGATCGCCGCCCCCGACCCGGTGCGCGGCACCATCCCCAAGGCCTTCGTCGTCCTGCGCGACGACGTCCGCCCCGACGACCGTCTGGCGGAGGAACTGCAGAGCTTCGTCAAGGAGCACATCGCGCCCTACAAATACCCCCGCGCGGTGGAATTCCTCGACGCGCTGCCGCGGACGGAGACCGGCAAGGTCCAGCGCTTCAAGCTGCGCCGCCGGGCCTGGCAGCCGGACGACGAGGAGTAGAGGGCGTTCCTCTACCGGGGAAAGCCGGCGAAGCGGGTCAGACGGATGTTGCGCGCTTCCAACAGGGCGGCAAACTCCGGCCCGCGCAGGTAGTCGTATTCGGTGCGCCGCGGCTCGACCAAGGTGTCGACACGGCGCAGTTCCTCGTCGGGCAGGCCGGGGTGGACCATCACCAGGGTCCGGCCGGCGATGCCATCGAGAAAGCGGGGCATCAGCTCGGCGAAGGGCCGGTTGCCGGCGAAGTCGTAGACTCCGGCGAAGCGGTCGTTGGCGGGAATGCCGCGGTCCCGCACCATGCGCTTCAGCCCGCCGCCCAACCCGCCGATCAGCAAGGTCTTCGGTACCGCCACGCCGCGGCGCAGCACCGCCGACACCGGCTCCCCGCACAGGCGGACATAGGCGCCGGGCAATTCCGCCAGCGCCTCCACCACACCGTCGCGCACGCCGGGCAGCTGGTGGATGTGCTGGTGGCCGTCGATATAGTCGGGCGGCGCCCCCCAGGCCTCGGTGAAGGCGGCGATCTGGCGCGACAGTTCGTCACGGATCTCCGCCCGCGCCGCCGGCGCCGCCAGCTTTCCGCGATAGGCCCAGCCCATCAGCCGCCCCAGCGGCGGCAGCCGCCCATCCGGCGCCAGCGTCGGCATGGTCCCCAGTGGCGGCTGGTCGGTCAGGGTGAAATGCAGCCCGACATCGGCCTTGTCCTTCAGCTCGCGCAGGGCCGCGGCGCCCTCTCGCCAATGCGGGCAGAGGCTCATGACCGAGGTCGCGGTCAGCCGCCCCTGGGCGATCAGGTCGCGGATGGCGGCGTTGACGCCGGGGGCCAGACCATAGTCGTCGGCGCAGAGCAGGAGCCGGGTGGGCGCGGTATCGGGCATGACCGGACGGAGGCAGGATGCGGAATTCCGGCCAAGATGGGTGGGGCGCCCCGATCAGGCAATAGCATTCAGGCCGCTTCGGCTGCCGGCTCCGCCGCCGGCTTGCGCGCCTGCAGGGTTGCCAGCATCACGCCGGGCAGCACCAGCGCCACCCCCATCAGGTGAAAGCCCTGCAGCGGTTCGGAAAGCAGGACCCAGGACGCCAGCGCCGCCCACAGCGGTGAGACGTACAGCGCGGTGGAGGCGCGCGCGGCCCCCATCATCGCGATGGTCTTCTGATAGGCCAGCAGCGCCAGGACCGAGGCGAACAGCGCCACCGCGACGATCGACAGGACGGTGGAGACGGAGAAGGGCACCGGCCGCACCGCCACCGTCTCCCATGCATAGAAGGGCGCCAGCACCAGCACCCCAGCGAAGGCGTTGGCGGCGAAGGCGGTGACCACCGGCAGGGGTGTGCCCGATTGCCGCAGCAGGATGGTGTAGACCGACCAGGACACCGCCCCGGTCAGCACCAGCAGGTCGCCGCCATTGAAGGACAGGTGGCGCAGGGCGTCCAGATCGCCGCGGGTCAGGATCACCAGAACGCCCGCCATCGCCAGCAGGATGCCCAGCACCTGCCGCGGCCGGATCGCGTCGCCCAGCCAGACGGCGGCGAGCGCCAGGATCATCGCCGGGCTGGTGGCGTAGATCAGGCTGGCGTTGGTGGCGCTGGTCCGCTCCAGCCCGTAATAGACGATGGCCCCCGAAATCCCCTGGCCCAGCACGCCCAGCAGCAGATAGCGGCGCCATTGCCGCTTCAACTGGTTGCGGTGGGTCAGCAGCCCCGGCAGGGCGAAGGGCAGCACGATCAGGAAGGCGATCAGCCAGCGCCAGAAGGCCAGCCCGATCGGCGGCACCACATGCGCGACCGCCCGCCCGACCACCGGGTTGGACGCCAGCAGGGCGGAGCCGACGATGTAGAGGCCATAGGCGGCCAGCGGGCCGGAACGCAGAAAAGACGGCAGGAGCGGAAGCGACATCGCCGGACCGGTATCCGAAAAGGGGTTCCATCACAGGTGCAACCGAGCCTAGCATGACGGGCGAAGGCACCCTTCACGGCGGCTGTGCATGGCAGCCGTCCGACTCCCGTCGGCTGCGGGCATTGCCGGAATGGCCCACCCGGATAACCTGAGTCGCAAGGGAAGGGAGCTACCGATTCGGTAAACCTGATGGTTGGCTTTGCAACTGTTTCGTTTTTAGGGGCGAAAATGTGTCCATACGGACGTATTGGTGCCCAAAAATATGCTCTGCGCCACGGTATAGCCACGTATGCATGTTGGCGTTGACAGGCGCCTTTGCCACGCGCCAAATGGCGGCGCTATTTCCAAAAGCGTTCTGGCAAATTTCCGTACGCTCCAACCGGAATCGGGAGGCAAGACGAATGAAGCGCATCCTGCTGGGTGCCGGGCTAAGTGTGGCCGCGGCGCTGGCGCTGTCGGCGCCGGCCCAGGCGGCGAAGACCCTTGTTTACTGCTCCGAGGGTAGCCCCGAAAACTTCAACCCCATGTTGAATACGACCGGCACCAGTTTCGACGTTGCTCTCCCGGTCTACAACAACCTCGTCCAGTTCGAGTATGGCGGCACCAAGGTCGTTCCCGGCCTTGCCGAGTCCTGGACCATCTCCGACGACGGTCTGGTTTACACCTTCAAGCTGCGTGCCGGTGCCAAGTGGCACAGCGTCGGCGATTTCAAGCCGACCCGCGACGCCAACGCCGACGACGTGATCTTCTCGTTCGAGCGCCAGTGGAAGGCCGACAACCCCTTCCACAAGGTGTCGGGCGGCTCCTACGACTACTTCAACGACATGGCGATGCCGAAGTTGTTGAAGTCGATCGAGAAGGTTGACGATCTGACGGTCCGATTCACGCTGAACCAGGTCGAGGCGCCGTTCCTGGCCAACCTCGCCATGCCGTTCGCGCCGATCATGTCGGCCGAATATGCCGCGATGCTGCTGAAGAAGGGCACGCCGGAGAAGCTGGACCAGGTTCCGGTCGGCACCGGTCCCTTCCAGTTCGTCGCCTATCAGAAGGACGCCGTCGTCCGTTACAAGGCGTTCGATCAGTATTGGGGCGGCAAGCAGCCGCTCGACAACCTCGTCTTCGCGATCACGCCCGATGCGGCGGTTCGTCTGGCCAAGCTGAAGGCCAACGAATGCCAGGTGATGCCGTACCCGAATCCTGCCGACATCGAAGGCATGAAGAAGGACAGCTCCATCGTCGTGCAGGAGCAGGAAGGCCTGAACGTCGGCTACCTGTCCTTCAACGTGACGAAGAAGCCGTTCGACGACGTCCGCGTCCGCCGCGCCGTCAGCATGGCGATGGACAAGAAGGCGATCGTCTCCGCGGTCTATCAGTCCGCCGGCGTCCCGGCCAAGAACCCGATCCCGCCGACCATGTGGTCGTACAACAACGCGATTGAGGATTATCCGTACGACATCGAGCGGGCCAAGAAGCTGCTGGCCGACGCCGGCTACCCCAACGGCTTCGAGACCGATCTGTGGGCGATGCCGGTGCAGCGCCCCTACAACCCCAACGCCAAGCGTATCGCCGAGATGATGCAGGCCGATCTTGCCAAGGTCGGCATCAAGGCGAAGATCGTGCAGTACGAGTGGGGCGAATACCGCAAGCGGATGCAGCAGGGCGAGCACCAGATGGGCATGCTCGGCTGGACCGGCGACAACGGCGATCCGGACAACTTCCTCTACAATCTGCTGGGTTGCGAGGCGGCCCGTCCGGGCGGCAGCAACCTGTCGAAGTGGTGCAACAAGGAGTTCGACGATCTCGTCGTTCAGGCCAAGCGCACCACCGACATCGCCGCGCGCACCAAGCTGTACGAGCAGGCGCAGGTGATCTTCAAGGAAGAGGCGCCCTGGTTCACCATCGCCCACTCGGTGGTTTACGTCGGTCTCGCCAAGAACGTCGTCGGCTTCAAGATGGACCCGTTCGGCGTCCATCGTTTCGAAGGCGTCGACCTGAAGTGATGCGTGGCGCCGCCTCGCAAGAGGGGGCGCGTTCGCAGCCGGTTGCCGGGGCGGGGGCGTGGCGATCACTCTCCCGCCCCGGTCTGAGTTGAGAGACAGTGCCCGTCGCCTGCGAAAGTGGGTGGCGGGATCGAGGTGGGGCAGGTGCCCCTGAGGGAACGGGGCGACGTCGGTTCGGCGCTCCGTTCCGGTTTTCACCGAATTTTTAAAAAAACGAGTACCCGTCGATGCTTCGCTTCATCCTGACGCGGGTGAGCTTGGTGATTCCGACCTTTCTCGGCATCACCTTTCTGACCTTCATCCTGATCCGGCTGGTTCCCGGCGACCCCATCGAGGTGCGCACGGGCGAGAGAGGCATCGCGCCTGAACGGCTGGCCGAGCTGCGCCACGAGATGGGCCTCGACCAGCCGCTGTGGCAGCAGTTCCTCCATTATGTCGGCAACGTGCTGCACGGTGATTTCGGCCTGTCGCTGATCACCCACAATTCGGTCTTGAGCGAATTCCTGACGCTGTTCCCGGCGACGCTGGAACTGGCGCTGTGCGCCATGCTGTTCGCGACGCTGGTCGGGCTGCCCGCCGGCATCGTGGCGGCGGTGAAGCGCGGGTCGCTGTTCGACCATGGCGTGATGGGCCTCAGCCTGACCGGCTATTCGATGCCGATCTTCTGGTGGGGCCTGCTGCTGATCCTGTTCTTCTCGGTCGGGCTGGGCTGGACACCGGTGTCGGGCCGCCTGGATCTGGTCTATTACGTGGAGCCGTCGACCGGCTTCATGCTGATCGACACGCTGAAGGCCGGCGATTACGAGGCGTTCCGCTCCGCGCTCGGCCATCTGGTGCTGCCGACCATCGTGCTGGGCACCGTGCCGCTGGCCGTGGTGGCGCGCATGACTCGCTCCGCCATGCTGGAGGTGCTGGGCGAGGATTACATCCGCACCGCCCGCGCCAAGGGTCTCGCCGATGGCCGGGTCATCGGCATGCACGCGCTGCGCAATGCGCTGATCCCGGTGGTGACCGTCATCGGTCTGCAGGTCGGCACGCTGCTGGGCGGCGCCATCCTGACCGAAACCATCTTTTCCTGGCCGGGGGTCGGCAAATGGCTGATCGAATCGATCAACCGCCGCGACTATCCGGCCCTGCAGGGCGGCATCCTCCTGATCGCCACCTCGGTGATCCTGGTCAACCTGCTGGTGGACGTGCTTTACGGCGTCCTCAACCCCCGCATCCGTCACGCGCGGTGAGGCCAATCCATGTCCGCTGAATATTCGACCAACGCAGAGCCGGCAACCCCCGAACCGGTCGCCGTATCGCGCCCGCCGCATCCGCTGACCGAGTTCTGGTATCACTTCCGCCAGAACAAGGGCGCGCTGGGCGGCCTGGTGGTGATCGCGCTGATCGCGCTGATCGCCATCTTCGCCGGCGTCATCGCCCCGCACGATCCCGACATCCAGTATCGCGATGCGATCCTGACCCCGCCGGTCTGGCAGGATGGCGGCAGCTGGAGCTACATCCTGGGCACCGACGACATCGGCCGCGACATGCTGTCCCGCCTGATGTACGGCGCGCGGCTGTCGATGATGATCGGCCTGATCGTCGTCACCCTGTCGCTGGCCGTCGGGCTGGGGCTGGGGCTGCTCGCCGGTTTCTTCGGCGGGATGACCGACGTGCTGATCATGCGCGCCATGGACATCCTGCTGGCGCTGCCGTCGCTGCTGCTGGCGGTGGTGGTGGCCGCCATCCTCGGGCCGGGGCTGGTGAACGCCATGCTGGCGGTGTCGGTGGTGGTGATCCCGCACTACGCCCGCCTGACCCGCGCCGCCGTGCTGGCGGAGGTGAACAAGGATTACGTCATCGCCTCGCGCGTTGCCGGGGCCGGGCCGATGCGCCTGATGCTGATCGTGGTCCTGCCGAACTGTCTGGCGCCGCTGATCGTGCAGGCGACGCTGGGCTTTTCCACCGCCATCCTGGACGCGGCGGCCCTGGGCTTCCTCGGTCTCGGCGCCCAGCCGCCGACGCCGGAATGGGGCACCATGCTGGCCTCCTCGCTGCAGTTCCTCCAGCGCGCGCCCTGGGTCGTGACCTGGCCCGGCATCGCCATCCTGGTGACCGTGCTGGCCTTCAATCTGTTGGGCGACGGTCTTCGCGACGCGCTCGACCCCAAGCTGAAACGTTGACCTCATGCCTCTTCTCGACATCAAGAACCTGTCGGTCGAGTTCACCACCCGCGCCGGCACCTTCCGCGCGGTGGATGGCATCGACCTGACCGTGGACGAAGGCGAGGTCGTCGGCATCGTCGGCGAATCCGGCTCCGGCAAGTCCGTGACTTCGCTGGCCGTGATGGGGCTTCTCGGCTCCAACGGCCGGGTGGTCGCCGACCGGATGACGTTCGGTGGCCGCGACCTCCTGACCATGCCCGCCGCCCAGCGCCGGAAGATCACCGGCAAGGACGTCGCCATGGTCTTCCAGGAGCCGATGACCAGCCTGAACCCCTGCTTCACCGTCGGTTTCCAGATCATGGAAACCCTGCGGGTGCATGAGGGCTTGTCCGGCAAGGCGCTGCGCAACCGCGCCATCGCGCTCTTGGAGCAGGTCGGCATCCCGGCGCCGGAATCGCGCCTGTCCGCCTTCCCGCACCAGCTGTCGGGCGGCATGAGCCAGCGCGTGATGATCGCCATCGCCATCGCCTGCAACCCGCGCCTGCTGGTGGCGGACGAACCGACGACAGCGCTGGACGTCACCATCCAGAAGCAGATCCTCGACCTGCTGGTCCAGCTGCAGCGCGAGCGCGGCATGGCGCTGATCCTGATCACCCACGACATGGGCGTGGTGGCGGAAACGGCGCAGCGAGTCGTCGTCATGTATGCCGGTCAGGTGGCGGAGACGCGACCCGTCGGCTCCCTGTTCGAGCGGCCGCGTCACCCCTACACCGGCGCCCTGCTCGACGCCCTGCCGGAGCGGGCGTTGGGCAAGCGCCGACTGCCGACCATTCCCGGCATGGTGCCGGGCATCGCCGACCGGCCGGCCGGCTGCCTATTCAGCCCGCGCTGCCGCTTCGCCGACGCCCGCTGCCGTGCCGAGCGCCCGGCCCTGTTCGATGTGGACGACGGGCGCGCCCGCTGTTTCTACCCGCTGCCGGACGGCCATCTCGCCGCCGGGGAGGCGCTGTGATGAGCACCCAGACCGAGTCCAATACCGGCCCCCACATTTTCGAGGCCGCGGCCGAGCGGTCGGTCGTGCTGGAGGCGCGCGACCTGCGCAAGCACTATGCGGTCAAGCGCGGCGCCTTCAAGCCGCTGGCAACGGTGAAGGCGCTTGACGGCGTGTCCTTCCGTCTGCAGGCCGGCAAGACGCTGGCGGTGGTCGGCGAGTCGGGCTGCGGCAAGTCGACGCTGGCCCGCTCCGTCACCATGATCGAGCCGCCGACCTCCGGCGAGCTGCTCTATGACGGCCGCGAGGTGGTCGGGCGCAGCGCGGCGGAGATGAAGGAACTGCGCCGCACGGTGCAGATGGTCTTCCAGAACCCCTACGGCTCGCTGAACCCGCGCAAGACGGTCGGCTCCATCCTGACCGAGCCGCTGGTCATCAACACCGACATGGACAAGCACGAGCGGCGCGACCTCGCGGTGGCCATGATGGGGAAGGTGGGCCTGCGTCCCGATCAGGTCGACCGCTATCCGCACATGTTCTCCGGCGGCCAGCGCCAGCGCATCGCCATCGCCCGCGCCCTGATGCTGAACCCGCGCGTCGTCGTGGCGGACGAGCCGGTGTCGGCGCTCGACGTGTCGATCCAGGCGCAGGTGCTGAACCTGATGATGGACCTGCAGGAGGAGCTGAACCTAGCCTACCTGTTCATCTCCCACGACCTCAGCGTGGTGCGGCACATCGCCGATTCGCTGATGGTGATGTATCTGGGCAAGCCGGTGGAGCATGGCGCCAAGGACGTGGTCTTCACCCGGCCGCGCCATCCCTACACCCGCATCCTGCTGGCGGCGACGCCGCGGGTTAACCCGGATCTGCGGGTCGACCGGGTGGTGCCGAAGGGCGAACTGCCGTCGCCGCTGAACCCGCCGCCCGGCTGTGCCTTCCACAAGCGCTGCCCCTTCGCCACCGACCGCTGCGCCGCCGAGGTTCCGGCCCTGCGTCCGGTCGATGAAAGGCTGGTCGCCTGCCATTACGCCGAAGAGATGAACTGAGGGGTTGCGGAAGAATGACCCCGGCCGCTCTTGCGGCGGTCGGGTTGCCTCTGCTCCACTGTCGCAGTTTCCTTCGACTGGACATCGCGACATGGCCCGCCTTCCTGCCGCCGTTTTCTGCCTGGCGCTCGTCCCCGCCTTTGCCGGTCCGGCGATTGCCGCCAGCTTCGACTGCGGCAAGGCCGGCAGCGCGGTCGAAAGGTCGATCTGCTCGACCCCGGCGCTCGACGCCGCCGACGCGGCGATGGGTGCCGGCTACAAGGCGCTGCTCGGCGATCTGGCTGCCGACGAGGCGGGACGGAGCTTCGCCCGCGCCGAACAGCGCGCCTGGACCTTGCGGCGCAACCGCGCCTGCGGCTTTGACGCCAAGGCCGGCGGCAATGCCGGTTCGGGCTCTGACGATCCCGCCGATTGCCTGCAGGCGGAAACCGAACGGCGGACGCGGCAGCTTGCCGCCCTGAGGGCCGGCCCCGCCCTGGGCGCGCGGCTGCGCACGGTGCTGCTGACCGAAGGACGTCCCGGCTCCCGCCTTCATATCCAGGCCGAGCGGCCGGAAATCGCCGATCCCGCCTATCCAGGGGCGGTGGCTTTCAACGACACGGTACGCCGCTTCGTCGATGGCGAAATCCGCCGGTTCCGCGAGAGCTCCGCCGATCTGCCCGACCGGATCGAAGCCGAATTGATCCTGACCGCCGACAGCTATGTCGTCACCCCCGCTCTGCTGTCCGTCCAGTTCCGTGGCGAGGGGGTGCAGGGAAACGGCTTCCGCTATGCCGCCGCGCTGACGGTGGATTTGGTGCGCGGTGATGTGCCGACCCTGGCGCGGATGTTCGGCGCGGAATCCTGGCTGACGGTGGCCATCGCCGCCTGCCGTAGGGAACTTGCCGCCGATCCGGATCTGGTGCCGGAATGCGACGGCCCCGACCTGCGGGATCCGCGCAGTTGGCGCCTCGAACCGGATCGGGCGGTGGCGACCTTGCTGCTGCCGGGCAAGGAGCTGCGGGAAATCGTCATTCCCTTCCATCCGCCGACCCGTTGACGGGAACCCGGCCGCAGCTGTCTGTTGAGTGTGGCGGCCGTCTTCTTTACGGTGCGGCCGATTCGTTCTTCAGCCGTCCTATAGGGAGAGAGCCGCCATGCCGTCCTTCGACATCGTGTCCAAGACGGACGTCCACGAGGTCGACAACGCCATCGCCGGCGTCCGTCGCGAGATCGAGACCCGGTTCGACTTCAAGGGCTCCAAATGCACGGTCGAGCGGACCGAGAACGAGATCGTTCTGCTGGCCGACGACGCCACCAAGCTGGAGCAGATGCAGGAGCTGCTGCGCGTCTATGTGACCCGCCGCAAGCTGGATGCCGCCGCGCTCGACTTCTCCGCCAAGCCGGAGCGGGCGGCGGGCGACGCGCTGCGCCATGCCGTGACGATCAAGCAGGGAATCGCGCAGGATTTGGCGAAAACCATCGTCAAAGGGATCAAGGACAGCAAGATGAAGGTCCAGGTCTCGATCCAGGGCGACGAGCTGCGGGTGACCGGCAAGAAGCGCGACGACCTGCAGGACGCCATCGCCCTGGTCAAGCGGCTGGGCATCGAGCAGCCGCTGCAGTACCAGAATTTTCGCGACTGATTGGCCGCGGCATGGGCAAGGCTTGCCGGCCGCTGGGAAACTTCTGCCGGGTGGCTGGGTAAATTTTGCCGGTCAAATCGTCGCAGGGGTGGCTGTGAGGCTTGCGATCCGCCGGTTGTGTTGATGGCGTGATTATTGCGTGTGTCCCTGCGGTTCGCCACTAACCGCAGGGAATCGTCCCATGTCGATGATGGCCAACAGCGAGGCCACGCAAGCCATGCGCATCCGGGCGGAAGACGTCCTGGAGCGCAAAGGGACGTCCGCGTCCCGGCAGGCGGGGGCGCTGGCCGGCCAGTTCGCGGCGATGCTGGAAACCCTCAACGGGGTGGGGGAGGCCGGAACCTCCGCCGATGCAACCGGCGTGGTGCCGAATGCCCAGCCCTCGGTGCGTCTCGGCGTCGGTGCCGTCACCCTGTTCGCCCAGGAAGAGGGGCAGGGCGAGGCCGCCATGGATCCTGCATCGATGGTGCCCGATCCCCAGGACCCGGCGACCGCCATGCAGGTGGTGGAAAGCGCCATCCAGGCCGGCGACGGAACGAACTTCCGCTGGCTCACCACCCTGATGACGCAGAACTCCGCGGCTTAGCCTTTCTTAAATATTCCGCTCAGAAGCCCCGACCGAACTCGGCCCAGGACTGCGCGACGTCCGCCGATTCCGGCTTGCGCTTGCCGCCGCCGTGCCGGATGCGGAAGCCGGCGAACAGGTCGGCCATCGCGATCTGCGTCAGCGCCTCGGCAAAGGTGAAGCCGGCGGGAGCGATGCCGGCGGGCGCCAGGACGGCGGGACCGGCGAACGGGCGGCTCAGAATGCTCGACATCATGTGATTTCCCCTTGCTGCGGCACCGTCCGCCGGCGCCGTCGACCATGAGCGGATCATGCGCCCGGTTCGGCGCTGCAGCAAGATATTCTGTATACCAGATACCGTATTTCAAATATGTGTTCGCCGCATGGCTCGGGCTTGACAGTTTTGTTCGCGGGTCAAGCAATACGCGCATGCCAGCAATCGCAAAAAAGCGAGCCTTTTCAACGCATTCCACGATGTGGAAAAGAATTACGCATTCGGTATCCGGTATTTGGAATACGGACTGTTGGGGCGCACAGTCATCTCCGAACGGCGCATGACGCGGTGCGATACGGATCGACCGCCGCACTCCGAGCCTCTTGCGCCCCCACGTTCAACGGGACTTTGGGGCATGACCACAGAGACGACCGAAGACCGCGGTCTTCTGACAAACAAATGGTTCCAGCTCAGCGTCGGCCTGCTGTGCATGGCGATGATCGCCAACCTGCAATATGGCTGGACGCTGTTCGTCGATCCCATCGACGCCAAGCATGGCTGGGGACGTGCAGCCATCCAGATCGCCTTTTCCATCTTTGTCTTCACCGAAACCTGGCTGGTCCCGGTCGAAGGCTGGTTCGTCGACCGCTACGGCCCGCAGGCGGTGGTGCTGGTCGGCAGCCTGCTGGTCGGCGGCTCCTGGGTGATCGACAGCCAGGCCACCTCGCTGCCGATGCTCTACACCGCGGCGGTGATCTCCGGCATCGGCGCCGGCTGCGTCTATGGCACCTGCGTCGGCAACGCGCTGAAATGGTTCCCGCAGCAGCGCGGTCTGGCCGCCGGCGTCACCGCCGCCGGTTTCGGCGCCGGTGCCGGCGCCACGGTCATTCCGATCGCCAACATGATCGCCAACCAGGGCTACGAGCATGCCTTCCTGGTGTTCGGCATCGGGCAGGGCGTGGTGATCTTCGTGCTGTCCTTCTTCCTGCGCAAGGCGCCGAAGTCCAACGCGGCGGCGCGCAAGACCGGCCCGGCCCAGACCAAGGTCGACCATCCGCCGGCCCGCGTCATCCGCACGCCGGTCTTCTGGCTGCTCTACCTGATGTTCGTTATGGTGGCGTCCGGCGGCCTGATGGCGGCGGCCCAGATCGCGCCGATCGCCCATGACTTCCACGTCGCCGATTCGCCGATCAACATGTTCGGCTTCATCCTGCCGGCCCTGACACTGGCGATTTCGCTGGACCGCGTGCTGGACGGCGCCGGTCGGCCCTTCTTCGGCTGGGTGTCCGACCGCATCGGCCGCGAGAACACCATGTTCATCGCCTTCGGCACCGCCGCCATCGCCATCGTCCTGGTGACGCAGCTGGGCCGCAACCCGATCATGTTCGTGATCTTCACCGCGATGTTCTTCTGCGTCTTCGGCGAGATCTACAGCCTGTTCCCGGCCACCGCCGGCGATACCTTCGGCTCGAAATTCGCGACGACGAATGCCGGCATGCTCTACACCGCCAAGGGCACGGCGGCGCTGCTGGTCCCGATCAGCAGCATCATCGCCGGCCATTTCGGCTGGCAGGCCGTGTTCTATATCGCCGCCAGCTTCAATCTGGTGGCGGCGATCCTGGCGATGTTCGTCCTGAAGCCGCTGCGTGCCAGCTTCATCCAGGCCGACGATTACGGATTGCAGACCGCAACCGTCACCGTCGACCGCTGACGGCGGGCTTCCTCAACGCCCCAGCCTGGCCCAGGCCGCCCAATCGTCCAGCGACGTGCGGGCGGCCGTCACCAGGGCCTCGGCGAAGGCCTCATGCGCCCCGGACTCCAGTGCCGGGGCGTTGCCGTATCCGGCGCGCAGCCCAGTCCGTAGGCCCAGCCGCCGCAGCATGCCGCGCTCCTGCTGCACCACGCGCAGCCGCACCTTCTCGCCGAACCGCCCGCGCATCACCGAGCGCAGGTCGCCCAGCCCGTCGATCAGGCCGAGGGCCAGCGCCCGGCGCCCGGCCCAGAAGGCGCCGGAGAACAGCTCCTCCTCCGATCCGGTCAGCCGCGTGCCGCGCCGCGCCCGCACCATCGCCTTGAACGCCTCGTGCACATCGGCCTGCAGCGCCTTCAGATGGGCGACACCGTCCTCGCGCTCCGGCGAGAAGGGGTCGAGCAGCACCTTCTTGTCGCCGGCGGTGTAGAGCCGCCGCTCGATGCCATGACGCTCGATCAGCGCATGCAGCCCGAAGCCCGACGACACCACGCCGATGGAGCCGACGATGGAGCTTTCGTCCGCCCAGATCTCGTCCGCCGCGCAGGCCAGCCAGTAGCCGCCCGACGCCGCCGCGTCCTCGCAGAAGGCGAAGACCGGCACCTTTTTCTCCTCGGCCAGATCGCGGATCCGCTTGGCGATCAGCGCCGACTGCACCGGTGAGCCGCCCGGCGAGTTGATGATCAGCGCCACCGCCTTCTGGTCCTTCGGTGCGAAGGCGCGTTCCAGCAGCGGGGCGACACCGGCCAGCGACAGGCCGGAGCGGAAGGGGCCGCCCTGGCCGATGACCCCGGTCAGGCGGACGACGGACACCAGCGGCCCGGCCTTGCGCCAGGGGCCGAAGGGGAGTTTGGCGAGGAGGGATTGCAGGCTCATGCCGGCAGAGATGGGAGTGTAGTCTCCCGATTGAAAGGCTCCGTTCCCGCTAAATCGGCCCTATTAGATAGCCAGTGCTTCGGCATCCCACAGGATCCGCTCCGCCGCCGGGCTGTAGCCGCCTTCGGCCCTGTGTACGGTCAGGCCGGCGGTCAGCCGGGCCGGCGCCTTGCCGCCCTTACGGGCGACCAGCAGCAGCCGCTTGGCCTCCACCCCCGGCTTGGGCCACAGCGGCACCAGCACGAGGCTGCCGAACCGGCCGCGCAGCGCGTGCAGGATGTCGTCGATCCGGTCGGCGCGGTGGACCATGGTCAGCGTGCCGCGCGGCTTCAGCATGCGGTCGGCGAAGCGCATCCAGTCGGCCAGCCCCGCCGCCCCCTCCACATTCGCCGCGGCCTTCCAGTCGTCGGGCGGGACGCTGGCGGCACCCGCCTTCAGATAGGGCGGATTCATCATCACGCGGTCGAATCCGACGGTCCCGAGCGCCTCGGGCGGGTCGAGCAGGTCGCCCTGGACCACCGTCACCCGCTCCGCCACGCCGCTGAGTGCTGCATTGCGGCGGGCGAAGTCGCAGGCGTCGGCCCGTTGTTCCAGCCCGACCACCGCCACGCCCGGAACCCGGACGGCGAGGCACAGTGCCGCAGCCCCGGTTCCGGTGCCGACGTCCAGCACCCGCTCCCCGGCTGTGGCGGCGGTGATGGCGGCGAGGAAGACGGGGTCGATGGCGGCGCGATAGCCGCCGTCCGGCTGGTGCAGCCGAACCCGGCCGTTCAGCAGGAAATCCACCGGGGGTTCCAGACTTTGTTCCGGAGACGTAACGATAGGGTCGCTCACGCTTCGCCGGCCTCGCGCAGGATGCGGAGGGCTTGTGCGGCGTCCTCCGTTCCGACCATCAGCCGTCGGGGAATGGCGCCGATGGAGCCCTCCAGGATGCTGGTGTAGCTGTCCAGCACGATGGCCTCGATGCCGGCATCGGCCAGCAGGGCGACCAGCCAGGACAGGCGGACGGGGTCGGTGGTGCGCAACAGTTCGGTCATGACGTCTCGAAAGAACGGTCCCCTGCGGACTTGACCGAAGAGGCTAGGCCGTTATGCTCCCTAGCGCAAATTCTGGCGTCAATCACCCGTGGAGTCGACCTTGGCGGTCGTGACCAACTTCGAGCCGAAACGGCGCAAGTCTACCCCGCTCGACGACCTGACCGCTTTGGTGGCCGAGGACCTCAGCGCCGTCAACCAGATCATCCTCGACCGCATGCAGTCGCAGGTCGAGATGATTCCCCAGCTGGCCGGTTATCTGATCGCCGCCGGCGGCAAGCGCCTGCGCCCGGTGCTGACGCTCGCCGCCGCCAACATGTGCGGCTATCAGGGGGAGCATCACCGGCTGCTGGCCGCGGTGGTGGAGTTCATCCACAGCGCCACCCTGCTGCATGACGACGTCGTTGACGAAAGCGACCTGCGGCGCGGCATGGCCTCGGCCAATGCGGTGTTCGGCAACAAGGCCAGCGTGCTGGTCGGCGACTTCCTGTTCTCACGCGCCTTCGAGATGATGGTGGAGGTGCAGTCGCTCGACGTGCTGCGCATCCTGTCCGGCGCCTCGGCCATCATCGCCGAGGGCGAGGTGCTGCAGCTGCGCACCACCAACGACACCGAGACCAGCGAGCAGGCCTATCTGGAAGTCATCAAGGGCAAGACGGCCGAGCTGTTCGCCGCCGCCTGCCGCGTCGGCGCCGTCGTCGCCAACCGCCCGCAGGCGGAGGAATTGGCGCTCTACGACTACGGCATGAATCTCGGCATCGCCTTCCAGCTGGTCGACGACGTGCTGGACTACTCGGCTTTGCAGGCGAAGCTGGGCAAGACGGTCGGCGACGATTTCCGCGAGGGCAAGATCACCCTGCCGGTCGTGCTGGCCTTCCGCCGCGGCAACGACGAGGAACGCGCCTTCTGGCGCCGGGTGATGGAGGATCTCGACCAGAAGGACGGCGACCTTGAGCGTGCCCAGACGCTGATGGCCCGCCACAACGCCCTGAAGGACACGGTGGAGCGGGCGCGCCATTATGGTTCCATCGCCCGCGACAGCCTGGGCCTGTTCGCCGACGGGCCGATCAAGCAGGCCCTGCTGGAAGTCATTGATTTCGTGATCGATCGCGATTTCTGACGGCTTGTCCGCCGGGCCGGGAGGGGCCGGATCTTTTTGGCCGATGACGCATTTTTTGCGTTGCGCGCCGGAGCGCGAACGTTTATACACCCCCTCCACCGGCGGACGACGCACTCCAGAGTGACGGGCCGCCGGTGACAGGACCGGAGAGTAGCTCAGCCTGGTAGAGCACTGCTTTCGGGAGGCAGGGGCCGGAGGTTCGAATCCTCTCTCTCCGACCAACAAGACAAGGGCTTCCGGAGAAATCCGGGAGCCCTTCGTCGTTTCAGGGGTCCGCTTGGCATGGCAAAACGGCACCTCAAAACAGGTTGGCAAAAATGCGCCCGTCAGGCTGTGACTTTGCATTGCGCCGCCGGCCGGAACCGTTTATACACCCGCTCCACCGACGGATGACGCACTTCAGAGTGACAGGCCGCCGGTGACAGGACCGGAGAGTAGCTCAGCCTGGTAGAGCACTGCTTTCGGGAGGCAGGGGCCGGAGGTTCGAATCCTCTCTCTCCGACCATAAAGACAAGGGCTTCCGGAGAAATCCGGAAGCCCTTTGTCGTTTCGGACCGGTGCCGATCAGGCGGCGCGTTGCTGTTGCGACATCTGGCTCCGCACATGGTCGCAGGCCTGATCGACCTCCCGTGTGAAGGTGTCGTAATTCACCTGCATGCCATTCAGGTAGGCACTCCAGCCCGCGCTGGACTTTGCGTAATGAACGGCGGCCTCGATCTCGTCCGGTGTCGCGCCGAACAGTTTGGCGAGCGCCGTATGATAGAAGGCGCAATACCGGCACTTTGTGACGGCAGCAATCCCCAGACCAATCAGTTCGCGGTACTTCTGTGGAATCGGCCCGTCATCGACTTGTACGGCCTTGAACAGGCGCCATTCGGCTTCGATGGTGGTGTCGGGCAGTTCCTTGAAGAAGGATGGAACCAGCCCGAAGATGTCGGTGATCTCCTGGTATACGGCTTGGCGATCCGTTTTGCGATCCATGTGCCCCTCCCTGAGGTGAGGCGTGGGCATGCCGCAAGATGTGCGGGCACGCTCGCGTCGAAGGCGGCCATTATGCGCCGTGAAACGTCGGCTGGACCTTTCCATTGCGGCAGATGTGCTTTTTAGCCCTTGTTCCGGCGCCGATTCCCCCAATTACGGCCAGAGCCCCCCTTCACACCGTGCACAGGAACCGCCGATCCGTCCCCTCCAGCACCAAGGCGGTCAGGCGGTTGGTGGCGTAGGCGCCGGTGTCGATGCCGATGCGGTTGGACAGCAGTTCGGGCTCCGGCGCGATGGTGTGACCGTGGACGACCACCTTGCCATGATCGGCGCGCGAGGACAGGAAAGCATCGCGGATCCACATCCGGTCCTGGTCCTCCTGCCAGTCGAGCGGGACGCCGGGGCGGATTCCGGCATGGACGAAATGATAGTCGCCGATGGTCAGGTGACAGCGCAGACCGGTCAGAAAGGCGCGGTGGTGGGCCGGCAGCAGGCTGTTCAGCATCATCTGCGCCTGCTGCAGGTGCTCCATCGGCGCATCGGGGTCGGGGGCTGGGATGCCGTAGCTCTCCAGCGTCGTGTCGCCACCATAGGTCAGCCAGCCGGGCGCCACGCGCAGGTCCGACAGGAAGCCCAGCATGGTGTCCTCGTGGTTGCCACGCAGGAACACCGCGCCGAAGGCCGGCGGCAGCCCGCAGGCGAGCCGTTCGATCACCAGCCGCGAATCCGGGCCGCGGTCGACATAGTCGCCGAGAAAGACGAGGTATTTCAGCAGGTTCGGCGCCTGTTCGGCGTCGCGCAGGATCTGGCCCAGCATCTGGTCGAGCAGGTCGAGCCGGCCATGGATGTCGCCGACCGCATAGACGCGCATGCCGCGCGGCACCGATGCCGGTCCTGCCCGGCCGCCAAAGGGACCGGTCGAGGGAGCGCCCGAAACGGCCTCCGTCCACAGTTTGCGTGCCAAGCTCAACACGACATCGGTCTCGAATTCGTCACATCCGTCCCTTCACCTGTGTCCGGGCCGTTTCCCCTTCAAGGGGTTCCCGGTGTTGCACCGCATTTGCGCCGCTTTCAGTCGATCGGTGATATGAGGTCGCGCGACGACAGCAGCGGCCGGCGCAGCCGCCCGGCAGCGATGTCGGCGCGCAGCGTCTCGCCGTCCGCGGTGCGCACGCGCTCCAGCTCCGCCCGATTGGCCTCGAAGAAGGGGTTCTGCTCCGACGAGTTGGCCGGCCGGGCATGCTCCAGATGATAGAGCGGTCCCGGCACCCGCTCGACGCCGAGCCCCAGCCGGCGGAAGCGCTCGACGATCTCGTCATCCTCATAGCCCCAGGACAGGAACGCCTCGTTGTAGCCGCCGTTGGCGAGCAGCCGGTCCCGGTCGAAGAAGGCGCCGCCGCCGGGAGAATTGCGGTGCATCAGCGGGAAGCGGGGGCAGACGGCGTTCAGCGGCGCCGCCGACAGGGTGTGGCCGAAACGCAGGACCTCCCGCCCCATGATCCAGAAGAACAAGCCGTTGTAGGGGAAGACCAGCCCGCCGCCCCGGCGCACGGCGTCGCGCGCCAGCACATACTGCACCGGGTCCACCACGATGTCGGTGTCGTGCAGGGCGACGATGGGCGTCTCCGCCGCCTCGGCCATGCGGTTGATGAGGTGGGCCTTGTGGGTGAAGGGCGTGTCGTTGCCGCGCAGATGCAGGTGGCGGCAGCGGGCGGCCAGTTCGGGACCGAGCGCGTCCGGTACGTCGCTCGGCCCATTCTTGTCCTCACCGATCAGGATCGTGGCATCGACATGCTTCAGCAGGAAACCGACGATCCAGCGCAGATTGCGCCGGCGGTCGTCGCTGTCGGCGCGGAAGGGGATCAGGATGGTGGTGTCGCGCAGGTCGTGCCGCCCATCCGGCAGCCGCGCCGCCATCGCCGCGCTGCGGATGCGGAAGGCCTCCTCCTGCGCCGCCAGCCTTTCCCGCGATAGGTCGTCGGCGGGATTCAGCGCCAGCGCCATCTCGTAGAAATGCACTGCGGCGCCGGGCCGGCCCAGATCGGCGGCGATGTCGCCATGCTGGCGCCAGCCGGCGGGATAATGGGGGTGGCGCCCCAGCAGGGTGTCCAGCACCGCCAGCGCCTCGTCCAGGCGGCCGGCGCCCTGCAGCGCTTCGCTCAGGTGGTATTCGGCATCGGGAAAATCGGGGCGCAGCGCCAGGGCCTGACGGTAGGCGACGATCGCCTCCTCCGTCCGCAATGCGCGGTGATGCAGCGTGCCCAGGTTGAACAGTGCGTCGGCATCGGGCACCCGCTCCACCGAGCGGGTCAGCAGATCCAGCGCCCGGTCCATGTCGCCGCGGCGGCCGGCGATGAAGCCCATCCGGTGCAGCGCCTCGGCATTGCCGGGGTCGGCGTCGAGGATGCGGGCATAGAGCTCCTCCCCCTCGTCCAGGCGCCCGGACTTCAGGTGGTCGAGCGCGATGGCGAGCGCCTCGTCGAGGGTAACAGTCCGGCCGCCGTTGGGCATGGGTGTCATTCCGTTGCGTATTGAAGGACTTCGGCGATTCCACTTTGACACGGAGGGGGCCGGCGGTGGACTCTTCGGTCGAACCGAACTGTTTTGCGACCAGCCAAAAGGCATCCGCAGCACCATGACCAACGAACATAAGAACCGCTCCACCGGAGGACTCGCCCTTACCCGCCGCACGCTGGGGCAGGCCGCCATCGCCGGCGGCGTGCTGGCCGGCTTCGGCCGCGCCCCGGTCTTCGCGCAGGACACCACGCTGAAGGTCGGCGTCCTGCTGCCGCGCTCCGGCCTGCTGGCCCAGGCGGGTCAGGCCTGCCAGCGCGGTGCCGACATCGCTCCGGCGGTGCTGTCCGACCTCGGCTACAAGGTCGAGGTGATGTCGGCCGACACCGAATCGAACGCCGACGTCGCCCGCTCGCGCACGGAAAAGCTGATCAACGACGGCGCCCATGTCATCGTCGGCGCCTTCGACAGCGGCCAGACCGCCGCCGCCGCCCAGGTGTGCGAGCAGCGCGGCGTGCCGCTGGTGATGAACATCGCCGCCGCCGACAAGCTGACGGAGCAGGGCTACAAGACCGTCTTCCGCAACTTCCCGACCTCCACCATGTTGGTGTCGAACGGGATGTCGCTGATGAAGGACCTGTTCGCCGCCACCGGGACCACGCCGAAGACCGCCGTCTTCCTGCACGCCAACGACACCTTCGGCATGGCGAACAAGGCCGCCGTCGACGCGCTGTTCCCCAAGCTGGACATGCCGTTCCAGATCCTGGAATCGATCTCCTACGACCCGCGGGCGCAGGATCTGGCGGTCGAGGTGGCGAAGGCCAAGGCCACCGGCGCCGAGCTTGCCATCGTCACCACCCGCGCCAACGACGCCATCATGATGGTGCGCGAGATGGTCAAGCAGCGGTGGGAGCCGAAGGGCATCGTCTCCCCCGGTTCGCCCGGTCTGTATGACGAGCAGTTCTACAAGGTGCTGGGCAAGTACGCCGACTACGCCATCACAAACCTGCCCTGGTACGACCCCAAGGCGGCGATGACCAAGCGGGTCGAGGCGGCCTTCAAGAAGCAGTTCCCGAACGACCGCTTCGAGGGCTACGCCTTCAACGTCGCCTTCACCTTCGAGGCGATCCTGATTGCGGCCGACGCCTTCAAGCGCGCCGGCACGGCGGAGGCCTCGGCGATGCTGGCGGCGCTGCGCCAGACCAACCTGTCGGACAAGCTGATGGTCGGCCCGGCGATCACCTTCGACGAGAAGGGCCAGAATACCAACCTGATCTCCGCCTGCATCCAGAACCACAAGCTGCGCCCGACCGTTGTCCTGCCCAAGGCCTCGGCGGAAGCCGACCCGGTGTTCCCGATGCCGGGCTGGGGCAAGCGGGCGTAAGGTTGCGAATGTAAGTTGCTTATCCCTTCTCCCCCCTGGGGAGAAGGTTAGGATGAGGGGGTTCGGCGGAGCCGAAGAGATCCTCGAAGCGGATCCCCCTCACCCCGACCCTCTCCCCGGGGGGGAGAGGGGGATTCCGATGAATGCGCGCGTTCTCAACTTCCCGGCGCCCTCGGCGCGCTCCAGTTCCGCCGCACGCTGACCACGCGCAGCACGAACACGGCGAGCGCGCCGACCACCGCGACCGGCACCGGCGGCAGCTCCATCCGCTGGCCGGCGATCACCACCGCGGCGCCCAGCAGCGAGGCCATGGCGTAGATCTCCTCGCGCAGCACCCGCGGCACCTCGGCCACCAGCAGGTCGCGCACCGCCCCGCCGCCGCAGGCGGTCAGCGCCCCCAGCAGGGCGGCCGGCAACGGGCTCAGCCCATAGGACAGCGCCTTGCCGCAGCCGGCGACGGTGAACAGCGCCAGCCCGGCGGCGTCCAGCACCATCACCGGCTTGCCCAGCCGGTTGATCGGCTTGTGGAACAGGAAGGCGGTCACCCCGGCGGCCAGCGCCACCATCAGATAGCGGTCGTCATGCAGGCTGGCCGGCGGCACCGCGCCGATCAGCAGGTCGCGCACCACGCCGCCCGCCAGCGCCGCCGCCAGCGACAGCACCATCACCCCGAACAGGTCCAGCCGCTTGCGCACCGCCAGCGTCCCGCCGCTGAGCCCGAAGACGAACACGCCGATGAAGTCCATCACCGTCAGCAGGTCGGAAAGGTCGGTCGGCATCGGAATGGGAAGCGGCGGCATGGTCGGGCTCTTGGGGGGCTTTGGGGGGATTCGTCTGCCCACCGATTGAGCACGGCCGCCCCCGGGACGCCAAGCGAAACCTCCGCTACACCGTGTCGGGCGCCGACAGCCGGATGCTCATGCGCCGGGCCTCCAGCATGAAGGCGCGGGTCATCTGCAACAGGTCGGTGCGCCAATAGAGCTGGGTCAGCGGCTCGTCCAGGAAGCCTTCCGGCAGCATGGCGTAGCAATAGGTCTCCACCACCCGCAGGTCATGGTCCCAGGGATCGACGCCGTCGCGCCAGCCGATGGTCCAGCCGGCATGGCCGGCGCCGATGGCCCAGCGTTCGAAATGCGGGGCGATGGTGTTGCTGTCGATGGGGTCCTTCACCGGCACCTGATAGATGGCGACGAAGCGCCAGACATTCAGTTGAAGCCGCATCAACAGCGAATCGCCGAAGGCGCCAATGCGATAGATGCAGTCGGGGGCGCCGGGGGCATGGCTGAAGGTCACCTCCGCCCGCCGCAGTTCGGTCAGCGGCGTGGCGGACGGGGCGTCGGCCAGGGGCGGCGTCTCATACTCCACGGCGCGCAGATCCTCGACCACGTCATGGGTCAGCAGGTGGGAAACGCGGCTCTGCGCCTCGGCGATGGTCAGGCGGGTCAAGGGGACGGTCCCTTTCTGCTGGTGGCTGAGGGTCAGGACACGAACGCCCCGTCCGGGCTTTTGTTCATGAAGGTGTGATTCTGCGTCGATCGGCCCCTTGACCTTCCAATGGCTGGAAGCCCCATATCACTCCATGCCGAGCGGAATCGAAGGAGAACCGGCATGACCACGACCCAGCAAGACAGCGGCGCGACGACGGCCGAACTCGACCTTGGCGTATCGGGCATGACCTGCGCCTCCTGTGTCCGCCGGGTGGAGAAGGCTCTGGGCCGGGTGCCGGGCGTCACCGCCGTTTCGGTCAATCTGGCGACGGAGCGGGCGCGGCTGACCTTCGCCGGCCCGCCGGACGTCAAGGCCGCGGCCGACGCGGTCGAGGCCGCCGGCTACCATGCCGAAAAGCGGGAATTCGACCTGTCGGTGACCGGCATGACCTGCGCCTCCTGTTCCGGCCGGGTGGAGAAGGCGCTGAGCCGGCTGCCGGGCGTGGAGTCGGCTGCGGTCAATCTGGCGACCGAGCGCGCCCATGTCGTCGCCTATGCCGGCAGCGTCGACACCGCCGATCTGGTCGCGGCGGTGGAGAAGGTCGGCTATGGCGCCACCCCCGTCGGCCAGGGCGGCGAACAGGCGGAGGAGGAGGCGCGGGCCGACCGCAGCCGGCGCGAGTTGCACCATGTGCTGATCGCCGCGGCGCTGTCGCTTCCGCTGCTGGCCGGCATGGTCGGCGACTTGTTCGGGGCGAACTGGATGCTGCCGGGCTGGGTCCAGCTGATCCTTGCCAGCATCGTGCAGTTCTGGCTTGGGGCGCGCTTCTACCGCGCCGGCTGGAACGCGGTGCGGGCAGGGGCCGGCAACATGGATTTGCTGGTGGCACTCGGCACCTCGGCGGCCTGGGGGCTCAGCCTCTACCTGATGCTGACGGCGCATGATGGGCATGAGCCGCATCTCTATTTCGAAGCCTCCTCCGTCCTCATCACCTTCGTGCTGTTCGGCAAATGGCTGGAGGCGCGGGCCAAGGGCCAGACCGCGGCGGCGATCCGCGCGCTGATGGATTTGCGTCCCGCCACCGCCCGACTGCGCCGCGACGGCGTGGAGACCGAGGTGCCGGTGGAGCGTGTCCATGTCGGCGACCATGTGGTGGTCCGCCCCGGCGAGCGGGTGCCGGTCGACGGCCGGGTGGTCGAGGGCAGCGGCGGCGTCGACGAATCGATGCTGACCGGCGAGAGCCTGCCGGTCGACAAGGAGCCGGGCGCCCGCGTCACCGGCGGCTCGATCAACGGCGACGGCCTGCTGGTGGTGGAAACGACGGCAGTCGGCACCGAAACCATGCTGGCGCAGATCGTCCGCATGGTGGAGGGCGCCCAGGCGTCCAAGGCGCCGATCCAGCGGCTGGTCGACCGGGTCAGCGCGGTGTTCGTCCCGGCGGTGCTGGCGGTGGCAGCGCTGACGCTGATCGGCTGGTGGATCGTCGGCGGCGATCTGGAGGCCGCCATCGTCACCGCCGTTTCGGTTCTGGTCATCGCCTGCCCCTGCGCGCTCGGTCTGGCGACGCCGACCGCCATCATGGTCGGCACTGGCGTCGCCGCCCGCCATGGCATCCTCATCAAGGACGCCGAGGCGCTGGAACGCGCCCATGCCCTGACCGCCGTCGCCTTCGACAAGACCGGCACGCTGACGGAGGGCAAGCCCCGCGTCACCGACCTGATCCCGGCCGACGGCAGCGACGGCGAGACCCTGCTGCGCCTCGCCGCCGCGCTCCAGTCCGGCAGCGAGCATCCGCTGGCCCATGCACTGCGCGACCGCGCCAAGGCGGCCGGCATGGCAGCGGAGCCGGTGAGCGACTTCCGCGCGCTGGCCGGCCGGGGCGTTTCCGGCATTGTGGCGGGGCGCCGCCTGCAACTCGGCAACGCCCGCGCGGTGGAGGAGGCCGGCCTGCAACCGGGACCGCTGGCCGAACCGGCCGAGGCGCTGGCGGCGACCGGCCGCACCCTGTCCTGGCTGATCGAGGTCGGCGAGGGTCCGCGTCTGCTCGGCCTCGTCGCCTTCGGCGACACGGTGAAGGACAGCGCGGTCACCGCCGTCGCCTCGCTGAAGGCGCAGGGAGTGGAACCGGTGATGGTGACCGGCGATGGCTGGGGCGCCGCCCGTTCCGTCGCCGCGGCGCTGGGCATCGAGCGGGTGTTCGCCGAGGTGCTGCCCGGCGACAAGGCCGCCGTCGTCGCGACGCTGAAGGGGGAGGGCAAGGTGGTCGGCATGGTCGGCGACGGCATCAACGATGCGCCCGCCCTGGCCGCCGCCGATGTCGGCATCGCCATGGCGACCGGCACCGACGTGGCGATGCACAGCGCCGGCGTCACCCTGATGCGCGGCGATCCGCGTCTGGTCGCCGGGGCCATCGACGTGTCGCGGCGGACCTATTCGAAGATCCGGCAGGGGCTGTTCTGGGCCTTCGCCTACAATGTGGTCGGCATTCCGCTGGCGGCATCGGGCAATCTCAGCCCGGTGCTGGCGGGGGCGGCGATGGCGCTGAGTTCGGTCAGCGTGGTGGTGAACGCCCTGACCCTGCGCGGCTGGGCGCCGCCGAAGAACGGGGATCTGTGATGAAGGACGGCAAGACCATCGGCGACGCCGCCAAGGCGTCGGGCGTCAACGCCAAGCTGATCCGCTATTACGAATCCATCGGTCTGATCCCGGAGGCCGGGCGGACGGCGTCGGGCTATCGCGTCTACAGCGACCGTGACGTGAACGTGCTGCGCTTCGTCAAGCGGGCGCGCACGCTGGGCTTCGGGATCGAACGCATCCAGAAGCTGGTCGGGCTGTGGCAGGACCGTTCCCGCTGCAGTTCAGAGGTCAAGCGGATCGCCCTCCAACACATCGACGAGCTAGAGGCGAAGATCGCCGAGCTGCAGGCGATGCGCGACACGCTGCATGAGCTTGCCGACGCCTGCCACGGCGACGAGCGGCCGGACTGCCCGATCCTGAAGGACTTGGCGTCGTAAGGAGCCCTTTCCCTCCTGCGAAGTCCCCTCTCCCCCCCGGGGAGAGGGTTAGGGTGAGGGGGTGACGATGCGAGGACCCCCGAGAATCCACCCCATGCATCCCCCTCACCCCGACCCTCTCCCCGGGGGGGAGAGGGGGAGATCCCGGTGGTGAAGGGAAGGGACGGGAGAGGGCACCTACCCCCTACCGCTTCGTCTTCGGGTCGTGCGTGTGGTGGATGTCGCGTTCGCCGCCGCCGGCTTGTCGGCGTTCTGCCGGCTGCTGCCGGGACCGCCATGGTGGCGGTCGGTCGCCTCACTGTGCTTGCTCATGCCTCACCGATCCTGCTGATAGCCCTGGTGGGTGGTGTTCTGCCGGGTGTTGGCGGTCTGGCCCTGTTCCTTGGTGTTGGGAACGTCGCGCTTGCCGGCTTCAACATCCGTCGACGCGCTGGTCGCCGGCTCGCCGGGACCCTTGTCGCTGCGGCCCTCGGGCGGGACGGGCGGAATGTGCTTGGTCATGATGGCGCTCCTTCCTGTTGGCTCGCGTTTCCTTCCAACAGGAGGGCGGGGGAGGGGGTTCCAGCCAGACAGAGACCCACCCGTGCGGTCGGCTTTCGCAATGCTTTCATGCGAAATTGCTGCGACCGCACAACGTGGATCGGACTCTATGCTGATCCCCATGCCAGATCTCCCCGTCCAGCCCCTCCCCACCGCACCGTCCCCCGCCCGCCAGCCGCCCGTCGCGGCATCGGATGGGCTGCCGACTCCGCAGCGCTATTGGGCGATGACGGCGATGACCGTCGCGCTGATCATGGCGGTGCTGGACGGGGTGGTGGCCAATATCGCCCTGCCGACGATCCAGCGCGAGTTCGCGGTGGACGCCGCGGGCGCAATCTGGGTGGTCAACGCCTATCAGCTGGCGGTCACCGTCTCGCTGTTTCCGCTGGCCTCGCTGGGCGACATCATCGGCTATCGCAAGGTCTACTGGTTCGGACTGGCGGTCTTCACCGTGGCCTCGCTGGCCTGCGCGCTGTCGCCGAACCTGCCGGTCCTGACCGCCGCCCGCGTGCTGCAGGGCATCGGCGGTGCCGGGATCATGAGCGTCAATCTGGCGCTGGTCCGCCACATCTACCCCTCCACCCATCTCGGGCGCGGGGTGGGGTACAACGCGATGATCGTCGCGGTGTCGTCGGCGGCGGGGCCGAGCCTCGCGGCGCTGATCCTGTCGGTGGCGTCCTGGCCCTGGCTATTCGCGGTGAATGTGCCGCTGGGGTTGGCGGCGCTGGCGGTGGCGGCGCGGGCGATGCCGGTGTCGAACCCGGCCGGGCACCGCTTCGACTGGCTGAGCGCCGCGCTGAACGCCGCCACGCTCGGCCTGCTGATCGTCGGCTTCAAGGGGGTGGACGGCAGCCAGCCTTATTGGCTGGTCGGGGTGGAACTGGCGGCGGCCCTGGCGCTCGGCACGATTCTGGTGCGGCGCGAGCTGGCGCAGGCGGCGCCGCTGCTGCCGGTGGATCTGCTGCGCCGGCCGGTCTTCGCCCTGTCGGTGGTGACGTCGGTCTGCTCCTTCGCGGCGCAGAACATCGTCTTCGTCGCCATGCCCTTCTTCTTCGAGGACGTGCTGCACCGGTCGCTGGCCGAATCCGGACTGCTGATGACGCCCTGGCCGCTGATGGTGGCGCTGGTCGCCCCGATCTCCGGCCGGCTGGCCGACCGCTACGAGCCGACGCGGCTGGCGGCGGTCGGGCTGGCGCTGTTCGCCACCGGTCTTGCCCTGATGGCGCTGCTGCCGCCCGACCCGTCGACGCTGGACATGGTGTGGCGGATGGCGCTGGCCGGCTTCGGCTTCGGCCTGTTCCAGACCCCGAACAACAAGGTGCTGGTCAGCAGCGCGCCCAAGGAGCGCAGCGGCGGCGCCAGCGGCATCCAGGCGACCGGCCGGCTGCTGGGCCAGACGCTGGGCGCCGCCACGGTCGGTCTGGTCTTCACCGCCATCGGCAAGGCGGACGGCAGCGTCGTCGTGCTGTGGCTGGGCGCCGGGCTGTGCCTCGTCGCCTGCCTGACCGGCATCTTCCGCCGCCATCCGGCCGCCACCTGACCGGGTTATTGGTTGTTCGGCTGGCCTTCTTCAGGTTGCTGGCTTTCCGGCCGGGTCAGCGTCGGCTCGTCGCCATAGGCGAAGGTCGGCGCCTTGGCGAAGTCCGCCTGCCCGATGTTCAGCACCGGCCCGGTCGGACCATTGCCCAGCATACCGGCCGGCAGCGCCACCAGCTTCTCGCCCAGCCCCAGCACCTCGTTTGGCGCCACGACGATGCGGTCCACCCGATCGCCGCTCTGGTCCATGGTGAAATCGAGGATGCGGCCGGCCGGCTGGCCGTCGTTGGTGCGCAGTTCGGTCCCCACCATTGCCCGCGCCTGATCGGGGTTGAGCGCGGCCGGCGGCAGGGCCGCCACCGGCGGAGACGCCTGTCCTGACCCCACCGGCGGTGCGGGGTTCTGCACCTCCAGTGAGGGAGCCGCGCCACCGATCCCGGTCGGAGAGGTGATCGCCCCGGTCGCTGGCTGGTCGTCCGGCCGCGGCGCGGTCATCAGCGGCGGCGAGGCGGTGGCGCCCGGCGCCGGTGTGGTCTGGGCGAAGGCGGTGCCGGTCAGCAGCAGCGCCGCGGCCGGCAGGAGCAACAGGGGGCGGAGCATAAGGGCGACCCTTCCGTTCGGATTCGGTATCGCCCTGGTTAACAGCGGAACATGCCCTTGGGTTGCCGACATAGTGTGTGCGGAAAAACTCCCTCTCCCCCCCGGGGAGAGGGTCGGGGTGAGGGGGGTGCATTTCGTGCCCTCCCGAGAATCCTCGCCGCGCGTCCCCCTCACCCTAACCCTCTCCCCGGGGGGGAGAGGGGATTTCCCCTTACTTTCCGCGCCCGGTCTTGTCCTGCAGCGCGTCGATCCGCTTGGACGCTTCCGCCTTGCTCAGCCCGTCGTCGAAGGTCTCGCCGGCTTCCTCGCTCAGCGTCTTCAGGTAGGACGCCTGGGCGCCGGTCATCGGCTCGTCGCCGGTGGTCCAGTCGTCGGGGTTCTTGTCGCGGTTGGAGTGGTCGTCACCGGTCTTCGGGTTTTCGTGTTCGGAATGGGTCCGGGGGTCGTCGGTGTGCTTGCTGGTCATGATCCGTGCCTCGCAGAAAAGGAACGTATCAAGAACAAAACCGAGGGCGGGAAGTTCCCGCCCTCTCCGGAAAACCGTCAGCCGCCGTTGCCGCGCAGCAGGAAGACGCCCTGTTCGCCCAACAGGTTGGCCAGACCGGAATGGGCGTGGCTGGTCACCCGGCCGGCGCGGTCGATGATGCGGGTCTGCTCGATGGTGATGCCCATCTCCTCCGTCAGGACGACGAAGTCGCGCAGCGTGCAGAAATGGATGTTGGGCGTTTCCCACCACTGGTAGCCCAGCTTTTCCGTCACCGGCATGCGCCCGGTCAGCATCAGCTGCAGCCGCACCCGCCAATAGCCGAAATTGGGGACCGACACGATGGCGTGGCGGCCGATGCGGCACATCATCTGCAGCACGTCGCGCGGCTGCCGCATCGCCTGCAGGGTCTGGCCCAGGATGACGTAGTCGAAGGCGCCGGCCGGATAGTCCTTCAGGTCGGTCTCGGCATCGCCCTGGATCACCGACAGGCCGTGCGCCACGCATTGCCGCACGCCGTCCATGCTGAGTTCGATGCCGCGCCCGTCGACGTTCTTGGCGTGGGACAGATAGTCCAGCAGGGCGCCGTCGCCGCAGCCGACGTCCAACACGCGGCTGTTCGGCTCCACCATCTCGGCGATCAGCTTCAGGTCGTCGCGAATGTCCACCATGGTCGGTCGTCCAGTCCCAATCCCAATCAGCGCGCGCGGCGGCGGGCGGACAGGCCGCGATGCTCGGCGCAGCCCTCCAGGAAGCCGTGGATGACCTGATGGAACTCCGGCTCGTCCAGCAGGAAGGCGTCGTGGCCCTTGTCGGTCTCGATCTCCACGAAGCTGACATTGGCGGCGACGGCGTTCAGCGCATGCACGATGGCCCGCGATTCCGAGGTCGGGAACAGCCAGTCGCTGGAGAAGCTGGCGAGGCAGAAGCGCACCGGCGTCGTCCTGCCCCCCGGCCGGAAGGCGTTGGCCAGCGTGCCCCCGGCATCGGCGGCGAGGTCGAAGTAATCCATCGCCCGCGTGATGTAGAGGTAGGAGTTGGCGTCGAACCGCTCGACGAAGGCCGCGCCCTGATAGCGCAGGTAGCTTTCCACCTGGAAATCGGCGTCGAAGCCGTAGGTCACCGCCTTGCGGTCCTGCAGGTTGCGCCCGAACTTGCGGTGCAGCGCCGCTTCCGACAGGTAGGTGATGTGCGCTGCCATGCGGGCGACGGCCAGGCCGGCCTCCGGCTTGGTGCCTTCCAGCAGGTAGTTGCCGCCGCGCCAGTTGGGATCGGCCATGATCGCCTGGCGCCCGACCTCGTGGAAGGCGATGTTCTGCGCCGAATGGCGGGCGGCGGTGGCGATGGGCACCGCGGCGAACACCGATTCGGGGTAGGCCACCGCCCATTGCAGCACCTGCATGCCGCCCATGGAGCCGCCGACGACGCAGAACAGCTTCTCGATGCCGAGATGCTCGACCAGCAGCTTCTGCGCCCGCACCATGTCGCCGATGGTCACCACCGGGAAGGACAGGCCATAGGGCTGGCCGGTGGCGGGGTCGACGTCCTTCGGCCCGGTGCTGCCCAGGCAGCCGCCCAGTACGTTGGAGCAGATGACGAAATAGCGGTCGGTGTCCACCGGCTTGCCGGGACCGACCAGCATCTCCCACCAGCCGGGCTTTCCGGTGACGGGGTGCTTCTCCACCACGAAATGATCGCCGGTCAGGGCATGGCAGATCATGATGGCGTTCGATTTGTCGGCGTTCAGCGTGCCGTACGTCTGGTAGGCGATCTGGAAGCCGCCGATCTCCACCCCGCTGTCCAGCCGCATCGGCCGGTCCACCGCCAGACGCACGCGCTTGCCCGGCATCTCCGGGCTGTCGGCGACCGTGGGGGTGACCAGGGGGGGCTGCTGCGCGGTGGGGGGCGCGGACATGTCGTTTCGTGCCTTGGAAGCGGTTCTGGCCTTCGGGATTTCCAGCCTTGCGGCGCCTTGGCGGAAGCCCTCGGAGAGCTGTGGCGGAACGGGAGGGTATAGCTACGAAGCCGGCCTCAAGAGTGTCAATGTTTTCTTTGATTTCAGGGCGCATGCGGACTACTACTAACCGGCTTTGCATTCGATGGTTTTCTGACCCATGGCCGCCCGGACCCCGCTCGACGATTTGCGCCGCGAGATCGACCAGATCGACGACGCGATCCATGACCTGCTGATGCGCCGCGCCGCCGTGGTGGAACGCATCGGGGCGGCGAAGGGCAATGGCGCGGCCGAAAACGGCACGCAGCCGATCATCCTGCGCCCGGCGCGGGAGGCGACGATCCTCCGCCGCCTGATGGCCCGCCATGCCGGCTCCTTCCCCGCCCAGGTCGTGGTGCGCATCTGGCGGGAGATGATCACCGCCTTCACCCGCATGCAGGGGCCCTTCGCCGTCGCCGTCTATGCGCCGGAGGACCGCCGCGGTTTCTGGGACGTCGCCCGCGACCATTTCGGCGGATTCGTGCCGATGACCGCCGTCAACACGCCGGCCGCCGCGCTGCGTGCGGTGTCGGAGGGGACGGCGACCGTCGCCGTGGTGCCCTATCCGGCCGAGGACGACTCGGACCCCTGGTGGCGCTTCCTGGTGTCGGCCGATGCCGGCCGGCCGCAGGTGGTGGCGCGTCTGCCCTTCGGCGGGCGCGGCAATGCCCGCGGCGAGAATCGCGACGCGCTGGCCATCGCCGCCGTCCCGCACGAGCCCACCGGCGACGACCGCACGCTGCTGAGCATCGAGATCGGCGGCGACCTCAGCCGCGGCCGGCTGAAGGATCTGCTGGAGGCCTGCGGCCTGCCGCCGGTCGGCTTCTGCACCTGGCACCCGGCCGGCCATGCCACCGGGATGAGCGGCGGCGGCCCGTCGGTCCATCTGGTCGAGATCGCCGACTTCGTCGGGCAGGCCGACCCCCGCCTCGCCACGCTGCTGGACCGGTCGGGCGACATCCCGGTGCGGGTCAATGTCGTCGGCGGCTATGCCGTGCCGCTGCATCTGGGCTGATGCGCGCTTTTGGGGCGAGCCGCCGGGCCGGCTCCTGCCTTATCCTGCTCCCCCATTTTCCGCGATGGAACACCGACGCCAGGACTGTTCCATCCTGTTCCACCCCATCCCACCCAAACCCATCCCATTCAGTCGGAAGGTAAGCAGACCATGACCCAGCCGAACGGCCCGCAGCCGCGTCCGGGGATTCTCGACATCGCCGCCTATGTCGGCGGCGAGCATCAGGGTCATATCCGTCTCGCCTCCAACGAAGGGGCGCTGGGGCCGAGCCCGAAGGCGATGGAGGCCTATGCGGCGGCGGCGTCCAACCTGCACCGCTACCCGGACGGCGCCTCGGCGGCGCTGCGCGGCGCCATCGCCAAGCGCTTCAATCTGGATGCCGACCGCATCGTCTGTGGCGCCGGGTCGGACGAGATCATCAGCCTGCTGATCCGCTCCTATGCGGGGCCGGGGGACGAGGTGCTGTATTCGCAGTACGGCTTCCTGATGTACCCGATCGGCGCCAAGTCGGTCGGCGCCACCCCGGTGACGGCACCGGAGGACGGCCTGACCGCCAGCGTCGACAATTTGCTGGCCCGCGTCACCCCGCGCACCCGTCTGGTCTTCCTCGCCAACCCGAACAACCCGACCGGCACCTATCTGCCGGCGTCGGAGGTGGCGCGGCTGCATGCCGGCCTGCCGGCGGACGTCATCCTGGTCATCGACGCGGCCTATGCCGAATACATGAACAAGGACGACTACACCGCCGGCGAGGAGCTGGTGGAGAAGTTCCCCAACGTCGTGATGACCCGGACCTTCTCGAAGATCTTCGCGTTGGGCTCGCTGCGCATCGGTTGGTGCTATGGCCCGGCCGGGATCGTCGATGTGCTGAACCGGGTGCGCGGCCCCTTCAACGTGTCGACCGCCGCCCATGTCGCCGGCATCGCCGCGGTCGAGGATGTCGAATTCCTCGACCGCTCCCGCCGCCACAATGAGCAATGGCGCGAGTGGTTCGCCGGTGCGGTGCGCGAGCTCGGCCTGACCGTCCATCCCAGCGCCACCAACTTCGTGCTGGTCGATTTCAAGGGCCAGCCCGCCGGCAAGGACGACGCCGAGGCCGCCCGCCAGTTCCTGAAGGCCCGCGGCATCCTGGTCCGCCAGATGCCCTCCTACGGCCTGCCGAGCTGCCTGCGCGTCACCATCGGCACCGAGCAGGAAATGCGCGCGGTGGCCGACGCGCTGCGGGACTTTTTGAAGGCGTAACGAGCTTAAGGTCGAGGAAAATCCCCCCTCTCCCCCCCGGGGAGAGGGTCGGGGTGAGGGGGGATGCACCGCGTGGCGATCCCAAGAATCCTCTCCGCGCGTCCCCCTCACCCTAACCCTCTCCCCGGGGGGGAGAGGGGATTTAGGCCCTGTCTCGCCTCAACCCCGGTTCAACAGGAAATCGACCGTCTCCGGCCGACCGGGCAGGTCGAGCTTCGCCTGCACCGGTTCGCAGCGGCTGACGATCCGGCCGCGGCGCAGGACGAACAGGCGGGCGGCGCGGGTCCGGATCGCCTCCACCGGGCCGCCGGCCTGGAGCACCACCAGATCGGCATTGCAGCCCGGCTCCAGCCCGTAGCCGTCCAGATGCAGCAGGCGGGCCGGGTTGACCGTCACCGCGTCGAAGGCGGCCTTGATGCCGTCCTGGCCGGTCATCTGGCCGACATGCAGGCCCATGTGCGCCACCTCCAGCATGTCGCCGGAGCCCAGCGGATACCACGGGTCCATCACGCAATCATGCCCGAAGGCGACGGTCAGCCCGGCGGCCATCAGTTCCGGCACGCGGGTCATGCCGCGCCGCTTGGGATAGGTGTCGTGGCGGCCCTGGAGGACGATGTTGATCAGCGGGTTGGCGATCACCCCCAGCCGCGCCTCCGCCATCAGCGGGATCAGCTTGGAGACATAGTAGTTGTCCATGGAATGCATGGAGGTCAGGTGCGACCCCGTCACCCGGCCATGCAGACCCAGCCGCTGCGTCTCATAGGCCAGCGTCTCGACATGGCGGGACAGCGGGTCGTCGGTCTCGTCGCAATGCATGTCGACCAGCAGCCCGCGCTCCGCCGCGATCTCGCAGAGCAGGCGGACAGAGGCGGCGCCGTCGGCCATGGTGCGCTCGAAATGCGGGATGCCGCCGACCACATCGACGCCCATGTCCAGTGCCCGCACCAGCAACTCCTCGGTTCCGGGCGAGCGCAGAACGCCATCCTGCGGGAAGGCGACCAGTTGCAGGTCGAGGTAGGGGGAGACGCGCTTCTTGACGTCCAGAAGGGCTTCGACCGCCAGCAGGCGCGGATCGCAGACATCGACATGGCTGCGCACCGCCAGCAGGCCGCGTCCGACCGCCCAGTCGCAGTAAGCGAGCGCCCGCTCGACGATGGCGTCCTGCACCAGCTGCGGCTTCAGCTCGCCCCACAGCGCGATGCCCTCCAGCAGGGTGCCGCTCTGGTTCACCCGCGGCAGGCCGTAGCTGAGCGTGCTGTCCATGTGGAAATGCGAATCGACGAAGGGCGGGGTGACCAGCCGGCCGGTGGCGTCGATTTCGGTACCTGCCTCACCGGCGAGATTCGCCTCGACCGCGGCGATGCGGCCGTCCAAGACGCCGATGTCGATGCCGGTGCGGCCATCCGGCAGGGTGGCGCGGCGCAGGATCAGGTCGAACATCAGCGTTCTCCTTTGCGGTACGGGATCATCAGGGCGCGCGGGTAGGAGGCCCGGCGGGCCACCAGCACCAGCGCCAGGATGCTCAACAGATAGGGCATCATCAGGAACAGCTGGTAGGGCAGGACGCCGCCGCTCGCCTGCTGCAGCCGCAGCTGCAGCGCGTCGAACACCGCGAACAGCAGGGCGCCCAGCAGCGCCTTGCCCGGCCGCCAGGAGGCGAAGACCACCAGCGCGATGCAGATCCAGCCGCGCCCATTCACCATGTTGAAGAAGAAGGCGTTGAAGGCCGACAGCGTCAGGAAGGCGCCGGCCAGCGCCATCAGCGCGCTTCCCGCCACCACCGCGCCGATGCGGATGGCGGTAACGTTCAGCCCCTGGGCTTCGGCCGCGGCCGGATTCTCGCCGACCATCCGCACCGCCAGCCCGACCGGCGTGCGGTACAGCACATAGGCGACCACCGCGACCAGCAGGAAGGCAAGCCAGGTCAGCGGCGTCTGCGCCAGGGCGCCGGGCAGGGCCAGCGGCTGGAACGGCTCGATGGTCGGCGGGGTGCTGGCCTGCGGCAGGACGAGGCGGTAGACGAAATAAGACAGGCTGGTGCCGAGCAGGGTCACGCCGATGCCCGTCACATGCTGCGACAGGCCGAGCGGCACGGTCAGCGCCGCATGCAGCAGGCCGAGCAACGCCCCGCAGAAGGCGGCGACCAGCACGCCGGTCCACAGGTCGGCCCCCTGGTAGACCGCCATCCAGCCGGCCATGGCGCCCAGCGTCATGATGCCTTCGATGCCGAGATTCAGAACGCCGGCCCGCTCGCACACCAGCTCGCCCAGCGTGCCCAGCACATAGGGTGTGGCGATGCGCAGCACCGCGGTCCAGAAGGCGGCCGACAGCAGGATGTCGAGGATGATCGACAGGAAATCCATGGCCCCTTACCCCCGCCGCAGCCGGTAGCGCGCCAGCAGCCCGGCAACCAGCATGCAGAGCAGGCTGGCGGCGACCAGGACGTCGGCGATGTAGTTGGGAACCGGCATGGCGCGGCTCATGGCGTCGGCGCCGACGAAGATGCCGGCGATGAACAGCGCCGCCCCCACCACGCCGATGGGATGCAGCTGCGCCAGCATGGCGACGACGATGCCGCTGTATCCGAAGCCGGGCGACAGGTCGAGCGTCAGGTATCCCTTCAGTCCGCAGACCTCCGCCGCCCCGGCCAGCCCGGCGAGCCCGCCCGACAGCAGGGCGGTGCGCAGCATGATCCTCTTCACCGGCATGCCGGCGAAGGCGGCGGCGCGCGGGTTGGCGCCGACCGCGCGGTTCTCGTAGCCCCAGATGGTGCGGGTGTCGACCAGCCACAGCAGAACCGAAAGGCCGAGCGCGATGGCGAATCCGGCATGCAGCCGGGTGCGCGCCACCAGCTTGGGCAGTTCCGCCGCCTCGACGATCGGCGCCGACTGCGGCCAGCCCATGCCCATCGGGTCCTTCAAGGGCCCTTCCAGCAGCATCGACACCAGCAGAAGCACGACGAAGTTCAGCAGCAGGGTGGTCACCACCTCGTCGACGCCGAAACGGACCTTCAGCACGGCGGGACCGAGCAGCGTGACGCCGCCGGCCGCCATGCCGGCGATCATCGCCACCGGGATCAGCGCCCAGGCCGGCAGGTCGAGCATGCCTCCGCCCACCACCACGGCGGCCAGCGCCCCCATGTAGAGCTGCCCCTCCGCCCCGATGTTCCAGAGCTTGGCGCGGAAGGCGACGGCGGCGGCAAGCCCCGTCAGGATCAGCGGGGTGGCGCGGGTCAGCGTCTCGGTCAGGGCGAAGCGGGAGCCGACGGCCCCCTCGAACAGCAGGCCATAGGCGCGCAGCACCGGGGCGCCGGTCCAGGCGACCAGCAGGGCGCAGAGCGCCAGCGCCGCGACCACGGCGCCGACCGGCGCCAGCAGCCGCAGGGCGAGCGGGGTATCGGTGCGCGGTTCAAGCCGCATCTGTGGTCTCCGGCAGGATGTCGCGCAGGATGTCCCAATGCCCGGCCATCAGCAGGCCGAGCTGGCTGACCGACACCCGGTCATGCGGCAGCAGCGGGGTGAGGCGCCCGAGATAGGCGACGGTGATGCAGTCGGCCAGGGCCAGGATCTCGTCCAGATCCTCGGAGATCAGCAGGACGCCGGCTCCGGCGGCGCGGGCGTCGAGCAGACGGCTATGGACGTAGGACACCGCGCCGATGTCGAGACCACGCGTCGGCTGGCTTGCCAGGATCAGGTCCGGACCATGGGCCAGCGTCCGGCCCAGGATCAGCTTCTGCATGTTGCCGCCCGACAGCAGCTGCGTGCGGGCATCGGGACCGGGACAGCGGACGTCGAACTCCTCGATCACCTTGCGGGCGTAGCTCCGCGCCGCACCCCGCCGCAGCACGCCGAAACGGGAGAAGGCGGAGTCGTGATAGCGCTCGGCGATCAGGTTCTCCCACACCGCCATGGCGCCGACCAGACCGGCGCTGTGGCGGTCCTCCGGGATGCGGGCGACGCCGCGCCGGACCATGTCCGCCGGGTCGCCATGCTCCACCACGCCGCCTTTCAAGGACAGCCGGCCGGTGTCGGGACGGATCAGCCCGCTGACCAGCTCGGCAAGCGCCGTCTGGCCGTTGCCGGACACGCCGGCGATGCCGACCACCTGATGGCGCCGCACCGTCAGGTCGACGCCGTCCAGCAACGGGCGGCCATGGCCGGAGGCGACGGTGACGCCCGCCAGTTCCAGCACCGGCTCGCCGGGGCTGAGCGGGGTGGGGGCCGGCGGCTTGACGCTGCGGCCGACCATCAGCTCGGCCAGCTTGGCGCGGTCGGTGGAGGCGGTGGCGTGGGTGGCGACCAGCTTGCCGGCGCGCAGAACGGCGACGGTGTCGCTGGCGGCGAAGACCTCGTTCATCTTGTGGCTGATGAAGACGACGGCCAGCCCGTCGGCGGTCAGCCGCCGCAGCGTCTCGAACAGCCCGGCCGATTCCTGAGGGGTCAGCACCGCGGTCGGCTCGTCCAGGATCAGGATGCGGGCGTCGCGGTAGAGCGCCTTGAGGATCTCGACCCGCTGGCGCTCGCCGACCGACAGCTCGCCGACCAGCGCGTCCGGCCGCACCTCCAGCCCGAAGCGCTGGGAGAGGTCGAGCAGCCGGCGGCGGGCGGCGCCCCGGTCGGAGCGCCAGCGCCACAGCGACTCCGTCCCGACCGCGATGTTGTCCAGCACCGACAGATTGTCCGCCAGCGTGAAATGCTGATGGACCATGCCGATGCCGGCCTCCAGCGCCGCGCGAGGCGAGCCCGGCGGCAGCGGGCGGCCGAACGCCTCGATGCTCCCCTCGTCGGCGACATAATGGCCGAAGAGGATGTTCATCAGCGTGGTCTTGCCGGCCCCGTTCTCGCCCAGCAGGGCCAGCACCTCGCCGGCGCGGAGCGTCAGCGAGATGTCGTCGTTGGCGAGCAGCGGGCCGAACCGCTTGGAAATACCGGCGAGCCGGAGGACGACCTCCGGCCCGCCTTTCACGGGTGATGACATTGCTGATGCGCCGGGCGTCACATCGTCGACTTCGGCTCGGCGTCGTTGACCTTAACGGTGAACTTGCCGTCGCGGATCTGCTGCTCGCGCTCCTTCACCTTCGCCTTGATCGCGTCCGGGACCTTCGACTCGAAGGTGCCGAGCGGCGCCAGGCTGGAGCCCTTGTGCGCCATCATGCTGAAGGGGCCGTAATCCTCGGCCTTGTAGCTGCCGGCCTTCACCGCGGCGATGGCGCGCTCCACCGACGGTTCCATGTGCCACAGGGCGCTGGCGACGACGGTGTCGGGATATTGCGGCTGGGTGTCGATGACGTTGCCGATGGCGAGCACCTTGCGCTCCTTGGCGGCGTCGGACACGCCGAAGCGCTCGGCATACATCACGTCGGCGCCGCGGTCGATCATGGCGAAGGCGGCTTCCTTGGCCTTCGGCGGGTCGAACCAGGAGCCGATGAAGCTGACCGAGAACTTGACCTGCGGATTGACCTCCTTGGCGCCTTCCATGAAGGCGTTCATCAGGCGGTTGACTTCGGGGATCGGATAGCCGCCGACCATGCCGATCATGTTCGACTTGGTCATGCCGCCGGCAACCATGCCGCTGAGATAGGCCGGCTCCTGGATGTAGTTGTCGAAGACCGAGAAGTTCGGTTCCTGCGGCTTGAAGCTGGAGCCCATGACGAAGGCGGTCTTCGGATAGTCCTTGGCGACGGCGCGGGCGGCGCGCTCCACCCCGAACACCTCGCCGAAGACCAGCTGCTGGCCGGCCTCGGCATACTGGCGCATCACGCGCTCATAGTCGGTGTTGGCGACGGACTCGGCCCAGACATACTCGATCTCGCCACGGTCGGCGGCAGCCTTCAGCGCGACATGGATGCGGCTGACCCACTGCTGCTCGATCGGCACGGTGTAGATGCCGGCGACCTTCAGCTTGCCTTCCGCGAATGCCGGCAGGGAGCCGCCGACAGCCGCCGCGAAAGCGACCGCAGCCACGCCGCACAGCACCGCGCGGCGCGTCATTCCCATAACCGTCATCGCCCGATCCCCCATCCCCCGAACCGACATCATGAGTCCCCTTCGTCGCTGAGTATCGTTGGTCGCGTACCGTTGGCCGCCGCCGCCGGCGGCAGCGTGGCAGAGCCGCCGGAGTCATGAATACTCGGGAATGTGCCCGTAAATCCACGGACCCGTACGGCCGCAATTTCGAATGCAACGGAAATGCCATCCGCCGGGACTGCTGCCCATCTCGCAGGCACAAGCCCCCGGCTGTTCAGAATGCTGGCATGTGATTGAATAAAGGGCAATCCTTCCTGACGGTTCGGTCAGGATCGCGGCGAGCCGTCCGCTGGCGGCTGACCGCGTCTGCGGGCATCGGCGCGGCAGCGGTCGGAGCAGTATTTCACCTCGTCCCACACCCGCTCCCACTTCTTGCGCCATGTGAAGGGGCGGTTGCAGACTGGACAGGTCTTGGCCGGCAGGTCGGCCTTCCTGACCCCTCTCATGCCGGGCCGCCGCCCAGCACCGCCGCCGGGCGGCGCAGGACGGGATCGAAGGGGTTCAATTGGCGGCTGATGGCGGCCGATTCGCGCTTAAGGATGTCGACGACCACCGGCAGCCGTTCCTCGTTCAGCCGCTCGCTGATCGTGCCGACGCTGAGCGCCGCCACCGCATGGCCGTCGCGGTCCAGCACCGGCACCGCCACGCCGGACATGCCCGGCAGCAGGCCGGTGGAACGGCTGGCATAGCCCAGATCCCGCACCCGCGCGATTTCCGTGCGCAGATAGACCTCGTCGATGATGCCGACGCCCTGCATGCGCGGCAGGTTGAAGCGGATCACCTCCTCCCGCTCCTCCTCGTGCAGGAAGGCCATGATGGCGAGGCTGCCCTGGCCGACGCCCAGCGTCACCCGGCCGCCGATGTCGCCGGTGAAGGAGCGGATGGGGAAGGGCCCCTCGCTGCGGTCCAGGCACACCGCGTCGAAGCCGCTGCGCACCAGCAGGAAGATGGTGTCGCGCAGGGTCGCCGACAGGCGCAGCAGGATCGGCCGGCAGATGTCGCGCAGGTTGTTCGGGTTGCCGGCCTGGGCCGCCAGACCGAACAGGTCGATGCCCAGCCGGTAGCGCTTGGTCGCCTTGTCGGCCTCCGCCATTCCCTCCTCGACCAGGATTTTCAGCAGGCGATGGACGGTCGGCGGGGTGAGGTCGAGTGCCCGTGAAATGTCGGTCAGCCGCGCCCCCGTCTCATTGGAGGAGGCGAGCAGGCGCAGGATCGCCAGCCCGCGTTGCAGGCTGGACTTGCCGCCCGCCTCTTCGGCCCCGGCATTCTCGTTCCCCTTGCTGCGGGTGTCGGCGCTCATTTTCAGCCTCGGCCTGAAAGTCGGTGATGTTTGCTGCCCCATCTATTCCGTATATCGGAAGCTTTTGCAAAATCTTTTCTGTCTATGGAAAAACCGGATTGACGCGACCGGGGGCGCGGCGGAACCATCGGGGCAACAGGTGAGGCCCGGAGACCGAGGCCAAGTGTCGCAAGAGGGAGAATTCCCCCGTGTCGTTCCTCGAATTGAAAAACATCACCAAGCGTTACGGCCCGCTGACCGCGGTCGGCGATGTCTCGCTGTCGGTGGAAAAGGGGGAGTTCGTCTCTCTGCTGGGGCCGTCGGGCTGCGGCAAGACCACGACCCTGCAGATGATCGCCGGTTTCGTCGAACCGTCGGCCGGCACGATCAGGCTGGACGGCCGCGACATCACGCGGGCCAAGGCCAACAGCCGCGGGCTGGGCATCGTGTTCCAGAGCTATGCGCTGTTCCCGCACATGACCGTGTTCGACAATGTCAGCTTCGGGCTGGAGATGCAGCGCGTGCCCAAGGGCGAGCGCAAGCCCCGCGTGGAAGAGGCGCTGTCGCTGGTCCATCTCTCCCCCTACGCCAAGCGCTACCCGCGCGAGCTGTCGGGCGGCCAGCGTCAGCGCGTGGCTCTGGCCCGCGCCCTGGTGATCCGCCCGCCGGTCCTGCTGTTGGACGAGCCGCTGTCGAATCTGGACGCCAAGCTGCGCGAGGCGATGCAGTTCGAACTGCGCGAGATTCAGCGCAAGGTCGGCACCACCACCGTGATGGTCACGCACGATCAGGCGGAAGCCTTTTCGATCAGTGACCGCGTCGTCGTGATGGAAGCCGGGCGCATCACCCAGATCGACCAGCCCTATCGCATCTACGAGCATCCGGAGACGGAGTTCATCTCCCGCTTCGTCGGCAAGACCAACCTGCTGCCCGGCAAGGTGACCACGGCGACCGGTGCCGGCGCCACGGTGTCGCTGGCCGGCATCGCCGTTCCGGTGGAGACCGCCGGCCTGTCGGTGGGTGACACGGTGACGCTGTGCATCCGGCCGGAGAAGCTGCACCTGACCGTTCCGACGAACGGGTTGCTGACCGGCCGTGTCGCCGACCGCTTCTTCCTGGGCAGCCAGTGGCTCTATCACATCGACGGGCCGCTCGGCACGCTGATGGTGGTGACGCCGAATGACGGCTCCACCCCGGCGGAGCAGGGCGCGACGGTCGGGCTGGACTGGTCGCCGTCGGTCGTGCGCGTCCATCGCGGCGCCATGGCGGAGGCGCCGGACGTGGCGCTCGAGGTGACGGGATGAGCGCCACGGTTCCCGAGGCGGTATCCAGCGACGAGACGCCGGAGCGCCGGTTCCCCACCGCGCCGCTTTTCCTGTCGGCGCCGGCGGTCCTGCTGTTCGCAGCGCTGGTGCTGATCCCGCTGTTCCTGACGGCGCTCTTGTCCTTCAACCAGTTCGACTACGCGACCGGGCGCACCGGCGGCTTCACGCTGGAGCATTACCTGTCGGTCCTGACCGACGAGTATTATCTGGAAATCTTCCTGCGCACCTTCCGGATTTCGGCGTTGGCGACCGCCATCTGTGTGGTGATCGGTGTGCCGGAAGCCTACATCCTCAGCCGGATGAGCAACCCCTGGCGGTCGATCTTCCTGCTGGTGATCCTGGCGCCGCTGCTGGTTTCCGTCGTGGTGCGCGCCTTCGGCTGGAGCATGCTGCTGGGGCCGGAAGGTCCGGTGAACGCAGCGCTGATGGCGTTCGGCATCGGCCGCATGCGGCTGCTCTACACCGAGGGTACGGTGATCGTTGCGCTGGTCCACGTCATGCTGCCCTTCATGGTCATCCCGGTCTGGACCTCGCTGCAGAAGCTGGATCCGGCGGTGGAGCAGGCGGCGCTGTCCTTCGGTGCCTCGCGCGGCACGGCCATCGTCCGGGTTGTGGCGCCGCAGATCCTGCCCGGCATCCTGTCGGGAAGCCTGATCGTCTTCGGTCTCAGCGCCAGCGCCTTCGCCATCCCCGGCCTGCTGGGCGGGAGGCGGCTGAAGATGGTCGCGACGGTGGTCTACGACCAGTATCTCAGCGACCTGAACTGGCCGATGGGAGCCGCCGTCGCGGCACTGCTGCTGATCGCCAACCTGATCGTCATGCTGACCTACCACCGTCTGGTGGAAGGCCATTACCGCCGCCGGCTGGGGTGAGGATGCCATGACCCGCAACGGACCCGTCGCCCTGATCTTCCACACTCTGGTCGTCATCTTCATGCTGGCGCCGCTGGCCATCGTCTGCCTCGTCGCCTTCACGCCGGAGAATACGCTGTCGCTGCCGACCAGCGGCTTCTCGCTGCGCTGGTTCGAGGCGGTGTTCCACCACCCGGATTTTGTCCAGTCCTTCTGGAACAGCCTGTGGCTGGCCGTGCTGTCGGCGACGCTGGCGGTGGTGCTGGCGGTGCCGGCCTCGCTCGCCATCACCCGCTGGGAGTTCCCCGGCCGCGGCTTCCTGAACGCGCTGTTCCTGTCGCCGCTGATCATCCCGCATCTGGTGTTGGGCGTGGCGATGCTGCGGCTGTTCGCCATCGTCGGTGCGACGGGCAGCTTCGCCTGGCTGGTGGCGGCGCACATCGTGATTGTCACGCCCTATGTCATGCGCCTGCTGATCGCCGCGATTTCAGGCTTCGACCGCAGCGTGGAGCAGGCCGCCTTCTCGCTGGGCGCCAGCGAGGCCACCGTGTTCCGCCGCGTCACCCTGCCGATGATCCTGCCCGGCGTCACCGGCGGTTGGCTGATCGCCTTCATCAACAGCTTCGACGAGCTGACCATGTCCATCTTCATCACCTCGCCGTCCACGGTGACGCTGCCGGTGCGGATGTACATGTACGCCACCGAATCGATCGACCCGATGATGGCGGCGGTGTCGGCCCTCATCATCGGCATCACCGCGGTCGCTGTTCTTCTGCTCGACCGCGTCTATGGGTTGGACCGCATCCTGGTCGGCCAGCACTGAGTTCTTGTCCCGGCCGTCCTTTCTCCTCGGAGACCAGTCATCATGGCTTTGCTGCAGCGTGTGGCCGAACAGGGCCGGCGCGTGGTCCGTTTTACCCTCGACGGGCGCCCGGTGGAGGCGCTGGAGGGCGACACCGTCATGACCGCCATGCTCACCAATGGCGAGCGGCTGCGCCGGACGGAGTTCGCCGACAGCCCGCGCGCCGGCTTCTGCATGATGGGCGCCTGCCAGGATTGCTGGGTGCGGACGGAGGAGGGCGAGCGCCTGCGCGCCTGCGGCACCTTCATCGCCGACGGCATGCGCCTTGTGAGCGGCGGGGAGTGGAATTCGTGAGTGAACATCTTCCTCCCGTCATCGTCGGCGCCGGCCCGGCCGGCATCCGCGCGGCGGAACGGCTGGTCGCCGCCGGCCTGTGCCCGGTGGTGGTGGACGAGGCGGCGCGCTGGGGCGGCCAGATCTACCGCCAGCCGCCGGAAATCTTGTCCGGGGGCGGCTTCACCCGGCCGAAGACGGCGCTCTACGGCTTCGAAGCCGCCAAGGCCGACGCGGTCCACCGCGCCATGGCGGCGATCCGCGACCGCGTCGACTACCGGCTGCGCACGCTGGTGTGGAACTGCGAGGACGGGGCGCTCGACCTGCTGTGCGACGGCGCCAGCGAAACTCTGCCCTTCAGCCATCTGATCCTGGCGACCGGCGCCACCGACCGCGTGCTGCCCTTCCCCGGCTGGACCCTGCCCGGCGTCTTCACGCTGGGCGGGTCGCAGGTGGCGCTGAAGTTCCAGGGCTGCGCCGTCGGCCGGCGGGTGGCCTTCCTCGGCACCGGGCCCCTGCTCTATCTTGTGGCCTACCAGTATCTGAAGGCCGGGGTCGAGGTGGCGGGGGTGTTCGACACCACGCCCTTCGCCGTCCAGGCCCGCGCCACCGCCGGCATGCTGCGCGATCCGGCGACGCTGGCGAAGGGGCTCCTATATGTCGGCTGGCTGCGCGCTCATGGCGTGCCGATCCACAACGGCGTGCGCCCGGTGCGCGCCGAGGGAACGGAGCGGGTCGATGCGCTGGTCTGGCGCGACGCGCGGGGGCAGGAGCGGCGCACGGCCTGCGATGCCATCGCCTTCGGGCTCGGCCTGCGGTCGGAAACCCAGCTGGCCGACCTTGCCGGCTGCCGCTTCCGTTTCGACGAGGCCGACCGCGCGTGGCTGCCGGAGCGGGACGGGGCCGGGCGTAGCTCGGTTCCCGGCGTCTATCTGGCCGGCGACGGCAGCGGCATCGCCGGTGCCGATGCGGCGGAACTGGCGGGGGAGCGCGCTGCGCTGGCCCTGCTGGAGGATCTCGGCCGGCCGGTGGACAGCAAACGGGTGAAGGAGTTGGACGGCCGGCTCGCCCGCATCGCCGCCTTCCGCCGCAGCTTGTCGGCGGCCTTCCCCTTCCCGGCGGACTGGGCCGACGCCATCGCCGACGACACCATGATCTGCCGCTGCGAAGGCGTGACCGCCGGTGCGGTGCGCGAGATCGCCCGCAGCGGACAGGCCCGCGAGATGAACCGCGCCAAGGCGCTGACCCGCGCCGGCATGGGCCGCTGCCAGGGCCGCATGTGCGGCGCCACGACGGCGGAACTGCTGTCCCGCACCCTCGGCACCGGCCCTGACGGGGTGGGGCGCCTGCGGGCGCAGCCGCCGATCAAACCTCTCCCCATTGCGACGATCATCCCCTCTCCCCCCCGCTCACGCGCAAACGAAGTTTGCGCTGACGCGACAGGCGGACCTTTGGTCCGCCGAGAGCGGGGAGAGGGTCAGGGTAAGGGGGACGCATCGCGAGGATCCGATCGGCCAACCGCACCGCTCCAGCCCGCCACAAGCGCTCCGCCGCGCATCCCCCTCACCCAACCCTCTCCCCGGGGGGGAGAGGGCTCTGACGACGGACGGGAGGTCGCGTGATGCGGGAACGGATCGAGTGCGATGCCGCCATCGTCGGCGGCGGGATCGTCGGCGGGTCGGCGGCGCTGTTCCTGCGGCAGGCCGGCCTGTCGGTGACTCTGCTGGAACGCGACTGGTGCGGCGCCAAGGCGAGCGGCGTCAATTTCGGCGGCGTGCGCCGTCAGGGCCGCCCGCTGGAGCAGCTGCCGCTGTCCCAGCGCGCCCACGCCATCTGGGGCCGGCTGCCGGAACTGCTTGGCACCGACGCCGAATATATCCGCTCCGGCCATCTGAAGCTGGCGCGCAGCGAGGCCGATCTGGAGTCGCTGATCGCCTACCGCGAGCGCAGCCAGAGCTTCGGCCTCGGGCTGCAGATCATCACGGGCGAGGAGTTCCGCCGCCGCTGGCCGGCGCTGGGCGACCGTGCCCTCGGCGGCTCGCTCTGCCCGGAGGACGGCCACGCCAACCCGCGTCTGGTCTCCCCCGCCTTTGCCCGCGCCGCCGCGGCGCTGGGGGCCGTGGTGCGCGAACAGACGCCGGTCGACCGGGTGGAGAAGAACGGCGACCGCTTCGTCCTGCTGAGCGGTGATGCCCTGGAGGTCCGCGCCCGCTTCCTGCTGAACACCGCCGGCGCCTGGTCCCGGCGGGTGGCGGAGGCGTTCGGCGAGACGGTGCCGCTGGAATCGCTCCACCCGAACATGGCGGTGACGGAGCCGCTGCCGCGCTTCCTCGACGTCAACATCGGGGTGGAAGGCGGCGGCGTCTATGGCCGGCAGGTGCCGCGCGGCAATGTGGTGGTCGGCGGCGGGCGCGGCTTCGCGCTGGACGCCGACCGCGCCCGGCCGCAGCGCGACGCCGTTTTGTCCCTGATGCGCGATGCGGCGGAGCTGTTTCCGCAGCTGCGCCATGCCCACGTCATCCGCTGCTGGACCGGTGTGGAGGGCTACACGCCCGACCGCAACCCGGTCATCGGCCCCAGCCGCACCACCCCCGGCCTGCTCCACGCGTTCGGCTTCTCCGGCGCCGGTTTCCAGATCGGCCCCGGCGTCGGCCAGACGCTGGCCGAACTGGTCACCAGCGGCGAGACGCCGATGCCGCTGGAGCCCTTCCGCATCGACCGCTTTCCGACCATCGCTTTCGACTAGCCGCTTAAAAACTCTACCCCTTGGCCCAATGGAGGACATGCATGCCCAGCTTGCGTAACCTGTCGCTCACCGGTCTCGCCACGGTTGCCATCACGGCAGCCGCCGCGCTCTCCACCCCCGCCGCCGCCGAGACCAAGACGGTCTATATCGGCATGAACGGCGGCACGATGGAGAAGACCTACACCGAGCATGTCTTCCCCGCCTTCGAGAAGGCGACGGGCATCAAGGTGGTGGTGGTCCCCGGCACCTCGTCCGACATTCTGGCCAAGCTGCAGGCGCAGAAGGACAATCCGCAGATGCACGTCGTCTTCCTCGACGACGGGCTGATGTACCGCGCCATCGGCATGGGCCTGTGCCAGAAGATGGACAGCTCGCCGGTGCTGAACGACGTCTATCCGTCGTCGCGCATGAAGGGCGACATGGCGGTCGGCGTGAACATGGGCATGACCGGCCTCGCCTATAACAAGGCGATGTTCGACGAGAAGGGCTGGGCGCCGCCGACCAGCTGGATGGATCTGGCCGATCCCAAGTACAAGGGCAAGGTCGTCGTCCAGTCGGCCGCCAGCAGCTCCTTCGGCCTGCACGCCTTCCTGATGTACAACCGCATCAAGGGCGGCACCGAGGCCAATGTCGATCCGGGCTTCACCACCTGGCGCAAGACCATCGGCCCGAACGTGCTGGAATACATCCCCAGCTCCGCCAAGATCGCCGAGATGGTGCAGACCAACGAGGCGGCCATCTTCCCGCTGACTCCGACCGGTGTCGGCAGCCTGAAGGCCAAGGGCATCCCGGTGGAATATGCCCAGCCGAAGGAAGGCTCGGTCGTTCTGATGGTCGGCGAATGCGTCGTCGCCAAGAACCCGGACAACGAGGCCGCGCAGAAGCTCGCCGCCTATCTGCTGAGCCCGGAGGCGCAGCTCGCCGCCCTGCAGTACGGCGCGCAGATCCCGTCCAACACCAAGGTCAGCGCGCCGGCCGAGGTTGCAGACGAGATGACCAAGTTCCAGGGCTACATGAAGAACGCCGTCACGGTGGACTGGGACGTCATCAACGAGAAGCGCCCGGACTGGAACCAGCGCTGGAACAAGGAAATCGAACGGTAATCAGGGCATGAAAAAGGGGGCGCCGAAAGCGCCCCCCGATCTTTTCGCGGATGCTTATTCGGCAGCCATCGCGGCGCGGCGCTGGGCCTCGCGGGTTTGGCGGCCTTCCTTCAGCTTTTCCGACAGCAGGAAAGCCAGTTCCAGCGACTGGCTGGCGTTCAGGCGCGGATCGCAGGCGGTGTGGTAGCGCAGCGCCAGATTGTGGTCGGTGATCGCCTGGGCGCCGCCCGTGCACTCCGTCACATCCTGGCCGGTCAGCTCGAAATGCACGCCGCCGGCATGGGTGCCTTCGGCCTGATGCACCTCGAAGAAACCGCGCGCCTCGGCCAGCACCCGCTCGACCGGACGGGTCTTGTAGCCGGTGGTCGACTTGACCGTGTTGCCGTGCATCGGGTCGCAGGACCACACCACGGTGCGGCCTTCGCGCTGGACCTTGCGCAGCAGCGGCGGGAACTTCTCCGCCACCTTGTCGGAGCCCATGCGCACGATCAGCGTCAGGCGCCCGGCCTCGTTGGTCGGGTTCAGGATGTCGATCAGGCGGATCAGCTCGTCCGGGTCGGTCGTCGGGCCGCATTTCAGGCCGATCGGGTTCTTCACCCCGCGCAGGAACTCGACATGGGCGCCGTCGGGCTGGCGGGTGCGGTCGCCGATCCACAGCATGTGGGCCGACACGTCGTACCAGTCGCCGGTGGTGCTGTCGACGCGGGTCAGCGACTGCTCGAACGGCAGCAGCAGCGCCTCGTGGCTGGTGAAGAAGTCGGTCTCGCGCAGCTGCGGCGTCGTCTCCGCGGTGATGCCGCAGGCGGCCATGAAGGCCAGCGTCTCGTCCAGGCGGTTGGCCAGCTCCTGGAAATGCTCGCCGGCCGGCGACTTCTCGACGAAGCTCAGCGTCCACTGATGGACCTTGTGCAGGTCGGCGTAGCCGCCCTGGGCGAAGGCGCGCAGCAGGTTCAGCGTCGCGGCGGCCTGGGTGTAGGCCTGCATCATGCGCTCCGGATCCGGAACGCGGGCGTCGCTGGTGAAGTCGAAGCCGTTGATGATGTCGCCGCGGTAGGACGGCAGCTCGACCCCGTCGATCTCTTCCATGTCGGCCGAGCGCGGCTTGGCGAACTGGCCGGCCATGCGGCCGACCTTGATGACCGGGATCGAGGCGCCGAAGGTCAGCACCACGGCCATCTGCAGCAGGACGCGGAAGGTGTCGCGGATGTTGTTGGGGTGGAACTCGGCGAAGCTCTCGGCGCAGTCACCGCCCTGCAGCAGGAAGGCCTGGCCGGCGGCGGCCTCGGCCAGCTTGGACTTCAGCCGGCGGGCCTCGCCGGCGAAGACGAGCGGCGGATAGGAGGACAGGCGCTGCTCGACCGCCTCGACCTTCGACTGGTCGGGATAAGTCGGCAACTGCTTCGCCGGTTTCGTCCTCCAACTGGCGGGTGTCCAACGCTCGACCATGACGCGCCTGCTCTTCCTTGACGATTGCGGAACGGGGGCCGGGCGGGCGGCGAACGACCGGCGGCGAAACCCGTGGGGGGTACTCTATAGCGCGACTCGCGGTAACTTTTCCACAGTTTCGGCCCGCCTGCCGGCAATGCTGTGCCAATAGGACAGGTCGCCTGCCACCGTGGGTGATTTCAGATGAAAGGAAATTCGCCTCGCACCGGATATACACCCGATATTCAAGGGTCGCTGGCGGCGGGTGGCCGCCACCGGTATACATCGGGGGAAACCGACCACGCCCGAGAGGAGCTTAACCCGGTGAAAGCGACATCCTGGCGGGCAGGGCGCCTGTCCTCCTGGGGGCAGGCATTGTCCGTCTATCGCGACCCGCGCGTGCTGGCGATCCTGTTCCTTGGCTTTTCCGAAGGGCTGCCGCTGGCGCTGACCGGCGCCACGCTGAATGTCTGGCTGACTGAGCAGGGCGTCAGCCGCACCAACATCGGGCTGTTCGCGCTGGTCACCATGCCCTATGCGCTGAAGTTCCTGTGGGCGCCGCTGATCGACCGGCTGAGGCTGCCGGTGATGACGCGGCTGTTCGGGCGGCGGCGCGGCTGGGCGCTGACGGCGCAGGCGGCGCTGATCGCGGCGCTGCTGGGGCTGGGCACCACCGATCCCGGGCAGGATTTGTGGTGGACGGCGATGTGCGCCGTGCTGGTCGCCTTCTGCTCCGCCAGCCAGGACATCGTGGTCGATGCCTATCGCGTCGAGGTGCTGGAGGAGCATCAGCAGGCGGCCGGCGCCGCGGTGCTGGTGCTGGGCTATCGCTTCGGCATGATGGCGGCGGGGGCGGGCGCGCTTTACATCGCGCAGTATCATGGCTGGCGCACGGCCTACGAGGTGATGGCGGCGCTGGTTCTGGTCGGCATGGCGACCATCCTGCTGTGCCGAGAGCCGAAGGAACCGCCGCCCAGCGCCCGCGAGAAGCTGATCGCCGAATGGCTGGGGCACCGGCCGCATCTGTCAGGCCGCAGCGCGGTCGTGCTCGCCTGGATTTACGGGGCGGTGGTGGCGCCCTTCGCCCAGTTCATGGAGCGGCGCGGCTGGGTGGTGATCCTGGCCTTCATCGCCAGCTACAAGCTGGGGGAGGTGCTGGCCGGCCAGATGTCCTCGACCTTCTACATCAGCCTGGGCTTCACCAAGGTGGAGATCGCCAACGTCAGCAAGCTGTTCGGGCTGTGGGCGACCATTGCCGGCGGGCTGCTGGGCGGGTTGCTGGTGGGCAAGGTCGGGGTTCTGCGCGGCCTGATGATCGGCGGCATCCTGCAGATGGTGTCGAACCTGGGCTATGTCGTGCTGGCCTGGAATGGCAACGACGTATCGACGCTGGCGATGACGGTGGCGGTGGAGAATGTCTGCGCCGGCATCGCGACGGCGGCCTTCGTCGCCTATCTGTCCAGCCTGTGCAACGTCGCCTACACCGCAACGCAATATGCGCTGCTGTCGAGCCTCTACAAGCTGGGCGGCGACCTGTTCGGAGCGTCGTCCGGCTGGCTGGCGGAGCGGATGGACTGGGTCAGCTTCTTCCTGCTGTCGATGGCGGGCGCGGTGCCGGCGCTCTGCCTGCTGGTCTGGCTGATGGGCCTGCACCGCCGCGAGGAAGAGGCCGCCGTCCCCGCGCAGTGACGGGGACGGCGATGAAGACGGTGAAGCCGGGGGCGCTTAACGCTCGCCGGCGGTCGTCTTGGTCTTGCCGGCGCCCGGCCCGGCGCCCAGGTCGGCGCCGGTGGTCGGATCGGAATCCGGCTTCGACATGGTGCGGGCGGCCACGGCGTTGACCGCCGCCAGTTCCGACGCGGCGAGCTTGACCGTCGGGTTGCCGTCACCGCCGTTGACCGGGGCGTCGCCCATCTTGACGTCGACGAAGTCCCACTGGGCGCCCTGGTTCCACGGGCCGCGCATGTCGCCTTCGCCCTGGCTCGTGTTGTAATACTTGTCGGTGTATTCCGGCTTGCCCGGCAGCTTGCCCGGCGGGAAGTTGTTGTCGATGGCGTACAGCGCCTTCTCGAAGCTCTTCTGGTGAGCGATCTCGCGGGTCATCAGGAAGCCCAGCGCATCCTTCACGCCCGGATCGTCGGTGACGTTGATCAGCCGCTCATAGAGGATCTTGGCGCGCGCTTCCGCCGCCACGTTGGAGCGCAGATCGGCCGTCGGCTCGCCGATGCTGTCGATATAGCCGCCGGTCCACAGCTGCCCGGCCGAATTCACCAGCGCCGGCCCGCCGCCATAGAGCAGCGACAGGGTGTGGCTGCCGTTGCCCTGGGTGATGTTGGCGTACAGGTCGGTGGTCGCCTCCGCTCCCTCGGCCAGCTTGCCCTTGGCGCCCTTGGTCAGCATGGCGACGATGGAGCCGATGATCTCGAGGTGGCTCAGTTCCTCGGTCGCGATGTCGATCAGCATGTCCTTGCGGCCCGGATCCTCATCGGCCAGACCCTGGGTGAAATAGCGCATGGCCGCGGCCAGTTCGCCCTGCGGGCCGCCGAACTGCTCCAGCATCAGGCTGGCGAGCACCGGGTTCGGCTCCGACACGCGAACCGTGTACATGAGCTTTTTGTTGTGCATGAACATGCGAGGGACTCCTCCTGAGTCTGGTGGCCCGTTGGCGGGGCCGAGGATCGGAGAGATCGGGATCGGAGAGGCCGCTCCGTTCCGGATCGCTCCATGCCTCAACCAGAAGCCTTTAGAAGCGTTCCAGGAAAAGTGCCCTGTCTTGGCGTGCTATACCGCTTGGGGCATGGGGCCGGCAGGGAATGCATGAAAATGGCGGCACAGGGGGATGGCTCCCCGCGCCGCCATCGCAACAAAGCGTTCTTCGCAGGCGTCAGATCGTCTTTTCCGGCTCCGCCTTCTCGCGCATCAGGACGAATTCCTCTGCGGTGGAGGGGTGAAGCGCGATGGTGCGGTCGAAGTCGCGCTTGGTGGCGCCGCAGTTCATGGCGATGGCCATCGACTGCATCATTTCCGGCGCGTCCATGCCCATCATGTGGCAGCCCAGCACGCGCTGGCTTTCGCCGTCCACCACCAGTTTCATCAGCACCCGCTCGTCGCGGCCGGACAGGGTGTGTTTCATCGGGCGGAAGCCGGCCTTGTAGATGTCGACCTGCGGGTATTTGGCGCGGGCCTGCATCTCGGTCAGGCCGACCGTGCCCAGCGGCGGCAGCGAGAACACCGCGGTGGGCACATTGTCGTAGCCGATGTGCATCGGGTTGTCGTTGTACAGCGTTTCGGCCAGCGCCCGGCCCTCGGCGATCGCGATGGGGGTCAGCGCCATGCGGTCGGTGACGTCGCCGATGGCATAGATGTTGTCGACGGCGGTGCGCGACCATTCGTCGACGGGAACCGCGCCGGCCTCGTTCAGGGTGATGCCGACTTCTTCCAGGCCGAGATTCTTCGTGTTCGGGCGGCGGCCGGTGGCGGCCATCACCAGGCCGGCGGAATGCTCGCGCCCCATATGGTCGGTCAGGGTATAGCCGCCGGGACCCTTTTCCAGCTTCGCCGGCTTGCAGCGCGATATGATGTTGATGCCGCGCTTGCGCATCTCCTGCGCCAGGGCGACGCGGATGTCGTCGTCGAAGCCGTTCAGCAGGTCGTCGCCGCGGATCATCAGCGTGACTTCGGCGCCCAACCCGCGGAAGATGCTGGCGAATTCCACGGCGATGTAGCCGCCGCCGATGATCAGCACGGAATGGGGCAGCTTTTCCAGGTGCAGCGCCTCGTTGGAGGTCGCGGCATGCTCGATCCCCTCGATCGGCGGCAGGGACGGCCATCCGCCGGTGGCGATCAGGATGTTGCGGGCGGTGTAGCGCTTGCCGTCGACCTCCACCGTGTGGCGGTCGACGATCCGGCCGAACCCCTCGTACAGGGTGACGCCGGAGTTCTTCAGCATGTTGATGTAGATGCCGTTCAGCCGGTCGATCTCGCGGTCCTTGCGCGAGATCAGCGTTTCCCAGTCGAAGGTCGGGGGAGCGACGTTCCAGCCATAGCCGCAGGAATCCTCGAAGCCGTCGCGGAACTGGGCGGCGTAGACCAGCAGCTTTTTCGGCACGCAGCCGCGGATCACGCAGGTGCCGCCGACGCGGCTGCCCTCGCAGATCGCCACCTTGGCGCCATAGGACGCCGCGCGCCGGCTGGCGGCGACGCCCCCGGACCCCGCCCCGATGGTGAAGAGGTCGAAATCGAACTCGGCCACGGCCGTCTCCTTGCGCAACTGGACCTTTATTCCACAAACGAATGTGGTCCGGCAGGATATGGGGTTGGAGTGGGCGTTGGGAAGCGCGCGCTCAGCGCAGCAGCATGTCCTGGATCAGCACTTGCCGAAGCTTCAGCGGGCGCATGGTCTTGTTGGCGACGTAGCGCAGCGCGTCCTTGACATAGACCTGCCCCTCCGCCCCACGCAGTTCGGCCGGATCGACCTCCAGCAGGCGCCGTTCGATGGCGTCGGCGATGCGCGGTAGATGCGGCGTGACCGACTCCAGCGGAGTCGTGGGATCGAATTCCAAAACGGCGCGCAGCCGCAACTCCTGCAGCCGGCGGCCGTCGTTCAGCGTGACGGTCAAAGTGGGCAGGCTGGCATAGACGGCCGGTGCCGCTTCGATCCTGGCATGGGAATAGGCTCCCTGGGCGGGGGCCGGACGCAGCAGCAGCGCGCTGCCCACCCCGGCGCCGGCGAAGGCCAGCATCAGTCCCAGCAATGCCAGGACGATCCGGTTGCCGGTTCCATCGAAGGGGGGCAGGTTGCCTTGGCCGGCTTCGGCAGAGACTGATGCCTTGGTCATTCCGCGCTGCCGGGTTGTTGCCGCTGATCCGCTTCGAAAACTCTAAAAGCGCGGAAGTGGTAGGTCAAATAAAGGTATTTTATCTGGTTTTTCTTTGATTGCAGATGGTTGGAGAGGGATCGACTGACTTATGGTCGGACTTCTTTTGCGAGCATTTGAGGTTTTTCCCAGCGACCGCGACATAGCCCCATCAAAAAATGCAACGCAGCCATCCGCCGCGGGTTGACAGGGTGGGAAGCCTCTTCCCCCGCCCGCCTGCGGCGTATAATGCTGGGATTCCAACACAACCGGCCGGCTGGCCCTGCCCGGCGGCCGGACCATCCATAACGATGTGCCGCAATACCATGCGCAGACCAAGGCGCAGACAGAGGCGGAAGGCGAGGGTGACGGGTATGAGCGACAGCGATAACCGATCGGTTGGCAGCCGGAAGGCCGGTAACGGGCCGACTGCCCTTCACCCGTCCTCTGCCGCGGTTCCCGACTGGACGGACACCTATTTCCGCCGCACCAAGGAGGCGGTCGGCAAGTTCGGCGACAAGACCGTGACCTACGCCATCTTCATGCGGCGCCCGGTGGTCTGCGCCCCGCGCCTTGCGGTGGACTGGCTGGAGTCGGTGGCGCGGGAGCGCAACACCAGCTTCCAGATCGAGCTGAACTACCCCGAGGGCAAATGGGTCGGCGCCGGCGAGCCGATCATGTACATCACCGGTTCCTTCTATCATCTGGTCGATTGCGAAACGATCCTGCTGCAGAAGCTGGGTCCGGCCAGCGTCGCCGCCTACAACGCCTTCACCATGTGCGCCGACCTGCCGAAGGTCGCCTTCCTGGCCATGGATGCCCGCCACTGCGCCGGGACCGAGATGGCGGAGATGATGGCCTATGCCGCCTCCGTCGGGTCCGATCGCGCCAAGCGGAAGGTCGGCGCCAAGGGCTTCGTCGGCAACGCCACCGACGCCACCGCCTCCTATTTCGGGCAGGATCGCGGCATGGGCACCATGCCGCACGCCCTGATCGGCTATGCCGGTTCGACCGTGCGCGCGGCGGAGATGTTCAACGAGACCTTTCCCGACCTGCCGCTGACCGTGCTGGTCGATTATTTCGGCCGGGAGATCACCGACGGGCTGGAGGTCTGCCGCCGCTTCCCGCAACTGGCCGCCCAGGGCAAGCTGTCGCTGCGGCTCGACACCCCCGGCGGCCGTTTCGTCGAGGGGCTGGACCCGCCCGGCTCCTACGCCGTGCTGGAGCGCCATGCGCCGCATGCCATCCGCGGCTATCGCGACGAGACGCAGTTGCGTTACCTGATCGGCACCGGCGTTTCCGCCGCCGCGATCCATTACGTGCGCGAACGGCTGGACGAGGCCGGCTTCCCGGCGGTGAAGATCGTCGCGAGCAGCGGCTTCGGCCCGGCCAAATGCCGGCTGATGGCAGAGGCCAACGCTCCGGTGGACGTGATCGGCACCGGCAGCTACCTGCCCGAACGCTGGACCGAGACCTACGCCACCGCCGACATCATCGAATATGACGGCGAACGCCGCGTGAAGGTCGGCCGCGAGTTCCTGTTCCGGCGGTAGGCTGCATCTCACGCCCTGGATCCCCTCTCCCCCCCGGGGAGAGGGTTAGGGTGAGGGGGATGCACATGGCAGATGTCTTCGGCTCCGCCGAACCCCCTCATCCCGACCTTCTCCCCAGGGGGGAGAAGGAGATAAGCGCAAGTCACCCCAAACGCTTCGCGATCAGCGGCCCACGCTTCGGTGCGGTATCGCTCACCGTGACCGACGCGCGCAGGCGCCGCTCCGCCTCCTCGGCCTGTGCCTCCGTGCGGGCGTGCAGGATCGCCAGCGGGCGGTCTCCCGGCCCCACCGCGTCACCCAGCCCGGCGATCTCGTCGAAGCCGACGGCGAAGTCGATGGAGTCGGTGGTCTTCGTCCGGCCGCCACCCAGCGCCACCACCGCCATGCCGACGCCGCGGGTGTCGATGGCGCCGACGAAGCCGGCCCGCTCGGCGAACACCGGGCGGACGACGGGGGCGCTTTCCAGATGGCGGTCCGGCTGCTCCAGCAGGTCGGCCGGTCCGCCCAGCGCCTTGACCATGCGGGCGAAACGCTCCGCCGCCGTGCCGTCGGCGATGGAGCGGTCGGCCATGGCGCGCCCCGTCGCGACGTCCGGCGCCAGCCCGCTCAACGCCAGCAGTTCCGCCGCCAGCGCCGCCGTCACCTCGTAGAGCCTCGGCTCGGCCGGCTCGCCGCGCAGGATGGCGAGGCATTCGCGCATCTCCAGCGCATTGCCGGCGCTGCGGCCCAGCACCTCGTTCATATCGGTCAGCAATGCCACCGCCGGCAGGCCGGCGCCCTTGGAGACGGTGACGATGCTCTCGGCAAGTGCCTCGGCATCTTCCAGACGCTGCATGAAGGCGCCGGTGCCGAACTTCACGTCCATCACCAGCGCGTCCAGCCCGGCAGCGAGCTTCTTCGACAGGATCGACGCGGTGATGAGGTCGAGCGATTCGACCGTCGCCGTCACGTCGCGGATGGCGTAGAGCCGCTTGTCGGCCGGGGCGATGTCGTCGGTTGCGCCGATCACCGCACAGCCGACCTGCTTCACCACCCGGCGCAGCAGGTCGTTGTCGGGCTTGGCGCGGTAGCCGGGGATGCTCTCGAATTTGTCGAGCGTGCCGCCGGTGTGGCCGAGGCCGCGCCCCGACACCATCGGCACGAAGCCGCCGCAGGCAGCCAGCATCGGCGCCAGGATCAGGCTGACCTTGTCGCCGACGCCCCCCGTGGAATGCTTGTCGATCACCGGGCCGGGCAGGTCCAGCGACCGCCATTCCATCACCGTGCCCGAATCGCGCATGGCGCGGGTCAGCGCCACCCGTTCGTCCAGGCTCATGCCGCGGAAGAAGACGGCCATGGCGAAGGCCGCCGCCTGGGCCTCCGACACGCTGCCGTCGGTGATGCCGCGCACGAAATCCCGGATGGTGGCGTCGTCCAACGGCTGGCCGTCGCGCTTGGCGCGGACGATCTCCTGCGGAAGCATGCCTCAATATCCTCCCGCCGGGGCCGGTTCGCGCTCCCCATGCCCTGCAGCCGCCAGCAGCGAGTCGAGCAGGCTGGAGGCGCCGAACCGGAAGGTCTGCGGCGTCGCCCAGCCTTCGCCCAGGATGTGGTCGGCCAGCGCCAGATAGCACGCCGCCTCCGCCGCATCGCGGATGCCGCCGGATGCCTTGAAGCCGACGCTCTTGCCCGATTCATAGATGCAGTCCAGCATCACCGCAGCCGCCGGCAGGGTGGCGGCCGGCTGCGTCTTTCCGGTGGAGGTCTTGAGGAAATCGGCCCCGGCGGCGATGGCGTCGCGCGCGGCCCAGGCCAGCAGGTCGGCGTCGGGGAAGGCGCCGGATTCGAGGATCACCTTCAGCAGCGCCTTGTCGCCGCAGGCCTCGCGGCAGGCCTTCACCACATTCATCGGCTGGGTGCGGGCGCCGTCGATGAAGGCCTTGTAGGGCAGCACCACGTCGATTTCGTCGGCACCGTCGGCGATGGCGCGCCGGGTTTCCGCCGCCACCGAGGAGGCGTCGGCCTCGCCGGTCGGGAAATTCACCACGGTGGCGACCTTCACCGGCGTTCCCTCCAGCGCCTTGCGGGCGGTGGGGACGAAGCGCGCCCAGACACAGACGGCGGCGACCGGCCCTACGGGTGTGACGGCGCGGGCGCAGAGGTCCTGCACCACCCGGTCGCTGTCGTCGCCGTTCAGGCTGGTAAGGTCGAGCATACCCACGGCACGGCGCGCCAGATCGGCGTCGGACGGGGCGTTGGCGCTGGCGTCGAGCGCGCTTTGCAGGTCGGCAGACAGTTTCATGACCGGGACCCGTCCTTTTCATGCAGGCGTTCGAGGAAGCCGACCAGCAGGCGTTCAAGGTCGGCGGCTGCCGCCGATGCGGCGGTCAGGGTCTGGTGATGGTCGACCGGCCCATCGCCGAGCCCGACCCCCAGGTTGGTGACGACGGCGCAGCCGGCGACCCGCAGGCCGCAATGGCGGGCGATGATGCATTCCGGCACGGTGGACATGCCGACCGCGTCGGCGCCCAGCAGCTTCATCATCCGCACCTCGGCCGGCGTCTCGAAGGACGGGCCGGGATAGGCGGCATAGACGCCCTCCGCCAGATCGATGGACAGGCCGGCGGCAACCTCCTTCAGCAGGCTGCGCAGGTCCGGGTCCCAAGCATCGGTCATGCTGGGGAAGCGCTCGCCGAAGGCCTCGTCGTTCGGGCCGGTCAGCGGGTTGGAGCCCAGCAGGTTCAGATGGTCGCTGATCGCCATCAGCCGGCCCGGCCCGACCTCCAGCCGGAGCGAACCGACGGCGGCGGTCAGCACCAGCGTGTCGCAGCCCGCCAGCTTCAGCGCCCGCACGGCGGTCTTGAGTGCGTCGAAACCGTTGCCTTCATAGGCATGGACGCGGCCCTGCATGCAGGCGACCTCGACCCCGCCGAGCTGGCCGACGACCAGCCGCCCGGCATGGCCGGACACGCTGGGAACCGGGAAGCCGGCGATCTCGCCGTAGGGGATGGATACGGCATCGTCGATGCGGTCGGCGATGCCGCCCAGGCCGGAACCCAGCACGATGCCGACCCGCGGCCGGTGGCCGGAGGCACGGTGAAGGATGTCCGCGGCGGCGCGGGCTGCCGTCATGTCGGGAAACTCCGCTCAGAAGGCTAAATTGGTGGGACCGAACGATTCGGGCAACAGGGTCTCCAGCGAAAAGGTCCTCCGCAGGCCGGCCGGGTCGCAGATGTGGATCGGGGTTTCCGGGGACGCGAATTCGCGGATGCGCTGGCGGCAGCCGCCGCAGGGGGTGCAGATCTCCTCCGCCCCCGCCTCGCCGCCCATGACGAGGATGGCGCGGATGCGGCGGTCGCCGGCGGTGACCATGGCGCCGATGGCGCTCGATTCGGCGCACTGACCCTGCGGATAGGCGGCGTTCTCCACATTGCAGCCGGCGAAGATGCGGCCCGAGTCGCCGAGGATGGCGGCGCCGACCTTGAACTTCGAATAGGGGGCGTGGGCGTTCTCGCGCGCGGCGCGGGCGGCTTCGATCAGCGGGGTCAGCTCTGCCGGGTCGGTCATGGCGTCAGCGCTCCTTGACATAGGGGATGCCGCTCGCCTTTGGGGCGACGGCCTTGCCGACGAAGCCGGCCAGCAGCAGGACGGTCAGCACATAGGGCAGCATCTGGATGAACTGCACCGGGATGACGCCGATGCCCGGCAGCTCCACCCCCTGCAGCCGCACCTGCACCGCGTCGGTGAAGGCGAACAGCAGGCAGGCGAACAGCGTCGGTCCCGGCCGCCATTTGCCGAAGATCAGCGCCGCCAGCGCCAGATAGCCCTTGCCGGCGGTCATGTCGCGGACGAAGCCGGCGCCGTGTCCCGTGGAGAGATACGAGCCCGCCATCCCGGTCAGCGCGCCGGTCACCAGCAGCGCCTGATAGCGCAGCCGCGTCACCGACAGGCCGGCGGTGTCGACCGCCGCCGGATTCTCGCCCACCGCGCGCAGCCGCAGCCCGAAGCGCGAGCGGTAGAGCACCCAATGGGTGGCGATCACCAGGACCAGCGTCACCCATATCAGCACATTGTTACCGTTCAACAATTCGCGGTAGACCGGCCCCAGCACCGGGATCCCGGACAGGGTCTCCACCCCCGGCAACTCGACCGCGGGGATGCGCGCCTGATTGGGCAGAAGCGGGGTCTGGCCGCCCTGCTGGAACCAGGCATAGGCCAGCGTCGGCGCCAGCCCGGCAACCAGGATGTTGATCGCCATGCCCGACACCACCTGATTGCCGTTGTGGGTGATGCAGGCGAAGCCGTGGACCAGCGCCAGCGCCACACCGGCGGCGATGCCCGCCAGCAGACCGAGCCAGGGATTTAGCGTCGTCGAGGCGACGGCGGCGGAGAAGAAAGCGCCGGCCAGCATCTTGCCCTCCAGCCCGATGTCGACCACGCCCGACCGCTCGCAATACATGCCGGCGAAGGCGGCAAGCACCAGCGGCGTCGCCACCCGGATGGTGGCGCTCAGCAGCTGCAGCGCCAGAAGAAGTGCGTCCTCCATCGCTCAGCCCCTCCCCGTATCGGCGGTGGCGGTGGTGCCGCGGCGGCGGAACAGCGCCTCCACCTGCGGCTTGAACAGGTTCTCCATCGCGCCGGCGAACAGGATGACCAGACCCTGGATCACCATCACCAGTTCGCGGTTGATCGTGGGATAGTCGAAGGACAGCTGGCCGCCGCCCTGCGCCAGAACCCCGAACAGCAAGGCGGCCAGAATGATCCCGACCGGATGGTTGCGCCCCATCAGCGCCACGGCGATGCCGACGAAGCCGACGCCGCCGGTGAAGTTCAGGATCACCCGGTGCTGCACGCCAAGGATTTCGTTCACTCCGACGAAGCCGGCCAGCGCGCCGGAGATCAGCATGGCGATGATGATGTTGCGCGACGGCGAGATGCCGGCATAGACCGCCGCCCGCTCGTTCCGGCCGACGGTGCGCAGCTCGTAGCCCCAGCGGGTGCGGCGCAGGAAGATGTGGAACAGCAGGCAGCAGGCCAGCGCCCACAGGAAGGACAAATTCAGCGGCGAGGCCGGAATGGTGATGCCGAACCAGCCAAGCGCCCGGTCCATCGACGGTAGCCAGACGCCGGGATCGAACTCGCGGGTTTCCGGCGACTGGCTGCCGGGGCGGATCAGCACGTCCACCAGCAGCCAGGTCATGATCGACGCGGCAATAAAATTGAACATGATCGTCGTGATGACGATGTGGCTGCCGCGCTTGGCCTGCAGCCAGGCCGGGATGAAGGCCCAGGCTGCGCCGAACAATGCCGACGCCAGCACCGCCAGCAGCGCCACCACCGGCCAGGGCCAGCCGGTCAGCGCCAGCGCCACCAGCCCGGCGCCGAGCCCGCCGAGATAAGCCTGCCCCTCGCCGCCGATGTTGAACAGCCCGCAATGAAAGGCGATGGCGACCGCCAGCCCGGTGAAGATGTAGTCGGTGGTATAATAAAGGGTGTAGCCGATTGCCTCCGGGTATCCCAGAGCCTCCGACAGCAGCAGCGACAGCACGTCGACCGGATTCTCGCCGATCACCAGGATCACCAGCCCCGACAGCACGAAGGCCGCGACGAGGTTGAGGACCGGCAGCAGCGCATATCCGACCCAGCCCGGCACGGCGCCCGGCTGTCCCTTACCCGACCCGCTCAGCAGCACCGGCGTCTCCTGGATTGCCCCCGCCGGGATTCTTAACCGCCAATGCTCTGCCGACCAAGCATTTCATCGCACCGGAAACACTGCGGGTGCCGTGAGTTAGAAGGATTACAAAACTCTTGCCGCAGCGCAGCAATCTGGCATGCTCCTAAACCATAATATTTTTACGGTTATGGAGCACGCCCGATGCCGCTCGACATTCCGCAGACCTTCCGCCACCACGTCTTCTGCTGTGCCCAACAACGCCCGCCTGGCCATCCGCGCGGCAGTTGCGCCGCCAAGGGCGCGCATCCGCTGTGGCAGCGGCTCGATCAGAAAATACAGGCGAAGGGGTTGGCCGACATCGGTATGGCGATGACGGGCTGCCTCGGCTTCTGCTCCGCCGGGCCGCTGATGGTGGTCTATCCGGAGGGCATCTGGTACCGGCCGGAAACGGCGGAGGACATCGACGAGATCGTCGAATCGCATCTGGTGAACGACACGCCGGTGGAGCGGCTGGTGATGGTGCTGACGAGGTAGAGTATTGGCTGACGATGCCCCCACCCCAACCCTCCCCCGCTGGGCGGGGGAGGGGGTAAGTGCTTGTTTCGAAAAATAGCGGCAGTCCCTCCCCCGCCCAGCGGGGGAGGATAGGTGGGGGCATTCGAAGCCTGAATCTCTCCAAGCCCACGCCTACCAGACCTGCGGTTGCGGCATTGGGACGCGGGCGGATTTGCCCATAATGTGGGCACCTTCCGCCATTGCCGTCCCGAACAGATCCATGACCGACGCCGAAACCGCCGACCTGCTGCCTGCCGAGGCCGATTCGGTTCCCTATGCCGTCGGCTGCTTCCTGGGTGCGATTCTGCTGTTCGCGGCGATGGACACGCTCATCAAGTTCCTGACCGCCGATTACCCGGTGCCGCAGCTGATGTTCGTGCGCTCGCTGGTCGCCTTCCTGCTGGTCGGCGGTTACACGCTGTGGCGCGGCGGCGGGATCGCGGCGATGCGGACGCGGCGGCCATTGGGCCATGTCTGGCGCGCCTTCGCCGGGCTGATCTCGATGGGATGCTTCTTCTATGCCTTCCGCGAACTGCCGCTGGCCGACGTCTATGTGCTGAGCTTCGCCGGGCCGCTGTTCATCACCGCCCTGTCCGCCCCGCTGCTGGGGGAGCCGGTGGGCTGGCGGCGCTGGGCGGCGGTGGTGGTCGGGTTCGGCGGCGTGGTGGTGATGGCGCAGCCTTCGGCCGGGGCGCCGCTGGTGCCGGTTCTGGTCGGTCTTTGCGCCGCCCTGTTCTATGCGCTGGCGGCGCTCGCCGTGCGCGGGCTGTCGCGGACGGAGACCAGCGCGTCCATCGTGCTCTATCTGCTGCTGACGACGACGGTGGTCAGCGGGGCGCTGACGGTGCCGGTGTGGACGGCGCCGACCGGCTTCGCGCTGGGGCTCATGGCGCTGGTCGGCGCGATCGGCGCCGGGGCGCAGGTTCTGCTGACCCAGGCCTTCCGCCGCGCGCCTCCGGCGGTGGTGGCGCCCTTCGAGTACACCGGCATGGTGTGGGCCAGCCTGTTCGGCTGGCTGGTGTTCGGCGATTTGCCGACCATGCCGGTGATCGCCGGCGCCATGGTCATCATCGGCAGCGGCCTCTACATCCTGCATCGTGAAACGCTGGTGGCGCGCCGCCGGCTGGGTTCTTGACAGGACGGGGCCGGCGGCGACACTCTCGCCGCCTGTTCACGGCTGGGGTGCCCCTGCCTTCGCCGGATCGGCGGATGCGGGGGCTGAGACAACACCCATCGAACCTGATCCGGGTCATGCCGGCGAAGGGAGCCGACCGGAACCCGACGGATCGGCCGCAAACGCCCCGTCCCCTCCGCGTCGCTCCGGCCGCCGGCGCGAGTTGAGGAGTTTTCGGTCATGCGGCGCGCGCTTTCCCTTCTGATCGGCCTGCTGGCGGCCACGTCCTGCCTGTCTGCGGCGGCGCGGGCCGACGATACGCTGTCCTTCCCGGTGCTGGTTCCGCTGACCGGTTTCCTGTCGCTGGAGGGCACCAGCCAGCGCAACGGCGCGGTGCTGGCGCTGAAGCAGACGCCGGCCGGCGTCGCCATCGCGTCGGAGGTCGTCGACACCGGCACCTCGCCCGAGGCGGCGGTGACGGCGCTGGAGCGGGCGGCCGGCAGCGGCACCGTCGGGGCGGTCGCCGCCAGCATGCTCGGCACCCAGATGCTGGCGATGCTGCCGCTGGCGCAGGAGTTGAAGCTGCCGCTGGTCACCGTGTCGGGCACCGCCTCGATCACCGAGCAGGGCAACCCCTGGGTCTTCCGCTTCTTCCCCGGCGACGCCGTGACCAAATCCGCCCACGCCCGCTATGTGGTGGAGGAGCTGGGCAAGCTGCATCCGGCGATCATCTATCAGACCACCGCCTATGGGCAGAGCGGCAAGACCCATCTCGACGCCGCCTTCAAGGCGCTGGGCGTCACCCCGGTGTTCGAGGAGGGGGTGGACCCGGCGGCCAAGGACCTGCTGCCGGTGCTGACCAAGGCGCTGGCCGCCAAGCCGGACGTGCTGGTGCTGCACCTTCATTCCGGCCCGACCGCGCTGCTGCTGCGGCAGGCGGCGTCCAGCGGCGTGACCCTGCCCATCGTCGCCGGCTCCGCCATGCATCAGCCGAGCACCGCGGCCCTGCTGGAACCGGCGGAGCTGAAGGGCGTCTGCGCCGAGACCGCGGCCTCGCCGATTTCGGGCGACACGCCGGAGATCAAGGCCTTCACCGACGCCTACCGCAGCGCTTTCGGCAAGGAGCCGGACGCCTTCGCGCTCGGCCAGTATGACGGCATGACCATGGTGCTGGAGGCGGTGAAGGCCGGCGCGCGGACGCCGGACGCCATCCGTAAGGCGTTGTCGACAGGGACGTTCAAAGGTCTCGCCATGACCTACAAGTCGGACGGCAAGGGCAACATGGCCCATTCCGCCGTCATCGTCTGCTATGACGGGACCAGCCGCGTGCCGACGCTGGTGAAGCGGTACGACGACCCGACACTCGCGGCGAAGTGAGCCGATGGCGGCGTTTCAACTGCTGGTCAACGGGGTGGCGCTGGGGGCGGCCTATGCCCTGGTGGCGCTTGGCTTCGTGCTGGTGCTGAACGCCACCTCGGCGGTGAATTTCGCCCAGGGCGATCTCGTCATGGCCGGCGGGCTGCTGGCGGTGGCGCTGGCTCCGCTGATCCCTCTGCCGGGCATCGTCCTGCTGCCGGTGGTTCTCGTGCTGATGGCGGCGCTGGGGCTGCTGCTGGCGCTGGCGGCCTATCTGCCGTTGCGGCGCCGGCCGCCGGTGTCGGTCTTCATCAGCACCATCGCGGTCGGCATCATCCTGCAGAACGGCGCGGCGATCCTGTTCGGGCCGGAGCCGCGCGCCGCGCCGCCGCTGTTCGGGGACGATACCCTTCATATCGCCGGGCTGGCGGTGCCGGAACAGTCGCTCGCCATCGTCGCGGTGGCGGCCCTGCTGATCGGCGCGCAGCAATGGGTGTTCGCCCGCACGCAACTTGGCCGCCGGCTGCGCGCGACGGCGCAGGACCCGGAGATGGCGCGGGCCTGCGGCGTGCCGGTCACCGCCATGATCCTGGTGACCTTCGCCATCGGTGCCGCCTGCGCCGGGGCGGCCGGGCTGCTGCTGGCCAACCGCTATTTCGTCACGCCGACCTCCGGCGGGGACCTGATCCTGAAGGCCTACATCGCGGTGACGGTCGGCGGCTGGGGCTCCGTGCCGGGGGCCGTGGTGGGGGCATTGCTGATCGCGCTGTTCGAGGTCGGGGTTTCGTCGGTGCTCTCCTATCCGGTGGCGCTGGGGGCCTTGTACCTGACGCTGCTGGCGATCCTGGTTCTGCGTCCGCAAGGGCTGTTCGGCGAAGCGGTGCGCCGCCGTGGCTGAACCACACTCCCCGCTGAACATCCCCTCTCCCCCCCGGGGAGAGGGTCAGGGTGAGGGGGTTCCGCTTGCCGGACGGTCCTCGCCGCGCGTCCCCCTCACCCCAACCCTCTCCCCGGGGGGGAGAGGGAGCAGGGTCGCGGTGGAGAGTGTCATTCTCACCGCCAGCGCGCTGGCGCTGCTGGTCTACGCGCTCGCCTTCGCTTCGCCCTATGGCCTCCGCGTCCTGACCGTGGCCGGGGTCTATGCGCTGGCGACTTTCGGCTTCCAGATCGTCTTCGGCCTGTGCGGTGCGCTGTCGCTGGCCCAGGGCGCTTTCTTCGGGGTCGGCGCCTATGTGACCGGCATTCTCGGCAGCCGCTATGGGCTCGGCTTCGAGGCGACCTTTCCGCTGTCGATGCTGGTTCCGTTTCTGCTGGCGTTGCCGGTCGGGTTGGCGGTGCTGCGGCTGGAGTCGCATTACTTCGCCCTGGCGACGCTGGGAATCGCGCAGGTGCTGCATCTGCTGGCGGTCAATCTGCCGGAGCTGACCGGCGGCTCCAATGGGCTCGCCGGGGTGCCGCCGGTGCTGCTGTTCGGCTGGGCGGTGCCGCGCGGGCTGCCGATGGCCGCGCTGGTCTGGGGACTGGTGGCGCTCGGCGGGTTGCTCGGCTGGCGGCTGGCGCGCGGGCGGCTCGGCCGGTCGCTGACCATGCTGCGCGACGATCCGCTGGCGGCGGGGACGCTGGGGCTGGATGTCGGGCGGCTGCGGCTGGCCGCCTTCGGCATCAGCGCGCTGTTCGCCGGGGCCGCCGGAGCGCTGGCCGTCCACACCCAGCGGGTCGTGTCGCCGGAGGTGCTGGAATTCCCGATCATGGTCTCCATCCTCACGATAGCCATCGTCGGCGGTCGGGGGCGGATGGCCGGAGCGGTGCTGGGCGCCGTGCTGCTGCTGCATCTGCCGGAATGGTTCCGCTTTTTGGAGCGCGGCTATCTGGTCATCTACGGCGCCGCGCTGCTGCTGACCATCGTGCTGGCGCCGGACGGGCTGACCGGGCTTCTGGACCGCCTTACGGCCCGCTTGGGCGGCGGCAAGCCCCGTGCGCTGCCGGAAGCGAGGGAGCCGCCGCTGTCCTCCGCGCAGCCGGAGGGGCTGGCGGTCGAGGGTTTGCGGAAATCCTTCGGTGGCGTGCGGGCGGTCGACCGTGTGTCGCTGGACCTGCGGCCTGGCACCATCACCGGGCTGATCGGGCCGAACGGGTCGGGCAAATCCACGGTCATCAACCTGCTGTCGGGGCTGGAGCGACCGGATGCCGGGCGGGTGCGGCTCGGCGGGCAGGACGTCACCGGCGCCCGCGCCGACCGGCTGGCCCGTGCCGGGCTGGCCCGCAGTTTCCAGGCGGCGGCGCTGCCCGCCGGGGCCGGCGTGCTGGAGGCGGTGGCCGCCGCCCGTCTCGCCTTCGATCCGGACGCCGCGACGGCGGAGGCGCATGCGCGCTGGGCGCTCGACCGGCTGGGCGTCGGCGAACTCGCCGGTCAGTCCTGCGACGGGCTGCCGGCGGCGCTGCGGCGGCGGGTGGAGCTGGCGCGCGCCCTGGTCCGCCGCCCGGCGGTCCTGCTGCTGGACGAGCCGGCCGCCGGCCTGACCGACGGCGAGAAGGCGGATCTGGCGGATCTGCTGCGCGTACTGGCGGAGGAGGGGATGGCGATCCTGCTGGTGGAGCACGACATGGGCTTCCTGCTGCCGCTGGCCGGCCGGGTGCTGTGCCTCGACCGCGGGCGGGTGATCTATGATGGGCCGGCCGATGGCGTGCGCCGGGATCAGGCGGTGGCGACGGCCTACCTCGGCCGGGCGGAGGTGGCATGAGCGCGCTGCTGTCCATCCGCAACCTGACCGCCGGTTATGGCGGGGCGAGCGCGCTCGACGATGTGTCGCTGACCGTCGCGGCGGGGGAGACGGTGGCGCTGCTGGGCGCCAACGGGGCGGGGAAGTCGACATTGTTGAAGGCGCTGCTCGGCCTTGTGCCGGCGCGGGGGGGGCTGCGTTTCGACGGCGCCGATCTCGGCCCGCTGGCGACCGAGGCGCGGGTGAGGCGCGGCATCGGCTATGTGCCGGAGGGGCGGCGGGTCTTTCCCGGCATGAGCGTGCGCGACAATCTGGAGGTCGCCGGCCTTTCCGCCGCCCGCGACCGCGCAAGGGATGTCGAACGCGTCTTCGCCCTGTTCCCCGACCTTGCCATCAAGAGCGGCGAGAGCGCCTGGCGCCTGTCCGGCGGCCAGCAGCAGATGCTGAGCCTTGGCCGCGCGCTGATGGGCCGGCCACGCCTGCTTCTGCTCGACGAGCCGTCGCTCGGCCTGTCGCCCAAGCTGGCGGACGAGGTGTTCTCCGCCGTCGGCCGCATCGCCGCCGCCGGCACCGCCGTGCTGCTGGCCGAACAGAGCGCGGCACGCGCGCTGGCGGTCGCGCCACGTGCCGTCCTGCTGCGGCTGGGCCGCGTCGTCGGCGACGGGCCGGTGGCGTCGCTGTCCGACGAAGCATTGCGCGGCGCATTCTTCGGGGGGTAGGGGCATCCCCCTGCGTGTCCCGTGCAACAGGTGCCAGCCTCCCGCAACAGGTAGGGCGGTTGGGCTTGCGGATGGGGGCGGTCGCGGATAGCTTCGCCGCCACAACCATCTATGGATTACCTCGAGATGACCGCCCGTCTTGCCGTCCCGCTGTCCGCGCTTCTCCTGTTGGGCGTGGCGTCGACTCCGGCGGTGGCGGAGCTGGTGCCGGTCGAGCCGAACATGCCGCCGGCCGCCTATTACGGGCTGCCCGAGCCGGAAGAGGAAATCCTGACTCCTGCCGCGCCGCAACAGGGCGCCAAGCCGGCCAATCCGTCTGCCCCGGGCACTCCCGGCGCCGACAAGGCCGCCGCTCCGCCGAAGCCGGAGGGGCCGGGCGAACTGATCGAGAGCTGGGACGGCGGCGCCGCAAAGAAGAAGGACGGCAGCTTCGCCTATTGCGTGGCGGAGGGGGAATTCACCTCCGGCCATGTGCTGATGTTCGCCCGCAGCCCGAAGGGGGAGACCAACATCGGCATCGGCATTCCCGGCGCCGACCTGCCGAAGGGCGGCGAATGGCCGGTGACCATCGAGGTCGACAAGAAGCTGAAGCGGGAACGCGTCGCCATCGCCTCGCAGCCGGACATGCTGGTGGTCTCCAACGGCAAGGACGAGGAACTGGTCAACGCCCTGATGGGCGGGAACGAGCTGGTGGTGTCGTCGGCCTCCGACCGCATCGCCTTCAAGCTGGATGGCACCAAGAAGGTGCTGAGCGATCTGAAGACCTGCGTCGACAAGGGTGGCAACGTCCCGCCGATCAAGGTCGCCGCCGGCCGGCCGGCGGAGAAGAAGAACCGCCTGCCGGAAGGGCTGGACAGCCTGCTGACGGCAGCCGGGGTGCATGACGCCGAACTGGTGCCGATGGACAAGGTCCCGCAGGAGCGCCGCCCGGCCGACGTCGCCTGGCGTTTCGGCCCCATCGTCGGCGGCATCCGCGAGCGCGCGGTGGGCGAGGGCGCCAAGATCGACGAGCTGTCGGACAGCTTCGCCGACGCCATGAAGCAGCGTTGCGAAGGCACGCCGACGGTCAGCCTGAACCCGTCCGAACAGGCCGGTGCGGTCTGGCTGCGCACCGGATCGGTCGATTGCGCGATGCCGCAGGGGAAGCTGCACGTCACGCTGAATTTCCTGCTGTCGCAGCGCCGGCTGTTCACCGTGATCTTCCATGAGGCCGGCGAACCCGATGTCGCGCTGGCCGACAAGGTGCGCGACAACCTCGCCCACGTTCTGCGCCGCGCCGGCACCGCGCCGGCACCCGTCACCACGGACGCGGCGCCGGGTCAGGCGGCACCCGTTCAGCCGGCACCTGCAGCGCAGGCCCCGCCGGTGCTCCCCGTCCCGGCTCCTGCCGTTCCGTCGGCGCCCGCGCCGGCGACGGTGAAGCCGCAGCCAAAACCGCAGCAAGCCAAGCCCTGACGGAACTCACGCCCTTCCGGCCCATTGTCCCCTTACGGAAGGGCTACCAATCAGCGTGATCATGCCTGACAACTCGGCCTCCCTCGAAGGTGTGGGCGACAACGCCCGCGCCGGCAACGACCCCTATGCGACGCTCGATGCGTCCGCAGCCACGACCGTGTCCGACCGCTGGAGCGTACGCAACAGCGTGCTGGCGGTGGTGGTCCTTGCCGCGCTGGTCGGCGGGGTGGTCGGGCTGGCGGTCGGGCTTCTCCACGAGGCGGTGCTGCTGATGCAGGCGCTGGCCTTCGACCTGCCGGAGGGCGAGCGTCTGGGGCAGGGCGCGCCCGACCTGCTGCGGACGCTGGGCGTTCCGGCCGTCGGCGGGCTGCTGCTGGGCATCCTGTCGATGCTGGTGCGGCGCTGGCGCCCCAACGCCATCGTCGACGCGGTGGAGGCGAACGCGCTCTATGGCGGCAAGATGTCGTTGATCGACAGCCTGCGGCTGACGGTGACGACGGCCCTGTCCAACGCCTCGGGCGCGTCGGTCGGCATGGAGGCCGCCTACACCCAGGCCGGCGGCGGGCTGGCGTCTTCGCTGGGACAGCGGCTGCGGCTGCGCCGGGCCGATCTGCGCACCATGGTCGGCTGCGGGGCGGCGGCGGCCATCGCCGCGGCCTACCACGCGCCGCTGGCCGGTGCCTTCTACGCCTTCGAACTGGTGCTGGGCGGCTACACGCTGGCGGTGCTGGCCCCGGTCGGAGCGGCGGCGGTGCTGGGGGTGGCGGCGTCTGCCCTGCTGACCGGCGGCGAGGTGCCGCTGGCGCTCGGCCGCCCGGTGGTGATCGCCAGCTGGGATTATGCCGCCTGCGGCGTCGTCGGCTTCCTGGCCGGCTGGCTCAGTATCCTCGCCATGCAGGCGGTGACGGTGGCGGAGCGTGGATTCAACCGGCTGCCGGTCCCGCGTTGGATGAGGCCGGCCATCGGCGGGGTGATGGTGGGCGCGCTGGCTTTGGCCGTGCCGGCGGTGATGGGCAGCGGCCCGGGCGCCGTCCCGCCGGAACTGGCGGGCGGCGCGCTGGCGCTGGCCTTGACGCTGGTGGCGAAGATCCTGGCATCGGCGCTGTCGCTTGGCTCGGGCTTCCGCGGCGGCCTGTTCAGCGCCTCGCTGTTCATCGGCGGGCTGTTCGGTGGCTTGCTGGGGCAGTCGACCTCCGCCTTCCTGCCGGGGCTGGGGATCGACAGCGGCCTGTTGCTGCTGGTCGGCATGGGGTCGGTCGCGGCCGGCATCGTCGGCGCCCCGGTAACCATGGTGCTGCTGGTGCTGGAGACGACGCAGGATCTGTGGGCGGCGTCGGGCGTGCTGATCGGGGTGGTGCTGTCGACGACCGTCGTGCGTCAGGCCTTCGGCTACTCCTTCGCCACCTGGCGCTTCCACCTGCGCGGCGTGCCGATCCGCGGCGCCTACGACATCGGCTGGCTGTCGGAACTGACCGCCTTCCGGCTGATGCGCCGCGACGCCAAGACGGTGCCCGCCACCCTGACGGTGGAGGCGCTGCGCCGCCTCTATCCGCTCGGGTCGACCAAGGCGGTCTTCGCGGTGGACGAGATGGGGCGCTATGCCGGAATCGTCGACATGACGATCATCCACGACCCCGACCAGGATGCGGAGGCGACGGAGACGCGGGTCGGCTCGCTGGCCTGCAAGGCCGACGCGGTCCTGATGCCCGGCGACGACGCCCGCACCGTGCTGAACCGCTTCGGCAGCGAGGAGGTGGAGGCATTGCCGGTGCTGTCCTCCCCCACCGACCGGCGGATCATCGGCTATGTCACGGAATCCTTCGCGCTCCGCCGCTATTCCCAGGCGCTGGAGCGGCAGCGCGGCGAGGATCTGGGCGAGCGGGGGCTTTGGGGGCGCGACTGACGGTCCCTCAAGGCTCGCTGTAGCCGGTGGGGACGATACGCAATTCGTAGCGGGCCGGGTCGTGCTGGAAGATCAGGCCGCCGAAGCGTTCGGAATAGGGCGGCAGATAGTCGAACTGTGCCTCCGCCGTCTCCACCACGCGGTCGCCGGACCGCAGCTCCCCGCGCACGATCAGCGTTGCGGCGGTCGCGGCGGTCCGGTTGCGAACCTGGAAACGGACGGTGTGGCCATGGCCGCCGGTCCGCGTTTCCATCACGGTCACGTCCATCTCGCCGGGGACCGAACTGTGTTCCTTGAGGGCGTATTGCACCATGTAGACGATCATCGCGGCGATCAGCAGCGCGCCGAGCCCCGCCACCACCCATTCCAGCGGAGAAGTCGGCGGTGCATGCTCCGCCCCGTCATTCCCTCGGGAATCCTTGGTCACCTGTGATTCGTCGCCGGTCGTCGCCATCGGCCTCTCTCCCCCCTTCACAGGACCGGTGTCACAGGATCAGGCGGGCCGCCGCCGCGCCGATTGCGCAGGGGAAGCCCAGGACCACGGTGGCGCTGATGATCTCCGCCAGTCCGGTGCCGTCGGTCCGGCCGAAGGTCCACAGCAGGTAAAGGCAGATCGCCAGCACGATGACGTAGCCGACGACGGTGAAGCGCAGGAACAGGCTCCAGAACCCGACTCCACCCGGCGGCTTCGACCCGCCGGGGAACTCCACCGCGTAGACGAAGGCGTGCATCAGCACCAGCGACAGCAGCAGCAACGCGATCTCCCGCCACGGGTCCATCATGTAGGACAGCAGGATCATTTCCTCCGTCGGGGCGACGTTGAGGCCGAGGAACAGCGCCCCCACCCCCATCAGGAACAGCTCCTGCGGATAGGTCATTGCGGTCTGGCGCTGCATGCTTTCGCTGCTCTTCTCGCCCAGCTGGTCACGGGCCAGCATGGCGCCGATGGCGGCGGGGAAGCTCTGCAGCGCGATCTTTCCGATGATCTCGCGCGCCGGCATGTCGGCGGACAGCACCTTGAAGATACCGAGGATGACGACCGACATCACCACCGCCACGGCGATGGTGACGAAGGCGTCGGCGATGTCGTCGCGCAGGCTGGCGGTGGATTTGAATCCGCTGACCACCGACAGACCGACCAGCAGCGGGATCAGCAGCACCAGCAGCAGGACCAGCCGCCAGGAGTCCATGGTGAAGCCGATCCACCACATCTCCATCGTCATCAGCATCGGCAGCGAGAAGATCAGCGCCCCGGCAAAGGCGCGCGCCAGACCGACGAGGAAGGAGCGGTTGTCCTCATAGGCCGGCTTCTCCGGTAACGCCGCGTCCGTCCGGCCCGTGTCGGCGGTCATTCATCGCCTCCTGAAACCACCCGCTCCAACCCCGCCGCGATTGCCGGGGCGGCATTTCCACCTTCAACGCTTACGGCCACGCACAGGTTTCGCGATTTCGCATGGGAACTTCGGATTGCCCACGAAACCGTCGAGCCTCGGCTGTGTTGACCCCGAGGGGGAGTTTGGGCTTGGCCCGGCGAAGGGGAGGCGATGGACATGACCAGGGCGAGCCGGCCAATTGCGCGACCCTCTCTGCGGCCCGGCTGGCCCGTTGCAGCGCTTGTCCTGGCCGGATTTGCTCTGGCGGGATGCGATGGGCGGCAGTCGGCGTTGGATGCCGCGGGCGTCAGCGCGCAGGAAATCCTGGTCACCAGTTGGATCCTGTTCATCGGCGGCGCCGTGATCTTCCTGGTGGTGATGGCGTTGGCGCTCTATGCCGCGCTGGTCCGGCCGGAGCGCTTTCCCGGCCGCCGCGCCTGGGTGATCGGCGGCGGCATCCTGTTCCCGCTCGTCACGCTGACCGCGCTCCAGCTTCATGAATTCGCCCTGGCCCGCCGGTTGGCGACCCTGACGCCGGAGCCGGCGCTGGTGGTGGAGGTCACCGGCTACATGTGGTGGTGGGACGTCCGCTATCTTGTGGAGGGGCAGGAGCCGCTGCGCGGCGCCAACGAACTCGTGCTGCCGGCCGGACGGCAGGTGGAACTGCGGGTCGCCAGCGCCGACGTCATCCACAGCTTCTGGGCGCCGAGCCTCGCCGGCAAGATCGACATGATCCCCGGCCATGTGAACCGGCTGCCGATCGTGGCACAGCGGCCGGGGCTTTACCGCGGCCAATGCGCCGAATATTGCGGCGCGCAGCATGCCCTAATGGCCTTCGACATCCGGGTTCTGCCGGCGGACGAGTTCGATGCCTGGATGGCGGAACAGCATCGCCCGGTGCGGGAACCGGCGACGCCGCAGCTTGCCCGCGGCCGCGACGCCTTCTTCTCTTTCGGCTGCCAGTCCTGCCACGCCGTGCGCGGGACGGAGGCGGCGGGGCTGGTCGGCCCGGATCTCAGCCGCGTTGGCGCCCGGCCGTCGCTCGCCGCCGGGACGCTGCCGACGCGGGTGGAGACCCTCGCCGCCTGGATTCAGGGCGCCCAGCACATCAAGCCCGAGAACCGCATGCCGTCCTTCGACGTGATGGATGGCGAGACCCTGCATGCCATGGCCGCCTGGCTGGAGAGCCTGAAATGACGCTGCGCACCGACGAGCCCCGCGACGAGTTCTCCGGCGGCGGACCAACTTCCCTGCCCAGCCCCACCCCCCGCCCCGCGGGGGAGGAGGATGCGCTGCGCCGCGTCTGGCGGCTGCCGCCGGGAATCGCGCGGCTGACGGCGGTGAACAACTCCAGCGTCGGCGTCTGGTACATCGCCACGGCGCTGCTGTTCTTCCTGATCGCCGGGGTGCTGGCGCTGGTGATGCGGCTGCAGCTGGCGGTGCCGGACAACGACCTGCTCGACCACAACACCTACAACCAGTTCTTCACCGTCCATGGCACCGGGATGATGTTCCTGTTCGCCGTGCCGATCGTGGAGGCCATCGGCGTCTATCTGCTGCCGTCCTTCCTGGCGGCGCGCGACCTGCCCTTTCCCCGGCTGTCGGCCTTCGCCTTCTGGGCCTATTTCTTCGGCGGCATCGCCTTTTTCTGCTCGCTGATCTTCGGGGCGGCACCCGATGGCGGATGGTTCATGTATCCGCCGCTGACCAGCTACGAGCATTCGCCGGGCATCAATGCCGATTTCTGGCTGCTCGGCATCGGCTTCATCGAGATCTCGGCCATCGCCGGCGCCATCGAGATCGTCGTCGGCATCCTGCGCACCCGCCCCCCCGGCATGACGCTGGACAAGCTGCCGGTCTATGCCTGGTCGATGCTGGTGATGGCGGGGATGATCATCTTCGCCTTTCCCGCCGTGATCGTCGCCACCGCGTTGCTGGAGATCGAACGCGCCTTCCATTGGCCCTTCTTCATCGCGGACAAGGGCGGCGACCCGCTGCTGTGGCAGCACCTGTTCTGGTTCTTCGGCCATCCGGAGGTCTACATCATCTTCCTGCCGGCGGCCGGGCTGGTGTCGATGATGGTGCCGACCCTGGCCCGCCGCCCGCTGATCGGCCACGATCTCGTGGTGCTGGCGCTGGTTGGGACGGGGTTCTTCAGTTTCGGACTGTGGGTCCACCACATGTTCGCCACCGGCATCCCGTCGCTGTCGCTCAGCTTCTTCTCCGCCGCCAGCATGGCGGTGGCGGTGCCGAGCGGCATCCAGGTCTTCGCCTGGATCGCCACGCTGGGGGCCGGGCGGGTGCAATGGACGGTGGCGACGCGATTCCTGTTCGGCTTCCTGTTCATCTTCGTCCTGGGCGGGCTGACAGGCGTGATGGTGGCGGTGGTGCCCTTCGACTGGCAGGCCCATGACAGCTACTTCGTCGTCGCGCATCTGCATTACGTGCTGATCGGCGGCATGGTGTTCCCGGTCTTCGCCGGGCTTTACCATTGGTGGCCGACGCTGAACGGCCGGCTGCTGTCGGAGCGGTTGGGAAACTGGGCGTTCTGGCTGATGTTCATCGGCTTCAACGTCGCCTTCTTCCCCATGCACATCAGCGGTCTGCTGGGCATGCCGCGGCGGGTCTACACCTATCCCGGCGATCTCGGCTGGAACCTGCTGAACATGGTGTCGACGGTGGGCGCCTTCGTGCTGGCGCTGGGCGTTCTGCTGGTGCTTGTGGACATGGCGCGGAGTGCGCTGGGCGGTGGGGAGAAGTCTCCCGCCAATCCGTGGAATTCCGGGACGCTTGAATGGCTTCCCAACGAGCTGTACGCCGTGCGCAGCATCCCGCACGTCAAGAGCCTCTATCCCCTGTGGGACAACCCCGATCTGCCGCGCGAGGTGCGTGAGGGCGCCCATTTCCTGCCCGGCGCGCCCACCGACCGGCGGGAGACCATCGTCACCAGCCCGATCGAGGCGAAGCCGCAATATCTGATGCCGCTGCCGGGGCCGCATTGGGCGCCCTTTCTGGCCGGACTGTTCACCGCCACCCACTTCATCTGCCTGACGCTGAAGTTCTATTATTTCTCCCTGGTCCCCGCGGTGCTGGCGGTCGGGATGGTGATCTGGTGGCTGTGGGGCCTCGACAAGGGGGCGGACCACCCGCCGCAGGATGTCGGCGGCGGCTGGCGCGTGCCGGTCTATGTGCAGGGGCCGAAGAACCACAGCTGGTGGGGCATGGTGGTGCTTCTGCTGGTGGACGGCACCGCCTTCGCCTGTCTGCTCTTCACCTATCTGTTCCTGTGGACGGTCAGCCCCGACGTCTGGCCCAAGGGGGGAGACGCGTTGCCGGGCCTGCCGTGGTTCGCCGGCGGGCTGGCGCTGTGGGGGCTGGCGGCGCTGGCCATCGGCTGGGCGCGCACGGCGGTGGATCGCAACCGGCATGGCCGGGTCCGTCTCGCGCTGATCCTGGCCTGGGCGGCGATGGTCGGCGGCATTCTGTTGGACGCCACTGCGCAGATGCAGACCGGCCTTGTCGGCGCGGCCAGCGCCTATGGCGCCATCGCGTATATGCTGGTGGCATGGCAGGGCTTCCATGTCGCGGTGATGACGCTGATGCTAGGCTACACGCTGGCGCGCTCCGCCGCCGGGCTGCTGCATTCGGAGCGGCGGGTGACCTTCGACAACACCATGCTGATGGGCTGGTACAGCGCGGCGCAGGGTGGAACCGCCCTGCTGCTTCTGCACCTGTTCCCCCGTCTGGCGATCTGAGGGAGGAGCGCCATGGCAAGCCGCAGCTTTCCGGGCATCTTCATCGGGATGCTGGCGCCCTTCCTGACTTGGGCGGCGCATTTCGGCGTGGTCTATGGCATCAACGGGATGGTCTGCGCGCGCAGGGTCGAGGATGCGCGGCTGCTGGGCTTTCCGATGTCCGTGGCGCTGGTCGGCATCGCGACGCTGCTCGCGCTGGGCTGGGTCGCGGTTCTGCTGGTGAAGGCGTGGCGCGGTGCCGGGCCAGGGAAGCATGTCGGCGCCGCCGATCCGCGCCGCTTTGCCCGCTGGTTCGCCATCGCCGGATCGGGTGCGGCACTGATCGCAATCCTGTGGGTCGGCATGCCTGCCCTGATGGTCCCCGCCTGCGGCTGAGCGGCCGCCCCAAAAGAACTTCGCCGGTTCCCGGACTCCGCGACGGCTTGAGGTGCCGTCGCGATGCCCCGGAACCGGCGAAGAGGACCGGCGTTCGGTTGGCTGTGAAGCCGGGGTTACTTGGTGCCGTTCTGGCCCATCGAGCCCTGCGGGGTGGTCTGGTTCTGCGGGGTGTCGCTGGGCATCGCGTTGCCCTGCGGGTTGCCGGTGTTGCCCATCGAGCTGCTGTTGCCGGTGTTGTTCATGTTGTTGCGGGTGCCGCCGGTGCTGCCCGCGCCGGTGCTGCCCGAGGTGCCCATGCCGTTCTCGTGCAGGTTCAGCGCGGCCATCGTCCGCTCGTCGGCGCGGCCGGTGGCGCGCAGGCCGTTGTCGCGCTGGAACTTCATCAGGGCGCTGCGGGTGTTGGCGCCCCAGACGCCGTCGACGGCGATGTCGCGGCCGTCGTTGCGGTCGTTCAGCGCCTGCTGGAGTTCACGCACCTGCTCGTGGCTCATGCCAGAGGACATGCGGTGGCGGGAGGAACGATTGGAGGACGAATCGTCCGACATATCCTCTCGCACCTCGCGGGTGGCGCGGTCGGTCACGCGGTCGGTCTTCTTGCTGAGGCTTTCGTCCATGCTGTTGCCGGCCACCGCACCGCCGACGCCGCCCACCACCGCGCCGACCGGGCCGCCGACGACGGCGCCGGCCACGGCACCGGTGCCGGCGCCCGTCGCCGTCCGCGAGGTATCGGTGCTGCCGCAGGCGCTGAGGGCGAACAGGGCGCCGGCGGCGGTGGCGGTCATGACGATCTTCGAAATCCCACGCATGGTTGCCATCCTTCTCGATTACGATTCGATGTTGGCGACCCGCCGCCCGGTGCGGCCTGTACTGTCCTGCCGCACGGCAAGCGACAGCTGGGTCATGCGATGAACAATCAATAGCGGGCCTTCTTGTTCCATGACGTCAGTTCAGGATTTTCCGTCTTCACCCTTCGCCATGGCGCGTTCGGGGGCGCGGCGGGAGTAATACTCCGCCACTGCATCGATCTGTTCATCGGTCATGCGGCGGACGGCGGCCTCCATGATGCGGGACAGCGCCGTGTTGCCGTGCGCCCCGTCGCGCCACAGCCGCAACTGGGCAGCGATGTAGGATGCATGCTGCCCGTCCAGCGACGGGTATCGGGGGTCACGGGCATGCCGGGTGTCACCGTCTGCCCCCGCATGGCAGCCGGAACAGGCGGCGACGCCATCCTCCGGGGCGCCGGACTCTGCGATCCGCCGGCCCAAGTCCAATAGCTCCGGAGCGGGATCGGCGGTCTTAACCGTTGCCGTTGCAGGCTTTTGCGCCGCGTAATGCCCGGCCAGTGCGCGGATTGCGTCTTCGTCCAACCCGGCAGCCACCGGCTGCATGATGCCGCTGAATCGGTTGCCGTCGGCGTAGGCCTGCAGCGTCTCGCGCAGATACTCCGCCGACTGTCCGGCGATCTGCGGGAAGGCGCCGATGCCGTCGCCATTCCCGTCATAGCCATGGCAACGGGCGCAATCCTGCAGGGTCTCCCCCAAAGTGTCGTCCATCGGACCGCCGGCCGCGCCGGTCAATTCGGCCATCCGGGCTTGGTCGTCCGCCTGCGTCCGACCGAAAGCGAGGCCGTGGTATTCTTCCGCGCTCATCCCTTTGAGCCGCAGGAGAAAGGCGGTAACCGCCCAGGGCTCGTCCTTGCGCTGCTGGGCCGGCCAGGCCGGCATGCCGGCATATTTGATGCCGTGCAGCGTGATCCAATACAGCTCCCGCGGCTTCCACTCCGCCACCTTGTCGGCCAGATAGGGCGGCTCCGGCATCATGTGGCGGGAGATCGGGTTGCGCGGCGTGTCGGGGGCGCCGTGGCAGGGAGCGCAGCCGTCCTCGTAATGGCCGGCGCCGCGGCGGACCAGCGCCGGGTCGTCCAGGTCGGGCGGCTCGCCGACGGACGCGGCGTGCGTCTCCACCGAACGGCGCATCGCCATTTCGAAGAACATCTCGACCGGCGTCCAATGCGCCTTGCTCGCCGCCACGCTGTAGAGGCCCGACCACGCGAACAGGAGTCCGCCGATCCCGGCCGCCACGCCGGCGATGGCGAGTGTCTTCAGGGTCCGCCGCATCCTATCAACCAACCTTTCCGCTGGAGAGCTGCCCGTCGTCCCGCTGACTTTCGTCCCCAGGGCGCAGCCAGCGGGCCGCGCCGGCCAGCACCAGCGCGACATAGGCCAGCGCGCCGACGACACCCATGATCAGGCCGCCCAGCTGCTGGTCGGCCAGCGGCGACAGGCCCCAGGGCGTGGTGGTTGTCAGATGGTAGGGAAACAGCGGTGTGCCGGCGAAGATCAGCAGCGCCGCCAGCATCGCCAGATGGACCGAGGTGCCGAAGGCCGCCAGAAGACCGCGCAGGCGCATGGCATCGTCGGTCGGGGCCAGGACCGTCCGCCATGCGGCCGCCGCCCCGGCGAACAGCGTGCCGTGCATCAGCCACAGCACGGCGTCGTTCGCCAGCGCCGCCATGTAGGGGCCCGGCAGATGCCAGACCCACAGCGTGATGCCGAACAGTCCCCAGGCGAACTCCGGCTTGCCCAGCGGCCTTGCCATCCTGCGCAGCGGTTCCGGCCACCGCACCGTCCCAGCCGGCCACCCGAGCACGAACAGCGGGGCCGCGACCTGGATCGTCAGCAGATGCTGGGCCACGCGGGCGGAGAACAGGGCGGAGGTCAGGCTGCACAGCGGGGAGACGAAGGCGACGCCCAGCACCAGCCAGCCGGCGGCAAGGCATATGGACCGATGATGGGCATGTCCGCCACCGTCGGCCGAACGGCGCGCCACCACCGTAAAGCCGATCGCAGCCAGGGCAAAGGCGGTCAGCAGCACCGGATCGCCGTTCCAGGCGGTCGACAGCTCGCCCGGCACCGGTGGGACACCGCAGTAGGGAACGAAGGGAAGGCTGTCTGTCGCCATGGCGCGGCCTCGCGGGTTCCGGTGGGGACTCTGCATGCTGTCCAATAACCGGCATGGCGGGATGTTCCCGGAAAAGGCGACGCTTCAGGAGGTGAATGCCCCGAAAGGCGGGGAGCGGATCGGCCGCCGGGGTGTTGACCCGCGATGGCCAATCGGAAACGCGGCCGGAGACCGCCTTGCCCGCCGCCTTGCCCGCCGCACCCGCGCCTGACGCGCAGTCGGACAATCCTTGTGCCCAGCCGATAACGGGGTGGTTGCCGCAGCTCTCCTGAGAAGGGCTTAACGCTTTTCCCCTCCGGCGCCGCGTTGGAAGGGTTCCCCCATCGCGTTGGACACCCGGCCGGCGAAAATGTCCATGGTGGGCTACATCCGCCGTGGCGGTGCCGAACCTTCGGTGGTCCGGCGCCACCGCGATTCGTCTGCTGACCCCCCTCAGGGCGGCATCCGCCCCGCCGGGGAGCCCGCCACAGCAGGAGAGGCACGGCTGCATGCAGCAACGTCAGGCACGCGACGCACGTCTCGATCTCTTCAAGGGCGTGGCCCTTCTGATCATCTTCATCAACCATGTCGGCGGAAATCCGCTGGCAAAGCTGATGCCCGCCCGCTTCGGCCCCTCCGATTCGGCCGAGATCTTCGTCTTCATCTCCGGCTACGCCATCGCTCTGGCCTATGGTCCGGTGCTGGCGGAGCGCGGGTTCGCCGCCTGCCAGCGCAAGGCGCTCGGCCGCTGCCGGCAGTTGTGGACGGCCAACATCATGACCATGCTGGTCAGCGCGCTGGTTGTCGCGCTCGCCGTCCATGTCGGCGACCTGCCGATGGAGGCGTCGAACCGGCTGGAGAGCTTTGAGCCGCTGTTCGAAACCCCGGTGACCGCCATCGCGTGGCATCTGGTGCTGCTGTATCTGCCCTTCGCCTTCGACATCCTGGCGCTTTACATCCTGCTGGTGGCGGTGGCGCCGCTGTTCCTGTGGACCTATGCCCGCTTCGGCTACGCGGCGGTGGCGCTGTCGCTGGTGCTCTATCTGGTCGCGCAGGCGGCGCCCGGACTGATCCCGCCCAACCTGTGGGACGAGGATTGGAACTTCAGCCCGCTGGCCTGGCAATGCGTGTTCTTCCTCGGCACCAGCCTGGCGCTGGTGGTGCGCAGCGGCCGGGTCCGGCTGCCGCGGTCCCGCTGGCTGCTGGCCGGGTCGCTGGCTCTGCTGGCCGGCATGGCGCTGTGGAAGTTCGCCGCCTCCGACATCGGCCATGCGATGACGCCGGCGGCACTGCAAGGCTGGCTGCCGGAGCAGACCATCCCCTGGGCCGACAAGGACACGCTGGGGCCGATGCGGCTTCTGCATTTCCTGGCGCTGGCCTGTGCGGCGGCGCTGCTGGTGCCACGCGAGGCGGGGTGGCTGCGCTCCGCCCCCGCCCGTCTGCTGATCGCCTGCGGCCGGCATTCGCTGCCGGTCTTCTGCGTCGGTGTCGTACTGTCCATCGCCGGCACCGCCGTGCTGCTGGCCGAGCGGAATTCCGTGACGGTGCTGGCGGTCAATCTGGCGGGGATCGCCGTGCTGCTGGCGATGGCGATGGTGCTGGAGCGGCGGCGGACCCGCCTCCAGAAGGTGAAGCAGGCGCCATCACCCATGCCGTCGCAGTCGGGCGCGGCCCTGCCGGAGACTCCCTAGAGTCATTCCGTGGTGCAGCGAGACTCCGCTTGCCCTTTCCATCATTGCCGTTACAAACGAGCGCGACGGGCGGAACCGCATTCGTGGGGGCTGGGCGATGATCAAGGTGGTACGGGCGAAGCTGCATGGCATCCGGGTGACGGACGCCAACCTGAACTATCAGGGCTCCATCACCCTGGACCCGGAGCATTGCGAGGCGGTGGGCATTGTGCCGCTGGAGTTCGTGGAGATCTGGAACAAGAATTCCGGCACCCGCATCAGCACCTATGTGATCTATGGCGAGCGCGGGTCGCGCGCCTGCGTGCTCAACGGCTCGGCGGCGCGCAGTTGCCAGCCCGGCGACGAGGTGATCATCGCCGCCTCCTGGTACTGCCAGCCGACCGAGATCGCGGCGCTGAAGCCGCGCGTCCTGACCTTCAACGCCGACAACAGCATCGCCAAAGCCCTGCATTACGATGTGACGGCCCTGGAGGAGGGGCGTTACGGCTTCGCCATCCGTGACGGCCTCGTCCCGACGGAGGCGCTGGAACCGGCGGAATGACGGCTACGGCCGAGCTTCTTGAAACCTGCGCCGGGTAGGCGCATATTTTGGGAATGCAATTCAATCCGGCCATACCGTCCTACCAGACGCTGAAGCCAATGCCGCAGCTGACGCCCGCGGCGCAGATCGCCATGTCCCCGGCGGTCCAGGCGGCGCAGCAGGTGGCGCCGCCGGTGCGTACCCAGACGGTGGCCGCGCCCCCGGCCATCGGAAAGTCCGACCAGTCCCGCGATACCCGCAGCGGCACCGAGAGCAAAGAGGCCGTCGACACCAATGCCGGTGCGCTTGCCGCCCGGGTGAATGCCCAGGGCTATCGCCAGCGCGGATCAATGCTGGACGTATCGGTCTGAGGAAGCGCATTGCCGTCATCGTTTCAGCTTCGAGGCTGTTATCGGAAATGAAAAAGGGCACTTTCCCGCGAAGGAGAAAGTGCCCTTTTCTGTTGGATAGACCCAACCGTTACTTCAGCTCGTCCATCGTGTTGATGACGTGGCTGACGATGCCGTAATCCTTCGCCTCTTCGGCGAACATCCAGTAATTGCGGTCGGTGTCCTTGGCGACCTTTTCATACGGCTGCCCGGTCTCACGCGCGATGATCTTGTTCAGACGCTCGCGCATGCGGATGATTTCCTTCGCCTCGATGGCGATGTCCGTCGCCCGGCCGCCCGTTCCGCCCAGCGGCTGGTGGATCAGGAAGCGGGTGTTGGGCAGGCAGAAGCGGTCTTCCTTTTTCGCCGCCAGATAGATGTGGCAGCCGGCGCTGGCGACCCAGCCCGTGCCCAGCATCTTCACCCGCGGCTTGATGAAGCGGATCATGTCGTGGATGGTGTCGCCCGCCTCGACATGGCCGCCCGGCGAGTTGACCACGACGGTGATGTCGTCGTCGTTCTCATGGGCGAGAGCCAGCAGTTGGGCCGACACGACCTGCGCCAGCTTCATGTCGATCTGACCGAAGATCAGGACCGTGCGCGCCTTGAACAGGCTCTGCTGCACGGCGGCGAACTGCGGCTGGGCGCTTTCCTTCGACTTCTCGTCCGGTTCCTTTTCAGGTTCGTCGTCGAACCGGGTGTATCCGACCTGCGCCATTGATGTTCTTCTCCCTGGTATCGGAAGCGGGGTATCGGGACCGGGATGCGCCGCCGGAGGAGACCCCCGGCCGCTGTCCCGCTGCCGCATGCGCCTTGCCTGCTTCACCACATAGCCCGTCCGGCCTTCATGTTCAACGTCCGCCGGGCCAAAATCGATGGGTAAGGCCATGGGTAAGGCCATGGGTGGTGGTGGGGCCGGATGGAACGTTTGGAACAGCGTGCAACAGTTTTCCGGGGATGTTCCACTGTTCCATTCACCGAACACGCGGGTGTCCTTCCTGTCGGCGCGGCACGATGTCTCTTCCTACCACGCGGCATCTCGGCGGGTAAGGGGCGGTTGCAAAGCCGGGCATGAGCGGGGAGCGGCATGGCCGCGCAGCATTGACGCCATTCGCCGCCCACGGCCAAACTCCGCCGTGGGAATGGATGGCGTGAGAATGGTTGGGAGTGCGGCGGAATGCGTGGGAACGGAACGGGCGTATCGGTCATCATCGCGGCCCACCGCGCCCATGAGACCATAGCCCGCGCGGTGCAGAGCCTGCTGGATCAGGATTGGACGGCGTGGGAGGCTGTGATCGTCAGCGACGACGGCACCGATTACCAGCCGACCCTGCTGGCCGCCGGAATCGACGATCCGCGGCTGGTCTTCGCGAGCACCGGCCGGGTCGGCGCCGGGGCGCCCGCCGCGCGCAATGCCGGGCTGGATGCGGCGCGGCTGGCGCTGGTGGCGCCGCTGGACGCCGACGACCGCTTCCGCCCCGGCCGGCTGACGGCGCTGGCGCCGCTCGCGCTCGCCCATGGTGCGGCCTTCGACAATGTCGCGGTGGTGCGCGACGAGGACAATTCGCCGCTGCTGCGCCTGTTTGAGGAGGGGAAGGCCCCGGCCCTGCTGGACGGCGAGGGATTCGTGGCGACCTCCGTGCCGATGTTCCCGGTGGTGCGGCGCGAACTGGTGCCGGGCTGGGACGACGACGTGAACTTCTGCGACGACGTGGTCTTCAATGTCCGGGTGCTCGACGCCACCGGCCCGGTGCCGCTGGTGGCGACGCCCTTTTACGAATATCGCCAGCGCGCCGGCTCCATCACCTTTTCCGCCGACAGCGGCGAGCGGGCGGAGCGCTGTTACCGCCATGTGCTGGACCGGCTGGCCGGCGACGGGCTGGGTATCCGGGACGAGGTCCTGCGACAGCTCTTCGCCGGGTCGATCGCCGCCAAGCGTGCCCGCAACGCCGCCTATGAGGCCGCCTTCAAGGCCGGCCGCTGCGCCAATTTCCAGGAGTTCCTGGCGCTGGAGACCGGGTAAACCCGGAAAACCCAAGCTCCTGCTGGTTTTGCTTTACCATTTTGTGTCAGTCTTGCTGCGTTGCACATCGCCGGACCGGACACGGGTAAACTCCATGAACGCCCCGACCTGCTGCCTCGCCCGCATCCCCGCCAATGGGAAGTTCTGGCTGAAGAACGCGCGGGTCCATGACGGATTATGTGACATCCGGATCGAGAATGGCTGCGTCCGCGCATTGGTGGGCGCCGGCGAGTCGCCCTGCTGTGCACCGGGTCTCGACCTGGAAGGCGGGGAAGTCCGGCGGATGGATGGCGACGAACCGGTGGCGGCCGGCGATTCCGCCGACCTGTGGGTGACGCTGTGCGGCGGCAAGACGGTACCGATGCGGGCCGGCCGGCTGGAGAGCGGTGGACCTCAGGTCGTGGCAGCCACAAACGGACCGGCGGACGGTTCTGATCGCTGAACCTTCTCGACTCCGGATGTGAACTGAACGATATAGTTCAGTTTGCCCGGCGCCCCTTTCGGTTGCGCTGCGGCAAGGTGAAACCCGTCCGGATCCCGGTCCCATGCGCCACACGCTTCGCATCGCTGCTCTCCTCGTCCTGGCGGCTCTCGCCGGCGGGGCTTACTGGTATTTCGTGAAGCAGGGCGGGACGGTCGCCGGGCTGACCGCGATGGTGACCGGTGCCGTGTCCGGCGGTGCGCTCGCTACCGGCGGCGCCTCGGGGGGAGCCAAGCCGCCGGGCGGCGCGCCGCCGATGCCGGTGGAGGCCGTTCCGGTCCGCATCGGCATGGTGGAGCGGACGGTGACCGCCGTCGGCTCGCTGCTGTCCAACGAATCGGTGGTGATCCGGCCGGAAATCGCCGGCCGCATCAGCGAGATCGCCTTCAAGGAAGGACAACGCGTCGCCAAGGGCACCGTGCTGGTCCGGCTGGACGACGCCATCGCCCGCGCCACCCTGGCACAGGCGCAGGCAAGCATCGCCTTCTCCCGTGCCGAACTGTCGCGTGCCGACCAGTTGATGCGCCAGAACACCGGTCCCATGCGCAACCGCGAACAGGCGGCCGCCAAGCTGCTGGCCGACGAGGCGGCGGTGCAACTGGCCAAGGCGCAGCTCGACAAACAGGTCATCACCGCGCCCTTCGACGGCGTGCTGGGCCTGCGCAAGGTGTCGGTCGGCGACTTCGTCCAGGCCGGCAAGGACATCGTGAATCTGGAGGACATCGACACGCTGAAGCTGGACTTCCGCGTGCCGGAGATGTTCCTGCAGGCGGTGAGGGTCGGGCAGATGGTGAAGGTGGCGGTGGATGCCTTCGGCGGGCGCAGCTTCGACGGCACCGTCTATGCCATCGACCCGCTGGTGGACGTGAACGGCCGCGCGCTGGCGATCCGCGCCCGCGTGCCGAACCCGGACGGCTCGCTGCGCCCCGGCCTGTTCGCGCGGGTGTCGCTGACGCTGACCACGGTGCCCGACGCGGTGCTGGTACCGGAACAGGCCATCGTCGCCTTCGGCAAGGACCAGTATGTCTTCAAGGTGGTCGACGGCAAGGTGGCGCAGACCCGCGTGACGCTGGGCGAACGCCGCAATGCGGAGGTGGAGATTTCCAAGGGTCTCGCCCCCGGCGACATGGTGGTCACCGCCGGCCAGTTGAAGATCCGCGACGGCGCGCCGGTCAGCGTGGTCCCCAGCAAGCCGGCCCCAAACGCATCGTCGGGGAGCTGAACCGATGATCCTGTCCGAGATTTCCGTTCGCCGTCCCGTCCTGGCGACGGTGATGAGCCTCGCCCTGATGCTGATCGGCATTGTGTCGTACCAGCGCCTGTCGGTGCGCGAATATCCCAAGATCGACGAACCGGTCGTCACGGTGGAGACGACCTATAAAGGCGCCTCGGCCCAGATCATCGAAAGCCAGGTCACCCAGACGCTGGAGGACAGCCTCGCCGGCATCGAGGGCATCGACGTGATGTCCTCGATCAGCCGGGCGGAGAAGTCGCAGATCACCCTGCGTTTCCGGCTGGACCGCAACGTCGATGTCGCCGCCAGCGACGTGCGCGACCGGGTGGGGCGCGTCCGCGCCGCCCTGCCATCGGAGATCGACGAGCCGGTCATCGCCAAGGTGGAGGCCGACGCCCAGCCGATCATCTATCTGGCCTTCTCCTCCGACCGGCATTCGCCGCTGGAGGTGACGGACTTCGCCGACCGCTACGTCAAGGACCGGCTGCAGAACCTGCCCGGCGTGGCGCAGGTCCGCATCTTCGGCGAGCGCCGATTCGCCATGCGGCTGTGGCTCGACCCGCAGCGGATGGCCGCCTACCGGGTGACGCCGCAGGATGTCGAGAACGCGCTGCGCCGGCAGAATGTCGAGATCCCGGCCGGCCGCGTCGAAAGCGTGGCGCGCGAGTTCACCGTGGTGTCGGAAACCGACCTGCGCAGCCCGGCCGAATTCGAAAACATCATCCTGCGCGACGATTCGGGCTATCTGGTCCGGCTGCGCGACATCGGCCGGGCGGAGCTGGGGGCGCTCGACGAGCGGGTCAGCGCCCGCTTCAACGGCCGCGGTGCCGTCGCCATCGGCGTGGTGAAGCAGTCCACCGCCAACCCGCTGGACGTGTCGAAGGCGGTCAACGAGGCGCTGCCGAAGATCCGCGCCGCCCTGCCCGAGGGCATGGGGGTCGATGTCGGCTACGACAGCTCGGTCTTCATCGCCAAGTCGATCGACGCGGTGTTCCACACCATCTTCGAAGCGATCATCCTGGTCGTGCTGGTCATCTTCTTCTTCCTGCGTTCGCTGCGGGCGACGCTGGTGCCGTTGGTGACCATCCCGGTGTCGCTGATCGGCGGCTTCGCCCTGATGTACGCCTTCGGCTTCTCCATCAACACGCTGACCCTGCTGTCGATGGTGCTGGCCATCGGCCTCGTCGTCGACGACGCCATCGTCATGCTGGAGAACATCTTCCGCTATGTCGAAGAGGGGATGAACCCGTTCCAGGCGGCGTTGAAGGGATCGCGCGAGATCGGCTTCGCGGTCATCGCCATGACCATCACGCTGGCGGCGGTGTACGCGCCCATCGGCTTCATGACCGGGCGCACCGGGCGGCTGTTCACCGAATTCGCGCTGACGCTGGCCGGCGCCGTCATCGTGTCGGGCTTCGTCGCGCTGACGCTGTCGCCGATGATGTGCTCCAAGCTGCTGAAGCATGAGACCAAGCACGGCTTGCTCTACCGCGCCATCGAACGGTTCCTGGAGGGGATGACCAACGGCTATCGCCGGCTGCTGCGCCTGTCGCTGCGGGCACGGCCCGTGGTTCTGCTGATCGGGCTGGGCGTCGCCGCGGCCAGCTATGTGCTGTTCACCGGCTTGAAGTCGGAACTGGCGCCGGTGGAGGACCGCGGCACCATCGTCGGCATCGCCATCGCGCCGGAAGGCTCGACGCTCGACTACACCATGGGCTACGCCCAGCGGATGGAGGCGCTGTTCCGCCAGATCCCGGTGCTGGAGAAGTTCTTCGTCGTCGTCGGCTTCCCCGTGGTCAACCAGGGCATCGCCTTCGTCCGCCTGATCGACTGGGACGAGCGCGACGTGAAGCAGCAGGCGATCACCGCCCAGCTGTTCCCCAAGATGTTCGGCATCCCCGGCATCCTGGGCTTCGTCACCAACCCGCCGTCGCTGGGGCAGAGCCCGATCGACAAGCCGGTCAACTTCGTCATCCAGACCTCGCTGCCGTTCGAGGAGCTGCAGACGATGGTCAACGGCATGATGGCGGAGGCGCGCAAGTTCCCCGGCCTGACCAACCTCGACACCGATTTGAAGCTGAACAAGCCGGAACTGCGTGTCACGCTCGACCGCGACAAGTCGGCCGATCTGGGGGTGGATGTCGATACCGTCGGCCGCACGCTGGAAACGCTGCTGGGTGGACGGCAGGTGACCCGCTTCAAGAAGGACGGCAAGCAGTATGACGTGATCGTCCAGGTCGCGAACGTCGACCGCCGGAACCCGGACGACATTGCCGGCATCTATGTCCGCGGAGGCACCTCGGCCACCGGCGGGCCGGGCCAGATGATCTCGCTCGCCAATCTGGTGAAGGTCGAGGAGCGGGTGGCACCGAAGGAGCTGAACCACTTCAACAAGCTGCGCTCCGCCACCATCACCGCGACGCTGGCGCCGGGGACTTCGCTGGGCGAGGCGCTGTCGGTGATGCAGGCGGCGGCGAACAAGGTGCTGCCGGCCACCGCCCAGACCGACTATGCCGGGCAGAGCCGCGAGTTCCGCGAATCGGCGACCGGGCTCTATTTCGTCTTCGTGCTGGCGCTGGCCTTCATCTATCTGGTGCTGGCGGCGCAGTTCGAGAGCTTCATCGATCCCTTCGTCATCATGCTGACGGTGCCGCTGTCGATGACCGGCGCGCTGGCCGCCCTGCAGATGAGCGGCGGGACGATGAACGTCTACAGCCAGATCGGCCTCGTCACCCTGGTCGGCCTCATCACCAAGCACGGCATCCTGATCGTGGAGTTCGCCAACCAGCTCCAGCGTGCGGGTACCGACATCCGCAAGGCGGTGGAGGAAGCCGCCGTGCTGCGCCTGCGGCCGATCCTGATGACCACCGGCGCCATGGTGCTGGGCGCGCTGCCGCTGGCCTACGCCAAGGGGGCGGGTGCCGAAAGCCGGCAGGCCATCGGCGCCGTCATCGTCGGCGGCATGACGCTGGGCACGCTGCTGACCCTGTTCGTCGTGCCGACGGTCTACAGCTATTTCGCCCGCAAGAAGCCGATGCGGGATGATGCTGCGGAGCCGGGGGCGGATGGCGGCTCGGCCCACGGCCTGCCCCATCCGGCGGAGTGAGGAGGGAACCGGCGCCATGGCCAGCGTGCTGATCATCGACGACGACGACGTGGCCCGTGCGGTGCTGCTGCGCACGCTGACGATGGCCGGCCATGAGGCGGTCGGCGCCAGCGACGGGGTGGAGGGGATGCAGCGTTTTCGCGACCGGCCGGCCGGCCGGCCCGTCGATCTGGTCATCACCGACATCTTCATGCCGAACCAGGAAGGGCTGGCGACGATCATGGAGCTGCGGCGCGGCGCGCCGTCGCTGAAGATCATCGCGATTTCCGGCGGCGGCGCCCGCGCGTCGCTGGACGTGCTGCCGGTGGCGGAGGCGCTGGGCGCGCACCGCACCCTGCGCAAGCCTTTCACCCCAGCCGAGGTGATGACGGTCGTGCGCGAGGTTCTGGAGGGGTGAAGCGTCGCCGCCGAATTGCGAAGCGCCGCTCTCCGGGGAAAGCGGCGCCTCACAGAAAGGGGTTCAGCCGAAGGTTTCTGACCGGGCTTTATCCAGCACTTGGGTCAGTGTGGCCGCAGGTCAGGCGGCGAGCCGTTCTTGCTGTACTCGGCGGCTCCGGCGAAGGCGTTCGAAAAGTTGCTGGACGCTGTCGGGGCTGATCCCATCGCGCGCCATCACGGCGATCACGATCGGATCTTCGAGCAGTTCGGAAAGGGTCGGCGTCGTGCTGCGGTCCATGCGTCCCTCCCTTAGAGTCCGGCTTCCGGGGCCGTTGCCGTCCCGGAAGGGGGATCGGCGGACGGTCGAAGCCGGCAATGGCGATTGGCCTAATCCCTGCTGCGCTCTCGTCTCGGCTTTCGGTATCCGGATCGCCGCCGGGGATATACCCCGTCCGGTCCGGATTGTGGGTCTAAAATACAATATGGCGACCATAACTCAGACCAGGTGGTATTGTCACCCGTCCTTTTGTCAACAGGCGCTATATCTTTGTGTAATGCAGTAATGAGCGGCGGCGCGATGGCGGCGGGCGCGCTCAGGCCAGTCCCGGCCGGCCGCGCGTCAGCCCGGCGCCGGCCGCCGAACCGGCCGAGTCGGCCGCGGGAATGGTGACGTCGACCTGGACCCGGCGCACTTTGGCGTGGGACAGGCAGAGGTCCGCGGCGCGGTCGGCCAAGTATTCGGCGCCCGATATGTTGGATTCGGCACAAAGACGACGCAAGTCTTCGACGATGTCCTCGTAAGACATCACCGCGGCGATGTCGTCGGGAAAGCCGGGTCCGGGATGGGTCACGGTCAGCGTCAGGTCGAAGCGGACCTGCGGCCGGTCGGTGCGGCCGGCAAGATCCACGGCGGCGGAGAAGCCGCGCACCAGAATGGTGTAGGTGAGCGGCGCGCCGCCCGGCTGGACCAGCATGGTCCGTTTCACGCTATCGTCCGACAACACACTCTCCCGGCCGGCGGGCGGGCGCCGGCGTTGCGTTCAGGCCGGCACTATAAGCGGTGCGGCTGCTGCATGCCACCGCACTCGGAGAGTGCATCCGCCACCGCACTCGGAGAGGCGTTCGTCACAGCGTCTCGGCGATGCGGACGACGGTCTCGCGGCCGGGAACCTCGTCGCGCAGGGCGTCGATCCGCCGGTTCAGCACCGGGTGGACGATGTCGGCGGCGATGTCCGCCAGCGGGCAGAGGACGAAGGCGCGCTCCACCATGCGGGGGTGGGGGACTTCCAGATCCGGCTCCGCCACCACGCGGTCGGCGTAGAGCAGGATGTCGAGGTCGATCGGACGCGGGCCGAAGCGCAGGCCGCCGAGATCGCGGCCCAGCGTCGCCTCGATCTCCTTCAGGAAGCGCAGCAACTCCGTCGGGCCGAGGCGGGTGGTGCCGCGCACCGCCATGTTCAGGAAGGCCGGCTGGTCGGTCACATACATCGGCGCCGTCTCGTACAGCGCGGACTGCGCGTCGATCTCCACCGCCGCGCCCAGCCGCCGGATCGCCTCGGCAAGGTTGGCGGCGCGGTCGCCCATGTTGCCGCCGAGCGCGAGATACACCGTCACGGCGGAGGCGGCGGGAGAAGGGGGAGGCATAAGCTCGGCCATGGCGTCGGCGGTTCCGATATGCTGGTATGGACTGTGGGCGGAACTCCTAGCAAATCCGCGCCCGTCCGTCACTTCCGGGCCGCATTGCTCCTTCGGGGAACGGACGGGCGGCGGCGGGGTTTCAGCACTGTATCAACCGGTTGAGAAGAACCCGGCGATGACACGATATTCTGGTGGAGGACGAGACATGGGCCAAGGGACGGGTAAGGCCAAGGGTAGGGCGAGGACCGTGGGCGCGGCGATGATCCTTCTCGGTGGCACGGCCGCCATCCTCGCCGGCTGCGCCACCGGCCCCGATCCGGAGATCGCGCGCCGCGCTCAAACCGCCATGGTCGGCATGCCCAAGGCCGACCTGCTGGCCTGCGCCGGCGTGCCGGATCGTCAGGCGACGGCGGCGGGCCGCGAATACTACACCTACGTCGCCCGTCCGGCAGTCGCCTACAGCCCCGGCAGCAGCATCGGCATCGGGGCCGGCAGCTTCGGCGGCAGCGGCGGGGTGGGGCTCGGCCTCGGCTTCGGGGTGCCGGTCGGCGGCAACACCGCGGTCGGCTGCGAGGCGACCATGGTGATCGGCCCGCGCGGCACGGTGGAGCAGGTCAGCTATCCGGCCGGTGCCACTCTGTCGGCCTGCACGCCGATCGTCAGCAACTGCATGGCGCCGCGCGGGTGAGGACGCCCGCCGCTGTAAGACTTTGAGATGAGACGGCCGGGGCTGTCGCAGCGCCCGGTAATGCCATATTCTCGACCGTAACCCCGGCCGCAGCCGGGGCACGAGACGCCCGCAAAGGGCCGCATCAGGGTAGGCAATTGGGTTGGAGGAACCACGAACCATGGATATGAGCGGAAGCCACCGGATCGAGGCCAGCCGCGACGCGGTGTGGGCGGCGCTGAACGATCCGGAAATCCTGCGCCAGTGCATCCCCGGCTGCGAGGAGGTGGTCCGGCAGTCCGACACCGAGATGACGGCCAAGGTCGTCGCCAAGGTCGGCCCGGTCAGCGCCAAGTTCGCCGGCAAGGTCACCCTGTCGGACCTGGACCCGCCCAACGGCTACACCATCACCGGCGAAGGGTCGGGCGGGGCGGCCGGATTCGGCAAGGGCGGCGCCACCGTGACGCTGGCCGACGATGGCGGCGCCACGCTGCTGAGCTACACCGCCAAGGCCCAGGTCGGCGGCAAGCTGGCGCAGATCGGATCGCGGCTGGTCGACGCCACCGCCCGCAAGATGGCGGAAGAGTTCTTCGCCCGCTTCACCAAAATCGTCGGCCCGGCGCCCGCCGAACTGGTACCTGCGGAGGCTGCCCCGGTGGCGACTGACGCTGCTGTCGCCGCGCCACCGCCTCAGCCCGCCACCCGCATGGCGGAGCCGCCGCCGGAAATCCCGCTGCCGCTGCCGGTCGGGCGCGGCAAGGGGGGCGGAACCGGCAATTTCTACGTGCCGTGGGCGGCCATTCTTGTGGTTGTGGTTCTGTTCGCGGCGCTTGCCTGGATGAATTAGCGCGGCAAATTGTTCATTGGTCGTACGGCTGCATCAAAGGGGGTTTGAGCCCCCTGCGGAATGTGTATTCTGCCGCGCAATTCCGGCCGGCGCCGTCGGCCGGTGGATCCATCGGAAGGGAAGCCGAAGAATGAAGAAGCTGTTGATGGGCGTTGCCGCCGTCGCCGCGGTCGTGATGGGTGCCGGTGCCGCCCAGGCGGCCGATGCCGCGGCCGGCAAGGATGTCTTCAAGGTCTGCATGGCCTGCCACACCGCCGAGCAGGGCAAGAACAAGGTCGGCCCGTCGCTGTTCGGCGTCGTCGGCCGTCCGGCCGCGTCGATCGAGGGCTTCAAGTACTCGGCCCCGATGAAGGAAAAGGGTGCCGGCGGTCTGGTCTGGACCCCGGAGAACCTGGACGCCTACATCAAGGCGCCGAAGGAAATCGTCCCGGGCGGCACCATGGCCTTCGCCGGCCTGAAGGACGACGCCAAGCGCGCCGACCTGATCGCCTTCCTGTCGGAGCAGAAGTAAGACCGCATCCCCCGCCCGGCGCCCAAGGGCATCGCGGCGGGGGAGCCTGCGGACGGCGGAAGGGCCGGTGGCGATGCCGCCGGCCCTTTGCTTATGCGCACGGTCCTTGGCGGGCCCCCCGAGTCTCAGCCGGCGGCCTCAAGGCTCTTGCTCGCGACCTCGTAGACGTCCGGCGACAGGCCCGGCGTCGCGACGATCCGCTGCAACTCCGCCTTCATCAGCCCCTGACGGGCCGCGTCATAGCGCCGCAGGCGGGAGAAGGGCCCCATCAGCCGGGCTGCAACCTGCGGGTTCATCGGGTCCAGACGCAGGACCTGATCGGCCAGGAAGCGATAGCCGGCGCCGCCGGCATCATGGAAGCGCACCGGGTTGCCGTTGGCGAAGCCACCGATCAGCGCATAGACCTTGTTCGGGTTCCGGATCTCGAAAGCCGGATGGCCGAGCAGGGCGGTGACGCGGGCCAACGTGTCGGCCCGGTTGGACATCGCCTGCACGCTGAACCACTTGTCGACCACCAGCGCCTCGCCCTTCCAGCGCTCGTAGAAGTCGGCCAGCGCCTTCTCTCCTTCCGGCGAGGCGGCGTTGGACAGGAACTGCAGCGCCGCGATCTCGTCGGTCATGCCCTGGGCGCTGCGGTACTGGGTCAGGCACAGCTCCAGCGCCTCCGCATCCTCCAGCGCCATCAGATAGGCGAGGCACAGGTTCTTCAGCGCCCGCTTGCCGATGGCCTCGGCATCGACCGAGAAGGGCTCCTGGCTGCTGTTGCGGCGGTAGAGATCGAGGAACTTCGCCCGCAGGCGCCCGGCCAGCGTCTTGCGGGCGAATTCCCGCACCGCATGGATGGCGTCCGGATCGACCACCGGCATCTGGGTGCCGAGATAGGCCTCGGTCGGCAGCACCAGCGCCTGGGCGGCGAAGGCACGGTCGCGCTGCGCATCGTCCAGGATCTTGGCGAAGGCGTCGGCATAGCCCTCCGGCAGCACCAGATCGCGCCCGGCCTGCTGATCGGCGACCAGATTGAGCAGGATGCGGGTGCCGAGAATCTGCCCGGCCTCCCACCGGTTGAAGGCGTCGCTGTCATGCGCCATCAGGAAGGTGAGGTCGGCGTCGGTCAGGTCGGTCTTCAGCTTCACCGGTGCCGAGAAGCCGCGCAGCAGCGACGGCACCGGCCGGGCGGTGATGTCGCGGAAGGTGAAGCTCTGGTTTTCCGCCGTCACATGCAGGATGCGGCTGGTGCCGGCGGCGCTTTCCTCGCCCTCCAGGCGCAGCGGCAGGTCCTGCCCGTCGGGGCCGAGCAGGCCGACCACCAGCGGGATGTGCATCGGCTGCTTGGTCGGCTGGCCCGGCGTCGGCGGCACCGTCTGCTTCACTGTCAGGGTGTAGGTCTTGGCGGACGAATCATAGCTGCCGGCGATGTCCAGTTCCGGCGTGCCGGACTGGCGGTACCACAACTGGAACTGGGTCAAATCGACGCCGCTGGCATCGGCCATGGCGGCGACGAAATCGTCGCAGGTCACCGCCTGTCCGTCATGGCGCTGGAAATAGAGATCGGTGCCCTTGCGGTAGTTTTCCGGCCCCAGCAGGGTGTGGATCATGCGGATGACTTCCGCACCCTTGTTGTAGACGGTGGGGGTGTAGAAGTTGTTGATCTCGACATAGCTGTCCGGGCGCACCGGATGGGCCATGGCGCCGGCATCCTCCTGGAACTGTACGGTGCGCAGCCCCTGGACGTCGGCGATGCGCTTCACCGCGCGGGAATGCATGTCGGACGAGAATTCCTGGTCGCGGAAGACGGTCAGCCCTTCCTTCAGCGACAGCTGGAACCAGTCGCGGCAGGTAACGCGATTGCCGGTCCAGTTGTGGAAATACTCGTGCGCGACCACCGCCTCGATGTTGAGGAAATCGGTGTCGGTCGCGGTCTCCGGCTTCGCCAGGATGTATTTGGTGTTGAAGACGTTGAGCGACTTGTTTTCCATCGCCCCCATGTTGAAGTCGCCGACCGCGACGATGTTGAAGATGTCGAGGTCGTATTCCAGACCATAGACCTCCTCATCCCAGCGCATCGACTTGATGAGCGAGCGCATGGCGTGGTCGATCTTGTCCTCGTTCCCCGGCTCCACATAGATGCGCAGGGTCACGTCGCGTCCCGAGGCGGTGCGGAAATGGTCCTCGCCATGGACGAGCTTGCCGGCGACCAGCGCGAACAGGTAGCAGGGCTTGGGGAAGGGGTCCTCCCAGCGCGCCCAGTGGCGCCCGTCCTCCGAATCGCCGGAAGCGGCGAGGTTGCCGTTGGACAGCAGCACCGGATAGCGCGCCTTGTCGGCGGTGATGGTGGTGCTGTAGCGCGCCATCACGTCCGGCCGGTCCATGAAGTAGGTGATCTTGCGGAAGCCTTCCGCCTCGCATTGCGTGCAGAAGTTGCCGGAGGACTTGTAGAGCCCTTCCAGCGCCGTGTTCTCCTGCGGCTTGATGCGGACGATGGTTTCCAGGGTGAAGCTGTCCGGCACCTGCAGCACGATCAGGTGATCGGGGGTGACGGTAAAGTCGTCCGGTCCCAGCGTCCGGCCGTCCAGCGCCACCGACACCAGATCCAGCCTCTGCCCGTCGAGCGACAGCGGTTCCGTCGCGGCATCGGGGCGGGCCGGGTTGCGGCGGATCGCCAGCACCGCGCGGACGGTGGTGACATCCTCGCCCAAGTCGACGAACAGGTCGACCGTGTCGATCAGATGCGCCGGCGGGCGATAGTCCTGAAGCCGGATGGCCTTCGGCGTGCCTTTGTCCATGTGCCTTGTCTCTGGTCTGTGTCTGTCTTGCGGATCAAGCCGTTCGGGACAGGTCCGAGGAACAGGGACTGTAGCAAGGCGGAACCGGACTGTCTTGAGTGGGAATGGGGGAGGGGCGCGGCGCGCCCCCTGGAATGCCCTATCTCTTGACCTGCGCGACCTTCAGCAGGGTGAAGGCGCCCATCTGGTCGATGTATTGCTGATAGAAGAAGCGCCATTTCTTGCCGTTGCGGACGCCCACCAGCGTGACCTTCACCGCGTCAGTGCCCGGCACGTTCATGTATTGCGACTTGTGCAGGGTGGTGCCGTGCATGCGCATGCCCTGACGCAGTCCGGCCTCGTCGATCCGTCCTTCCGCGGTCTGCAGATTGCCGTGGGAGGCGGAGTAGGTGCCGCCGCCATGGTCGCTGAAGCCGAAGGAGCAGCCGTCCATCGTTGGCGTGAACATCACGTCAGCCTCGTCCTCCAACACGACGAGATGCTTGAAGTCCTGGTCGTAGGGCAGCCAGTAGGCGTTCCAGCTGCCCGGCCGGTTGCCCTGGTCGTAGCGCACCGACCAGACATCGACGTTCTTGGTCGAGAATTGCGAGACGATGCCGGTGCCCTTGCGGGTGCAGGTCATGCCGTCGTCGCTGAGGCTGAAGCTCTTGACGCCGCCGACGCGGTAGTTGGGCTGGTAGGACTGATACTGGATCCAGATCAGGTTGTTCTTGAGGAAGCTTTCCGGGTTCGCGACCAGATCGGCGATGTTCGGCATGTGCGCGACTTTCCTGCGAAATGGATCAGATAACGCCGGTAACGGACCGCTTGTATCCGGCCTCCGTCTCGTTGCCGGACAGGAACCAGTAGGCCTTCATCAGCGCGAACTGCTGGTTGTCGTCGCGCAGCAGCACATAGGCGCAATAGACGGTGCCGTCGTCCGGCCGCAGGAAGGCGGAGATCCACGGATTCTGCCGGGTGCCGATGTGCGCGGCATGGCCCAGCTTGCGCGTGATGTCGTTGCGGTAGCCGACCAGCACCGCCGCATGGCCCTGGCGGAAGGGCAGAGCCGACAGTTCCTGATAATTCTGCAGAATGCGCGGGTTGCCGTCGCCTTCCTCGGCATACCACTGCGCCACCTCCATGTACTCGTTGGCCCGCGCGTTCGCACGGTCGTACCGCGCCTGCTTCTGCCGGTCGGTATGACCGGCGGCCGTCTTTTTCAGAAAGCTGATGAGTCCCATGGTCCGCGCCCCTTCCGTAACCCGGATTGGACGCTAGCAGAGCAATCGGGGAGGCGCAAAAGGGCGGGGGTCATATGAAGGTATGCGGTTTGGCGGCAGGGTTGGGAGAGGGCTGAGGAAAACGGAATTCAAACGTCTTGCCGCGCTTTTCCGATCTTCTGTCCAGTCAACGCGACGCCGGCGTAATGACCGTGTTGCCGCGGACCACCGCGCCACAGTCCCTGCGCCACCCCCGCATGTTGTAGGGCGTGCATTGCGGCGGGAGTGGTGACTTGGGGACATAGCGAAGCAGATCTGCCGGTGCCATGTCCTCGATCCGGATCGCTGCGGCTCTAATCAGTTCGCAGTCATCTCTGAAAAGAAAATTCGCCTCCCTTTTCTTTTTTGTCTCAGAAAGTGACGGGTCACCTTCCACTGCCTGTCGTGCCTTATCCATGATATCTATAAGGATGGGCGGGGGAGTAAACCTGCTATTGCCTGGACCGTAACCCAGACCAATCGCCTCGGCGATTTTCCAGTCATTGTTGATGATAAAGTCATCAACATCATGAAATCTGATGAAGACGCTATCCCCAACACGAATATGGGGAAAGCCATCCTCCGCCATTGCCTCCGTCATTTTGTCGACGAACACCTGCCGCATCGGTCCATCGAAGTAATGGCGGACTTTCCAGCCTCCACAAGAGGGCCGATAGCGCTCGATAGGCGCATAGATCAGCGTAAGGACAAGGGCGACCGGAAATCCGACGACCACCAGCCACCGCCGGCCGCCCCACCGCGTCATTCGAGCAATCCCCATAAGGCTTTGAGTAGCGTTATCGTCCCATCGGGTTCGTACCGCGCTTGCGCTTCGACAGTCTGCCGTCTCCGGTAGTCCATCGCAAACGGTTTTGCCAATCCCGCCCTCTCAAGCACGCGCGCTTCGGGACTGCCGATTTGGCCGGGATTAAAATCGAACTCTTCGGTGTCGTGCTTTTCATCACCCAGTCGATTTAGCACGTTGCCAGAAATAGTTAGATAGTCACCGTTCCGGGTGGCCGTGAAATCTCCATCTGACCGAATGCCGCTGCGGCCAAAGGAAAAATACGTCGATGGCCGGCTGAAATTATACGTGTTAAATGAGTTGATATTCCTGTCCCAGTTGTCTTGAAATGATGCTGATTGTCCGTCCTGCAATCCGAGAAGTTTTTCCCTGACACCGGGCTTTTTAGTCATGCCCGTAAAAGTGTTGCTCTCAAACATAGTTCGGTTGTGGTCGATGGCGTCGTCGTAGGCTGGATGTTTGCTCATCTCCTCCGCCGTATAGGACTCCGTTCCGCCTTCGCCCGACCGGTAGCGGCGCAGGTTGTCGGCGGCGGTGTCATATCCAAACAGATCAAAAAGCCCCTCCGCGATGTCCATGAATTCATTGGCGCTGTCTTCCGCCGATTGATTGAACTCGTCGTCGGAAACGCCGTACAGATTGTAGATGGGACTCATCGGCGGGCCCTCCCGAACAAGCGGGCAAGTTCAACGCACAGCGCGCATTCGGTCTCTCCGCCAGGTACCAAGACGCCGTCGCGACGCAATCCACGATCCCGCTGATAATTCAAGATCGCCTCGTTCAACGAGCGGTCAATGTAGGGATTGGGTGCGCTACCGTGATTGTAGCGGCCAAGGCGGCGGAGTGCTTCCTTCACCCAGAGAATGTCCTTCGGGTTGTTGGGTAGGCCGTTGCCGGCGCGGTCACTGAGGTTGGAGGTTTGGCGGCTACGCACTTGGGGTTGGTGCATGGATGCCTCGTCCGGTAGGGTCACCAGACATGCTTATATTCCTTTACCGCGGCCGGTTGCAAGACTTTGATCCTTTTCTGATCACTCAAATACGAATGCAATGGGAGCGAGGCCACCGTGGACGAGCAAATTCGCCCTGCGGCCATAGCGAACCACTGCTGACGCCGGCGTGCGGAGAAAAATTTGAATTCGAAATTTTTGTGGTGGTGGCGGATGGGGTGGGATTCGAACCCACGGTAGGCTTGCACCTACGCCAGTTTTCAAGACTGGAGCCTTAAACCACTCGGCCACCCATCCTTCGGCCCACGGGAGTAGCGAATGCGTCGCGGTGGGTCAAGTGTCGCGCGAAGGCTGCTGCGATTTGCCCCCTCAATTCCGGATCGGGCGGCCCAGGGTGCGCAGGCGGCGGGTTGGTTTGGGCGGGCTGGGGCTGTCGGAGAAGTCGGGCAGGCTGGGGGCGCGGGCTATCGTCTTGCGGATCAACTCCGCCGTGGCGTCCAGATCGTCCAGAATCTCCGGCGCCACGCGGTCGGCATAGCGGGGACCCAGCAGGCGGGTGCGGGTCTGGTCGATGCTGCGCAGTTCCGGCTCGAACAACTCGCGGGCGCCGATGGGCAGGACCTGATCCTCGCGCATGCCGGAGAAGTAATTGCGCATCGCCCGCACCAGCATGCGGGTCAGCAGCAGATCCATCCGCTCGAATTCGGCACGGAGGTCCGACAGGCGCGACTCGTCGACGCCGTGCAGATGCTCCTCGGTCAGGGCGAACAGGGCGCGGATCTCCTCCACCTTGCGGCGGAAGTCGAGGAAGGAGGCGAAGCGGTCGTCGCCCATGTCGCGCTGGGCGCGCTCGGCAAGCTGGGAGGCCTCGGTCGCCTGACGCTCCAATGCCGCCAGCAGAGACTTCACCCGTTCCCGGCCGTTGTCGCGCCCCCACGCCATGCCTGCCCGTCGCTCCCCCGATGACCGCGCCCGCCCGGTTGTCGTCCGGCGCGCGAGGTCATCCTAGAAGCGAAAGTTTTAACAAAATGCTTTTTTGTTACGCGGATTCCACAGCCGCGGTCAGGCGTCGCGCAGGTCCAGGATGACGGGGGTGTGGTCGGAGGCCTTTTCCAGGCCGCGCGGGCCGCGGTCGATGGTGCAGCCGGCCAGACGGTCGGCGGCCTGCGGCGACAGCAGGAAATGGTCGATGCGCAGGCCGTTGTCGCGCGGCCAACCGCCGGCCTGATAATCCCAGAAGGTATAGGCGCGGTCGTCGTCATGCAGGGCGCGGTACGCCTCGGTCAGGCCGAGATTCAGCAGGGCGCGGAACTTGGCGCGCGATTCCGGGCGGAACAGCGCGTCGCCGGCGAATGCCTGCGGCGAATAGACGTCGCGCGCCTCGGGGATGATGTTGTAATCGCCGCCCAGCACCACCGGGATCTCCTGGGCCAGCAGGGTCCGGGCATGCTCGTACAGCCGATCCATCCAGCGCAGCTTGTAGGCGAATTTCTCGCCCGGCACCGGGTTGCCGTTGGGCAGGTAGAGCGAGGCGATGCGCACGCCCGACACGGTGGCCTCGACATAGCGGGCCTGCTCGTCCTCCGGCTCGCCCGGCAGGCGGGTCAGCAGGTTCTCCGCCGGGGCCTTGGACAGCAAGGCGACGCCGTTGTAGGCCTTCTGCCCGACGGCATTGACGTGGTAGCCGAGATCCTCGAAGGCCGAGGCCGGGAAGGCGGCAGTCTCGCATTTGATTTCCTGGAAGAGCACGACGTCCGGGGACGCCGTGCGCAGCCAGTCGGTGATCAGCGGAAGGCGGGCCTTCGCCGAGTTGACGTTCCAGGTGGCGATCTTCACGAAACAGGCCTGCCTTTTCTTTTCGTTATCCGGCTTCAGACCGCGGCCTTAGACCGCGAAGGAGTTGCCGCAGCCGCAGGATGCGGTGGCGTTCGGGTTCTTGATCTGGAAGGCGGCGCCCATCAGGTCCTCGACATAATCCAGCGTCGCGCCGGCCAGCAGGTCGAGCGAGGCGTCGTCGGTAACCACCTTCGTCCCGTCCTTCTCGAAGACATGGTCCTCGTCGGTCGCGGTCTCGTCGAAGGTGAAGCCGTACTGGAAGCCGGAGCAGCCGCCGCCGGAGACGGTCAGGCGCAGCATCAGGTTGGGATTGCCCTCCTGCTCGATCAGGAAGGCGACGCGCCTGGCGGCGCTTTCGCTGACGCCGAGGACGCGGGCATCGGTGGGCAGTGCGGTGTCGGGCATGGGGTGGCCCCTCTGGTGCGGTGCGGGAGTTGCGACAAATGTAAGGGGGATCGGGGGCTTCGTCAAAGTATGGGCACCAATGCGCCAAACCGTTGCGCTTCTGGCACGCTTGTCCGCCGCCGGCGCCGGGGGGCGGGGCATAGCACGCCTTCGCCGTTGCGCCTGCGTTTTCCCGCCGGTAGTGTCCGCCCCATGACGGCGGACTGTTCCCACGATCGGCTGGCTCCCTTTGCCTGCAACCCGGCGGACACGCGCGGGCGGCTGGCGGCGGAGCCTGAAAGCCCGACGCGCTCGTGCTTTCAGCGCGACCGCGACCGAATCGTGCATTCCGGGGCCTTCCGCCGGCTGAAGCACAAGACGCAGGTCTTCGTGTATCACGAAGGCGACTATTACCGCACCCGGCTGACCCACAGCCTTGAGGTTGCGCAGATCGCGCGGTCGATCTGCCGCACGCTGGGCCTGAACGAGGATCTGGCGGAGGCGGTGGCGCTGGCCCACGACCTTGGCCACACCCCCTTCGGCCATGCCGGCGAGGACGCGCTGAACGCCTGCATGGAGCCGTTCGGCGGCTTCGCCCACAACGACCAGACCCTGCGGATCCTGACGCGGCTGGAACGGCGCTATGCCGAGTTCGACGGGCTGAACCTGACCTGGGAAGCGGTGGAGGGCGTGGTCAAGCACAACGGCCCGCTGCTGCCGCTGCTTCCCGGCCATCGCCTGCCGACCACCATCGCCGCCTTCCAGGGCGAGTGGGATCTGGAACTGCACACCAATCCGGGGGCCGAGGCGCAGGTGGCGGCGCTGGCCGACGACATCGCCTACAACAACCACGACATCGACGACGGCCTGCGCGCCGGCCTGTTCACGGTCGAGGAGGTGGCGGAGCTGCCGCTGGTCGGCCCGATCATCCGCGAGGTGTGCGACCGTTATCCGGGGCTGGAGCGCTCGCGCCTGATCCACGAGACGGTGCGGCGGATGATCAACGCCATGGTCGTCGATCTGGTGACGGAGACGCGGCGGCGGCTGGCGGAGCACAAGCCGGGCAGCGCCGCCGAGTTGCGCGCCCTGCCGCTGGCCATGGTCAGCTTCTCCGACGGGATGCTGGAGGCGCAGCGGCCCTTGCGCGCCTTCCTGCGCCAGCGCATGTACCGGCACTATCGCGTGAACCGCGAGATGAGCAAGTGCAAGCGCGTGGTGCGCGCCCTGTTCGAGCTGTTCATGGACGAGCCCAACACCCTGCCGACCGAATGGCAGCGCGACATATCGAAGGCAGGCGGCGACGCCGACCTTGCGGTACGCGCCCGCCATGTGGCCGACTATATCGCCGGCATGACCGACCGCTACGCGCTGGCCGAACATGACCGGCTGTTCGACCTGCATGTGAAAACCTGACACGTGAAGACCTGAGCCGGACGGCTCCTGTGACCTCCTGAAAAGACGACCTGAGACGATGAATATTTTCAAGGCCTTCGAGACCGATATTCGCAAGCTGCTGGAAGAGCTGGCCGCCGAGGGTGCGATCCCCGCCGGGCTGGACAGCAGCCGTCTGACGGTCGAGCCGCCGCGCGAGGCCTCGCATGGCGACCTGTCCACCAACGCCGCCATGATCCTGGCGAAGCCGGCGAAGATGGCGCCGCGCGCGTTGGCGGAGATGCTGGTCGCCAAGCTGAAGGGCCGCGCCGACGTGGCGTCGGTGGAGATCGCGGGTCCGGGCTTCGTCAACCTGCGCCTGACGCCGGACGTCTGGCGCGACCGCATCCGCGACGTGCTGACCGCCGGCACCGCCTATGGCGACAGCGAATTGGGTGGCCGGACGCCGGTCAATGTGGAGTATGTGTCGGCCAACCCGACCGGCCCGCTGCACGCCGCCCATGGCCGCGGCGCCGTGTTCGGCGACGCGCTGGCCTCGCTGCTGGAAAAGGCTGGTTACGCCGTCACCCGCGAGTACTACATCAACGATGCCGGCGCCCAGGTCGACGTGCTGGGCCGCTCCACCTTCATCCGCTACCGCGAGGCGCTGGGCGAGGAGGTGGGCGAGATCCCGGCCGGCCTCTATCCCGGCGAATATCTGAAGGAGGTCGGTCAGGCCCTGGCCGAGCGCGACGGCAACCGCTGGGTCGGCACCGACGAGTCCGAATGGCTGCCGGCCTGCCGCGATTTCGCGATCTCCATGATCATGGACTGGATCAAGGAGGATCTCGGCGTTCTCGGCGTCACCATGGACGTCTACAGCAGCGAACGCGCGCTGGTGACGGCGGGTGCCGTCCAGACGGCGCTGGCGGCGCTGGAGGAACGCGGCCTGATCTACACCGGCGTGCTGGAGCCGCCCAAGGGCAAGAAGCCCGAGGATTGGGAGCCGCGCCCGCAGACCCTGTTCAAGTCCAGCGACTTCGGCGACGACGTCGACCGGCCGCTGAAGAAGTCGGACGGCTCCTTCACCTATTTCGCCAACGACATCGCCTATCACTATGACAAGTACAAGCGCGGCGCGGCTTCGCTGATCGACGTTCTGGGCGCCGACCATGGCGGCTATGTCAAGCGCATGCAGGCGGCGACGCGTGCGATCTCCGGCGGCGAGGCCGAACTGGACGTGAAGCTCTGTCAGCTGGTCCATCTGATGCAGGATGGTCAGCCGGTGAAGATGTCCAAGCGTGCCGGCACCTTCGTGACCCTGCGCGACGTCATCGATCAGGTCGGCAAGGATGTGGTCCGCTTCATCATGCTGACCCGCCGCAACGACCAGACGCTGGACTTCGACTTCGCCAAGGTGACGGAGCAGTCGAAGGACAACCCTGTCTTCTACGTGCAGTACGCCCACGCCCGCTGCCGTTCGGTCCTGCGCCACGCCGCGACGGCGCTGCCGCAACTGGACCAGACTCCGGCGGCGCTGGCGGCCTCGGCCAACCTCGCCCGGCTGGATGCGGAGGAGGAGATGGCGCTAGCCAAGCGCATGGCCACCTGGCCGCGCGTGGTCGAGGCGGCGGCGGAGGCGCATGAGCCGCACCGCATCGCCTTCTTCCTCTATGATCTTGCCAGCGACTTCCACGCGCTGTGGAACCGGGGCCGCGACGATGCCTCGCTGCGCTTCCTGATCGAGGGCGATGCGGAGCTGACGACGGCCCGTCTGGCGCTGATCGCCGCGGTGGCGACGGTCATCGCGTCGGGTCTGAAGGTGATGGGTGTCGAACCGGTGGAGGAACTGCGTTCATGAGGTACGACGGCGACGTCAACTACGCGGCCAATCCCTACGGGATGCCGCCCCGACAGGCCGCGAGCAAGCGCGGGCTGCTGGCGCTCGGCTTTGCCGTGGTCGGCGTCGTTGCCTTCGCCGGTACGGCGGTGGTGGCCCTGCGCGGGCATGACCGGCTGTCCGGCGACGGCCCGCCGCTGCTGACCGCCGATGCCACCCCGGCCAAGTCGCGTCCCGACCAGCCCGGTGGGATGGAGGTTCCGCACCAGGACATCCTGGCCTATGAGCGGTTGCGCGACCATGACGGCGGGCGCGGCAATCAGGTGGAGCGGCTGCTGCCGCCGCCGGAGGTGCCGCTGCCGCGCCCGGTGGTGACGCCGCAGATGCCGGCCGTGGTGCCGTTGCCGTCGGTCCCGTCGGTGGCCCAGCTGCCGCCGGGCGCCACCGCCACCGTACCGCGCGACAGCGTCGCGGCGGCGGTCGCGGCTGCCACCCCGCTGACCGCGCCGGAGCCGGCGCCCGGCCTGTCCACCGCGGATCCGGCCGCCGCGCCGCCGGTTCAGACGCAATCCAGCCAGGCACCGGCCAGCGTCGCCGCCAAACCGCAGCAGCCCCTCCCCGCCGCTCCGCCCAAGCCGGTCACTCAGCAGCAGGCCTCCACGGCGAAGCCGCCCGCTCCGCCGCCGGTCCAGCAGACGGCCGCTCCGTCGATGGGACAGCTGATCGCCAAGCTGGAGGCCGCCTCGCTGCCGGCCGCCCCGGCCAAGGCGGCGCCTCAGCCGGCGAAGGCGGCACCAGCCGTTGTCGGCGGCAGCGGCGGCTGGCGGGTTCAGCTGGCGTCGGTGCGCAGCGAAGGCGAGGCTGCGGCCGAATGGCGCCGTCTGGCCGGACGCCACTCCGATGCGCTGGGCGGCCTGTCGATGCATGTCGCGAAGGTCGATCTCGGGCCGAAGGGCATTTTCTACCGGGTGCAGGGCGCCGGCGCCGACGAGGCGCGGGCCAAGTCGGTCTGCGCCCAGTTGCGCGCACAGAATGTGGGGTGTGTGGTTGTCCGTCCCTGAGTCTGTGGGCTCCGCTTCCGTGGGTCCCAATGCGGTTGACCGTCCGCGCGCGGTCGTCTTCGGCTGCGCCGGGCTGGAGGTGACGGCCGATGAGGCCGCCTTCTTCCGCGACGCCGATCCGCTCGGCTTCATCCTGTTCCGCCGCAATTGCGACAGCCGCGACCAGATGCGCCGGCTGGTGGCCGATCTGCGCGCCAGCATCGGCCGAGCCGATGCCCCGGTGCTGATCGACCAGGAAGGCGGCCGGGTCGCGCGCATGCGCCCGCCGCACTGGCCGGCCCACCCGCCGATGGGCGTGTTCGGCACGCTCGCCGGACGCGATGCCGCCGGCGGGCGCGATGCCGCCCAAGAGGCCGCTTGGATCAACGGCCGGCTGCTTGCCCATATGCTGACGGAGGTCGGCATCACGGTGGATTGCGCCCCCGTCTGCGACGTGCCGGTGGAGGGTGCGCATGACATCATCGGCGACCGCGCCTTCTCGCGCGATCCCGCCCTGGTGATTGCGCTGGCCCGTGCCACCGCCGACGGGCTGCTGGCCGGCGGCGTGCTGCCGGTGGTCAAGCATATCCCCGGCCATGGCCGCGCATTCGCCGACAGCCATGCCGAGCTGCCTGTGGTGGAGGCCGACCGCGCGACGCTGGAAGCCACCGACTTCGCCCCGTTCCGCGCGCTGGCCGACCTGCCGCTGGCGATGGTGGCCCATGTGGTGCTGAAGGCCATCGACCCGAATGCTCCGGCCAGCACCTCCGCCATCGTGGTGCGCGAGGTGGTGCGGGGGCCGTCCATCGGCTTCGGCGGTCTGCTGTTCAGCGACGATCTGTCGATGAACGCGCTGCAGGGCGACCCGAGGTCGCGGGCGGAAGCGGTGCTGGCGGCCGGCATGGATGTCGTGCTCCACTGCAACGGCGATCTGGCCGAGATGCGCTCGCTGACCGACGCCGTGCCGGTGCTGAGCGGGGCCGCGGCCGAGCGCTGGGCGCGGGCGGAGGCGATGCGCCACGCGCCGGAGCCGGCGGACATCGCGGCATTGACGACACGGCTGGCCGAGCTTCTCGGCACGGCCCAAGCCTGACGGACGGGAGCGGACGATGGAGGAATGGATCTTCCAGGTGACGGCCGTGGCCCTGCCGGCCATCCTCGCCATTACCTTTCACGAGGCGGCACACGGCTTCGTCGCCTGGAGGCTGGGCGACGACACCGCCTATCGCCTTGGGCGCGTCACCTTCAACCCGATCCGCCATATCGACCCGTTCGGGACGATCCTGCTGCCGGCGCTGATGTATTTCACCACCGGATTCGTCTTCGGCTGGGCAAAGCCGGTGCCGGTCAATTTCGCCCGGCTGGACCATCCGCGCCGCGACATGGTGTGGGTGGCGCTGGCCGGTCCGGGGACCAACTTCCTGCTGGCGGTGGCGTCGGCGGTGCTGTGGCGGCTGGTCAATCCGGAAAACAGCATGATCGAGCTGTGGATCCGTTCCGCCGCCGAGGTGTCGGTGCTGGTCAACGTCATCCTGATGGTGTTCAACCTGATCCCGCTGCCGCCGCTGGACGGCGGGCGGGTCGCGGTCGGCATCCTGCCGGACTTCCTGGCTCTGCCGCTGGCGAAGCTGGAGCGTTTCGGGCTGCTGATCCTGATGGCGGCCTTCTTCCTGCTGCCGATGCTTGGGCGGCAGATCGGCATGGACCTCAGCGTCATGCATTGGGTGCTGGGCCCGCCCGTGGATGCGGTGATCGACTTCATCCGCATCCTGACCGGCAACGACTGAAAGCGATCATATGGCTGATCTCGTGGCCGATCTGGCGGCGGGGCGCGTGGGCGAAACCACTGCTGCCGCGGAGGCATCGCCGTCGGAGCAGCTTCTGCTGGTGCTTGACGGCTTCGAGGGGCCGCTCGACATGCTGCTGGCGCTGGGGCGTGACCAGAAGGTCGACCTGACGCGCATTTCCATTCTTGAACTGGCCGACCAGTATCTCCGCTTTGTGGCGGAGGCGCGGAAAGTGCGGCTGGAACTGGCGGCCGACTATCTGGTGATGGCGGCGTGGCTGGCCTATCTGAAGTCGCGCCTGCTGCTGCCCGAACCGGAGGGGGAGGAGCCGTCCGGCGAGGATATGGCGGCGGCGCTCGCCTTCCAGCTTCAAAGACTGGAGGCGATGAAGGGGGTCGCGGAGAAGCTGTTCGCCCGTCCGCGCCTGGGCATCGACGTCCACCCGCGCGGCGCGCCGGAGGATTTGGACCAGCAGCGCAAGTCGGTCTACGAGGTCACGCTGTTCGACCTGCTGCGCGCCTATGGGCAACAGCGCGCCCGCAAGGACGCCGGTGTCCTGCACATCGCCCCGGTCCGCCTCTATTCGATGGAGGAGGCGGTGCGGCGCCTGTCCGCCCTGCTGGGCCGCATGCCGGACTGGGCGACGCTGGCGAGCTTCCTGCCGGGCGGGGAGGGCGGCGGGCTGCTGACCCGCTCCGCGCTGGCCGCCCATTTCGCGGCGACGCTGGAACTGGCGAAGGCCGGCCGGGTGGAACTGCGCCAGGAGGGCGCCTTCGCCCCGCTCTACGTCCGCGGGCGCTCCGGCAATCCCCAGGGCGGCGATAATTCGGAAGAAGCACAGTCCCATGATTAAGGAAGTCATCAACGCCCGCGAGGCGGAGGCCCGCATCGGCAGGCTGCGCCTGCTGGAGGCGCTGCTGTTCGCGTCGGCCGAGCCGCTGGACGAGGAGACGCTGGCCGGACGGATCGGGACGGAGGTCGGCCCGCTGCTGGAGGAACTGCGCGCCCATTACGCCCCGCGCGGCGTCAATCTGGTGCGCACCGGCGGCGGCTGGGCCTTCCGCACCGCGGTCGATCTGGCGCCCGAGCTGCGGCGGGAGGAGGAGGTGTCGCGCAAGCTCTCCCGCGCCGCCATCGAAACGCTGGCGATCATCGCCTATCACCAGCCGGTGACCAGGGCCGAGATCGAATCCATCCGCGGCGTCGCCACCAGCAAGGGCACGCTGGACCTGCTGATGGAACATGGCTGGATCCGGCCGGGCAAGCGGCGGGAGACGCCGGGCCGGCCGCTGACCTGGATCACCACCGACCATTTCCTCGACCATTTCGGGCTGGAGACCCTGCGCGACCTGCCCAGCGTCGACGACCTGCGCGCCGCCGGCCTGCTGGACAGCCGCCCGGTGCTGCTTGGGCTGGGGACCACCGGCGACGACAGCGCGCTGGGGACCGACGAGGACGCGTGACTTCCGGCCGGGACCGCGTTTTTAGGGGTGTGCTGCGCGAATTCCCGTGAAAGCTCAATGACAACCGTTTAAGGATGGTGGGGCGAACGTTGCGGCTCCACGGCCTTTCTGCCATAGTGCCGCCCCGCCGCTAAGGCCGTTCAAACGTGATAGGCGCGCCATGGGTTCTTTCAGCATCTGGCACTGGATCATCGTTCTTCTGATCGTTCTTCTGCTGTTCGGCGCCGGTAAGTTGCCGAAGGTGATGGGCGATCTCGCCAAGGGCGTGAAGTCCTTCAAGGCGGGACTGCAGGACGACAGCGACGATGCCGCGCCCGGCAGCAATGCCAAGACCATCCCGAACCAGCCGGCCAACACGGCCGATACCGCGGCCAAGAAGGACGAAGCGGTCCGCAACTGACCGGCGGGCGCGCGGGCGCCCGTTCGGAACGCCGCGCGCCGACCCTGCCCACCGCATTCGTGAAGCCGGAAGAACATGTTCGACATCGCTTGGTCCGAACTGATGGTGATCGCCGTCATCGCCCTTGTGGTCATCGGACCCAAGGATTTGCCCAAGGCGATCTTCACGCTCGGCAAATGGGTGCGTAAGGCCAGAGGCGTCGCGCGCGAGTTCCAGACCCACATCGACGACATGATGCGGGAAACCGAGTTGGACGAGCTTCGCAAGGAAGCGCTGAAGACCCGTGACCTGAACATCAAGAAGATGATGGAGGACACCATCGACCCCAAGGGGGAGGTGGGCAAGGCCTTCGATCCCAAGAGCTTCGATGTCGGGCTGAACGGCCATCAGGGCAGCACCCCGGAGCCGGACCTGCCCCAGGCGCCGCCGCCCTCCGCTCCGGCGGTGACGGACAGCGTGGCGCCTTCGGCGGCCCCTTCGCCGATCACCACCGAGCCACCGCAGCCGGTTCCGGCCCCGCGGCCGGATGCCGTGGCCTCCGCCCAGCCGACCGACAAGCAGACCTGAAGATAAAGACGGGCCATGACCGGCGAAACGCAGCAGGACGAACTCGAAGACAGCAAGATGCCGCTGATCGATCACCTGATCGAGTTGCGGAACCGGCTGATGTGGTCGATCGGGGCAATCCTGATCGCCTTCCTGCTGTGTTATGCGGTGTCTGACAAAATCTACAACTTCCTGGTTCAGCCGCTGGCCGACCTGCTGGCGGGGCAGGGGCGGCGGATGATCTACACCGGCCTGACGGAAGCCTTCTTCACCTATGTGAAGGTGGCGTTCTGGGCCGGCTGCTTCATCTCCTTCCCCATCATCGCCGCCCAGATCTGGATGTTCGTGGCGCCGGGGCTGTACAAGCACGAGCGCAAGGCGTTCCTGCCCTTCCTGGTGGCGACGCCGGTGATGTTCCTGACCGGCGCCGGCATCGTCTATTACTTCATCTTCCCGATGGCCTGGCGCTTCTTCCTGGGATTCGAATTCCATCCCGGTGGTGACGGCAACGCCCTTCCCATCGAGTTCGAAGCGCGCGTCGGCGAATACCTGCATCTGGTGATGTCGCTGATCTTCGCCTTCGGCATCGCGTTCCAGCTGCCGGTGCTGCTGACCCTGCTGGTCCGCGTCGGTATCATCAGCACCGACGCCCTGGCATCGAAGCGGCGCTATGCCATCGTCGGTGCCTTCGTCGCCGCGGCGGTGCTGACTCCGCCGGACGTCATCAGCCAGGTCAGTCTGGCGCTGCCGCTGATCGCTCTCTATGAAGTCGCGATCATCGTCGGCCGCCGGATCGAAAAGGCGCGGGCCGAGGCGGAAGCCCAATAGCCGGCCGGGCATTCATCCGCCCCTTTTGTCTGCCGTGACGCAGGGTAATAATCCGTCCGTCGTGGACATGCCGCCATTCTCGCGCTAAAAGCACGGTTCGGCCAATGGAAGGCCGCAGCCGCGCACCCGGAGCCTTGACCGTATGCAGACCGCCAACGACATCCGTCGCACGTTCCTGGATTTCTTCGCCAAGCAGGGCCATCAGAAAGTCGATTCGTCGCCGCTCGTGCCGCGCAACGACCCGACGCTGATGTTCACCAACGCCGGCATGGTCCAGTTCAAGAACGTCTTCACCGGTGCCGAGACGCGGCCGTACAAGCGCGCCGTCACCTCGCAGAAATGCGTGCGCGCCGGCGGCAAGCACAACGACCTGGACAATGTCGGCTACACCGCGCGGCATCACACCTTCTTCGAGATGCTGGGGAATTTCTCCTTCGGCGATTACTTCAAGGACGACGCCATCGCGTTTGCCTGGAACCTGATCACCAAGGAATACGGGCTGCCGGCCGACAAGCTGCTGGTGACGGTCCACACCTCCGACGAGGATGCGGCGGCGATCTGGCGCAAGGTCGCCGGCCTGTCCGACGACCGCATCATCCGCATCCCGACCGACGACAATTTCTGGCGCATGGGCGACACCGGCCCCTGCGGCCCGTGCTCCGAGATCTTCTTCGACCATGGCCCGTCCATCGCCGGCGGCCCGCCGGGCAGCCCGGACGAGGATGGCGACCGCTTCATCGAGATCTGGAACCTCGTGTTCATGCAGTATGAACAGCTGGGTCCGGACAATCTGGTGCCGCTGCCCAAGCCGTCGATCGACACCGGCATGGGGCTGGAGCGTCTGGCCGCCGTCCTGCAGGGCAAGCACGACAACTACGACATCGACCTGATGCGGGCGCTGATCATGGCGTCGGCGGAGGCGACCAAGACCTCGCCGGACGGCGCGCATGCCGTGTCGCACCGCGTCATCGCCGACCATCTGCGCTCCACCGCCTTCCTGATCGCCGACGGCGTGCTGCCGTCGAACGAGGGCCGCGGCTATGTGCTGCGCCGCATCATGCGCCGCGCCATGCGCCACGCCCACATGATCGGCGCGCGCGAGCCGTTGATGCACCGTCTGGTCCCGGCGCTGATCCAGCAGATGGGCGACGCCTATCCGGAGCTGAACCGCGCCCGCGCCCTGATCGTCGAGACGCTGAAGCTGGAGGAGACCCGCTTCAAGCAGACGCTGGAGCGTGGCCTGCGCCTGCTGGAGGACGAGGTCGGCCATCTGGGTGAGGGACAGCCGCTGGCCGGCGACGTCGCCTTCAAGCTGTACGACACCTACGGCTTCCCGCTCGACCTGACGCAGGACGTTCTGCGCGGCCAGGGCCGGGCGGTCGATGAGGCCGGCTTCAAGGCGGCGATGGACGAGCAGCGCCGCAAGGCTCGCGAATCCTGGGCCGGCTCGGGCGAGGTCGGCACCGAGAAGCTGTGGTACGAGATCAAGGACGAGTTGGGCGCCACCGAGTTCTTCGGCTACGACACCGAGGTGGCCGAGGGCAAGGTGACCGCCATCGTCAAGGGCGATGCCCGCGTCGAGGCCGCTGCCATCGGCGATCAGGTGATGGTCGTCGTCAACCAGACGCCCTTCTATGGCGAATCGGGCGGTCAGGTCGGCGACGCCGGCGTGATCTTCTCCGCCGGCGGGGCCGAGGTCGCGGTTTCCGACACGCTGAAAAAGCTGGGCGCGGTGTGGGCGCATGTCGGCACCGTCACCAAGGGCACGCTGAGCGTCGGCGACGTGGTCGAGCTGCGCGTGGACACCGAGCGCCGCGCCGCCATCCGCGCCAACCATTCCGCCACCCACCTGCTGCACGAGGCGCTGCGCCACCGGCTGGGCGACCATGTCACCCAGAAGGGCTCGCTGGTGGCGCCGGAGCGCCTGCGCTTCGACATCAGCCAGCCGACCGGCCTGTCCGCCGCCGACATCGCCGCCATCGAGGACGAGGTGAACCGCCGCGTCCTGGCCAACAGCGAGGTCATCACCCGCCTGATGTCCCCGGACGAAGCCCGCGCCCAGGGCGCCATGGCTCTGTTCGGCGAGAAGTACGGCGACGAGGTCCGCGTCGTCTCCATGGGCGGCCCGCATGGCGAGATCGACCGCGACTACTCCATCGAGCTGTGCGGCGGCACCCATGTCCGCCGCACCGGCGACATCGGCGTGTTCAAGATCGTCTCCGAGGGCGCCGTCGCCGCCGGTGTCCGCCGCATCGAGGCGCTGACCGGCACCGGCGCCAAGGCGTGGCTGTCCGAGCGCGACCATCTGCTGACCGAGGCGGCGAGCGTCCTGAAGGTCAAGCCCGACGAGGTCCCGTCCCGTGTGGCGGCCCTGGTCGAGGAGCGCCGCAAGATGGAGCGCGAACTGGCGGAGCTGCGCCGGCAGGTTGCCCTTAGTGGAGCGATGGGGGGCGGCGGTGCCAAGGCCGACGGCGGCAACGAGGCCAAGGACATCGCCGGCGTGAAGTTCGCCGCCCGCGTGGTCGAAGGCCTGCCGGCCAAGGACCTGAAGCCGATGGCCGACGAACTGAAGAAGCAGGTCGGCTCCGGCGTCGTGGTGCTGATCGCGTCCAACGAGGGCAAGGCCTCCATCGTCATCGGCGTGACCGACGACCTGACCGGGTCTTTGAGCGCCGTCGATCTGGTCCGCGTCGGCGCCGAGGCGCTGGGTGGCAAGGGCGGCGGCGGCCGGCCGGACATGGCGCAGGCCGGCGGCCCCGACGCCTCGCTGGCTCCGGCGGCGGTCGAGGCCATCGAAAAGGCGATCGCGGCCAAGAAGGCCTCCTGATCGAACAGAAAAACGGCCTCCGGATCGCTTCGGGGGCCGTTTTTCTGACCGCGAAATTCCTCGCCGCCCTGTTTATCGTGGACCGAACCATCGTCGCTTGAGGGAGCAGGCCCATGCGCTTCACCGGAACCGACCGCTATGTCGCCACCGACGACCTGATGGTGGCGGTCAACGCCGCCATCACGCTGGAGCGGCCGCTTCTGGTGAAGGGTGAACCCGGAACCGGCAAGACGGTGCTGGCGGTGGAGATCGCCCGCGCGCTGAACAAGCCGCTGCTGTCCTGGCATGTGAAGTCGACCACCAAGGCGCAGCAGGGCCTTTACGAATACGACGCGGTCAGCCGCCTGCGCGACAGCCAACTGGGCGAGGCGAAGGTCCACGACATCGCCAACTACATCGTCCGCGGAAAGCTGTGGGAGGCCTTCGAGGCGCCGGAGTCTCCGGTCCTGCTGATCGACGAGATCGACAAGGCCGACATCGAGTTCCCCAACGACCTGCTGCTGGAACTCGACCGCATGGAGTTCCACGTTTATGAGACCCGCCAGACGATCAAGGCGGCCAAGCGCCCCATCGTCATCATCACCTCCAACAACGAGAAGGAACTGCCGGACGCCTTCCTGCGCCGCTGCTTCTTCCACTACATCCGCTTCCCCGACCGCGAGACGATGGAACGCATCGTCGAGGTCCATTACCCCGGCCTGAAATCCGCGCTTCTGCGCGAGGCGCTGAACCTGTTCTACGACCTGCGCGAAGTTCCGGGGCTGAAGAAGAAGCCGTCCACGTCCGAGTTGCTGGACTGGATCAAGCTGCTGATGGTCGAGGACGTCGACCCCGAGACCCTGCGCGCCAAGGACGCCCGCACGCTGATCCCGCCGCTGTGCGGCGCACTGCTGAAGAACGAGCAGGACGTGCACACGCTGGAGCGGCTGGCGTTCCTGGCCAAGCGGGGGCGGTGAGGGGCGGGCAGCACTTGCCCCCACTCAAACCCCCTCCACCTCCTCCATCGCCACGCCCAGCGCCGTCCCCGCCACCGACTGCACCGTCACGCGGCTGCGCCCGCCGCCCAGTGGCATCACGCGGATCTGCGTGCCGATACGCTCGACCATCGCCGGGACATGGCTGATGACGCCGACCTGACGGCCACCGGCCTGTAGGGCCTCCAGGCAGGACAGCGCCACGTCCAGGCTGTCCGGATCGAGCGTGCCGAACCCCTCGTCGATGAACAGCGTTCCGATCCCACCCGCAGTTCCCGCCGCCATCGCCGACAGGCCGAGCGCCAGGGCCAGCGACACCAGAAACAGCTCGCCGCCCGACAGGCTGTGCACACCGCGCCGCTCATCGCCCATCTCGCGGTCGACCACCTGGATTTCCAGATCGGCCCCCGCCACCCGCTCCAGCCGATAGCGGCGGGCGAGGTCCTCCAGATGCCGGTTGGCGTGGGTCAGCAGCAGGTCCAGGCTCAGGCTCTGGGCGAAGTTGCGCATCTTCTGCCCGTTCGCCGAGCCGATCAGCTGCGCCATCTTGCCCCACAGCGCACAGCGCGCCTGCTGCGCCTCGATCTCCACCCGCAGCCCGGCCAACCGCTGCCGGTTTCCGTCATCGGCCTCCAGCCGTCCACGTGCCGAGCCCAGCCGGTCGCGGTCCCGCTCCAGCACCGCGCGGGTGCTCTCCGCAATGGTGCCGGCCTCCTCGGCGCTCAGCGCCGGCCCGCCCGCGCCGTGGTGATCGGCGCGCTGCCGCCGCCGCTCGGCCACCACCAGCGCCGCGTCGCCGCGCGCCCGCTCCAGCACCGCCAATGCCAGCTCTTCCGCCTCCAGTTCGCTCTCCGCCGTGGCCAGTAGCCGGCGAACCTCATCCAACCCGACGCCGCGCTCCGCCGCCGCGCGCTCCAGGCGTTCGACGGCCGCCCGCGCCTTGTCGGCGCACTGCCGCGCCGCCTCGCCCCGGGTCTCGCGCTCACGCTCCGCCGCCGACAGCCGCGCGACGGCGTCCTGCCGTGCGAACGTGGCTTTCTCCACCAGGGCCTCGGCCTCGTGCCGCGCCCCGGCCAGTGTCTTCCGCACCACTGCCACCGGTTGCCCGCCCAGTAGGGCGCTCCGCGTTGCCCGCGCCTCCGCCAGCCGACCGGCGAGATCGTCCGCCCGCTTGCGCGCCTCCTCCTCGGCCCGCAGCGCGGCGTCCACCTCCGCCGTCTGCACCGCCAGCTCGGCGGTGGACCGTTCCACCTCGCGTGTGGCACGGGCCAGCGTGTCGCTCTTCTCCCGGTATTCGGCCACCCGCGCCGCCAATGCGGCACGATATCCGTCCGGCTCCCGCTCCAGCCGCACCCGCCAGTCGGCGTCCCCCGCCAATCCCTCATCCAATTCGGCCAGGGCGGCGTCCCGATCTGCCATTGCCCGCTCCAGGGCCGCCACCGCCAGCGCCAAGGCCTGCCGTCCGTCGGCCAGCCGCTGACGGTTCGCCTCGCACTCCGCCGCCAGCCCGGCCGCCGCGGTTTCGAGCCGCCGATGTTCCTGTTGAGCGGCATCCACCCGCCTGCGATGGTCGAGTGCCCATTCCTCGTCGGCCGCAATGGCCGCCAGCCGCCGGTCCACCTCCTCGACCGCCTTGCGGATGTCGGCCAGCGTGCCGTCCTCGGCCTGCCATCCTGCCGCCGTCGCCTGCTCCGTCCAGCGCAGGTTCAGTCCGTCGGCTTCCCGCGCCATGGCGGCGAGACGGGCCGTCAGTCCCTCGGTGCCCTTGTGTGCCGCCGCTTCGGCCGCCTCCAGCGCCGCATGGCGGGCGACCGTTGCGGCCAGCGCTTCACGCAGTTCGGCAAGTCGCTTTTCCTGATCCTGCGTCACCCGGCCGAGCGGAGTCGCCCCGGCCTCCACCCAGGGATGCTCGGCCGATCCGCAGACCGGGCAGGGCTCTCCCTCCACCAACCGCCCGCGCAGGCTTTCCACATCCTCGCGCTGGGCCAGCATCAGCCGTTGCAGAGTACGCTCAGCCTCCTCGACCGCCGCCCGTTGCCCGGTTCGGCGTTCGGCAAGTTCCCGCGCCGCCGTCCCGTCGCGCTCCGCCTCGTCCATCAGCCGCAGCCGCTCACCCTCCGCCGCGTCGCGCTCGGCGGCCAGCCGCTGCCGAGCTTCGCCGGTGGCGAGAAGCGCCAGCAGCCCCTCCCGCCGCGCCCCCGCAATGGCCCGCGCCTGCCGCGCCTCCTCCAGCGACGGCACCGACTCGCCCCGAAGGCTTTCCAGCGCGCGCTCCGCCGCTTGGCAGCGCTCGCGCGCTTCCGCCAGCCGGGCGTCCGCCACCTCGGCGGTGGCGGCGGTCGCCGCAAGCTCCCGCTCCAGCCGCCCGCGCTCCCGTTCCGCCGCCTCGCCGGTCCGCGTGTCGACGACGGCGCGCGCCAGCAGCCGGTCCCACCGCTCCCACTGCCCGGCCACCGCAGCGAGGCCGGCCTGCTCCCGCAGCCAGACCTCCAGCCTCGTCACGTCGTTCCGCGCCGCCGACAGCGTGGTTTCGATGTCGCGCACCGTCTTCCGTGCCGCCCCGGCTCGCTGCGCCGCCACCTTCGCCGCTGCCTCGGCAGTCTCCTGCTCGCCGGCCAGCAGCGCGATCCGTCCATCCAGATCGGCCGCGCGTTCAAGGTCGGGTTCGGCCTTCATCTCGGCCGAGCGGGCATCCTCGAACCGTCGCCGGGCTTCACCATGGCGGGCGGTTGCGTCCTCCACCGCAAGCCGGGCCACGTCCCAGGCTGCCGCCGCCCGGTCGACCGCCGTTGCGGCCTCCGCCGCGTCGCAGTTCGCCCGGTCGGCATCGGCCAACAGCGGCCGAAGCGGCTGCAGGCCGCGCAGCTGGGCCGCCATTTCGCGTCGCTCCTCCGCCTCGTCCCAGGCCCGCTCCGCCGCCTCCGCCGCCTCGACCGCCTTGCTCTCCGCCGCCGCAAGCTGCCCGTCGCGCTCATGC
>NZ_CP118487.1:307500-480000 GCF_051124815.1 Azospirillum sp. B2RO_4 | reverse complement strand
CACGTGAAACCCTGTCTGAACATGGGGGGACCACCCTCCAAGCCTAAGTACTCCTCAGTGACCGATAGTGCACCAGTACCGTGAGGGAAAGGTGAAAAGCACCCCGACAAGGGGAGTGAAACAGTTCCTGAAACCGGATGCCTACAAGCAGTCGGAGCCTCTTCATGGGGTGACGGCGTACCTTTTGTATAATGGGTCAGCGACTTAGAGTATGCAGCGAGCTTAAGCCGGTAGGTGGAGGCGCAGCGAAAGCGAGTCTGAATAGGGCGACCGAGTTGCATGCTTTAGACCCGAAACCTGATGATCTAGCCATGGGCAGGTTGAAGGTGCGGTAACACGCACTGGAGGACCGAACTCACGCCTGTTGAAAAAGTCGGAGATGACCTGTGGCTAGGGGTGAAAGGCCAATCAAATCAGGAAATAGCTGGTTCTCCGCGAAAGCTATTTAGGTAGCGCGTCGGATATCACCTGCGGGGGTAGAGCACTGGATGGGCTAGGGGGGCGCGAGCCTTACCAAACCTAACCAAACTCCGAATACCGCAGAGTGCAGTCCGGCAGACAGACGGTGGGTGCTAAGGTCCATCGTCGAGAGGGAAACAGCCCAGACCGCCAGCTAAGGTCCCCAAATCACGGCTAAGTGGGAAAGGATGTGGGAAGGCCATGACAACCAGGAGGTTGGCTTAGAAGCAGCCATCCTTTAAAGAAAGCGTAATAGCTCACTGGTCTAGTTAAGCCGGCCTGCGCCGAAAATGTATCGGGGCTCAAGCCGTGTACCGAAGCTGCGGATGCGATCTTATGATCGCGTGGTAGCGGAGCGTTCCGTAAGCCTGCGAAGGGTGTCCGTGAGGCCGCCTGGAGGTATCGGAAGTGAGAATGCTGACATGAGTAGCGACAAACAGTGTGAGAAACACTGTCGCCGAAAGTCCAAGGGTTCCTGCGCAAGGTTAATCCACGCAGGGTGAGCCGGCCCCTAAGGCGAGGCCGAAAGGCGTAGTCGATGGGAACCACGTTAATAATCGTGGGCCTGGCGGAGGTGACGGATCGGAAAGCGTGTATGTCCTTATCGGATTGGACATGCTGTGGACCGGTTCCAGGAAATAGCCCCGCCGTATAGACCGTACCCCAAACCGACACAGGTGGACTGGTAGAGTATACCCAGGCGCTTGAGAGAATGGTGTTGAAGGAACTCGGCAAATTGCCCTCGTAACTTCGGAAGAAGAGGGCCCCGTTTGGACGCAAGTCCAGGCGGGGGGCACAGACCAGGGGGTAGCGACTGTTTACTAAAAACACAGGGCTCTGCGAAGCCACACAAGGCGACGTATAGGGTCTGACGCCTGCCCGGTGCCGGAAGGTTAAGAGGAGAGGTGCAAGCCTTGAATTGAAGCCCCGGTAAACGGCGGCCGTAACTATAACGGTCCTAAGGTAGCGAAATTCCTTGTCGGGTAAGTTCCGACCTGCACGAATGGCGTAACGACTTCCCCGCTGTCTCCAACACCAACTCAGCGAAATTGAACTCTCCGTGAAGATGCGGAGTTCCCGCGGTCAGACGGAAAGACCCCGTGCACCTTTACTACAGCTTTGCAGTGGTGCTAGGGACTTCATGTGTAGGATAGGTGGGAGGCTTGGAAGCATGGGCGCCAGCTCGTGTGGAGCCATCCTTGAAATACCACCCTTGAAGTCTCTGGCATCTAACCGTGGCCCGTGATCCGGGTCCGGGACCCTGCATGGCGGGTAGTTTGACTGGGGCGGTCGCCTCCCAAAGTGTAACGGAGGCGCGCGATGGTGGGCTCAGAGCGGTCGGAAATCGCTCGTCGAGTGCAATGGCATAAGCCCGCCTGACTGCAAGACTGACAAGTCGAGCAGAGACGAAAGTCGGCCATAGTGATCCGGTGGCTCCACGTGGACGGGCCATCGCTCAACGGATAAAAGGTACGCCGGGGATAACAGGCTGATGACTCCCAAGAGTCCATATCGACGGAGTCGTTTGGCACCTCGATGTCGGCTCATCACATCCTGGGGCTGGAGCAGGTCCCAAGGGTTCGGCTGTTCGCCGATTAAAGTGGTACGTGAGCTGGGTTTAGAACGTCGTGAGACAGTTCGGTCCCTATCTGCCGTGGGTGTCGGAGTTTTGCGAGGATCTGTCCCTAGTACGAGAGGACCGGGATGGACATACCTCTGGTGCACCGGTTGTCACGCCAGTGGCATGGCCGGGTAGCTAAGTATGGACGGGATAACCGCTGAAAGCATCTAAGCGGGAAACCCACCTCTAAACCAGAGCTCCCTTGAGAGCCGTGACAGACCATCACGTCGATAGGAGGCATGTGGACGGGCAGCAATGTCTGAAGCTAAGCCTTACTAATCGCTCGATCGGCTTGATCTCGACCCCACTAACCGCGCCATGCGCAGCAGCAAGCCTGCTCAAAACAGCAGCCTTGACAGCACGCACCGCAGTTCGATACATCCTCCCTCACTTGCACTGAACAAGCGAAGCTTTCGGATAAGCGTCGGTCTTGAGCCTTGGTGACCTGGTGGTCATGGCGAGGTGTCAAACACCCGATCCCATCCCGAACTCGGCCGTGAAAAGCCTCCGCGCCAATGGTACTGCGTCTTAAGACGTGGGAGAGTAGGTCGCCGCCAGGTCACTCAGGCTCAAGAGACGCTAATCCATAAGCTCAAGCTTGCATTTTCATCAATTCAGAAACGCCCCGGCTCCAACGAGCCGGGGCGTTTCGGCATTCGGGCCTCATCGCAGCAATTCGAAAGCAAGCGGCGGAGTGTGCCGACCCGCCTGACAGCTCACATTGCTCCCTCATCTCGCCACCGAGCCTGTAAGCTTCATGCAGGGAGAGGGACACATGACCGTTGCACCCGACACGACCATCTTCGCAGCAGGCATCTCCGCAGCGGCCAACTCCGAAATGGATCGCTGGGAAGCGTTGCGCCGCCGCGACCCTGCTGCCGACGGACGCTTCGTTTATGCGGTTCGCAGCACCGGGGTCTATTGCCGGCCGAGCTGCGCCGCGCGCCCAGCCCGTCCCGAGAATGTCGTGTTCTATGCCAGCAATGCCGAGGCGGAGCAGGCGGGGTTCCGACCCTGCAAACGCTGCCGGCCGGATGGGCCGAGCCAGAACGACCGCCGGGCCGAGGCCGTGGCACGCGCCTGCCGCCTGATCGAGGAGGCGGAGGAGGCGCCTTGCCTGGAGGAACTTGCAAATGCGGCGGGGATGAGCCCGCATCACTTCCACCGCATCTTCAAACAGGTGACCGGCGTCACCCCGCGTGCCTATGTCCAGGCCAACCGCGCCGCCCGCGTTGCCGGCGCTTTGCAGCAGGCCGGCAGCGTGACCGAAGCGATCTATGAGGCCGGCTATGGTTCATCCGGACGCTTCTACGAGACTGCGGGGGCACGGCTGGGGATGACGCCGACCAGCTATCGCAAGGGCGCGGCGGGAGAGACGATCCGTTTGGCGGTCGGGGTCTGCTCGCTCGGTTCGATCCTGGTGGCGGCGACGGAGCGTGGGGTGTGCGCGATCCTGCTGGGCGACGATCCCGACTTGCTGCTTCGCGATCTGCAGGACCGCTTTCCCAAAGCGGAGTTGATCGGCGGTGATGCGGCATTCGAGGCGACCGTGGCGCGGGTGGTGGGGTTTGTCGAGGCACCGGGGACGGGGCTCGACCTGCCGTTGGACATCGGCGGGACCGCCTTTCAGCAACGGGTGTGGCAGGCATTGCGTGCCATCCCGGCCGGACGAACCGTCAGCTATGCCGATATTGCCGGCGCCATCGGCGAGCCGGCGGCCGTGCGGGCGGTAGCGCGGGCTTGTGGCGCCAACCCGATCGCCGTGGCGATCCCCTGCCATAGGGTGGTGCGGTCCGATGGCGCCCTGTCCGGCTATCGCTGGGGTGTGGAGCGCAAACGGGACCTGCTGGACCGCGAGCGCAAGGAGGCGGCGCAGTGAGGATGCCGGAGACGCTGGACTGGACGCGCATCGAAGCGGAACTGGATTCGGTCGGGCATGCGGTCGCGGGGCCGCTGCTGGATGGCGAGGCCTGCAACGCGTTGGCGGGACTCTATGAGCAGGACACCCCGTTCCGCAGCCGGGTGGTGATGGAGCGGCACGGCTTCGGCAAAGGGGAATACAAGTACTTTACCCATCCATTGCCGGAGCCGATCACCGCATTGCGCGCACCGCTCTACCGCCGGCTGACGCCGGTCGCCAATCGCTGGGCGGCGGCGATGGGGCTCGACACCCGCTATCCGGCGGATCATGCGGAGTTCCTGGAGCGCTGCCATGCGGCAGGTCAGACGCGACCGACGCCGCTGCTGCTGAAATACGGTCCCGGCGACTATAATTGCCTGCATCAGGACCTGTATGGCGAGACGGTGTTCCCGTTGCAGGTCGCCATCCTGCTGTCGGCGCCGGGATCGGACTTCACCGGCGGCGAATTCGTCCTGACCGAGCAGCGGCCGCGCATGCAGTCGCGGGCCACCGTCGTGCCGCTGGGGCTGGGGGAGGCAGTGATCTTCGCAGTGGATCAGCGTCCGGTGCAGGGGACTCGCGGAACCTACCGAGTCCGCCACCGCCACGGCGTCAGCCCGGTGCGCTCGGGCGCGCGCCACACGCTGGGCATCATCTTCCACGACGCGGCGTGAGGCGTCATCCCGCCGCCGACGGCGCCCGCGATCCCATGCCGCGCGCGGGGGAGTAGCCGCGCACCGCCAAAGCCGCGAACAGCAGTGTGGCGCCGGTGACGACCGCCAGCGACAGCCCATCGATCCGGCCGTAGAGCGCGAAGCGGATCAATTCCACCCCGTGGGTGAAGGGATTGAGATTGCAAAGCCACCACAGCAACTGGCCGGCCTCCTCCATGCGATAGAGCGGATAGAGGGCGGAGGACAGGAAGAAGAGGGGGAAGACCACGAAGTTCATCACCCCGGCGAAATTCTCCAACTGGCGGATGGTGGATGCCAGGACCATGCCGAGCGCCCCCAGCATCAGCCCGTTCAGCAGCAGGGCCGGCAGCACGGTCAGCGGCGCCCAGACCGGAAGGTCGATGCCGTAGAGCCGGACGATCAGCAGGAAGGCCGCCACCTGGAGAACCGACACCACCACCCCGCCCAGCAGTCGTGCCAGCAGCAGGAAGGCGCGGGGCAGCGGGCTGGTCAGCAGGATGCGCATGCTGCCCATCTCGCGGTCATAGACCATCGACAGCGAGCCCTGCATGCCGTTGAACAGCTGTATCATGCCGATCAGCCCCGGCACGATGTAGACCTCGTAGGGGATGTAAGTCTCGTAAGGCGGGATGATGGCGATGCCGAGCGCGGCCCGGAACCCTGCCGCGAAGACGAACAGCCACACCAGCGGTCGGACCAGCGCGCCGAGGAAGCGTTCGCGCTGATGCACGAAGCGCAGCACCTCGCGCGAGACGATGCCCTGGAAGGCGATCCACCATCCCTTGAATTGCCGGCCGATCATGCTGCGGCCTCCACCTCGGCGGTGGGCCTGGCGGCGGTCAGCCGGTCGAAGCTCTCCGCCACGGTGGCGCAGCCGGTCTCTTCATTCACCGCGGCGACCGGCCCATTGGCGCGAACCCGGCCGCGGTGCAGGACCACCACATGGTCGGTGACGGGGTCGATCTCGTCGATCAGATGGGTGGCCCACAGCACGGCGATGCCGTCCTCCGCGCACAGGGCGTGGACGTGCCGGATGAGGGTGCGGCGGGCGGGGATGTCCAGCCCGACCGTCGGCTCGTCCAGCAGCAGCAGGGTGGGGCGGTGCAGCAGGGCGCGGGCGATCTCCACCCGCCGGCGGTGGCCACCATTCAATGCGCGGACTTTCTCCCCGCGCCGTTCGAACAGGGACAGACGGGTGAGTTCCGCCTCGATCCGCCGGTCGGCCTCGCGCCGGCCGATGCCGTGCAGGGCCGCGAAATAGCGGAGATTCTGCACCACCGTCAGGTCGAGGTCGAGGGTCGGTTGCTGGAACACCACGCCGAGATGGGCCAGCGCGTCGCCCGGTGCCTGCGCGATGTCGTGGCCGTGGATGCGCACCCTTCCGGCGGTCGGCCGCAGCAGGCCGGTGGCGAGCGCGAACAGCGTGCTCTTGCCTGCGCCGTTGGGGCCGAGCAGGCAGGTGAAGGCGCCGGGCATCACGCGGAAGCCGACATCCTCCAGCGCGAAGCGGTTTCCGCCATAGCTGTGGCGCAGTCCATCGACCTCCAGTGCCGGCACCGTCATTCCACCGTTCCTTTCCGCATCAATCAGCCCTTGACCGCCACGCCCCAGGGATAGCGGCCGACCTTGACCGACTTGGTCACCTTCAGGGCGTCGACGTCGATCACCGACACGTCGCCGCTGACCCCGTTGGTGGTGTAGAGCGTCTTCTGGTCGGGCGTCAGCGCCAGTTGCCAGACGCGGCGGCCGACCAGCAGGTAATCCTTCACCTCGAAGGTCTTGGCGTCCACCACCGCGACGTGGTTGGCCGGCCCGAGCGCGACGAAGGCATAGCGGCCGTCGTCGGTCAGCTTGACGCCCACCGGCTGGATGCGGTCCTTGGCGATGCCCTTGATGTGGAAATCGACGACCTTCGTGACCTTGCGGGTGCCGGTGTCGATGACGCTGACGGTGCCGCCGATCTCCGACGATACCCACAGCTGCGAGCCGTCCTTGGTGAACTGGGCGTAGCGCGGGCGGGGGCCGACCAGCGTGTTGTCGACCACCTGCCGCTTTTCCATGTCGATCCAGTGGACCATGCTGGTCGTCTCGGACGTGTTGACGCCCCAGCGGCCGTCGGGGCTGACGTCCATTCCCTCCGGCTCCACCCCGACATCGACCTGGAAGGCGACCTTGCGCGAGGGCACGTCGACCACAGTGACGATGTTGCTGTCCTCGTTGGCGATGATCAGGCTCTTGCCGTCGGGGCTGAGGGCGAATTGTTCGGGGTCCTCGCCCGACGGCAGGTTGTGGACGATCTTCCTGCTGGCGAGGTCGAGGACCTGCACCGCGTGGTCGTCGCTGGCGCAGATGAACAGCTGGCTGCCGTCCTTCGACAAGGTGATGCCGCGCGGGCGCTTGCCGACCTTGATCGTGTCGGTGACGGCCATGGTCTTGCCGTCGATCACCGACAGGGTGTTGTCCTTCTCGTTCGACACATAGATGGTCTGGGCCGAGGCGGCCGACGCCAGCAGGGCGGTGGCCAGGGCGGCTAAGGAGATGCCGGTGAAGCGGGCGGCGGTCATGGCGTGGTCTTTCCTCGCGTCTTGCAGAGCGTTTCCGGTTGGTCGTAGCCCAGGCTGTCCAGTTCGGTGCGCGGGTGCAGGAAGCCCTCCTGCGGCGACACCGACACCACCGACCGATCGGTCGCGAGCAGCACCGGCTGGCGCAACTGCCCGTCCCAGGGCCGCAGGCTGAGCGGTGCGCCGCGGAAGGCCGACATGGTGAAGTCGGGCGACTGGATGAAGGCGATCAGGCGGTCGGGATCGGCGGAGCGGGTGCGGGCGGCGGCCTCGCCCACCACGCGGACGGCGGTCCAGTCATTGTGGTCGCGCGCGGTCATCGGGCGCTTGGCCGCGGCCTTGAAGCGGGATTGCAGCTGTGCCGCGCCCCATTGTTCGTGGGTGCGGTGCCAGACGGTGGGGACCAGCCCCTGGGTGCCGGCGACCGGGCGCGGATCGGCGGTGCGGTAGGACAGGTAGTCGCCGAACTCCCCGACCTCGTCGGCGACGATCAGCACGTCGTAGGCCCTGGTCTGGGTAAAGACCGGGATTTCGGATTCGGCGGTGCGGTTGACATCGCTTTCGGCGGTCCATTCCTTTTCCGCCACGATCTGGGCGCCGAAGCGCTTGGCGGTGCGACGGATCGCGTCGGCGTACAGCTTGTCCTCCGGCCGGCGGCCGGTGACCAGGAACCAGCGCGGCCAGCGCTTCTTCACCAGATATTGGCCGAGCGCGTCGGCCAGCATCGCCCGGCTGGGGGCCACATGGACGAGGTTCGCGGCGCAGGCGCTGCCGCGCAGGGCATCGTCGGGCGCGTTGGCGTTCAGCAGCAGCAGGTTGCGGGCCTCCGGCAGCTTCGACAGGGCCTCCACCGTGGCGCCGGGGGCATCGACGATGACGAAGCGGTCGCCGCGGCCGGCCAGCTCGCGCAAGGCTGCGGCGGCATCGCCGTCCGGCGGCACCTCCACGCTGTCGAGCAGGAAGGCCTGCTTGAGGAACTTGCCGGTCGTGTTGTTGTCGGCGATGGCCAGCGTCGCGCCGGCAAGCCCGTCGTCGGCCGCCGGTTCGTCGGGATTGGAGACCGAGGGCGGCGGTTCCGGCGTCTGCGACAGCAGGCCGATGCGGATCTCGGCGATGGAGTCGGCACCGACGGTCTGGGCACCGGCGCCGGGTGCTCCGGCCAGCAGGATTGCGGCGAGGGCGGCCAGCGAGACGCCGTGGAGAAGTCCGGGCAGGCGGGGCTTGGTCATCATATCCGTCGGAATGCCAACTGTTTGGTGTGCAGCCTATCGGGCGAATCGGGACGGCGGAATGCGACTATGGAAGGATGGACAGGCAACGGCAGGGGCGGGACTGCGTCTTGTACGAAAGTCCAATTATTGGCGTGACGGAGCGATGGCTATCCTGGCCGCCCGTTCCATGATGAAACCACCACTGCCGGAACCCGCCATGGCGTATGTGACCCGCCGCCGATTCCTGTCCGGACTTGCCGCAAGCTGCGCGTCTGCCGGAATCGCGTCCGCATTCGGCGTTCCGCGGAGCGCCGTCGCCCGGCCGCTGGACGAGGTGATGGAGCGCGGCCGGCTGCGGGTGGCGGTCTATCGCGATTTTCCACCTTTCTCTTTCCAGCGCGACGGCAAGCTGGTGGGCATCGACGTCGATCTGGCCAGGGCGATCGCGGAAAAGCTGGGCGTCAAGGCCGACATCTACGAGCAGATCCCCGGCGAGACGGTGTCGGACGATCTGCGGGTGGCGGTCTGGCGCGGCAGCCTGTTCGGCGGCGAATTGGCCGACATCATGATGCACATCCCCTATGACAAGCAGTTCGGGCTGATGAATCCGGAAGCGGTGCTGTTCGGCCCCTATCATCACGAGGTGTTCGCGCTCGCCCGCGATCCGCAGCGGGTGCGCTCCGCCGTGCTGGCGACCCTGCCGGACGAACCGATCGCGGTGGAGATCGACAGCGTTCCCGACTTCTTCCTTCTGGGCCTTCAGGGCGGCCGGCTGCGCAGCCGCATCATCCATTGCCCGACGCCCGAGGCCGCCATCGAGAAGCTGACCTCCGGCGAGGCGGCGGCGGTGCTGGCGCCGCTGAGCCAGGTGCAGGCGGCGCTGGGTGCGCGGGCCGAGCAATTCCCGGTCACCACGGTGAGCCTGCCGGGCATGATGACCTCCAACTGGAACATCGGCATGGCAACCAAGGAGAACTCCCGAGACCTCGCCTACAGCATCGGCGACGCGGTGACGGCGCTGACCGAGGACGGGACCATGGGCAGGATCTTCGCCGCCTATGGCGCCACCCACACGCCACCGCCGCTGGTGGAGTGAACGGGACGGAAGGAACTCGGCCGGTCGGGAGGAGATGGATGGGACACGCCCTTTACCAAGCAGGACTTGCCGGCGCGATGATCGTCGTCGCGGGCACCGCGTTCGCCGCGAACTCTCCGTCCGACCCGCTGAACTCAGTGATGTGGGAGGCGCTGCGCGACCAGTATTTCGCCGGCGCGCCGGTCGTGTTCGACGATGCCGTCAGGGTCAACGCCCCGGCGGCGGCCGAGGATACGCGCACGGTGCCGGTTTCGGTCGACGCCACGGCGCTGAACCAAGTGGTGGAGATGGTGGCGATCGCCGACCTCAACCCCTTCCCGCTGGTGCTGCGCTATCACCCCGGCACCGCCGCGCCCTACATCGCCACCCGCATCAAGATTCAGCAGGCCACCGCCGTGCGCGGTGCGGCACGGACCGCCGATGGGGTGTGGCATGTCTCCGGCGTGATGGTGGATGCGGCGGGCGGTGGCTGCAGCGCGCCGCCGACGTCCTATGCCCAGAAGGATTGGGCCGACCATGTCGGCGAGGTGCAGGCCCGGCTGTGGCCGGCGGACACCGATGGGGTGGCGCGGCTGCGGCTGCGCATCCGCCACCCGAATGACACCGGTCTGGTCGACGGCATCCCCGCCTATTTCGTCGAGACCCTGCGGGTCGAGGCGCAGACTCCCGGCGGTTCGGCCGAACTGGCGAAGATCGACAGTCTGGAGCCGGTGTCGGAGAATCCGGTCTATTCGCTGGACGTGCGTCCGCCGCCGGACGCCACGGCGCTGGTGCTGCGCGGCCGGGACAACCAGGGCGGCGAGATTCGCGCGACGATCCCGATGCCGCCGCCCGGCGCCCGCCCCGCGATGAGACCGGCGATGTCCTTGAAGCCGGCTGAGCAGCCCTGGAGTGTCGGGCAATGAGCATGCCGCTTCTGCGCCGGTTGGCGCTGACCACCGCCTTTGCCGCCGCACTGATGGCCGGTGCGGCGACGGGCTCGGCGCGGGCGGCCGGGCCGCTGACCTATGATCTGAAGCCGACGCGCATCGCCCCCGACACCTATGTCTTCGAAGGATCGACCAAGCATTTCACTCGCGCCAATGGCGGCAACATCCTGAATTCCGGCTTCATCGTCACAGCCGACGGGGTGATCGTCATCCAGACCGGCCCGTCCCGCCGCTATGGCGAGGAGATGCGCGCGGCCATCCGCAAGGTCACCGAAAAGCCGATCCGGAAGGTCTTCATCAGCAATCTGCATCCCGACTATTGGCTGGGGTCCCAGGCCTTCGCCGATGTGCCCATCGCCGCCCTGCCCGGCACCATCGCCGGCATTCAGGAGGAAGGGAGCGGCATCGCCGACAACATGTACCGGCTGGTCGGCGACTGGATGCGCGGCACCGAGGTGACGGTGCCGACGGAGCCGGTCTATGGCTCGACCGTGAAGTTCGGCGACCACCGGCTGCGGCTGATCCCGCTGAGCGGCCACACCGCCGCCGACCTGATGATTATGGACGAGACGACGGGCGTGCTGTTCGCCGGCGGCGTGGTCTTCTGCGACCGCACGCCGACGACGCCGCACGCCACCGTCGCCGACTGGCTGAAGGAGCTGGATACGGTCGACGCGCTGGACATCCGGCTGCTGGTGCCCAACCACGGGCACATCCGGTCCGACAAGTCCTGCGTCGCCCAGACGCGCGACTGGCTGACCTGGCTGGACGGCACGCTGCGTCATGCGGTGGACTCCGGACTCGACATGGCGGAAGCGTTGGAACTGCCGATCCCTGCGCGGTTCGAAGTGCTCGACGTGCTTCGCGAAGAGTATCGCCGCTCCGTCGCCCATCTCTGGCCGAAGATCGAACAGGCTGCTCTGCCGCGGGTCAATTAAAGCGCGGGGGGTGAAGCGCGGCCGGCTGACGTTTACGCCTGCTACTATCCGACAATTTATCCAACCGATCATCCGTCTACACTGCCGATATCGTAAAGCGACGCGGTCTCTTCGGCCGTCAAAAGCTTAAAAAGCCGCCCCCGATCCCGCTTTCGCCCGCCGGACCCGCCCGTCCGGCGGCAACGGACGGGTCATGCCCCGGGCGGTGCCGTCTTAATCAGTTTTGGGAGGCAACCGCATATGAAGCGCCTGGTTACAAGTCTCGCCCTGGCAGCCTCGCTGACCGCGTTCAGCGCCACCGGCGTCCTGGCCGCCGACGCTGCCGGCCCGTCCAGCGACGATCTGCTGAAGAGCGCCACCAACACCGAAGCGGTCCTGACCTATGGCATGGGGCCGCAGGCCCAGCGCTTCAGCCCGCTGACCGAGCTGAATGCCGACACCGTGAAGAAGCTGGTACCGGTCTGGTCCTTCTCCTTCGGCGGTGAAAAGCAGCGCGGGCAGGAAGCCCAGCCCATCGTTTATGACGGCACCATCTACGTCACCGGTTCCTACTCCCGCCTCTATGCGGTCGATGCCCGCACCGGCCACAAGAAGTGGGAATACAACCACCGCCTGCCCGATGGCATCATGCCCTGCTGCGACGTGGTCAACCGCGGCGCGGCGATCTACAAGGACAAGATCTATTTCGCCACGCTGGACGCCCGCCTCGTCGCGCTGAACCGCGAGACCGGCAAGGTGGTGTGGAACAAGAAGCTGGCGGAATACAAGGACGGCTATTCCAACACTGCCGCCCCGCTGATCGTCGACGGCAAGATCATCACCGGCAATTCCGGCGGCGAGTTCGGCGTGATCGGCATGGTCGAGGCCCGCGATGCCGAAACGGGCGAGCTGGTGTGGCAGCGCCCGACCATCGAAGGCAACATGGGCAAGCTGAACGGCAAGGATTCGACCGTCACCGGCAAGACCAACGCCAGCTGGCCCGGCGACATGTACAAGACCGGCGGCGGCGCCACCTGGCTGGGCGGCACCTACGATCCGGAGACCAAGACGCTGTTCTTCGGCACCGGCAACCCGGCGCCCTGGAACTCGCATCTGCGTCCCGGAGACAACCTCTATACCTCGTCCACGCTGGCCATCAATCCGGACAACGGCGAGATCAAGTGGCATTACCAGACCACGCCGCATGACGGCTGGGACTTCGATGGCGTCAACGAGTTCGTGTCCTTCGACCTGAAGAAGGACGGCAAGGTCATCAAGGCCGGCGGCAAGGCCGACCGCAACGGCTTCTTCTACGTCATCGACCGCACCAACGGTAAGCTGATCAACGCCTCGCCCTTCGTCACCAAGATCACCTGGGCCAAGGGCATCGACATCGAGACCGGCCGTCCGATCTACAACGACGACAACCGGCCCGGCGCGCCGGCCACCGGCGAGGAGCATGACGCCAAGGGCAAATCGGTCTTCGCGGCTCCCGCCTTCCTGGGCGCCAAGAACTGGATGCCGATGGCCTACAACCCGCAGACCGAGCTGTTCTATGTCCCGGCCAACGAATGGGGCATGGACATCTGGAACGAGCCGATCACCTACAAGAAGGGTGCCGCCTATCTCGGCGCCGGCTTCACGATCAAGCCGCTGTATGACGATTACATCGGTGCGCTGCGCGCCGTCGATCCGAAGACCGGCAAGATCGTCTGGGAATACAAGAACCCGGCCCCGCTGTGGGGCGGCGTCCTGACCACCGCCGGCAATCTGGTCTTCACCGGCACGCCCGAAGGCTATCTGAAGGCTTTCGACGCCAAGTCCGGCAAGGAGGTCTGGAAGTTCCAGACCGGTTCCGGCGTGGTCGGCAGCCCGGTCACCTGGAAGATGGACGGCGAGCAGTATGTCGCCGTCGTCTCCGGCTGGGGCGGTGCGGTGCCGCTGTGGGGCGGCGACGTCGCCAAGCTGGTGAAGGACATCACGCAGGGCGGCTCGCTCTGGGTCTTCAAGCTGCCGAAGGCCTGACATCAGGCGCGGCCAAGCGGGATGGGGCGGGCCGGAGCAATCCGGTCCGCCCATTTCCGTGTCTGTTCTTATTTGGACGTTTCGTCTTCTTTTCAGCGATGTCCTACCATAGTCCAATTATTCGCGGGTCCCACTGCTGATAACGTCTGCTCATGCGAAGCAAAGGCCGCAGGGCGGCTAGAAACAGAGGGAACGTCTTTCTCATGAATGCACGGATTATTCGACTTGCCGCCGCCGTTGGTCTGATCGGTTCCGTCGCTCTCCCCGGTCTGGTCTATGCCCATGGCGATGTCGTTCCCCAGCCGGTCGACACCACCGGTCTGGAGAAGCTGGGCGAGGCCTGGCGGGACAGCAATCCCTACCGCGGCAACGAGCGCGCCATCGAGATCGGCGCGTCGGCCTTCAACCAGAACTGCGCGCGCTGCCACGGCCTGGGTGCAGTGTCCGGCGGCATCGCTCCGGACCTGCGCTATCTGGAAAAGGGCGACGGCGGCGACGAGTGGTTCAAGGAGCGCGTCACCAACGGCTCGATCCGCAACGGCGTGACCTATATGCCCAAGTTCGGCGAGGCGCTGGGCCAGGAGGCTCTGTGGTCGATCCGCTCCTGGCTGGAAACCGTGCACGAGGAATGACCCCTGCCGGATCATTGGCTCTTCCCTTCCACGCTTCACATCCAAGGTGGTCATCCATGATTCGCAGAACCGCATCCCTGGTCGCCGTTGCGGCCGCCCTAATGGCCGCTCCCGCCTTCGCGGCCGATCACGCCACGCCGGAACAGGCCAAGTCGCTGGTCGCCGACGCCGTGGCCTACCTGAAGGCCAAGGGGCCGGATGAGGCAACCAAGGCCTTCCAGGACCCCAAGGGCAGCTTCCGCCGGGGTGAACTGTATGTCTTCGTCTTCGACACCGATGGCCGCTATGTGGCCTCCGGCGCCAACCCGAAGCTGGCCGGTACCGACGCCGCCAATCTGAAGGATGCGGAAGGCAAGCCCATCGTCCAGGCGATGATCACTGAAACCAAGGAAAAGCCGAACGCCGTCATCGACTATGTCTGGCTGAACCGCCAGACCAACAAGGTCGAGCACAAGCATTCCTACATCACCCGGGATGGCCGCTACATCGTCGGGGCGGGAACCTATGACCAGTGAACACCGACCGGTGACCGCGTGACGCGCCGTTCGCGGCCGATGCCCTGAACCCTGTTCTTCCTAAACTCTGCCGCCCGGCTTTCCCACGAAGCACCGTTTCGTGGGAAAGCCGGGCGGAACTGTTTTGGGGTACCGGCGGGGCGCCGCCTCGGAACAACGTCAGAACAGCCCCTGCGCCTCGCGCGCGTAGTCAAGCAGCTTCTCCACCGACCGCGCGCGGTCGGTCGTCTCGGCAAAGCGCGTCCGCGCAGCCTCCGCCGCCTGCGACCTTGCGGCCGGGTCCTGCCCGAGCGCCACGGCGCGCTCCAGAAAGGCCGCCTCGTCGGCGACGGTCATGGACGGCCCGACCACGCCGGCGACGTCGCCCCACGCATAGGTCACCACCGGCAGGCCATCGGCCAATGCGAATGCGGCGCTGCCGCCGCCGCCCTGGCGCGGCGGGTTGAGATAGGCCGTCGCCACGCCGTACAGGCCGCGAATGCCCTCGACATCGCCCAGCGCACGCATCCGCGCCGCGTTGCGGGTGGCGGCGATCCGGCCGGGCAGTTCCGAAACCGCGCCGGCGAAGGCGACCTGCCCATCCGGCACGCGGTCGAGAAGGCGGTCGAGCGTCTCCAGGAACTCCGGCCCGACCTCCTGGTCCAGGCGGTTGCCGACCACGACGTAAAGCGGCCCGTCCGGGGGCAGGCCGAACTCCGCACGGCTGCGTGCGGGACCGGCGGCGGGCAGGTTCCAGCCGAAGGAGAAGGGACGGAAACGCGTCCGCGCCTCCTCCGGCCAGCCGGCGGCACTGTCCTCCGGCGCATAACCCAGCAGGAGGGTGGCGAGCGAAGGCGCCAGGCCGCTGGAGGTCGGCAGGAACACAACCGGCCGGGTGCCGGCGAACAGGTCGGCCACGGTGTTGGACCCGCCGAAGGCGATGATCACGTCGGGATCGAACCGCTCCACCGCGTCGACGATGGCGGTCAACTTCTCCTCGTCGAAGCGCGGCTGTGGGAAGGACAGCATGCGGACGCTCGCGCCCTGGGCGGAGATGGTCTGCTCGCCGTCATATTCCTCGGTGACGTTGTAGCTGTATTCGGGGACGAAGCCGTTCTCCCCCTCCACCGCCATGGCGTTGGGGTTGACGATCAGCACCTCGCAGCCATGGTCGTTCTGCAGCCGGCGGGCGTAATCGAACGCATCGGCCGTGGGCTGGTGGCCTTCGCCCAGCATCTGGTTGGTGATCAGCGCCACCCGCTTCACCGCCGCGCGCGGAGATGCCCGGCGCAGGCGGGTGTCCAGGCCGTAGCGGCGCGCGGTCTCCTCCACCAGAAGCCGGTAGAAACGGCGGAACTCGCCATTGGTGAAGGCGCCGATGTCGCCCTTGCGCGCATCGCCCTGGAACAGCCGCATGGCGATGCCCCAATAGGCGTAATGCATCGAAGGCACGGAGAAGCGCAGGGGGTCTTCCAGCGCGGTGTTCACCAGATTGCGGTAATGGGCGATGTCGCCGCTGAGCAGGAACAGCAGGGACTGGCGCCGCATCACGTCGCCCATCGTGTAACGCGCATCGACCTCCGCGGCGGCGGCGGCGCGGGTGTCGTCGTCATAGCGGCGGATCAGGTTCGCGAGCGCGCCGACATTGCCCCAGCCTTCGCCTTCGTTGGTCAACAGAGTCAGGGCGCGGGCGAAGCTGAGCGCCGCCTCGCGCTGCCGGCCGGAGGCGTGCAGGGCGTGGCCCAGATTGGCGTGGAACAGGGGGGAGCCGTCGTCGCCGGCCACCGCCTGGGCGATTCGGTCGACCGCCTCCTCCGCCCGGCCGGATTGCAGGGCGATGACCCCAAGCAGATGGAGGGCGTCCGGATGGCCGGGCGAAGCGTCCAGCACGTCGCGGTACAGCCGTTCGGCCTCCGCGGTGCGGCCGGCGCGGTGGTGTTCCGTCGCGACGGCCAACGTCTGCTCGATCTGGTCCATGATGCACGTCCTTGCTGTCGGGGCGGCCCCCATCCCCCGGAGACCGTCGTCCCATGCTGTTTACTCTGTTTTAGGGGACACGCGATCAACTTTCCGCATGCGTAGACCTACGACCATTCGGGGAGGCCGCGGCCGCGGCGTCATCCCCCGACCGACAACAGCCGTTGCGGGCATCCTGGCACGGTGTCTTTTCTGGGGCCTGCTCGCCATCGCCGGGGCCACGGCGTGCTCAACCGGGGCTGCCGCGTCCACGCCAGTGGAGGGGACGGCCGGGGACGCCTCCGGCGCGCCGTCGATCGCCATCAGCCTTGCCGACCGCCGGCTGTATCTGACAGGGGCCGGCGGCGAAGTCCGCAGCTTTCCGGTCGCCATCGGCCGTCCCGGCGTACCGATCCCCGTCGGCGACAGCACCATCCTGCGCAAGCGCCGCAACCCGACCTGGCGGCCGACGGCACACCAGCGGCGCGACAAGCCGTCGCTGCCGCGTGCGGTGCCGCCGGGGCCGAACAACCCGTTGGGCAAGTTCGCGCTCGACCTCGGCTGGCCCGCCATCGCCATCCATGGCACCAACGAGCCGGACTCGGTGGGCAGGCGGGCCAGCGGCGGCTGCTTCCGCATGCTGCCCGCGGACATCGAAACGGTCTTCGCGGCGGCGGAGGTCGGCACGCCGGTGCGGGTGGTGCGGGACTCGCTGGGCGGGAGCATGCCGGAACGGCCGGCGCCCCCGACGGTGAGGACGCTGCAGGCTGCGGTCAGGGCTGCGCCGCCGCCCGCAACGCGCCCGCAGCCGGAGGCCGCCGTGCCTGCCTCCACCGCGCCCGCTGTGCCTGCCGTGCAACCGCCGCCGGAGCCGCCGCCCGCGCCGGTCGCCGATCCGCGCTGCGCCACGGTGACGGCGCCGTTGCGGCGGCTGATCTGCGACGTCCCCGTGCTCGCCCTGCTCGACGGCCGCGCCCGTGGGGTGCAGGAGTGGTTCCTGGCCGGCATCGCCGATCCGGCGGCCCGCGCCACGGCGTCCTACGACCTGATCCAGGACGAGCGCCGCTTCCACGAGCGGGTTGCCGCGCTGTGCTGGATTCGCGCCGGGACGGAGGGCGACCCGGCGGTGGCCGCGGCGGCGCAATCCTGCCTGACCACGGCTTTGGAGCGCCGGCTGGCCGATGTGGCGGACCGGATCGCCGGCCTGCGGCGCGGGACGCGGCTGGCCGGACAGCCATAGCCGGAAAGGCCGAATAGCATGGTCCGCGGTCGTTCTGGCTTGCCTGCATGCCCCTTGGACTGCTAACCCGCAGAACCTAACCGTTCGGACAATCCGCCGCCCATGCCGATCGACTATTATTTGAACATCGCGGCCTCCGGCCTGCTGACCGGCCTGGTCTATGGGCTGGCGGCGCTCGGCCTGTCGGTCATCTTCGGCGTTGTGCGCGTCGTCAACTTCGCCCATGGCGAGATGATGGTGGCGGGCATGTACGGCGCCGTGCTGCTGGGCGGCTGGCTCGGGCTGGACCCGCTGCTGTCCGCGCCGATCATGGCGGCGCTGTTGTTCGTCTGCGGCTGGCTTCTGCAGCGCGGGCTGGTGAACAAGTTCGTCGAGCGGCCGGAGCACATGCAGTTCATCCTGCTGCTGGGCGTCGCCACCATCCTGGTCAATGCCATGCTGATGCTGTTCGGCCCCGACGCCCGCAATGTCCAGGTGCCCTACAGCTTCGACACGGTGGAGATCGGGCCGATGCTGCTGGACGCCGTGCGGCTGCGCGCCGGGGCGGCGGCCATCGTGGTGGCGGCGGCGCTGTTCGCCTTCTTCCGCTTCAGCCGGACCGGCAAGGCGATCCGCGCCTGCGCCGACAACCCGCTGGGCGCCCGCGTGGTCGGGCTGAACATCGACGGCCTCTATGCGCTGACCTTCGGCATCGGCGCAGCCGTGGTCGGGGTGGCCGGCGCGCTGATGACCCTGCTGGTCGATGCCCGGCCGCAGCTGGCGCCGGAATACACGCTGCTCAGCTTCATCATCGTCATCGTCGGCGGTCTGGGCAGCCTGCCCGGCGCGCTGCTGGGCGGCGTGCTGATCGGCATGTCGGAGGCGCTGGCCGGCTTCCTGCTGACGCCGTCCCTGAAATCCCTGTTCAGCTACGGGGTGCTGATCGTGGTTCTGCTGCTGCGCCCGCAAGGGCTGTTGGGGAAACGGTCATGAGCGGCTTTGCAGTGGTTACCGGGCGCGGGATGGTGCTGCTGGTGCTGGCGGCGCTGGGGCTGGCGGTGGCGCCCTTCGTCGCCGACCGCTATCTGGTGTCGGTGCTGACCACGGTGCTGTGGTTCGCCTATGTCGGGCAGGCCTGGAACGTGATGATGGGCTTTTCCGGCCTGCTGTCGCTGGGCCACGCGCTGTATGTCGGCCTGGGCGCCTATGTCAGCGCCGCGCTGTTCGTCCATTTCGGCATCGGCCCCTGGGCCGGCATGGTGCTGGCGATGCTGGTGGCGGTGGCCGCCGGCTGCATCATCGGCTTCCTGGGCTTCCGCTTCGGGGTCAAGGGCGTGCATTTCGCCCTGCTGACCATCGCCTTCGCCGAGGTGGCGCGCATCGGCTTCGACCACATCACCTGGGTCGGCGGCTCCGGCGGCTTCTTCCTGCCGGTGGAGGCGGGGGCGAGCGATCCGCTGAACCTGCGCGGCTCGCCCATGCTGTTCTATTACGTGGCGCTGGGGCTGGTCGTCGCGGCGCTGCTGCTGTCGCGGGTGCTGCTGCACAGCCGGCTGGGCTACCAGTGGCTGGCGGTGCGCGAGGAGCCGGACGCGGCGGAGGCGTCGGGCGTCGACCTGTTCCGCGCCCGCATGACGGCGGTGGCGGTGTCGTCCGCCCTGACCGCGCTGGGCGGGGTGTTCCAGGCCTTCTATTTCAACAATCTGTTCCCGGAGCAGGTCTTCTCCATGGGCCGCTCCATCGAGATCATCCTGCCGGCCATCGTCGGCGGCATCGGCACGCTGGTCGGCCCGATCCTGGGCGCCTTCATCCTGACCCCGCTGGGCGAGGCGCTGACCTTCCTGATCGAGGCCGGCGGGCTGGATTTGCCCGGCCTGAAGCAACTGTTCTATGGTGCTGCGCTGGTGGCGATCGTCGTGTTCCGGCCGGAGGGCGTCTGGCCCTGGCTGGCCCGCCGCCTGCGTCTTGTCCGCCAGCCGGGGGAGGGCGCCTGAGATGACCGCATTGCTTGAGGTCGAGGGCCTGTCGAAGCGCTTCCGCGGGCTGAAGGCGGTGTCGGAGGTCAGCTTCACCGTGCCGGAGGAGCGCATCCTCGCGCTGATCGGCCCGAACGGCGCCGGCAAGACCACCACCTTCAACCTGATCGCCGGTGTCTTTCCGCCCGACGAGGGGCGGGTGACGCTGAAGGGCCGCAACCTGACGGGGCTGAAGCCCAATCAGGTCTGCGCCGCCGGGATCGGCCGCACCTTCCAGATCGTCAAGCCGTTCGGCCAGCTGACGGTGGAGGAGAATGTCGTGGTCGGCGCGCTGGCCCGCGAGCGGTCGGTGGAGACGGCACGCATCCAGGCCCGCGCGGTGCTGGAGCGGCTGGAACTGGCCGATCAGGCCAACCGCCCGGCCCGAAGCCTGACATTGCCCGACCGCAAGCGGCTGGAGGTCGCCCGTGCGCTGGCCACCCGTCCGACCCTGCTTCTGCTGGACGAGGTGCTGGCGGGTCTGCGTCCGACCGAGGTCGACCGGATGGTCGAGGTCCTGCGCGACCTGAACCGGCGCGAGGGGCTGACCATCCTGATGATCGAGCATGTCATGCGCGCGGTGATGGCGCTGTCCGACCGCGTGGTGGTGCTGGACCATGGCGAGAAGATCGCCGACGGCGTCCCGGCGGAGGTCGTCGCCGACCCCCGCGTCGTTGAATCCTACCTGGGCGCCGAAGCGCTGGACTGAGCCCGGCCCCTCAGTTGCTGAGGTTCGCCGGGTCCTCGCGGAAGGTGACGGAGGCGACCTCGGCCGTCAGGGGATGGCCGGGATAGGTGAAGCGGTGCAGCCACTGGGTGTCGCCGGACGCGCTCCAGAAACGCAGCATCAGCCGGCCCGGCATGCGCGGCAACTGCTCCGGCCGGCCGGAGACCTCGTGGACCGGCTTGCCGTCGACGGTCCAGACGATGCCGTTGGGCTTCCAGTCGAAGCCGTAGCTGTGAAAGCCCTTGGCGGCGTCGAAGCCCAGATCGATCACCGCATTGCGATGCCCGACGCCGTTGACGACGTAGCTGATCTCCAGCTTGGTGGTGTCCTTGCCGGCGATGCCCAGCGTGATCTCGTCCCACGGATCGCCGAAGGGCGGGCCGGTGTAGTGGGAGACGGAGGTCATCACCCCGTCGGCCTTCACCGCCTTCAGGTTCACCGTGTAGGCGCCGTAGCCGTAGAAGCGGTGCGTCGAGTATTCGCCGCAGGAATAGCGGTCGTAGCCGGTGAGGCGGTCGTCCACCGTCAGGGCGAGGTGGCCCTTGCGGGAGGTGACGTTGGCGCGGCTCCAGGTGCAGTTCATGTGCCCGCCGGCCTTCCAGCCGTCCGACCGCTGCCAGCGCGAGGGATCGAAGGAGCCCGACGTCTCGCTGAAGCTGCCGCCGATGTGGCTGAACAGCGAGTCCGCCAGCGCGGGGCCGGCGGTGGCCAACAGAGCCGCGAGGCCCGCGCCGATCAGGGTGGTCCTCCGCACGCCGCGTCCCGCTGCAATTCTCCGCATGGCCGTTTCCTCCCGCTGCTGCCGGGCCGACCCGAAATATCGGTCGGCCTCCTCCCCGATATCGCGAGAGCAGGGCGGAGAGGCAACCGCGCGGGCGGGGTGCACCTGTGGGCTGGCGGCGTACCTCAGCAGATAAGGATCGGCCCGTCAGACGTCGGTGACGCCGCTTTTGGGGATGCGCACGTCGCGATGGACCGACATGCTCAGCAGCAGGCCGACGCCGATCATCAGCGTCATCATCGCCGAGCCGCCATAGGACACCAGCGGCAGCGGGATGCCGACGACCGGGATCAGCCCCATCACCATCGCCACGTTGACGAAGACGTACAGGAAGAACTGCGCCGTCATGCCGACGGCGACCAGCCGGCCGAACTGGCTTCGGCTGTTCAGCGCGATGACCCAGCCATAGATGAACAGCAGCACATAGAGCGCCAGCAGCGTGGCGGCCCCGACCATGCCGAACTCTTCCGCCAGGACGACGAAGATGAAGTCGGTGTGCTTTTCCGGCAGGAACATCAGCTGGCTTTGCGAGCCTGACATGAAGCCCTTGCCGAACAGCCCGCCGGAGCCGAGCGCGATCTTCGACTGCAGGATGTTGTAGCCGGCGCCGAGCGGATCGGTCTCCGGATCGAGGAAGGTGTAGACGCGCTGCTTCTGGTAGTCGTGCAGGAACTCCCAGGCGACGGGAATGGCGCCGAGGCCGCCGCCGATCACCAGCAGGAACTTCCACACCCGGACGCCGGCGGCGAAGAAGATGGCGCCGCTGCCCATGATGAGCAGAAGCGAGGTGCCGAGGTTCGGCTGCATCAGCACGAAGGCCACCGGTGTGAAGACCAGCAGCAGGGGCGGGATCAGCAGCAGCGGCCGGCCAATCTGGTCCAGCGTCACCCCGTGGAAATAGCGGGCGAGCGCCAGCGTCAGCGCCGGCTTCATCAGCTCCGACGGCTGCAGCTGGAAGAAGCCGAGGTCGATCCAGCGCTGCGCGCCCATGCCGATGCGGCCCATCAGCTCCACCGCGATCAGCAGGCAGAGCACGACGAAGAAGATGACATAGGCCGATTTCATCAGGTGGCGGATATCCACCAACGCGATGCCCAGCATCAGGATCAGGCCGGGAATGGCGCGGACCAGCTGCGGCTGGGCCCAGGGCTTCCAATGGCCGCCGGCGGCGGAATAGAGCAGCCCGACGCCGACCCCGGTGATCGTGCAGATCAGCAGGACCAGCCCCCAGTTGATGAGCCTGATTTTCGTGCCGAGCGTCAGCTGCGACCGCTGCGGCTCCAGGCCGCCGGAGCCGAGATTGGAAAGAACCACGACCTTACGCCGATGTTGCCGGAAGGGAAGGAGCCGGATCGGACCCCGAAGGATCGGGCGGGGCAAACCGTCCGGGGGGACCGGCGCGGATAATGCGGCAAGCGGTCGCGCGGGTAAAGGCGGCCGTGCGCCGGCCGTTTTTTCTAACCGGCCCCGCTTGCCGGACCACAGGCGGGGATCAGGCGGGCATGGGCACCGGATGCGCCGCTTCGGGGAAGAAGCGCACCTGATTGCGCCCGGCATGCTTGGCGTCGTAAAGCGCGCTGTCCGACTGGGCCATCAGGTCGGAAAACTCGCTGTGTGCCCGGGTCAGGCTGACGCCGCCGATGCTGCAGGTGACCGTCACGCCGGCCTCGGCGCCGAGCTGGGCCAGTTGGCGTTCGATAGCGCCGCGCAGACGCTCGGCCAGCATCCGGCCGGCTTCCACTCCGGTTTCGGGCAACAGGATGGCGAACTCCTCCCCGCCGATCCTGCCCAACGCGTCCTCGCGCCGGATCTGGCCGATGCAGCAGTCGACCACCGCCTGGATCACCCGGTCGCCGAAGGGGTGGCCGGCGCGGTCGTTGATCGATTTGAAGCGGTCGATGTCGAGGACCAGCACGGTCAGGTCCCGGCCATAGCGACGGGCCCGGCGGAATTCGACCTCGCCCATTTCGAACAGGCGGCGGCGGTTCAGGGCACCGGTCAGCCCGTCGGTGTGGGCGAGCTTGGACAGCTCGCGGTTGAACTCGTCGCTGGCCATCAGGACATAATTGATTGCCCCGATCACGGTCCCCAACAGCGACAGCAGGAAGGTAATCCGTTCGACCCGGTCATCCAGCATGTGGGCGACCGGCGCCTCCTCCTGCGTCAGGCCGGCGGTCATACGGACCAGATAGACCGTAGCGAGCGCGGCGCACAGCACTCCGGTGACGTAATGGGGGATTCCGCGTCCCTCGTAGCGGACAAGCACCTCGAACGCGATGCCCAACAACACCGCGCAGGTTGCCGCGCTTGTCAGGATGCGGACCGACGCGATGCCGCCGCCGGCAAGCAGAAGCAGCAGACAGAGAGATGCCACCACCAGCCCGACGACCGCCGGCAGATAGGGCTTGGCCGGCCGGCTCTGCAGATGGCGGACACTGGTGTAGTTCATCGTCAGTCCCGCCAGCCCCATGCCGTTGGCGAGTGGAATCAGCAGTTCCGGCGCCTGACCGGTGCGCAGCCCGGCGATGAGGAAAGCGGACCCCAGCAGAAATTTTCCATAAGAATAGGCGCGCAGGGATTCGCGGATATGCCGGGGATAACGGCCGGAGGCTACGACGATCGACAGTCCGACTGCAAAGCCAATGACGGTAATGACCTGCGCGATGAAGGTGGTCTCATAATCCATCGGCCAATCCGTCACGCACCGTTACGCGGGTATGCCTTCGGCACGCTATAGGAAGCCTTTGCCGGTGACAAGCCGAAGGGGCGAATTCTGCGCGCGGATTCCGGGTTAGTGTCTCTCGATTGCCGCTGGCGCCAACCGTGTGTTTTGAACGCTTGCCGTCAACTCCTGTCCGGGGCGTAGCCCTTGGCGAACAGGTCGACGGCGGCGTCGACGTAGCGTTCCAGTTCCTCGTCGCCCGGCCGTTCGCTCAGACACAGCAGCAGCTTCATGTGCATGTTGGCCTTCAGCAGCCCGAAGAACTGGTGGGTGGCGAGATCGCAGTCGGTGATCGCCAGTTCGCCCTTGTCCGCCATATGGGCCATGAACTGGCGGGCACGCTGGAAGGTCTCGGCCGGACCGCTTTCATAGAAGGCCTGGGCGAGCTGGGGCTGGCGCAGCACCTCGCCCAGCACCATCCGGTAGACCCCCAGCGCCTTGGGCGAGGCGATGAAGCGGACGAAGGTGCGGCCGATCAGGCGCAGGCCGTCCGCCGCCGGCAGGTCCATCGCCTCGTCCCAGACGCTGCTCATCACGGAGTTCGCGCATTCGCAGGCGACCATCGCCCGGAACAGCTCCTCCTTGCTGCCGAAATGCGCGTACAGGGTGGCCTTGGACACGTTCGCCTTCTTGGCGACGGCATCCATGCTGACGGCGCTGTAGCCATGTTCCAGGAACAGGGTGCCTGCGGCCTCCATGATCTGGGCCTGCTTCGATCCTGCTTCGGGGGTGGGGGCAACCAAGGTGGTCATGCGTGCCTCGCCAGAGTCCATGTTGCCAGAGTCCATGCTGCCTCGGTCCATGTTCCTGGCCCCTACCGCGTTCCGCATCGCCCGACAAGCCCCCTGACATCAATTGCCAAAAACTAAACCGTTCAGTTCGGTCTTGACAAGAGATAGGCCGTCCGCCATCTTCCGGCAAGACTAAACTGAACGGTTCAGTTTCTTTTCCGTGACGGCGCCGGCAAGAGCGCATCGGCGGGACTGCGAATCGGACCGCGGTGGATTGGGGATAGAGACAATGGCGAATGGCGTACGGAAGATCGTGCTGTCGGGCGTTGCGCTGGCTGTGCTGGCAGGTGGCGCCGTCGCCGGCGAACATTGGTGGACCACGGGGCGGTTCCTCGAGTCGACCGACAATGCCTATGTGCAGAGCGACATCACCGTCGTCAGCCCGAAGATTTCCGCCTATGTCCGCGATGTGAAGGTGGCGGAAAACCAGCTGGTGCGGACGGGCGACGTGCTGGCGGTGCTGGACGACCAGGACTTCCGCGCCAAGGTGGCGGAGGCCGAAGCCGCCGTCACCGCGCAGAAGGCGGCGCTCGGCACGCTGGACAGCAAGCTGGAGCTTCAGCGCACGGTGATCGACCAGGCCGCCGCCACGCTGGCGAGTGCCGAGGCCGAACAGCGCCGCGCCCAGCAGGAGTTCGAGCGCAGCCGGTCGCTGGCCAGCGACAGCTGGACCAGCCGGCAGAAGCTGGAGACCGCCGACGCCGACCTGCGCAAGGCGGTGGCCCAGGTCGCGAAGGCGCGGGCGGCGCTGGCGTCGGAGAACGAGCAGGTCAACGTCCTGCACGCGACCCGGACCGAGACGGAGGCCCATCTGGCCCAGGCCCAGGCAACGCTGCAGACCGCGCGCAACGATCTGGACAACACCGTGATCCGCGCGCCGGTCGATGGCGTGATCGGCAACCGCGGCGTCCAGGTCGGCCAATATGCCCGGCCCGGCGTGCAGCTGCTGTCGCTGGTGCCGCTGCCCGACGTCTATGTGGTCGCCAACTTCAAGGAAACCCAGCTGGCGCACATGCGCCCCGGTCAGCAGGTCAGCATCTCCGTCGATGCCTTCCCCGACCGCCATCTGACCGGCACGGTGGAGAGCTTCGCCCCGGCGTCGGGGTCCAAGTTCTCGCTGCTGCCGCCGGAGAACGCGACCGGCAACTTCACCAAGATCGTGCAGCGGGTGCCGGTGCGGATCGCGCTGCCGCGCGACAACGCGCTGGCCGGCCTGCTGCGTCCCGGCCTGTCGGTGGTGGCGGAGGTCGACACCCGCGGCGCCGATGCCGCGCCGCATGTGGCGAGTGGCGGCGTGTTCGGCGCGCTGTCCGACAAGCAGGCGGTGGCCGCCAAGTAGGCGGTCACGGCTCCGGCGGGGGCGCCGCCCCTTCTCCCCCTTCGGGGGCGGCGTCCCCGCCATCAAACCGAGTGACATTCAGGCCGGAGCCGCGCCCCCTCGCCTGGGGGCGGCAGCCGTTCGGCCGCGACGGAAGGCAGCGGTTCCATGGCGACACCGGCCCAGGGCATGCGCCCGCTCACACCCCGCGACATCGCCGGCTTCTTCGCGATGGTCGTCGGCATGTTCATGGCGATCCTCGACATTCAGATCGTCTCCAGCTCGCTGTCGGAAATCCAGGCGGGGCTGGCGGCCAGCGCCGACGAGATTTCCTGGGTGCAGACCTCCTACCTGATCGCGGAGGTCGTGATGATCCCGCTGTCGGGCATCCTGTCGCGCATCCTGTCGACCCGCGTGCTGTTCACCATGGCCGCCGCCGGCTTCACCCTGACCAGCGTCGCCTGCGCCTTTGCCGGCGGCATCGAATCGATGATCGTCTGGCGCGCGCTGCAGGGCTTCATCGGCGGCGCCATGATCCCGACGGTGTTCGCCACCAGCTTCATGATCTTTCCGCCGGAAAAGCGGGCGGGCGTTTCGGTGATGATGGGGCTGGTCGCCACCATGGCGCCGACCATCGGCCCGACGCTGGGCGGCTATCTGACCCAGCACATGTCCTGGCACTGGCTGTTCCTGGCCAACGTCATCCCCGGTATCCTGGTGACCTCGCTGGTCTGGTTCCTGGTCGATGTCGACCGGCCCAATCCGGAACTGCGCAAGGGCTTCGATTTCGTCGGGCTGGCGCTGATGGCCGCCTTCCTGGGCAGCCTGGAATATGTGGTGGAGGAGGGGCCGCGGAACGACTGGTTCGACGACGAGGTGATCTTCGGGCTGGCCGTGGTGGCGGCTGTCTCCGCCGTGGGGTTCTTCTGGCGGGTGCTGTCCTACCGCAATCCCATCGTGGAACTGCGCGCATTCGCCGACCGCAACTTCGCCATCGGGTCGCTCTACAGCTTCATCCTCGGCATCGGCCTCTACGGGTCGGTCTATCTGCAGCCGCTGTTCCTGGCCCGCGTGCGTGGCTTCAACAGTCTGCAGATCGGCGAGATCATGTTCGTGACCGGCGCCTTCCAGTTCATGTCGGCCCCGATCGCCGGCGCCCTGTCGAAGCGGATGGACCTGCGCGCCATGCTCGCGCTTGGGCTGATCCTGTTCGGCACCGGTGTCTGGCTGAACAGCCACTTCACCGCCGAGACCGGCTTCTGGGAGCTGTTCCTGCCGCAGGCGGTACGCGGCATGTCGCTGATGCTGTGCTTCATCCCGATCAACAGCGTGGCGCTCGGCACCCTGCCGCCGGACAAGCTGAAGAACGCGTCGGGCCTCTATAACCTGATGCGCAACCTGGGCGGCGCCATCGGCCTTGCCGCGATCAACACGGTGCTGACCGACCGCAACGCGCTGCACCTGAACCGGCTCGGCGACAACATGAACCTCGCCCGGCCGGAGGTGCAGCAGATGGTCGACAACCTCAGCCAGCGCTTCGACGGGCTGGTGGCCGATCCCACCGCCGCCGCGATGGCCCGGCTGGTCGGGCTGGTCCAGCGCGAGGCGCTGATCCTGACCTTCAACGACGCCATGCTGCTGATGTCGGCCGTGTTCTTCGGTGCGCTGCTGTTCATGCCGCTGGTGCGCCGGCCGGGCGGGCCGGTGAAGGCGGACCATTGAGCACGGGATAGGTTGCAGCCCATGGGTTGTGCTATAGCTTGACCGATCGTGCTATCGCACGTCCGAATCCCGCCGAGCACCATGAGCAAGCGCCAATACACCCGAGCCGAGGTCAAGGAACTGCTGGGCGCGCTGGAGCGCCAGTGCCGTGAAGCGTCGAAACTGGCCCAGCTGGCCGAGCATGAGGCGAGCAAGCACAGCTTCGGCGCCTATCGCGACTTCCGCGACAAGGTCGGCGAGTTCCAGGCGCTGGTCATCCTGATCGAGCAGCGCATGCGCAATCTGGTCGATGCCCGCTCCGACGACTTGCGCGACCAGTTCGAGAAGCTGGACATGGTGATGCTGGCGCTTCTGGTGCGCGCCAGCATGCGCTTCTTCTTCGTGCTGTCGGCGAATCCGATCCTGCCGATGGGCGCCCGCGAGATTTTCGTGGCCGAGCTGCGCAGCCTGCACGACGCGGCGGAAAAGCTGAAGCGGCCCAACTATGCCGGCAAGCTGGGGCCGGAGCTGGACCGCGATCTGGAAACGGCGTCGCTGATCCTGGAGGAGATCATCGATAAGGCACCGAGCCTGCTGAATTTCCGCGGGACGCCGATCTCGGAGTAGGGGGAGTGCTGCGGGTGCCCCCTCCCTAACCCTCCCCCGCTCTCAGCGGACCTATGGTCCGCCTGTCGCGTCAGCACAAAGCAAAGCTTTGTGCGAGAGCTTCGCGGGAGAGGGGACTGCCGCCGCTCCTATGCCAGCCGTTCACACTGCCAAGCATCCAACCCCCTCCACCGCCGAAGGCGGGGGAGGGATGGGGAGGGGGCATTCGAAGCCAGCCCGGACTCACTTCGCCAGGAACTGTGCGATCGTGTCGCCGGCCTTGCCGATGTTCACCACGCCGTCGAGATGGCCAAGGGTCGAGGTGATCGACTCGGTGTACTCCACCTTGTTGCCTTGCTTTTCCAATCGGTCCTTCAGCGGGCGCATGTTGCGGTCGGGCGGGAAGACGAGGTCGTCGGCCGACGCGATCAGCAGAACCGGCGCCTTGATCTTCGCCAGACCATCCTCCAGCGATCCGCCGTTGCCGGTGACGAAAGTCTGGTTGGCCTTCACCAGATAGAGGAAATGGTTGGCGTCGCTGACCGCCGCGCGGCCGGCGGCCGCCTTGTCCAGCCACGCTTCGATGGCGTACTGGTTGCCCATCGCCGCCTTCGGGTCCTTGCCGTCCTCCGCCCATTTGCGGCCGAAGGCGGCATCCGCCCATTTCCAGTGCCGCGCCTGCAGGGTGACCAGCTTCAGCGCCTCGGTCAGGCCGGCCTTCGGCTCCGCCTTGCCGTAATAGTCGCCGTTGTTCCAGTTGGGATCGAGCTTGATCGGCGCGGCCCACAGGTTCAGCCAGCCGATCAGGAACGGATCGGCTTCCGGCCCGCCGATGGCGGCGATGACGCGCTTGACCATCTCCGGGTGGTCGGCCCCCCATTCGAAGGCCTGGAGCGACCCCATCGAGCCGCCCATCACCGCCTGCAGCGTCTTGATGCCCAGGCTGTCGATCAGCGCCTTCTGGACATTGACGAAGTCCTGGATGGTAACGACGGGGAAGCTCATGCCATAGGGCTTGCCGGTGTCCGGGTTGATGCTGGCCGGGCCGGTGGTGACGACGTTGGGGTCCTTCGGCGACAGGTTCACCAGCGTGTCGGAACTGATGATGAAGTATTTGTCGGTGTCCAGCGGCTTGCCGGGGCCGATGATGCTGTCCCAATAGCCGGGAGCCGCATCGTCGGCCTTGTATTTCCCGGCGGCGTGGCTGCTGCCGCTGAAGAAATGGGTGATGAGGATGACGTTGTCCTTGGCCTCGTTCAGCTTGCCGTAGCTTTCCCAGCCGATGCGGACGTTCTTGATCGTCCCGCCGCCGGTGGTGGTGTAGGACGGCATCTCGAAGACCTTCTTCTCGACGATGCCGTCCAAGGCCAGCGCCGGCAGGGCGCCGAAAAGGCAAGCCGCCATGGCGAGGCCGCCGAGGCAGCCGGACCAGATGGAACCGCGGACAACCCCACGCATGAGCATCCCCCTCCCGATTGTTTGCTGGAGCGGCAGTCTACCCATACGGTTGTGTCTGTCCAGACGCCTTCGGTGACGCTTACGGTTAGGGGATGTCTTTACCGCAGCCGGACGGCGGTCCCGTTCACCGACACCATCAGCATGCCGTTCTCCTTGCCCAGCACTTCGTAATCGACATCCACGCCGACCACGGCATCGGCACCCAGCGCGCGGGCCGACTCCTCCAGATCGGCGAAGGCCGCCTCGCGGGCGTCGCGCAGGGCCGCCTGATAGCCGCCGGCTCGGCCGCCGACGATGTCCCGCACCGACGAGAACAGGTCGCGGAACACGTTGACGCCCATGATCGCCTCGCCTGCGACGATGCCGAGATAGTGGGTGATCTGGCGGCCTTCGATGGAGTCGGTGCTGGTGACGATCATGGTCGCATCTCCCAAGGTGGTTTCGCTGCCGCACAGATGGGGCCGCCAAGGCAGAGTCCAAGGCGGCACTGCGAAATCGCAGGGCGTTCTAGTCCATCGCGCCTTCCCCCACCCCGTCGGTACCGTGTAGGACAAGGTGGGGCAGGCGAGGGGGAAAGCGATGGACGACACGCGGCGAGCCATCCTGCGCTGGATGACCGGCGTCATGGAGGCGAAGGGCTGGAGCGCCGGCGGCTGGGCGCGGCTGGCCGGCGTCACCGCCACCAACCTGACCCGCTTCCTGCGCGATCCGGTGATGGGCAGCGTTCCCAGCGCCGACACGCTGGCCCGGCTGGCCCGCGTCGCCGGGTCGGAGCCGCGATTCCTCGACGATCACGCCTATGCGCCGGTCTCCCGTGTGCCGGTGCTGACGCTGGAACAGGCGCACATCTTCCTCGATCTCGGCCGCCGGGCGGGGGAGGCGTTCCTGGCCGGGGCGCTGAAGGACGGTGCCGCGTCGGTGGCGATGGACGGCCGCACCTCCCGCCGAGCCTTCGCGCTTCGCATTCTGTCCAAGAGCCTGGATGCCGCCGGCGTGCTGCCGCGCGACTGCGTGGTGCTGGAGCCGCTGGACGTGCTGACGCCGCAGGCTGGCGACGTGGTGGTGACTGTGGGCGAGGGCACGATCTGCGGCTATCGCTTTTTTCCGCCCCATCTGATGCCGGTTTCGACCGATCCCGACTGCCGTCCCACCGCCTATGACAGCGCCCAGGTGGCCGGAGTCGCCGTCCATGTGGTGCGAGCGCTTCGCATGTAAAAGGCTGCTGCGGTGCGAGTCGCGGCGTGCGTTCCGATTTCCCTCGACTCGCAAAAACGGACGTTCCTACTCCATCCGTTTTGACTTGTGACGACTCTCGGCAGAAGACACCAAATATAGCGTGTTTCCAGGACTTTGGGTTGGTCTACGGCCAAGTCATAGGTTCACGTTTTGTTCTTGAAAGCTGCGTGTTCGCATCCCATATTCAGGGTCCGGTGAGGCTGCTCGAAAACATGCTGCGAAGTCGCAGCAGCGGTCTCGCTTCGGGGTTCGGGAAGTCGGGAAAAGCATGGCGATCACTCAGGCACAGCGGGACTTGCGGGCGGGGCGGATCGGGTCGTCGGATGCGACGCGCGTGATGGCCGGCGACTGGCTGTCGCTGTGGCGCGAGAAGACCGGCCGGATCGAGCCCGAAAATCTGGATCTCGTCGCCGCCGTGCAGATCGGCATCGCGACCGAGCATCTGCACCCGCGTTTCGTCGCCCATGCCACCGGCCGCGCTTGCGTGGAGGCGCCCGACACCTATCGCCATGCCGAGCATGACTGGATGGTCGCCCACCCCGACTTCCTGACCAGCAGCGTGGCCGACGGTGCGCTCGACACCATCGTGGAGGCGAAATTCAACAGCGGCTTCCAGACCGATGCCGACCTCGCCCGCCGCTATCACTGGCAGGTCCAGCATCAGCTGGCGGTGGTCGGGCTGGACCGCGCGCTGCTGTCGATCCTGCGCCCGACCGGCCACAGCCTGATGACGGTGGATCGGCGCCCTGATGACGTCGAGCGGCTGGTGGAGACGCTGGAGGCCTTCTGGTGGCACGTCGTCAACGATGTCGAGCCGGCGGACCCGCTGCCGATGGAGGGCCCGTCCTATGAGAACGGCCGGGTCTTCGACATGGGGCGGCACAACCGCTTCCGCGCGCTTGCCGACCGGCTGGTCGCCAACCGTGCGGCGGCGCTGGCGGTGAAGGAGGACGAGGCCGCCCTGAAGGCGCTGATGCCGGATGACGCCCGCATCGCCTTCGTTGCGGTCGATCAGGCTGATGGCCGCTCCGGCGGTCTCTATCTCGCGCGCGACCGCGAGGGCCGGCTCAGCCTGCGCTATGGCGCACCGCCGCGCCGTTCCTTGGCAGAGGCGCAATCCTGGGGACCCTCCGCTGACCCGAACGCGGTGGAACTCAGTCTGGAAACAGTGCTGACCGCCGGCTGGGGTGAGGGGAGAGCCGAAACGTTTGGACAAGAAGGACCCAAAGCATGGGACGCATGAGCAAGACCGACCACGTCGTTGCCGATACTGAAGCTGTGGAATCCAGCGTAGCCGAGTCCAACGTGACGGAGACCACCCCGGCCCAGCCGAAGACCGGCGGCAGCCGCGGCTCCCATGGTTCCAAGGGGTCTACCGGCGGAGCCAAGCCGGCCGAGCCGCAGCGCATCGACACCATGTTCCTGTGGAACCGGCTGAAGCGCACCGATCCGAAGGCGACCAAGCCCTTCACCCGCTCCGGCGGCTTCCGTGGGACGCAGATCGACCCGACCTGGCGCTTCCAGATGATGACGGAGGTGTTCGGGCCGATCGGCAAGGGCTGGGGTTACGAGCAGGTCGATTGGACCATTGCGGAACGGATGATCTTCATCTGCGCCCGCGTCTGGTACATCGACCCGGAAAGCAAGGAGAAGTGCTTCACCGGCCCGCAGTGGGGCGGGACCGAGATGGTCCGCCGCCGCAACGGCATGGAGATGCCGGACGACGAGTGTTTCAAGATGTCGATGACCGACGCGGTCGGCAAATGCCTGCTGCAACTGGGCTTGGCCGCCGATGTCTATATGGGCCAGTTCGACGACAGCAAGTACCGGGAGGAGTCGGAGGCCTTCTATGCCGCCAAGTCCAATCCGGACCTGCAGCCCTCCGCCGTCGAAGCCTTCGAGTCGGAGGTGAAGCGCCGCCTGGGGTCCTGCCTGGACCTGGATGACCTGGAAGAAGTCTGGCGGTCTGGCGTCGGCACCCGGCTGCGCGAGATCGGCGCAGTGGACCGCGCCGCCCAGCACCGCATCACCGGCCTGTTCGCCCAGAAGAAGGCCGAGATTCTGAAGCGCGAGGAAGAGGACGGGCGGGAAGCCGCCTGACGGACGCCCCATGACCCAGACGACCATCCATACGACTCACAGCACCGGCGACCGGTCGCCCAGCGGACTGTTCCGCATGAGCGCCTGGGAAGGCGAATTCGAGCGGGCCAACGCCCATCTGCCGCGCTGGTACTGGAATCGCGACCAGCGCCGCCGCCACTACGCCCGTTGGGTGGAGGCGGAGGCCGAAACGCTGGCGATGCGGCTGTCGGGACTGTTGCGGTCCGACACCCCGGCGGAAACCGCAGGCGCGGCCCGCGTCCTGGTCGATTCGTTGTCGCGTGACATCGACTGGGCTCGACGGTTGGAAGACTCGGAATCGGAAGACGGGCAATCGAAAGACAGGACATTCGCCCACGCTGCCTGACCGCAGGCGGACATCAAGGGAAGGATATCATCCCATGACGATAGAAGAGGTCCAGGCGCGTCTGCGCGCCGCTCAAGCCCGCATCGGGCGTGAGGGCCGCTTCGCCCTCACCCTCAGCCTGGATGGGCGCGAGGAATGCTACATCACCCATTGGTTCCGCCCCGAACCGCACGCCTTCGAGGACTGCCGCGCGGTCGGTTCCGGAACCCTGGCCGAATGCCTGGACGCGCTGGACCGCTATGTCGCGGTGAACCGGCTGCGCGACGAGGCTCCGGTGCTGATGGCGGCCGAATGACATCCCCGTAACGGCCAAGCCATCGGCCTTCGTCCCCTCGTTCCCCCCGCGGACGAGGGGACTTTTTTTGGGAGTGGTTGCGACGGTTGCCCCTTCCCTAACCCTCCCCCACCTTCGGTGGGAGAGGGGACTGCCGCCGTCCTGCGAATCTCCCCTCTCCCGCGAAGCCGTGGGAGGGAAGGGGCATCACCCTACCCAAACCTCACTTCTTCTTGCCCGCCTGCGCCCTGGCGAACGCCTCGGCGAAGGCGTTGTTGACCGGCTCCGGCGCCTTGGCAGGCTTCGGTGCAGCCTTCGGCGCGGGGGCCGCCGGACGGCGATCCTGCTGCTGCGGCTGACGGGACGGTCCCCGGTCCTCGCGGCGCTCTTCCCGGCGGGCCGGACGCGGGGCTTCCTCGCCCATGCGCATGGTCAGGGCGATGCGCTTGCGGGGGATGTCCACCTCCAGCACCTTCACCTTCACCACGTCGCCGGCCTTCACCACTGTGTGAGGATCCTTCACGAAGCTGTTGGCAAGCTGGGAAATATGCACCAGCCCGTCCTGATGGACGCCGATGTCGACGAAGGCGCCGAAGGCGGTGACGTTGGTGACGACTCCCTCCAGCATCATCCCCGGCTGAAGGTGCTTCAGCTCCTCCACACCCTCCTTGAAGGTGGCGGTCTTGAACTCCGGACGCGGGTCGCGGCCGGGCTTCTCCAGCTCCTTGATGATGTCCTCGATGGTGGGCAGGCCGAAGCGCTCGTCGGTGAACTCCTCCGCATTCAGGCCGCGCAGGAAACGGGCGTCGCCGATGACGCTGCCGAGGTCGCGGCCCGTCGTCTTCACGATGCGCTGGACCACCGGATAGGCTTCCGGATGGACGGCCGAGCCGTCGAGCGGATTCTCGCCGTCGCGGATGCGCAGGAAGCCGGCGGCCTGCTCGAACGTCTTCGGACCCAGCCGCGCCACGTCGAGCAACTGCTTGCGCGAGCGGAAGGCGCCGTTGCGGTCGCGATGCTCGACGATGTTGCGGGCGATGGTCTCGTTCAGGCCCGACACGCGGGTCAGCAGCGGGATCGACGCGGTGTTGAGATCGACGCCGACCGCGTTCACGCAATCCTCGACCACGGCGTCCAGCGAACGCGCCAGCTTGCCGCCGGCGACATCGTGCTGGTACTGGCCGACGCCGATCGACTTCGGCTCGATCTTCACCAGCTCGGCCAGCGGGTCCTGCAGGCGGCGGGCGATGGAGACGGCGCCGCGCAGGCTGACGTCCAGGCCGGGGAACTCATGCGCCGCGGTTTCCGACGCCGAATAGACCGAGGCGCCGGCCTCGCTGACCACCAGCTTGGTCAGGGACAGTTCCGGATGGCGCTTCATCAGGTCGGCGGCGAGCTTGTCGGTCTCGCGCGAAGCGGTGCCGTTGCCGATGGAGATCAGCTCCACCTTGTGCCGCGCCGCCAGCACCGCCAGCACGGCGATGGAGCCGTCCCAGTCGTTGCGCGGCGGGTGCGGATAGATGGTCGTCGTCTCCACCAGCTTGCCGGTGGAATCGACGACGGCGACCTTCACGCCGGTGCGGATGCCGGGATCGAGCCCGATGGTGGCGCGCTGGCCGGCCGGGGCGGCCAGCAGCAGGTCGTGCAGGTTGCGGGCGAAGACGCGGATCGCTTCATCCTCCGCCCGTTCGCGCAAGCTCCCCATCAGGTCGGTCTCGATATGCGGGCCGATCTTCAGCTTCCAGGTCCAGCGCACCACGTCCGACAGCCACTTGTCGGCCGGGCGGCCCTGGTCGCGGATGCCGGTGTGGACGGCGATGGTACCCTCCGCCGGGTGGGGCTGGCCTTCTTCGACCGGCAAATCCAGGCGGATGTCGAGCACGCCCTGTGCCCGGCCGCGGAACAGCGCCAAAGCCCGGTGCGACGGCAGTTTCGACCAGTTCTCCGAGAAGTCGAAATAGTCGGAGAATTTGGCGCCCTCCGCCTTCTTCTCCTCGATCACCTTGGAGGTGACGACGCCCTTGTCCGCCATGGCGGTGCGCAGGCGGCCGACCAGTTCGGCATCTTCGCCGAAACGCTCGACAAGGATGTGGCGGGCGCCATCCAGCGCCGCCTTCACGTCGGCGACACCCTTGTCGGCGCTGACGAAGGCGGCGGCCTCGGCATCCGGCTGCTTCTTCGGATCGGCCAGCAGCGCGTCGGCCAACGGCTCCAGCCCGGCCTCGCGGGCGATCTGGGCCTTGGTGCGGCGCTTCTGCTTGTAGGGGAGGTAGAGGTCCTCGAGCCGGGTCTTGGTGTCGGCCTGTTTGATCTGCCGTTCCAGTTCGGGCGTCAGCTTGCCCTGCTCCTGGATGGTCGACAGGATGCTGGCGCGGCGGTCCTCCAACTCCCGCAGGTAGCCCAGCCGTTCCTCCAGGGTGCGGAGCTGGGTGTCGTCCAGGCCGCCGGTCGCCTCCTTGCGGTAGCGGGCGATGAAGGGGACGGTCGACCCCTCGTCGAGCATGGCGATGGCGGAAGCGACCTGGGACTCGCGGACCGACAGTTCGTCGGCGATGCGCTGGCTGATGGACAGCATGAGGCAGGGATCCTGCGGACTTGTGACGAACAAAAGGGTGTCTGTCATAGCGCGTCCAGGCGGGGGGACGCCACCCCGGCCTTTCGGCAGAGGGATGGGCAGCCTAAGCGGAAGCGCAACCATTTGCGGCGGATTTTCGCAAAAAAGTGGTAGGGGCCCTTTTCTTTCCGCCATTCATCGGCCGTTAACCATATCGGCCCTATACCTCTGCGTGCAACTTGGTTGCGTTTCCTCCCGAACCAACTAGAGGGTGGCCCGGCGGTGATACCGTCAGGCCGCCCTTTCTTTTTCCGGCAAAGAAAAAGGGCCGGGACGGACATGCCATCCCGGCCGGACCCCGGAAGTGTCTGCCACCGGTCGAAACCGAAAGGATCAGGGAAGGCGGCTTTCGGCCAGACGCAGGCGGCCTTCGGGGGAAAGGCGGGACAGGGTATCGACGACACGCGCCTCGATCTCGCTGCGCAATGCCGCGTCGTTGGCGTGGACGCTGTCGAACAGGGCTTTGAGCCCTGCCGGATCGAAGGGTCGAGCCATCAGGGCCATGCGCAGGCGCGGCGCGAATTCCTCGCGGCTGACATGCATGCGGACGAACAGAGGGCGGGCATCGTCCATCGCCTTGCGCAGGATCGCGGCATCGGCCGGCGACAGGCGTGGCGACACGTCGTCGACGAAGCGCTCCAGCAGATGCTCGGGGCCACCGGGCGGGGGAGGCGGCGGACGGAAGGCGTGGGCGACGACGAAGCCGCCGGCCAGCATGTTGAGCGCAAGGGACCCGACCAGAAGGAACCAGGGCCAGCGGCGCCGAATGGCCGGCGTCATCTCACGTCTCCCAGATAGCTGACGATCATCACGCCGGACAGGGCGGGCGTGCTCGTCTTTTCGAAGGAAATCAGGCCCTGGCTGTAGATGAGGAAGCCGACCAGCGCCATGCCGGCCAGGAAGCCGGCGAGCGGGGCAGGGCGGAAGGGTGGCCGCGACAGGAACCATGGTACGAATTCCGGCACGATCCGCTGTGCCAGACAGTCGGCGATGCGGTCATAGACCTGCGCCTCGCGCCGGGCGGAGACCTGCGGAGTCGAGGAGGCGTCCAGCAGAGCGTCGGTGATGGCGGCGTCGGCCAGCAGGTCGCGGGCCTCGGCGCTGGCGTCCAGCAGGGCCAGCGCATCCACCCTGGCAGAGCGCGGCCAGCGGTCCAGATCGGCGCCGTAGGCGGCGGCATAGCGTTTGAACTCTTTGAGCGTCATGACCGTACACCGTCCTTCTGACGGATCAGGGGTTGAAGCCGGGCCCGCACGACGCGGCGCGCCCGGACCAGCAGACTTTCCATAGCCGAAACAGACACCTGCAATATTTCCGAAGCCTCAGCGCACGTCATCTCCTCATGGTAGCAGAGACTGAGCGCCGCCCGTTGCCGTTCGGGCAAGGCGGCGATCGCCGCATCCACTGCGGCGCCGATCCGGATGCCGTCGATCACCGTCTCGGCGCTCCAGGCCGGATCGGCGATCTCGCCGGCATCGTCCAGGGGGGCGAAGCTGCGCCGCCGCTTGTAGTCGATGGCGCGGTTCACCACGATCCTGTACAGCCAGGTGGTGAAGCGGGTTCCATCGCCGCGCCAGCGGTCGGCATTGGCCCAGATCTGCAGGAAGGCGTCCTGCGCGACCTCTTCGGCGTCGGCGGCGTTGCCGACAACCCGTTGGGCCAAGGCGATGCTGCGGCGCAGATGCCGGCGCGTGAGTGTTCCAAACGCTTTCCGGTCACCGGCCGCGGCGTCCGCCATCAACGCCTCGTCGGTCACCGTTTCCTCGGTAGGCTCCACGCCGTATTCCGCCCGCTCCCGGTTGCTGTCGAGGATTTATACGCGGATGGAGGTGGAAGTCCTGCGCCGGGAGCGGCGATTTTCAGATCAGGGGTTTCCCCAATGCCCAGCCCTTCCCTCGATATAATTTCCATAAGAATGCTTATGTGTTTTTCGTTTGCTGCCGAGGCAGGCGTTCCATCGGCACGGTACCCGCCGAACATCTTCGCCCGTCCTGCGGGAACCGCTTTGCCGCAGATCGGTTGATCCAAGCATGACCGTGGCGTCACCGGGGGACCGGCAGCGTCATGAACGAAGCGATCGAAGGACCGACATCATGCTCAAGATTCTCGGCTGGGCCATCCTGATCATCTTCATCATCGGCCTGCTGGTCGTCACCGGAATCCTGAAGCTGATCTTCTGACCGATTTCCGCCCCCTGCTGCCCCACCCTGCCCGCTCATTCCTCGGCCATTGCCAGGGCGCTGCGCAGGTGGGCGCGGCAGTCGGCGACCATGCGGCGGATCAGGTCGTCGCAGGTCGGGATGTCGTCGATCAGGCCGATCACCATGCCGGCCGACACCACACCATCCTGGACATTGCCGGACTGGAGAGCGGTTCGGCCGCGCTGGCCGGCGACGAGCGGCCGCACCTCTTCGAACTGAGCGCCGCCGGGCCGCTTTTCCAGCGCGACGACCTCGTCCGACACGGCGTTTTTGAACACGCGGGCGGTGTTGCGCATGCTGCGCAGGATCAGGTTGGTGTCGCGTTCGCCCGCCGCGACCAGCGCCTGCTTGATGCTGTCATGCACCGGCGCCTCGCGGGTGCAGAGAAAGCGCGTGCCCATGTTGACGCCCTGGGCGCCGAGGGCCAGCGCGGCGGCCATGCCACGCCCGTCGGCGATTCCACCCGAGGCGATCACCGGAATGCGAAGAGCCCGCACCGCGGCCGGGATCAGGATCAGGCCGGGAATGTCGTCCTCTCCCGGATGGCCTGCGCATTCGAACCCGTCGATGCTGATGATGTCCACCCCTGCCCGCTCGGCGCTCAGCGCGTGGCGGACGCTGGTGCATTTGTGCAGGACGCGGATGTCGTGCGCCTTCATCCGCTCGACGAAAGCGCGCGGGCTGTTGCCGGCGGTCTCCACGATGGTGATGCCGCTGTCGATGATGACATCGAGATAGCGTTCGTAGGGCGGCGGTGTCACCGCCGGCAGCATGGTCAGGTTGACGCCGAAGGGACGGTCGGTCATCGCGCGGCAGCGCTCGATCTCGCGCGCCAGATCCTCCGGCGTCGGCTGGGTCAGCGCGGTCAGGATGCCCAGCCCTCCCGCATTCGACACGGCAGCAGCCAGTTCGGCCAGTCCGACCCACTGCATTCCGCCCTGCACGATCGGGTAATCGATGCCGAGCAGGCGCGTCACCTCGGTTTTCATGGCGTCCCCTTCCCCACCCTTGTCGTTGGCCGCGGAGGGGCCCGATTCCCCTGCGGCATACGATCTTATAAGCGAATCCAAGCCCGATTGCGGTATATGATCTTCGGCGTATGATAAAAGAGCCGAGCGCTGGAAAAATCCAAGGACGAGCGCAAAACGTATCCTATGATAATGAAAGGATAGGGTCTAAAGGGCCATGCTGTCGCTTCGTTCACCTCAAGGCGGTGCACGCGGCCGACGCGGGGTTTCTATACCGCTGATTATGTTGAATGCCGCTGAAAGCTATCGACATATGTCAGTGGAGCCCGATTGTAGCGGGTCCGCTTCGGGAAGAGCCCGTCGGACGCGTGACCGAGATGAGCAAAGGACGACTGTGACGCCTGCAACCGGACCTGAACCGTGGCCCCCGACCATGGCGGGCACTCTCGACCTCGACGCCTGCGCGCGCGAACCGATTCACATCCCCGGCAGCATCCAGCCGCACGGCCATCTCTTGGGCATGGAGGTGGACAGTCTTCGTCTCGTCTGCGCCAGCGCGGAAGCCGGCGCGGTTCTGAACCGGCCGCCCGGCGAGGCGTTCGGCACCCCGGTCGACCAGCTGATCGCCGCGGCGTCCACGGCCTCGCTGCTGCGCGGGCTGCGTGCCGCGCCGGCCGAACCGGTGCAGCTGGACATCCTGCACCTGCGCGGCGGCGACGAATTCCAGGCGATCGGTCACCGCTCCGGCGATCTGGTGATCCTGGAGCTGGAAGAACTTCCGGCCAATGGCGTCGGCACGCTGGAGGCGCTCTATCCGCAGATGCGCGAAGGCATCCGCCGCATGCAGGCAGCCCATGACTTCGAGGCACTGCTGGCCATCACCGCGCAGGAGGTGCGGGCGCTGACCGGCTTCGACCGCGTGCTGATCTACCGGTTCGACGAGCAATGGAACGGCACCGTCATCGCGGAGGACGGCAACGACCGCCTGCCCTCCTATCGCGGCCTGCGCTTTCCGGCCTCCGACATCCCGCAGCAGGCGCGGCGGCTCTATGCCCTGAACCGGCTGCGGCTGATCGCCGACGCCCGCTACCAGCCGGTTCCGATCCTGTCCGACAGGCGGGATCTGCCGCCGCTCGACCTCAGCTTTTCCGTGCTGCGCAGCGTGTCGCCGGTTCATCTGGAATATATGCGCAACATGGGCACGCCGGCCTCCATGTCGATCTCGGTCATGGACGGCGACCGGCTGTGGGGACTGATCTCCTGCCACCATGCCGAGCCGCGGCAGGTCTCCTTCGCGGTGCGCACCGCCTGCGATCTTCTGGGGCAGATGCTGTCCAGCCAGATGATCGCGCTGGAACGGGCGCTGGACGCCGATCACCGCATCCGTTCGAAGAGCACCCAGGCGCGGCTGCTCGCCCACATGGCGGCGGCGGATCATTTCATCGACGGGCTGGGCGAGGACCGCGAGGACCTGCTGGCCTTGGTCAATGCCGACGGCGCCGCGATCCTGTTCGACGGCGATTGCCGGCTGATCGGGCGCACCCCGCCGCAGGAGGTGGTCGAGGCCATCGGCGCGGACCTGGCCGGACAGGGCATCAAGGACCTGTTCGCCAGCCACCAGCTTCCGGTCGAGAGCCCGGCTGCCGCCGGGATGGAGCGGACCGCCAGCGGGCTGCTGGCAATCTCCATTTCGCAGCTCCATCCCAGCTACCTGCTGTGGTTCCGGCCGGAGATCGTGCAGACCATCGACTGGGCCGGCGATCCCAACAAGCCGCTCGACGCCAGCGGCGGGCTTTCCCCCCGCAACTCCTTCGAAGCCTGGAAGGAGACGGTGCGCGGCCAGTCCCTGCCCTGGAGCCATGGCGAGATCGAGGCGGCCGGCGATTTCCGCAACGCCATCGTCAGCATCGTGCTGCGCAAGGCCGAGGAGATGGCCGCCCTGAACGAGGAGCTTCGCCGCAGCAACAGCGAGCTGGCCGCCTTCTCCTATTCGGTGTCGCACGACCTGCGGGCGCCCTTCCGCCACGTCTCCAGCTATGCCGAGCTTCTGCGTTCCCGCACTGCCGACAAGCTGAACGAGCGGGAACGCCATTACCTGGACAGCATCATCGAGGCGGCGAGTTCGGCCGGCCGGCTGGTCGACGGGCTTCTGCATTTCTCGCAGCTGGGCCGCGCCACGTTGGCACGGGTGGAGGTCGACGTCGGCCGGCTGGTGGAGGAGGTGCGCCATCTGCTGGAGCCGGACCTGCAGGGCCGCGACGTGCGCTGGACCGTGCATCCGCTGCCCAACGTCAACGGCGACCCGACCATGCTGCGGCTGGTGGTGCAGAACCTGCTGTCGAACGCCATCAAATACACGCGCGACCGTGCCGCATCGGAAATCGAGGTCGGCTGCCGCTCCACGGCCGACGCGTACGAGTTCTACGTGCGCGATAATGGCCGTGGATTCGACATGGCCTATGCCGGTAAGCTGTTCGGCGTCTTCCAGCGCCTGCACCGCGAGGAGGAGTTCGAGGGCATCGGCATCGGACTCGCCAATGTCCGCCGCATCGTCGAGCGCCACGGCGGACGGGTCTGGGCGGACGGCAGGCTGGACCACGGTGCGACCTTCCATTTCTCCCTGCCGCGGTCCGTAGCCGCCGAATCGAGGTAGCCCAATGGCCACGCTGAAACCGATCCTGCTGGTCGAGGACAACCCGAAGGACCTGGAGCTGACGCTGGAGGCCTTCGCCGAGGCGCAGCTCGCCAACGACATCGTCGTCGCCCGCGACGGGGCGGAGGCGCTGTCCTATCTGTTCCATGCGGACGGGCAAGCGGTGTCGAAGCCGACCGACCCGAAATACCCGGCCGTCATCATCCTGGACATCAAGTTGCCGAAGGTGGACGGGATCGAGGTGCTGCATCGGATCAAGGCCAACGACAGCACCCGCGCCATTCCCGTCGTCATGCTGACCTCGTCAAAGGAGGAGCAGGATCTCGTCCGCAGCTACCGGCTGGGGGTGAACGCCTTCGTGGTCAAGCCGGTCGGCTTCAAGGAGTTCTTCGACGCGATCCGCGACATCGGCAGTTTCTGGGCGATTTTGAACGAACCGCCGCCCGGCTGTCATCCACGCCGGCCGCGCGGCAGCTGATGGCGCAGGTGATGGAACCTTCCGCCGGCCAGCCCGCCGACTCTCCCTCGGCCGGTTCCCCTATGACGGACGGCGGGCCGGCCGATCCGGGCCGGCCGATTCCGTGCCGCGTCCTGCTGCTGGAGGACAGCGGCATGGACGCCGATCTGGTGCGCGAACATCTGACGATGATCGACGACCACGCGTTCGACATCCACCGGGTGGAGACGCGGCAGGCCTTCATCGATGCCATCGCCGACGGCGGTCCCTACGATCTGATCCTGTCGGACTTCGACCTGCCTGATTTCGACGGCATGTCGGCTCTGGCGATCGCGCGCGACCGGCTGCCCCGCGTCCCCTTCATCTTCGTGTCCGGCATGCTGGGCGAGGAGAACGCCATCGAGGCGCTGAAGAAGGGCGCCACCGACTATGTGGTGAAGCTGCGCATGGAGCGCCTGCAGGTCGTGGTCCGCCGCGCCCTGGTGGAGGCGCGCGACCGCAACGAGCTGGCCGACAAACGGGCCGCCCTGGCCGAGAGCGAGGCGCGCCTGCGCTTCGCGCTGGAGGCCGGGCGGCTGGGGTCGTGGGAGCTGACCCTGGCGACCAACCGGCTGCGCGTCTCGTCGATCTGTGCCGCCAATCTGGGGCTTTCCGATCCGTCGGAGATTTCGACCTATGACCGGCTGCTGGAACGGGTCCATCCCGACGACCGCGCGCATAAGCAGGCGATGGTCCGGCAGGCGGTGAGCAGCGGTTCGCCGCTGGACCTGGAATACCGGACGATATGGCCGGACGGCAGCATCCATTGGGTTCAGGTGCGCGGCCGCGCCGTCTATGACAAGGACGGAACGCCGACCGGTCTGGCCGGCGTCTCGCTCAACATCACCGACCGCAAGAAGGCCGAGGATCGGCAACTCCTGCTGCTGGAAGAATTGAACCACCGGGTCAAGAACACGCTGGCGATGGTTCAGTCGATCGCCAAGCAGACCCTGCGCGCCGCCCCGTCGGTGGAAGCCTTTCCCGATGCCTTCCAGTCGCGGCTGCGCGCGCTCGCCCAGGCCCACGACCTGCTGACCCGCCGTCATTGGCAAGGCGCCTCGCTGAGCGAGATCGCCGCCCTGACGCTGGAGCCCCATGTCGATGCCGGCCGTGTCAGGGTCGGCGGCCCGCCGGTCAACCTGACCACCGGCGTGGCGGTGTCGCTGCATCTCGCCTTCCATGAACTTGCCACCAACGCCGCGAAATACGGCGCCCTGTCGGCGGAGAGCGGCCGCATCGAATTGGATTGGGAGATCATGCCGCCGGCCGGTGCAGCGGCACGGGATGGGGCGGGCCATGCCGGCCCCACGCCTTCCCGCGCCGCCACGGGCGCGCTGGTGCTGCGCTGGCGCGAGAGCGGTGGTCCGCCGGTGGTGCCGCCGACCCGTCGCGGTTTCGGCTCCCGCCTGATCGAGCGCGGCCTTGCGCATGAGTTGGAGGGCGATGTTGCCCTTGCCTTCGACCCCGCCGGCGTGCGATGCCGGCTGGTAATCCCATTGTCGTCGCGAGTGAACCCGCAGTGACTGACGCCAATCTGTCGAACCTGACCGTCCTGATCGTCGAGGACGAACCGCTGATCGCCATGAGCCTGGAGGATGCCCTGCTCGACCAGGGCGTCGCCTGCCTCGGCCCGGCCGGTTCGGTTTCCGCGGCCTTGGAGATGATCGAGGCCGGCGGCTTCGACATCGCGCTGCTGGACGTCAACCTGCGTGGCGAGCGGGTCGATGCGGTGGCCGACCGTCTGGCCTCCGCCGGCATCCCCTTCATTTTCACCACCGGCCATGGGGCAGAGGGGCTGCCCGATGCCCACCGCGCGCGGCCGGTGATCGGAAAGCCGTTCCGCGACCTGGACATCACCGACGCCCTGGCCCGCCACCGCCCGCGCTGACGGGGCTGAGAGTGGCACAGCGCTGACCAAAGGCCGCCGGCGGTGGAAACACCGGCGGCCTTTTGCATCACTGCTTCTTGGCCGGTTCGGCATTGTGGCCGTGGCCGGCGCCGCCCATGGCGCCCATATGGCCCTCGGCCTGGGGCGCGCTCTGTCCGGCGGCCTCGACCGCGATCTCGACATCGACTGTGCCGGCCTTCTCGAAGTGCAGGGTCATGGGGATGCGGGCGCCCTTCTCCAGCGGCTTCTTGAGGCCCAGCAGCATGATGTGCAGCCCGCCCGGCGCCAGCTTCACCTGCTCGCCCGGCGCCACGGGAATGGCTGGAACCTCCCGCATTTTCATCACGCCATTCTCGTTCAGATGGGTGTGCAGCTCCGCCTTCTCGGCGGCCGGGGTGGAGGCGGAGACCAGACGGTCTTCCGTGCTGCCGGTGTTGGTCAGCGACAGATAGGCACCGCCGTTCGGGGCGGACGGCGCGGTGGCGCGCGCCCAGGGATGGCCGATCTCGATCGGGCCGGCCTTGTAGCTGTGGGCCATGGCGGGGATGGCACCGAACAGGGCCAGGGCGGCGGCGATGCCGAGAATGCGCTTCATGGACTCTTCTCCTGGAATGCGGATGTGAACAGCAGGGGGGAGGCGCCGCGGCGAGTGCTGCCGCGGGGCGTGGATTGGAAGGTTGCGCGTTGGAATGCGTGGACAGCCCGCCGGACGCACCGATCCGGACAGGGAGCGGGCGTGGCGACGCGCGCGGCGGCTATGGCTGAGCAGCCGCGAAGATCAGGCGAAGGACGGTGGTGCGCGGGCCTGGAGGGTCGACAGGAACCAGCCGGCGGCGATGCGTTCTGCCGGCAGCAGGCGGGTGTCGCTGGCCATGGCGAGAGGCGGGCCGACCGTCAGTGGCGGCGGCGGCAGGGCCAGCCCGGCCACCAGCGGGCAGAGCGGGCAATGGCCGGTGCCGGGGCCGGTGCTGGACGGCGCGTGATCCGGTGATTTGTCAGGGTCGCCGTCATCGGACGCGAGCCCGAACTCGCCGATTCCATAAAGGGGGGCATCGAGCTGGATGGTGGTCAGGCCGCCGGAGGAGCAGATCGGCAGCGAGGCGGTCTCTCCGGCCCGGGCGGCCCCCGGAACCATCGGCATCCAGCCCCAGGCGATGACCTGCAGCAACAGCGCGACCATCCCGGCCACAAGGCCGAGCCTCCGCATCCGCCGCACTGTCGATCGACCGAAGAACATCCGCCACCCGCAATCGCCGGACCTTCCCGGCAGCGAGGCAAGATAGCGCAGCATCCGTGAACGGACGAGCGGCAAATGGACCCACACGCCGCGAAGGTTCAGGCCAGCAGCCGGAAGGCCGGGTCCGGCCGGGACAGCAGGTCGCGGCGCAACGCCTCGATGGTGGCGTCGTCGCGAGCGGCGCGGGGGATGGTCACCGGCACCTCCGCCACCACACGGCCGGGCGAGGGCGCCAGCAGAATCAGCCGGTCGGCCAAAGCCAGAGCCTCGCGCAGATTGTGGGTGACCAGCAGCACGGTGGCCGGCCGCCGGTCCAGCAGTTGCGACAGCAGCGTGCGCAGCCGGAGCGCCGTCGGCTCGTCCAGCGAGACGAAGGGTTCGTCCATCAGCAGCAGGTCCGGCTCCACCAGGAAGGCGCGGGCCAGCGCCACCCGCCGCGCCATCCCAAGCGACAGCTGGGTCGGGAAACGGTCGGCGAAGGGCAACAGCTCCAACGCGTCGAGCATGGCATCGACCGCCGGGCCGCGGCGCTGCGCACGCGGCAGGACCAGCGCCAGATTCTGCCGCACGGTTCGCCAGGGCAGCAGGCGCGGCTCCTGGAAGACATAGCCGAGCCGGGCCGGCCCGCCGTCCGGCCGCGCCCCGACCTCCACCACGCCGTCGAAGGCGCGGTCCAGACCGGCGACGATGCCGAGCGCGGTCGTCTTGCCGCAGCCGCTGGGGCCGACCAGGGCCACGACCTCCCCCGCCGCGGCGGACAGGGTCAGGCCGCGCACCGCCTCCACCGCGCCGAAGCGCTTGGAGCGGATCTCAAGCTTCAGCGGGCATCCGCCGCCAGCGCTGGCAATGGCGCTCGACCGGCTGCAGGACGCCGTATTCCAGAAGCTGGACCACGGCCACGAACGCGATGGTGTAAGCCAGGATTCCTGCGACATCGAAGGTCTGAAATAGGAGGTTGATCTGGAATCCGACACCATCGCTGCGGCCCAGCAGTTCGACCACCAGCACGATCTTCCAGATCAGCGCCAGGCCGGACCGCGCAGCCGCGGCGATGGTGGGAGTGAGTTGCGGCAGCAGCACATGGCGAAGCCGATCCGCGGGCGACAGGCGGTAGACGCGGGCCATGTCGATCAGCCCCTCGTCGATGGCGCGGGCACCGGCCCGCACCAGGACCACCGTGTTGGGAATCTTGTTGACGGCGACGGCGCCGATGGCCGCCGCCTCGGTCAGGCCGAACCAGACATAGGCCAGCACGATGACCACGAGCGCCGGCAGGTTCAGGAAGAAGACCAGCCAGGGACCGAACAGCCGGTCGATGAAGGGGGAGCGCCCCATCGGCAGGCCCATCCCGACCCCGATGGACATGGCGAGCGCGAAGGCCGCCAGCACCCGCAGCAGCGTGACGCCCATGTGATGGAACAGCGCCCCGCTCTCCGCCTCGCGCAGCAGGGCCTCGGCCACCACGACCGGTCCCGGCAACAGGCGCCCGCCGATGGACAGCGCCGCGCCCTGCCAGACGGCCAAAAGCAGCAGGATCGACGCGACCGGCATCAGGGCGGGCATCAGGGCGCTGCGCACCGGTCAGGCCCCACCGGTCCAGAAGGTGCCGGGGGCGATGGCGGGCGCGTCACCGACCAGTTCCCGTCCGCCCAGCCGCGCCAGCAGCGCGTAGAGCTTGGCAGCCCCTGCCCGCTCCTCCTCGGTCCAGCGGCGCGGGATGCCGTCACGGTAGCGGTCGCGCAGGGTGCGGAAGGTGGCGTCGTCCTCCGCCTGCATCAGCGGGGCGAGGCGGTCCCAGGCGGCATCGGACTCCGCCAACAGGGCCTTCGCCTTGTTGGTCGCCGCCTGGAATCCGGCGAGGGCGGCCGGGTTGGCGCGCGCCCATTCCTCGCGGAAGACATAGCCGATGGAGGGCACCGTCGCCGGCTGGCCCAGCGCATCCAGCATGTCGGACACCGTCATGGTCACGCGCATGCCCTTCGCCTCCAGCCGGGCGGCGAAGGGCCAGAAGGTCAGCACGGCATCCAGGTCGCCATCGGCGATCTTGCTGTTCAGCAGGGGCGGTGCGGCGAAAAAGGGCTGGGCGTCACGGTCGAGCGACAGCCCGTGCCGGTCGGCGGCGAGCGCCCTCAGCAACAGCCAGCTCTTGTCGAGCGGGCTGCCGGCCACCCCGATGCGCTTGCCCCGCAGGTCGCCGATCCCGCCGATGGCGGAGCCGGCCGGAACCACCAGCGCGCCGAGGGCGGTCGAATAGGGGATGAAGCACAGCGCCTCCCCCTTGCTGCGCATCCGCGACACCCACAGCCAGTCGGAAACGATGATCTCCACGCCGCCGGCCTGGAGCGCCACCTGGGTGGCGGGGTTGCCGGCCAGTTCCACCAGTTGCAGGTCGATGCCCGCCTGCTTGTCGAAGCCGTTGGCGCGGACGGTGTCGAGTTCCCAGCTGACCGTGCCGAATTTCAGCACCCCGGCGCGGACGACGGGCCGGTCGGCGGCAGCCGCGTGCCGCAGCGTCGCCGACGCCAGCAGCGCACCGGCCGCCAGCAATGTCGTCCGTCTGGTGCAGCCTGCCGCCATGGTCCCCGTCCGGTGTTGGTTGGACTGCCAGCTTAGGGGGACTGTAGATGGTTCGTATATTCAACGATAGGAGGATAAGGGTGGTATCGCCGGTGGAGCCGTGCCGGACTCACAGCCCCAGATAGGCCTGCTTCACCGCCGGGTCGGCCAGCAGCGCCTCCCCCGTTCCCGACAGGACCACGCGGCCATTCTCCAGCACGTAGGCCGTCTGGGCGATGCGCAGCGAAGCGGCGACATTCTGTTCGACCAGGATGATCGTCATGCCGTCGGCCGCCAGGGCCCGGATGATGCGGAACAGTTCCTGCACAAGGGCAGGCGACAGGCCGAGCGACGGCTCGTCGAACATGATGAGGTCCGGCTTGCCCATCAGGCAGCGGCCGATCGCCAGCATCTGCTGCTCGCCGCCGGACAGGGTGCCGGCCGCCTGATCCAGCCGTTCGCGCAGGCGCGGGAACAGGTCCAGCACCCGGTCGTAGGTCTGGCGCGCGCCGGCGCGGGCGCGCGGGATGACGGCGCCCATCTCCAGATTTTCCCGCACGCTCAGCGTCGGGAAGATCTGCCGCCCCTCCGCCACCTGCCCGATGCCGAGATCGCAGACGACATGGCTGGGCAGTCCGGCGATCTCTCGGTCCTTGAAGCGGATGCTGCCGCGCGCCGGCTTCAGGATGCCGGAGATGGCGCGGATCAGCGAGGTCTTGCCGGCCCCGTTGGCACCGACGATGGCGGTGGTCTGCCCTGCCGCCACCTGCAGCGTGACGCCGTCGAGCGCCTGGGCGTCGCCGTAATACAGGTCGAGATCGGATACGGTCAGCATGGCGGCGGTTCCAAACAGCGGGGAGCGCCCTCTATAGCGCGATCATTTCAGGAAGAACACCGCACTCATCACCAGCCCGACGGCGATGATGCCGGCGCGCAGCACCGGCTTCGGGATCTTGCGGCCCAGCCGGGCGCCGACATAGCCGCCGGCGACCGCAGCGACAACCATCAGCAGCGCCTTCGGCCATTCCACCGCCCCGCCCGCGGCATAAGCCACCACCGCGATGGCGGTCAGCACTGCGGAGAACAAGTTTTTCAGCCCGTTCATGGCGTTGAGGTCGGTCATGCCGAACAGGCTCAACTGCGCCAGCAGGAGGATGCCGAGCCCGCCGTTGAAATAGCCGCCATAGACCGAGACGACGAACAGCGTGCCCAGCATCGCCCCATTGCCGTGCAGGCCCAGGCTGCGCAGCCGCTGTGCCAGCATGTTGCCGAAGGCGAACAGCCCGGTCGCCAGCAGCAGCAGCCAGGGCACGATGCCGCGGAACACCGAATCCGGCGTCACAAGCAGCAGACCGGCCCCGGCCAGCCCGCCGACCAGACTGACCGCCGACAGCAGCGGCAGGCTGAGCGTGCCGACCGGCGTCAAGTCCTGGCGATAGCCATAGACGCCGCTGGCATAGCCGGGCAGCAGGGCCACCGTGCCGGTGGCGTTGGCGGCGACCGGCGGCACCCCGGCGTAGATCAGGGCCGGCAGGGTCAGGAAGCTTCCCCCGCCGGCAACGGCATTCATCGCCCCGGCCAAAAAGGCCGCAGCCAATAAAATCAATTCCATCATGATATTACGAGCGGTTCCTCAACTCCCGGCGAATGATTTTGCCGGTGGTGGTCATGGGCAGGCTTTCAAGAAATTCGATGGAGCGCGGATATTCGTGGGCGGCCAGCCGGGTCTTGACATGCTCCTGGATCGAGGCAACGAGGGCGTCGTCCGGCGTCACCCCCTCCTGCAACACGACGAAGGCCTTGACGATCTCCGTGCGCAGCGGGTCGGGCACGCCGACCACCGCCGCCATGCGGACGGCGGGATGGCCGATCAGGCAGTCCTCGATCTCGCCGGGGCCGATGCGGTAACCGGCGGACGTGATGACGTCGTCGTCCCGCCCGACGAAGCCGATGTAGCCGTCCTCGTCCAACTCCCCCTGATCGCCGGTGACCAGCCAGTCGCCGACAAACTTGGCCGCGGTGGCGTCGGGATTGTTCCAATAGCCGAGGAACATCACCGGATCCGGCCGATGCACTGCGATCAGGCCGAGCTTGCCCGGCGGCAGGCGGTTGCCCTGCCCGTCGATCACCGCCACGTCATGGCCGGGGACCGGGCGTCCCATGATGCCGGGCTTCGGCGCCATCAGCGTCGCGGCCGACGACACGATCATGTTGCATTCGGTCTGGCCGTAGAATTCGTTGATCGTCACGCCGAAGGTCTCGCGCCCCCAGTCGAGCAGCCCGGCGCCCAGCGTCTCGCCGCCGCTGGCGACGGAGCGCATGTCGATGCGATGGCGCGGCCGCGGGTTCTTCACCGCCCGCATCATCTTCAGCGCCGTCGGCGGCAGGAAGGCGTTGCGGACCTGGAATTCGGCCAGCAGGGCGAAGGCGGCCTCCGCGTCGAACTTCTCGAAGCGGTGGGAGACCACCGTCACCCCGTGATGCCAGGCCGGCAGCAGCACGTCGAGCAGCCCGCCGATCCATGCCCAGTCGGCCGGCGTCCAGATGCGGTCGCCCGGTTGCGGGAACAGGTCGTGCGACATCTCCACGCCCGGCAGATGGCCCAGCAGCACCCGGTGCGCATGCAGCGCGCCCTTGGGCTGGCCGGTGGTGCCGGAGGTGTAGATGATCAACGCCGGATCGTCCGCCCCGGTATCGGCCGGGGTGAAGCTGTCGGACGCCGCATCGCACAGCCCATGCCAGTCCAGACAGCCGGGACCGGACCCGTCGACGCGGAAGACGGCGCGCAGTTCCGGCAGCCGGTCGCGGATCTGGGCGATCTTGGCGGCCCCGGCGGCGTCGGTGACCACGGCGCGGGCGCCGCAGTTGGCCAGCCGGTATTCCAGCGCCTCCACCCCGAACAGCGAGAACAGCGGCACGGCGATGCCGCCCATCTTGTAGACCGCGACATGGCTGATCGCGGTCTCCGGCGCCTGGGGCAGCAGGATGCCGACCCGGTCGCCGCGGGCGACGCCTTGCGCCGCCAGCGCATTGGCGAAGCGGTTGGACAGGGCACGGATGTCGGAGAAGCGGTATTCCTCGGTCCCGCCGTCGCGCCGCTTGTGGATCAGGGCGATGCGGCCGGGGTCCGTCTCCGCCCAGCGGTCGCAGACGTCGACACCGATGTTGTAGCGGTCTGGCACGTGCCAGGCGAAGGCGCGGGACACACCTTCCCAGCTGTCCGCGTTGGGCAGCATGTTCGTTCCCTCCCAAAGGCTTGTCGTCGATTCCTTTGAGGAACCGTTGGCACGATCATAGGGGCAAGCGAGGCACCGCGTCACGCACCGGGAATAAGATGCGGGTCAGCCATGTTGATGGCGTCAGGAACGAACTGTTTCGTGCCGATCCAAACAGGACCCAACAGGACGAGAGCCACCATGAAAGCCAGCCCCTTCCTCGCCGCCGCGCTGTCCGCCAGCCTGCTCGCGGCCCCGCTTGCCGGCTGCGCCCAGCCGGGCTACGGCGATTCCTATGGCGGCGTCAGCGCCAACAAGCAGACGGCCGGCACGGTGCTGGGCGGCGTGGTCGGCGGCCTGGCCGGATCGCGTTTCGGCGGCGGCAGCGGCAAGCTGGTGGCAGTTGGCGTCGGCACGCTGCTTGGTGCAGCGCTGGGCAATGCGGCCGGCGCCTCCCTCGACCGTGCCGACCAGAATTATGCCCAGCAGGCGGCGGTCAACGCCTACAGCGCGCCGACGGGCAGCACCATCCGCTGGAACAACCCGGAAACCGGCAATTACGGCAGCTACACGCCCGTGCGCGAGGGCACCGGGCCGCAGGGCCAGCTGTGCCGGGAATACCAGACCACCATCGTGGTCCAGGGCCGTACCCAGCAGGGCTTTGGCACCGCCTGCCAGCAGGCGGACGGCAGCTGGCGCGTGGTCAGCTGACGGGAGCGGCCGAGAACGGCCTCAGGCAAGCGCCGTCCGCCGCCGGGCGGCGTTGCCGGATCTGGGGGCCGGGTCGGTCAGGGCGCTGGCGATGCGCACGGCCCCGTCGCCGTCCAGCGGCAGCGCCGCGGCGGCATCCTGCATGCGCTGGCGTTGTCCCGCATCGGCCCACAGGGAGAGCGCCCGCCCGGCGATGACCGCCGCCGCCTTGGCGGGATCGCAGCCGCGGGCGTCCACGGCGGTGCACCAGCCGAGTTCGGCGGCGTCGCCGCTCGCCACAGCCTGATTGTCGGCGGTGACCACCAGCAGGGTCGGCACCGCCAGCGCGGCGAGTTCCCCCATGGTGCCGCCGCCGGCGGAGACCGCCAGACCGCAGTCGGCCATCAGCGCGCCCATGCGCGGGCAGTCGATCTCCACGGAAACGCCATCGGCGGCGAGCGCCGCCAGTTCGGCCGCCACCATGGTGGCTTGGGGATTGCTGCCGCCGACGACGGCGACGATGCGGCAGCCGTCGGGCCGCTCCTTCGCCAGCGCCTGCACGACCGGCCCGGTCAGGGTGAGCGGGTCGGAGCCGCCGAAGGTCACCAGCAGAACCGGCCGGTCGGCGATGGTCCGCCGCGGTTCCTGCGCCGCCAGCCGAACCTCCCGCCGCAAGGGCGCATAGCCGGGGCCGAGCAGCAGGACGGCGCCAGGTGCCATCGCCTCATAAGGCAGGGCCGCCGCCTGCGGTGCGGCGTTGACGACGAAGTCGGCATGCAGCGGCGTGCCGTCGCCCAGATCGTCCCAGGCCAGCACCCGCGCACCGGCGGCCTGCAGCCCGACGCGGTAGGCTTCGCCGAAACGGTAGCCGTCGAGCATCACGGCCGTGCCATGCTCCCGGCGCAGGAGCGAACGGGTGGCGGCCAGATCCGCCGCCTGCCCCACCGGCCCGGCGATGGAGACATGGCGGAAGCCGTCCGCCGACAGCCGGCGTTCGATGGCGGGGGTGGATTCGACAGCGGCGAACAGCGCCTCGTGCCCCTGGTCGCGCAGGGCTTCGGCCACGGCGAGACAGCGCATGACATGGCCGGTGCCGATGGTCGGCGACGCGTCGGCGCGGATGAGGATGACGGCCATGGCACGGGTCCGGAGAAATCGGCGTGGCGGCCCGGCCCCGGCGCAAGAACTTCTGCGCACGGTGCCGAGTCGGTGCGCATCTTGGCCCGGCACTTTGCCCGAGTCCAGTGGCAGACGGTCGCGTGCGCGGGGGTAAATTGCGGCCGGACGGGACTCCCGACCGGCCTCCCCGTCAGGACTCGCGGCCGGCGATGACGCTGGCGGCGGTTGCGAGGCTTTCCGGCGTGCCGATGTCGAGAAAGCGGGCCTTGGCGACATGGGCGTTCAGCGTGCCGGGCGGCAGCTTCTCCAGCACGTCGCGTTCCAGCGATACCGCACCCGCCGCGATGAAGCGGTCGAGGAAGGCGGCGGAGAAAAGATAGACGCCGGCATTGATGGTGCCCGCCCCCGGCGCCTTGTCCAGGAAACGGCGGACGCGGCTGTCGGGACCGATCTCCACCCGCACGAAGCGGGAGGCGTCCTCCACCGTCACGCACAGCACCGACGCCTCCGCCCCCGACAGGCGGTGCGAGGCGATGAAGGCGCGCAGGTCGGCGTCGAGGAAGGTATCGCCGTTCACCACCAGGATGGTGCTGCTGCGCAGTTCCTTGCGGACATAGCCGAGCGCACCCGCCGTGCCGAGCGGGCGCGGCTCAATCTGGCAGACCACGTCGATGGTGCCGGCGGAATCGCCGCGGGCGAGCCATGCGGTCACCCGGTCGGCCAGATGGCCCAGGCACAGAACCACCCGGCGCGATCCGTAGGTCGACAGGTAATCCAGGAGATGGCCGAGGAAGGCGCGGCCCGCAATCGGGGCCAGGACCTTCGGCGTGTCACCCAGAACGCCCCGGATGCGCGTGCCCAACCCGCCGGCAAGCACCGCGACGTCTATGTTGGCAAGAGCGTCCTCAGACCGCACCGACCGTCCTTTCCCTCAAACCCAGCTCCGAAACCCCGTCCTGAACCCATCCGTCACCGTCAGGCAGGAAACAGCTTACGACGGCGCGGGCGCCGGGTCATCCACCCTGCGTGGCGCCCGGCGGCCATAGTCGATAAAGGGGCGGCTCCGGAATCGCAATGCGGAATTGCGTGGGCCTCCCCATCCGTTGGTCAGGGGCGATGGTCATGGGCAATGGCCAGGGGCCCCTTCGGCGAGGCGCTGCAGGCGTTGCGCGACCGCCGCCAGGGTCACGTCATGGTCATCGGCATGGCCGGCCAGCGCCATGGATGGAAACCAGGGCCGCACCGCCGTCCCCAGGGCCGACCAGTCGCCGGCCCCTGCGATCCGCCAGACCGGGATTCCGAGGGCGGCGGCCAGTTCTCCCACCGCGGTCGGGGCGGAGATCACGAGGTCGAGACCGGACATCAGCGCCGCCACCCCCTCCAGATCGTTGCGCTGATCCAGATCGGGCCAATGGTGCAACACGGTGCCGAAGCGGTGCAGGGCCTCCTCGCGCTCCGCCGCCTTCCCGTCATATTGCAGGCTGACGAAGGTTACGCCGGGCAGGGCGAGGACCGGTCCCCATTGGTCGATCCGGCTGTATGCGCCCGCCCGGTCAGCGGTCATGCGGCTGCTTCGCCAGCAGATGCCGACACGCAGGCCGGGACCGAGGGCCGCCAGCCGGCCGCGCCATTCCGCCGCCAACCGCGGATCGGCGGTGAAGAGCGGAGCGGCTGAGGGAAATTGCCGCAGGGTCGAGCGCAGCCGCGCGGCGATGCTGCCCATGGGCGCATGGCAGTCGGCGTCACGCGGGTCCGCCGTCGGCGCGCGAACCTCCGCCCCAGGAAGGGCGCGGGCGAACAGGCCGGTCAGGCGCGGATCGCATTCGACGATCAGCCGGCCGGATTGGCGGAGCAGGTCGGGCAGCGCCGTTCCGAACATGATTTCGTCGCCCACCCCCTGCTCACCCCACACCAGGATACGGCGGCCGGCCAGAGGCTCCCCCTGCCATTCCGGGACGGTGAGGCGGCGGGATACGGTATCGCCGGTGGCGAAGCGGCGGGCGTAGTCGTCCCAGCCGCCGGTCAGGTCGCCCTCGGCCAGGCGCAGCAGGGCGCGGTTCATCCGGGCATCGGCCCTGCCCGGCGCCAGCCGCAGGCTCCGTTCGGTCCAGTCGCGGGCGAGCCGACGCTCTCCCCGCATCAGCAGCGTGTGGCCGTGGTTGACCAGCACGTCCGGCAGGTCGGGAGCGAGCGCCAGTGCGCACTGGTGGGCGTTGAGGGCGTCGTTCCGGCGACCAAGCCCGGCCAGGGCCATGCCGAGGTTCGACCAGCCCTTGGCCGAAGCCGGCGCGATGCGCAATGCGTGGCGACACTGGCGGGCAGCCTCGGCGAAACGCCCTTGCCCCTTCATTGCGGCGCCGGCGGTGGTCAGCAGGCCGGCAAGGCTCGGCGCCAGGACTGCGCCGCGGATGCAGGCGGTCTCCGCCTCGGCGAAGCGCCGGGCGGCGAGCAGGGCGGCGGCGAGGTTGCCCCAGCCTTCGGCCAGCAGAGGACGCAGCCGTACGACCCGGCGGTGCAGCGTCGCGGCCTCTGCCGGAGACCCGCCGGCCTGGAGCGCCACGCCGAGGTTGGCCCAGGCTTCCGCAAAGGCCGGGTTCAGTGCCACCGCGCGCCGGTGCCACTGGATGGCGGCGTCGACGCGGCCAAGCCGGAGCAGGGTGAGCCCGCCGTTGGTCCAGGCGGCCGGGTGGGTCGGAGAGGCTGCCACGGCCCTGCAGTGGAGGGCTTCGGCATCCGGCAGGCGGCCTTGCCGGTGCAGGGCGACCGCCTGTGCCGCCAACCTCTCCGCCTCCGCGGATACCCTCTCCTCCTCGGGGAGAGGGTCGGGTGAGGGGGGCGCATGGCGTGACGCGCCCGATAATCGGGAGAGGGATCGCAGCGCACAGGCCATGTCGGCCATCGTCGCCGACAGCGGCTCGCCGGGGCGGGGCTGGAAGACGCGCATCGACGGGTACCAGGGGCGGACCCCTGCCCCCAACTGCGTCCAGTCGCGGGTGCCGAAGCGCCAGACCGGGGTGCCGAGCGCGCCGGCCAGTTCGCCGACCGACATGGCGGGTGAAATGACGAGGTCCAGCCCGGCGATCAGGGCGGCGACGCCGTCGAAATCGTCCTTGCGGTCGAGATCGTCCCAGCGGTGCAGGCGGATGCCGAAGCGCTGTTCCGCCTGCCGGACCTCCGCCTCCACATCGCCATATTGCAGCACCACCCACTGGATGCCGGGCAATGCGAACAGCGGCGCCCAGGCATCCAGCGGCAGATAGGCGGCGCGGCGCTCCGCCGTCATCATCTGGCTGCGCCAGCCGATGCCGACGCGCAATCCGGGGCCCAGCGCCGCAAGGCGTCCGCGCCAGCGCTCCACCAGCCCGGCGTCGGGCACCAGCCAGGACGGGCGCGGCGGAAAATCGGTCAGCCGGCGGCGCAGGACGCGGGGCAAGGAGCCCATCGGCACATGGCGGTCGTAGTCGGGGATCGCCATCGCCTCCCGCCCCTGCGCGTCCAGCGCCTCCGCCCGCACCCGCAGGGTCGGGAAGGAGCGGGCGAACAGCGGCACCAGCCGGCGGTCGACCTCCAGGATGGTGGAAACGGCGCGGCCGGCCAATTCCGGGCAGAGGGCGGAGAACAGGATGCTGTCGCCCACCCCCTGCTCGCCCCAGATCATCAGGCGGCGGCCGGTCAAATCCTCCCCGCGCCACGCCTGGGTGCGCGGATGGCGGCCCTGCCCGACCTGTCCCGAGCCGAAGCGCCAGGCGTAACCGGGCCAGCCTTGGTCGAGATCGCCGGCCTCCAGCCGCAGCAGACCCTTGTTGAAGTGAGCCAGCGACAAGTCGGGCCGCAGCGTCAGTGCCCGGTCATAGCATCGTTCCGCCCCGGCATTGTCGCCCAACCGCTGGCGGGCCAGCCCCAGATTGCTCCAGGCCTCGCCAAAGGCGGGGTCCAGCGCCAGTGCGCTGCGGTAGCAGTCGGCGGCGCCGGCATGGTCGTGCCGGCCCTGGCGCAGATGACCCAGGTTGTTGCGGGCGGGCGCCTCCAGCGGCGCGAGCCGGATTGCGCGGCATTGCGACCGCTCGGCCCCGGTGAAATACTCTGCGCCGCGCAGGGCGTTGCCCAGGTTGGTGTGGGTTTCCGGCAGGGCGGGATCGAGAGTGAGCGCCACATGCCAAGCCCTCCAGGCGTCGGACGTGCGGCCGGCGGCGTGGCGGGCATTGCCGAGATTGTTCCAGGCGCCGGCGAAGTCGGGACGGTGGCGGATCGCTTGCCCGTGCAGGGACTCCGCCTCGGCATGCCGGTTCTGGGCGTTGCGGATGCTGCCGAGATTGTCCAGCGCATCGGCGTGATCGGGCTGGATGGCGGTGGCCGCATCGAAGCAGGCGGCGGCATCATCCAGTTGACCAAGCGCCTTAAGACAGAGCCCCAACCCATTGAGGGAGAACGCATCACGCGGATGGACGCGAAGGGCGTCGGCGTAACGCTCCGCCGCGTCCTCCATCCGTCTGGCGGCATGGAGCGCGGCGGCGAGAGCGGACAGCGCCGTGGGGTCGGAGCTGCCGCCGCCCAGCGTCGCCGCCATGCGCAAGGCGTCGGCTGCCTCCTTCACACGACCGAGATGCTGAAGGCTGACGGCCCGGTTGGTCCAGGGGCGCGGGTCGCCGGGAAGCAGGTCCGCGGCGCGGGCGTGGGCCGCCAAGGCCTCTTCCGCCCGGCCGATCTGCTGCAGGGCGGCACCGAGATTCAGATGGGCGTCGGCCAAGCCGGGAGACAGCCGGGCGGCCTCGGCATACTCGGCGGCAGCTTCCGCCAGCCGGCCTTGCGCCGCCAGCACCAGCCCCAAATTGAAATGGGCGCCGACATGGGTGGGGTCGCGCTCCAGCGCGCCGCGCTGCGCCACCTCAGCTTCCTTCAGGCGGCCAAGCCGCTGCAGAACGATGCCCCGATTGGCGTGATAATCCGCCACCTCCGGCGCGATCTCAACCGCTTTATCAATCAGAGCAATGGCTTGAGCGTTGTCGTTGCGCTGGTGGTTTAGCACGCCCAGCAGATGCAGGGCGTCGGAATGGCGCGGTTCGGCATCCAATACGCGTCGGTACAGGGGTTCGGCTGCGGCCAGAGCGCCGGCTTGATGGTGGCGCAGCGCCTCGGCAAACCAGTCGGACACGCTCACAGATCACCTGCGGAAAGTCTGGTAAGCATCTGTACAGCCTTGGGAATAGTGCCAGCGATGCCGGCCTCCCCATCGGGATGGATGCAGCGCATGGTGGGGAACCAGGGACGTACCGCGGTGCCGAGTTGGGTCCAGTCGCGCCGGCACAGCCGCCAGACCGGCAGGCCCAGCGCCGCCGCCATTTCCCCGGCGGAGGACGCGACGGTGATCGCCAGATCCAGGTTCGCCATCAGGGCGGCGGTGCCCTCCAGATCGGCGATCTGGTCGAGGTCGGGCCAACGGTGGATGGGCCGGCCAATGCGCTCCTCGACGGCAGCGATCTCTTCCTCGCGTCCGTCATATTGCAGGCTGACGGCATGGATGCCGGGCAGGCGAAGCAGCGGAGCCCACTCCTTCAACTCCGTATAGGATTGCCGCCGCTCGGTGGTGAGGCGTTGGCTGGTCCAGGCGATGCCGACCTTCAGGCCCGGGCTGAGCGCGTCCAGCCGCGACCGCCATGCCGTCACCCTCTCCGGATCCGGCTTCAACCAGCCGGCGGGCGGGAGCGTGACTGGAGCGGTCTTCCACAGCAGGCGCGGCAGCGAGCCGAAGGACAGGTGGCAGTCGGCATCGTCCGGCCGCCGCGTCGGTGCTCGCACCGTGGTGCCGGGAAAGGAGCGCTGGAACAGCGGGACCAGCCGGGGTTCGCATTCGACGATGGCATCGGGGAAACGCGACAGGCCTTCCGGCAGAAGGGAGCCGAACATGAGTTCGTCGCCCAGCCCCTGCTCGGCCCACAGCAGCAGGCGGCGCCCGGCAAGCTCGCCCCCCTCCCATTCCGGGATGTTGAAAGGGCGTCTCGGGCGCAGGCGTCCGGACTCGAAGCGGACGGTGTAATCTTCCCATCCCTCGGCCAATCGGCCTTGCCGCAGGCGCAGGATGGCGCGGTTGAAGCGGGCGAGCGCCTGCGCCGGGTCGGCGTCCAGGGCATTGGTGAACTCCCGCTCCGCGCCGGCTTCGTCGCCCAGATCCTGAAGGGCAAGCGCCAGATTCGTATGGGCGGCGGCATATCCGGGGCGCAGGTCCAGCGCCCGGCGCTGCAACTCGGCGGAGACCGCGGCCTGTCCCTGCAGGCGGCGGATGGTGCCGAGATTGGTCATCGCCTCCGCCATAGTCGGGTCGAGCCGCAGGGCGCGGGCGAAGGCATCGGCGGCGGGTCCGATGTGGTCGGCGGCTTGCAGGGCAAGACCGTAAGCGTTCCAGCCCTCGGCATCCGCCGGTTCCAGCGTCAGGTAGCGGCGATAGGCCGGCTCCGCGTCCCCGCCCCGGCGTTGCCGCGATCCGGCCAATGCCAGAGCTGCCGCGGCATGATCCGGCCGGCGGGCCAGCACGGCCCGCAACGCCGCCTCCCCCTCGTCGGCATGCCCGAGGTCGAGCAGGGCAAGGCCCAAAGCGGCACGCGCCTCCGTCAGTGCGGGATTGGCGGCGAGCGCGTGGCGCAACAGCGGTTCCGCCTCCGCCGAGCGGCCGAGGCTGCGCAGCACGGCACCCAGGTTGCCCTCCGCCTCGGCATAGTCGGGACGGGCGCGCAGGGCGACACGGTAGGCCTCGGCGGCCTCGGCGGCCTTGCCTTGGGCGTTCAGGGCGTTGCCCAGCGTGTTGGCGGCCTCCGGGAACGGGCGGCGCAGGCGCAGGGCGTTGCGGGCGGCGCGTTCCGCCTCCGCCGAGCGGCCGAGCGCCTGGAGGGCGTAGGCGAGATTGGCGTGGTAATCGGCAACGTCGCGCTTGGCCGCCACCGCCTGCCCGATCAGCTCGGCGGCCTCAGCAAAGCGGCCGGTCTGGCAGGCGATCATGCCGAGCAGATGCAGGGCATCCGGCTGGCGCGGCTGGGTGGCGACCGCCTGTCGGTAGAGAGCTTCGGCGTCGGCCAAGCGGCCCGCCTGGTGCAGCGGCACGGCCTGCCCGACCAGCGCCGCGGCGGTGGCGGCAGCGGAATTGCCGGATTTGCGCTGGCCAGAATCGCGCTTGTTGCTCATGCCCCGTGCCGGATTGGTTGGCTACGGGTAAGGGATAGCACGAATTGGATGCAGGGAAATGGGGCGCGGCGAACACCGCGCCCCTGTCGTCCCTGATTTACGCTTCCACGCCCGCCGGCGGGGTCGGGGCAGCGTTGACCGGTTCGGCGAGCTGGGCGTCGACCACGGCGACAGCGGTCATGTTGACCAGGCCGCGGGTGGTGACAGACGGGGTGACGATGTGGACCGGCCGCTGGACGCCCAGCAGGATCGGGCCGACGTTCTGTGCCTCGCCCAGGATTTTCATCATGTTGAAGGCGATGTTGGCGGCATCCAGCGTCGGCATCACCAGCAGGTTCGCCTCGCCTTTCAGCGGACTGTCGGGCAGCAGCTCCTTGCGGATGGCGGGGGCGAGAGCGGCGTCGGCATGCATCTCGCCGTCGATCTCGACATCCGGCATCTGCTTCCAGGCCAGTTCCACCGCAGCGCGCATCTTGCGGGCCGACGGCGTGTCGGCGCTGCCGAAGTTGGAGTGGGACAGCAGGGCCACCTTCGGCTCGATGCCGAAGCGCATCACCTCGTCCGCCGCCAGCCGGGCGATCTCGGCCACCTGCTCGGCGGTCGGGTCGGGGTTGACGTAGGTGTCGGTGATGAAATGGACGCCCTTCTGCGAGATCAGCGCGTTCATCGTCGCGGCGACCTTGACGCCGTCACGCAGGCCGATCAGGCCGCAAATGTGCGCCCAATGCTCGTTGAAGCGGCCGGTGGTGCCGCAGACCAGCGCGTCGGCCTCGCCGCGGCGGACCATCAGGGCGCCGAAGACGGTCGGTTGGGTGCGGACGACGTTGGCGGCATGGGCGGGCGACACGCCGCGGCGGCCCATCAGCTTGCGGAAGTGCTCAGTGAAGTTGTGATAGCGCGGGTCGCGGATGATCTCGATGACCTCCACGTCCTGGCCGATCTTCAGGCGCAGGCCCATCTCGCCGATCACCCGTTCGATCACCTCGCGGCGGCCGATCAGCACCGGATGCGCGATGCCGTCATCGACCACCACCTGGGCACAGCGGATCACGCGCGGGTCCTCGCCTTCGGCATAGACGACGCGCTTGGGCGCGGTCTTGGCCTTGGTGATGACCGGCTTCATGAACAGGCCGGAGCGGATGACATACTGGTTCAACTGGTCGCGGTAGGCGCGGAAATCGGCGATCGGCCGGGTGGCGACGCCGCTGTCCATGGCGGCCTTGGCGACGGCCGACGACACTTCGACGATCAGGCGGGGATCGAAGGGCTTGGGCAGGATGTAGTCCGGGCCGAAGCGCAGCGATTCACCGACATAGGCCGCAGCCACCACGTCCGACGGTTCGGCGCGGGCGAGATTGGCCATGGCGTGGGTCGCCGCGATCTTCATCTCCTCGTTCACCGTGGTGGCGCCGACGTCCAGCGCGCCGCGGAAGATGAAGGGGAAGCACAGGACGTTGTTGACCTGATTGGGGAAATCGGAGCGGCCGGTGGCGATGATGGCGTCGGGACGCGCCTCACGGGCCAGATCCGGCATGATCTCCGGCTCCGGGTTGGCGAGCGCCAGGATCAGCGGCTTGTCGGCCATGCGGGCCAGCAGCTCCGGCTTCAGCACCTTGGCGCCGGACAGGCCGAGGAAGATGTCGGCGCCGTCGATGACGTCGGAGAGCGTGCGCGCCTCGGTGACGTGGGCGTAGGCTTCCTTGTACTCGTTCATCTCCTCGTTGCGGCCCTTGTGGACCACGCCGATGCGGTCGACCAGCCAGACATTCTCGCGGCGCACGCCCAGCGACAGCATCAGGTCGAGGCAGGCGATGCCGGCCGCGCCACCGCCGGTGGAAACCACCTTGACCTTGGAGATGTCCTTGCCGACCAGCGCCAGACCGTTCAGCACGGCGGCACCCACCACGATGGCGGTGCCGTGCTGATCGTCGTGGAACACCGGGATCTTCATGCGCTCGCGGCAGCGGCGCTCGATCTCGAAACAGGCGGGGGCGGCGATGTCTTCCAGATTGATGGCGCCGAAGGTCGGCTCCAGCCGGACGATGGTATCGACCAGACCATCGACATCCAACTCGTTCAGCTCGATGTCGAAGCAGTCGATGCCGGCGAACTTCTTGAAGAGGACGGCCTTGCCTTCCATCACCGGCTTGGCGGCCATCGGCCCGATGTTGCCCAAGCCCAGCACGGCGGTGCCGTTGGTGACAACGGCCACCAGATTGGCGCGTGCCGTCAGCTCCGCCGCCTTCGACGGATCCTCGGCGATGGCGGTGCAGGCATGGGCAACGCCCGGCGAATATGCCAGCGCCAGATCGCGCTGGTTGGCCATGGGCTTGGTCGCGACTACTGCCAGCTTACCGGGCCGCGGATTGCGGTGATACTCAAGCGCCATCGCCTCAAAATCGCCGGACATCGGGTCTCTTCCTCCGGTTAACAAGATTTCGGTTAATTCTTTGCGTTCACTTCACCTGATTGGCGGTTATAGCCCATTCGGACTGTTGCGCCAACCGCCCCGCGAAACGGACGGGGGACGATTCGAACCAAATCGAAGCGTCCCCCTTACCTTACAGGATCCTTATGCTGGCCGGATGGATCATCTTTGGAATTTCCAAAACCGTCGCCCGCATGTGTGCCGCGCGTTTGCGGCAGGTCGTCAGATCCGGGCCAAAGCCGGCTCCTTGAAGTGCTGCTGGTATTCGGCGACCGCCTTGCTCTCGTCGAACTCGCCTTCCATCTTGGCGACGACGACGGTGGCGACGCCGTTGCCGATCAGGTTGGTCAGCGCGCGGGCTTCCGACATGAAGCGGTCGACGCCCAGCAGCAGGGCCAGACCTTCGATCGGCAGGACGCCGGTGGCCGACAGGGTCGCGGCCAGCGTGACGAAGCCGCCGCCGGTGACCGCCGCCGCACCCTTGGAGGTCAGCATCAGGATGATGAGGATGTAGAGCTGCTGCCAGATCGTCAGATCGACGTTGAAGGCCTGGGCGATGAAGATCGCGGCCATCGACAGGTAGATCGAGGTGCCGTCGAGGTTGAACGAGTAGCCGGTGGGGATCACCAGACCGACGACATGCTTGGAGCAGCCGAACTTCTGCATCTTCTCCATCATGCGCGGCAGCACGGACTCCGAGGAGGAGGTGCCGAGCACGATCAGCAGTTCCTGGCGGATGTAGCGGATGAAGTTCCAGATGCTGAAGCCGTAGGCCTTGGCGATGCCGCCCAGCACGACGAAGATGAAGATCGCCATGGTGAGATAGACCGACGCCATCAGCTGGCCGAGCGCGGTCAGCGAGGAGATGCCGTACTTGCCGATGGTGAAGGACATGGCGCCGAAGGCGCCGACCGGGGCGACACGCATCAGGATGCCGATCACGCCGAACAGGGCATGGCCGATCTTGTCGAAGATGTCCTCGACCAGCTTGCCCTTCTGGCCCATGGCGGACAGCGCGACGCCGAACACCACGGCGAAGAACAGGATCTGCAGCATGTCGCCCTGAACGAAGGCGCCGACCACATTGTCGGGCACGATGCCGACGATGAAGTCGATGAAGCCGTGCTCGTGGGCGGAGGTGGCGTATTTCTGCACCGCGTCGGCCTTCAGCTGACCCGGCAGGATGTTCATGCCGGCGCCGGGGCGGATGAGGTTGACGACCAGCAGCCCGATGCCGAGCGCGAAGGTGGTCACCACCTCGAAATACAGCAGGGCCTTGCCGCCGACCTTGCCGACCTTCTTCAGGTTGCCGATCGAGGAGATGCCGGTCACCACCGTCAGGAAGACGATCGGGCCGATCACCATCTTGACCATCTTGATGAACAGGTCGCCCAGCGGCTTCATCTGCACGGCGATGGCCGGGTAGAAGTGCCCCAGCAGGATGCCGATGCTGATGGCGGTCAGAACCTGAACGGTCAGGTTGGTATAGAAGGGCTTCTTCACCGTGCCATGCCGGCCGGCGGTCGCGTCTGCGCTCATGCTGCTCTCCTCGTGGCGTTCCTCAGAACGGCGTTCCTGGCGGGGTGCCCGTTCTTTCGTCCGGCATTTGCACCGGCTGGGCGGGCGGCCCCCAACTGATTGCCAGTGAAAGCAAGCGGTGGGCCAATTGCTGAATCCAGCAACATCAAGCATTTGCCGAATGGCCGAGGGCGAGAATCCGCACGACATGGGGTCCGGCGATGTGCGAAAATCCGCACACTTTACAGCGCTGCGGCATCAATGTTGCGGCGCAGCATGATCAGGGGCGACGTTGCTTAGCAATCCGACCGACCCGGCGACAGATTCGACCGCCCTTCCCTCCCCGTCCGTGACGCTGTCGCCGGCGGCGCAACTGGTCGCCCGTGCGCTGGAACGGCCGCGCCGGCTGCTGATGGTGGCGCTGCTGCTCGGCGTTCCGGCGGCGGCGGCATTGGCGGCGGGCTGGGCCTCGTCCGTGGCGCTGGACGATCTTAAGGACAGCGCGCGGGCGCAATTGGCGCTCTACAACGCCAACCTGCGGGCGGAGCTGGAGCGCCATGCCGCCGTTCCCCTGGCGTTGGCCCAGGATGAGGAGGTGCGCGCCGTTCTGGTCAACCCGACGCCGGCTGCGGTCGACCGGCTGAACCGCAAGCTGCAGGGCATCGCCCAGGCGCTGGATGCGCTCGCGCTTTACGTGATGGACGCCAAGGGGACGACGCTGGCGGCCAGCAACTGGAATGGCGCCGCCAGCTTCGTGGGTGAGAATTTCTCCTACCGTCCCTATTTCCGCATGGCGATGGACCAGGGGGAAGGTCACCATTTCGCGCTGGGCACCACCTCGCTGGTGCCGGGCTATTACACGGCGAACCGGGTGGTGGCGGAAAACCGCACAGTGGGGGCGGTGGTGCTGAAGCTGGGGTTCGACCGGCTGGAGCGTGGCTGGACGCCGGGGCAGGAAAAGCTGCTGGTGACCGACCGCGACGGCGTGGTGTTCATCACCAACATGCCGTCCTGGCGCTACCATGCCCTGCCCCGCCGCCTGCCGATCAGCTTGCCCATCGTGCCGGAGGGCACCAGCGAGGGGCTGGACGTGCTGCCCTGGGCCTTCGGCGGCGCCTCCGACCGCATCGCGCTGGAGGAGAAGGACGGGCCGCGGCGCTATCTGCTGACCTCCGTCGCCATGCCCGGCGGCGACTGGACCCTGCACAGCCTGACCAGCCTGGATCCGGTGACCGCCCGCGCCTGGGTCGCCGGGCTGCTGGCGGCGGCGGCCGTGGCGATGGCGGCGCTCACCGCCTATGCCGTGGCGCTGCGCCGGGTGGCTCTGGTCGAGCGGATCGCCTTGCAGGAGGAATCGCGGGCGGAACTGGAACGCCGGGTCGCCGCCGCCACCGCCGACCTGCGCGCTGCGGAGAACGAGCTGACCCAGGCGGCCAAGCTTGCGGCGCTGGGCCAGATGTCTGCCGGCATCGCGCACGAGATCAACCAACCGCTGGCCGCCATGCGCAGCTTCGCCGACAATGCCGTGGTGCTGCTGGAGCGCGGGCGGATGGACGCGGTGCGCGGCAATCTGGCGGAGATCGCCGAACTGACCGACCGCATGGCCGCGATCACCCGCCAGTTGAAGGGCTTCGCCCGCCGCGCCTCCGGTACGCTGGGGCCGGTGTCGGTCCAGGGCGCGGTGACCCAGGCGCTTGCCCTGCTCGAATCCAAGCTGCGGCGCGAGGACATCACCGTGGAGGTCGATCTGCCCGACCAGCCGATCCGTGTGGTGGCGGAGGATGTGCGGCTGCAGCAGGTGCTTGTCAATCTGATCGGCAACGCAGCCGACGCCATGCGCGGCTGTCCGGTGCGCCGCCTGCGCATCGGGCTGGTCACGGCGGAGGGCGAGGCGCTGCTGAGCGTCGCCGACACCGGCGGCGGCATCGCCGAGGCCGATCTGCCCAGGCTGTTTGTCCCCTTCTTCACCACCAAGGAAGCCGGCGAGGGGCTGGGGCTGGGGCTGTCGATCAGCCACGGCATCGTCGAGGATTTCGGCGGCAGCCTGACCGCCGCCAACCGCAACGGGAAGCCCGGCCAAGGCGCCGTCTTCACCCTGCGGCTCACCACCACGGAGCAGGCCACATGAGTCAGTCCATTCCCGAGGCCGCCGGCGCCGTGCTGTTCGTCGATGACGAGCGGGCGGTGCGGCTGGCCGGACAGCAGGCGCTGGAGCTGGCGGGGTTCGATGTGACGGCCTGCGACGGGGCGGAGCGGGCCCTGCGCCATCTCGGCCGCGACTGGCCGGGCTGCCTCGTAACCGATGTGCGCATGCCGCAGATGGACGGGTTGGCCCTGCTGGCGCGGGTGCGGGAAATCGACCCCGACCTGCCGGTCATCCTGATCACCGGCCATGGCGACGTGCCGATGGCGGTGGAGGCGATGCGCAACGGCGCCTACGACTTCCTGGAAAAGCCCTTCCCGTCCGACCGGTTGACCGAAATCGCCCGGCGCGCGGTGGAGAAGCGGCGGCTGGTGCTGGAGAACCGCAGGCTGCGGGCGCAGATCGCCGGCGGAACCGATCCGGCAGGGACCATCGTCGGACGCACGCCGGGCATCGAGCGGCTGCGCGCCACCATCGCCGCGGTCGCCGACACCGATGCCGACGTTCTGGTGTTCGGCGAGACCGGCACCGGCAAGGAGATGGTCGCCCGCGCGCTGCACGACGCCAGCGGCCGGCGCAAGAACCCCTTCGTCGCGCTGAACTGCGGCGCCATGCCGGAGACGATCTTCGAGAGCGAGCTGTTCGGGCACGAGGCCGGCGCCTTCACCGGGGCCACCAAGCGTCGGGTCGGCCGGATCGAGCATGCCGGCGGCGGCACCCTGTTCCTGGACGAGATCGAAAGCATGCCGCTGGCCCTGCAGGTCAAGCTGCTGCGGGTGATTCAGGAGCGGGTGGTCGAGCCGCTGGGGTCGAACGAGCAGGTGCCGGTCGATCTGCGGGTGGTCGCCGCCACCAAGGCGGACCTACGCCAAGCGGCGGACGAGGGGAAATTCCGCGCCGACCTTTATTACCGGCTGAATGTGGTGGTGCTGACCATCCCGCCCTTGCGGGAACGGCGGGATGACATCCCGCTGCTGTTCCAGCATTTCGTCGCCCAGGCCGCCGCCCGCTACAACCGCGAGCCGCGGACGCCGACCCGCGAGCAGATGCAGCGGCTGATGAGCCAGGATTGGCCCGGCAACGTCCGCGAACTGCGCAACGCCGCCGACCGCTTCGTGCTGGGGCTGGAGGATGTGGCCCTGGCACCGGTATCGGCACCGTCGGTGCTGTCCCTGGCCGAGCAGGTTGACCTGTTCGAGAAGGGGCTGATCCAGTCGGAACTCGCCCGCCACCGCGGCAGCGTGAAGGCCGCCATCGAGGCGCTGAACATCCCGCGCAAGACCTTCTACGACAAGCTGAAACGCTACGGGCTGAGCCGGGAGGATTTCATCGAGTGAGTCCCTGCACTGGTTAGGAAACTAACTCAGATATGCAGGAACTTCGCGATTCCCGCGAGCGCCAGCACGCTGACGATGAAGCCCAGCAGATGAAGTGTGGTCGGGAGCTTTTCGACCGCGCCCTCGACCTTGGCGACACGCTCCCCCACTTTGGCGACATCTTCTTTTGTCGCCAGGGATTTCAACCGCTCGTCAATCCGTGCGAGCGTAGGCGCCATCTGGTCAAGGATGGTTTCCATCCGGTCAACGCGTCGGGTCAATTCGTCCATACCAGGAGGATGGCCCCCGCCACCGCTTCCGTCAACGGGGGCGCGCTCGCGGTCTTTCGCGATCGGTTGCCGATCGTCCATGCCGGATGCTCTGTTCGGAAGGGCCATCGCAACGTTATCCTGGATTGCTGGTGGACTCTGCTCGCTTTCTGCGCATCGCAATCGGAATGCAAATGTATTTTTGCGAAGTCGGGAGGCATTTTCCACAACTCATCACCTCCTGCGGTGGATCGCCGCCCCTCTCTTCCCCCATTCGTGCAGTTGGCGTCCGGTTCCGCTTGCCTGCCGCGCGTGCGGTTCCCATGTCGCTTCAGGTGTCCGGCCGCCTCTTCCATATTTCGGGAAGCCGGCCTTCGGACAGCTCGGCCGGGCGGACCTTTCCTTCGTTTCGGCTGTTGTACTGGAGACCACACAGCACCGACGTCGAAGGGGACGGCCTTAGAATGTCACCGAGGATTAGCACCATGACCCCCCGTCTCCTTGCGGAGCTTCTGGAACCGATCCTGACCGCAGCGGACGACGACGAAGAGGCCTTGTCCGAGGCCGTGAACCTGACCGCGGAAGCCATGGCGGCGCTGGGCGCCACCGTGCTCGATCCCGACGGGAAGCCGGCCCGTGGGGTGTCCGATGAACGGGCCGTCGTCGCCGCGCTGAACACCCACGCGCACAATCTGATGCGCGACGGGCGGCTGGACGACGTGGTCGAGGCCCTTCAAGTGGCCGAGCGGATCGGCCGGCTCGCCCATCTGCCGCACCACCCGCGGACCGTCTGACCACTCTTTCGGGAGAAAGGCGCGGTCGTTCGCGGAAGCGGCTTCGCGGGTGCGGGAATTTCTCCCCGCCGTGCTGTTTGAGCGACGTGCCACCCAGCGCTCAACAGGGGAGGAGCCCTCGTGCCCACCGCGCCGCAGCCACATGCCCAGCCGACTGTATTGGCAAACCCGCTGGAAAGCGGGATTCTGTCGCGCCTCCAGGACGACCTGCTGCCGGACCATCTCCTGACCCGCCGCTGGTACGCGGCGAAGGACGCCGGACGTCCGGTCGTGCGCATCGTCGACGCCCTGCCGCTGCCGCTCGCCGGCGGATCGCAGGCCCAGCTCTGCCTGTTGCGGGTGGAGCCGCCGGGGCAGGAGCCGCAGCTCTACCAGCTTCCCCTGATCCTCGACCGCGGCACCGGCGAGGATGCATCGGTGATCGCAGGTTCCAAGGACCTGCCGGTTCCGGGGCGTCTGCGCGACGGCTATGCCGATGACGGCGTCGTCCGTGCGCTGCTGGGCGCCATTCTGAAGCGTGATCCCGAGCCAAGCGAAACGGCGCTGTCCGCCGGCCTGACCGCCGGCCACACCCGTGCCTGCGAGGCGCTGGCGGAACGGCTGCATACCGACGCCCCGCTGCACCGGATGACCGCGGAACAGTCGAACACCTCCATCCGTATCGGCGACGCCGCCATCCTGAAGGGGCTGCGCAAGCTGGAACCCGGCATGCACCCCGAACTGGAGGTCAGCCGCTTCCTGACCGAGGTGGCGCAGTTCCCCAACACGCCGGCCCTGCTGGGCTGGGTCGAGCGGTCCAACAGCTCCGGCTCCACCACGCTGTGCGTCATGCAGCAGCTTGTGCCGGAAGCGAAGGACGCCTGGTGCCATGTCATCGGCCATCTGAACGACCGCGTTGCCAGCTTCGAGGACAGCGAAACGGCGCAGGCCGCCGATGCCGACAGCGTCGGCTTCCTGCGACTGCTGGGGCAGCGGACGGCGGAGCTTCACCGGGCGCTCGCCACCCCCGGCGGCGGCGACGCCTTCACGCCCGAGCCGGTGACGGCGGAGCGGCTGAAGGAATGGGCGGGCGGCGTGCGGACCCTGGCGAAGCGCGTGCTGGAGCGGCTGCGCGCTGCCGGGCAAACGGAAAAGCGGTCATTGGACCCGGCGATTGCCGCGCAGGCCACCGCCCTGGCGGCGAGCGAGCCGGCGGTGATGGCGCAGATCGACGCGCTTATTCCAGCGGCCGCAGACCTCAGCGCCATGCGGCTGCACGGCGACTATCATCTCGGGCAGGTGCTGGTGTCGCGCGGTGACGTGCAGATCGTCGATTTCGAAGGCGAGCCGATGCGCCCGCTGGCCGAACGGAGGGCCAAGCACTGCATCCTGCGCGATGTCGCCGGCATGCTGCGCTCCATCGCCTATGCCGCCGCCATGGTGCGCGATGGGATCCCGGCCGGCCTTGACGGCCCGTCGCGCGATGCCCGCACGGCGTGGCTGTCCTGGTGGGAGGGGGCTGCGTCGGCGGCCTTCCTCGACGGTTATCGCACCGCCATCGGTGACTGTCCCGGCTTCCCGCGCGACCCCCATGCCGCCGCGGCGCTGCTGAAGCTGTTCCTGCTGGAAAAGGCCCTGTACGAGGTCGGATACGAGCTTGCCAACCGGCCGGGCTGGGTGGGAATCCCGCTGGCCGGCGTCACCGCCATCATCCGTGCCGATGCCGGGCCGGAAATCGCCAGCCGCGACCGTGACCGCATTCCCCCGGTGGACGAGCGCCGCCGCAGCCATTCCATGCCCTTCGGGGCGGAGGTCCAGGCCGACGGGGCTGTGCGCTTCTCCCTGTGGGCACCGACGGCGGCGTCCGTCCTGCTGTCGCTGGACGACGGCGGGCCGCCGCTGGCGATGGAGGGGCAGCATGACGGCTGGTTCAGCCTGACCACCGCGCGGGCGCAGGCGGGCAGCCGCTACCGCTTCGTCCTGCCGGACGGGCTGGGGGTGCCGGATCCGGCCTCCCGCTTCCAGCCGGACGACGTGCATGGCTCCTCGGAGGTGATCGACCCTGGTGTGCATGCCTGGACCGACGCCGCCTGGACCGGCCGCCCCTGGCACGAGACGGTGCTGTACGAGCTGCATGTCGGCACCTTCACGCCCGAAGGCACCTTTCTATCCGCCATTGAGCGGCTGGACGATCTGGTCGAACTGGGCGTCACCGCCATCGAGCTGATGCCGGTAGCCGATTTCCCCGGCTCGCGCAACTGGGGCTATGACGGCGTGCTGCCCTTCGCGCCGGACAGCGCCTATGGCCGGCCGGAGGACCTGAAGACCCTGGTGCAGGAGGCGCATGCCCGCGGTCTGATGGTCTTCCTCGACGTCGTCTACAACCATTTCGGACCGGAGGGGAATTACCTCCACGCCTTCGCCAACAGCTTCTTCACCGACCGCCACAAGACGCCCTGGGGCGCCGCGATCAACGTCGACGGCGAGCACAGCGGGCCGGTGCGCGACTTCTTCGTCCACAATGCGCTTTACTGGCTGGAGGAATACCACCTCGACGGCCTACGGCTGGACGCGGTCCACGCCATCATCGACGATGGCGACCGCCACGTTCTGGAGGAACTGGCGGAGCGGGTGCATGACCATTTCCAGAACCAGCGCCATGTCCATCTGGTGCTGGAGAATGACGCCAATCAGGCGCGTTTCCTGGCCCGCCACCGCGAGGGCGACCCCCGCTGGCACACTGCCCAGTGGAACGACGACCTGCACCATTGCCTGCATAGTGCTGCGACCGGCGAGGATGGCGGCTATTACGCCGACTACGCCCACGATCCGGCCAAATGGGGCCGCGCGCTGGCGGAGGGCTTCACCTTCCAGGGCGATCCCTCGGCCTATCGCGACGGCGAGTTGCGCGGGGAGCCGTCGGCCCACCTGCCGCCGACCGCCTTCGTCACCTTCATCCAGAACCACGACCAGATCGGCAACCGGGCCTTCGGCGAGCGCATCACCCACATCGCCAAGGCCGAGGCGGTGCGCGCGGCCACCATTCTCTACCTGCTGGGTCCCGGCATCCCCATGCTGTTCATGGGCGAGGAATGGGCGTCGGCCAAGCCCTTCCCCTTCTTCTGCGACTTCGGCGAGGAACTGGCGGAGGCGGTGCGCAAGGGCCGGGCGGAGGAGTTCGCCAAGTTCCCCGAATTCCAGAATCCCGACGCCCGCGCCCGCATCCCGGATCCGACCTCGCCGGGGACCATGGAGTCGGCGAAGCTGGATTGGGATGCCCGCGCACGGCCGGAGCATGCCGGCTGGCTCGACTGGTATCGCCGGGCGCTGGCGTTGCGCCGGGCGGAGATCGTGCCGCGGCTGGACGGCGTTCCCGGCGGGGCGTCTAGCCATAAGACGGTCGGGCAGACCGGGCTGACCGTCTGCTGGAAGCTGGGCGACGGCAGCCGCCTGCATGCCTTCGCCAACCTCGGCGACACGCCTGCCGCCGGCTTTCCGGAGGCGTCGGGCCGCGTGCTGTGGACGGAGGGAGACAGTCTCAAGGGCGACAGGCTCGGCCCGTGGTCGGTGGTGCTGTGGCTGGAGGAGGCCTCGGCGCTCGACCGGCTGGCCGATCGCATGGGGGTGGAACGCTCCTTCGACAATGCCGCAGGGGAAACCGTGACGGCCAGCGAGGAGACCATCCGCGCCCTGTTATCGGCGATGGGGGTGGAGGCGGGCGACGAGGCCGCGGCCCTTGCCCATCTCGACCGGTTGGACGAGGAGGAGTATGGCCGTGCCCTGCCCCCGTCGGTGGTCCGCCGCGCCGGGGCGGCGGTCACCGTGCCGATCACCCTGCCCGACGGCACCCGGACCCTGCGCTATACCCTGACGCTGGAAAGCGGAGTGACGCAGAGCGGCGTCGTCGGCTTCGCCAGCCTGCCGCGCTGCCGTTGCATCACCGCCGGCGACGTGACCTATGCCGAGCGGCGCCTGCCGTTGGGCAAACTGGACAAGGCCGGTTACCACTCGCTGCGGGTGGAGACGGAGCATGGCGTAGCGGAAACCCGCCTGATCCTGGCGCCCGCCCGCTGCCATCTGCCGACGCCGATGCTGGTGGGCGAGAAGCTGTGGGGCCTGTCGGCGCAGCTCTACACCCTGCGCAGCGACCATGACTGGGGCATCGGCGATTTCGGCGATTTGCGGACGCTGGCCGACATCGCGGCGGCGCGCGGGGCGGCGGTGATCGGGCTGAACCCGCTGCACGCCCTGTTCCTTGACAATCCGGACCATGCCAGCCCCTATTCCCCGGCCAGCCGGCTGTTCCTGAACCCGCTCTACATCGACGTCACCGCCGTGCCGGAGTTCCTGGACGATGCCGGCCTGCGCCGCCAAGTGGCATCGCCGGAGTTCCGGCATGCGCTGGAGGCGGCGCGGTCCACCACTCACGTCGATTATGCCGCGGTCGCCAGGCTGAAGCTGCCGATCCTGGAAAAGCTCTTCACCGATTTCCAGACCTCGGCGAAGCCGGAGCGTCGCGCCGCCTTCGACGCCTTCTGGACCGAAAGCGGCATCGGGTTGGAGCGGTTCGCCACCTTCCAGGCGTTGCGGGAACGCTTCGCGCAAGAGGGCAAGGCCGACTGGCACCAATGGCCGGCGGAGTACCATGACGCCACCGCACCGGCGGTGGAGCGGTTCGCGAAGGAGCATTCCGACCGGGTCGCCTTTTACGCCTGGCTGCAATGGCTGGCCGACGATCAACTGCGCGTGGCGGCGGAGAGGGCGACCGAACTCGGCATGACCATCGGCTTCTACCGCGACCTCGCGGTCGGGGCCGATGCCAGCGGGGCGGAGACCTGGATGACGCCGCAGGCGGTGGTGGACGCCGCCCATGTCGGCGCCCCGCCCGACCTGTTCAACCCGGCCGGACAGGATTGGGGGCTGCCGCCCTTCCATCCGCAGGCGTTGAGCGCGGCCGGCTATCAGCCCTTCATCGATCTGGTGCGCGCCAACATGCGCCATGCCGGCGCGCTGCGCATCGACCATGTCATGGCATTGCAGCATGTCTACTGGATCCCGGACGGCCATCCGCCGGGCGAAGGCGCCTATGTCGCATACCCGATGGAAGACCTGCTGGGCATCCTGGCGCTGGAAAGCCAGCGTCACCGCTGCCTCGTCGTCGGCGAGGATCTTGGCACCGTGCCCGATGGCTTCCGCGAGCGGATGACCGAGGCCGGGGTGCTGAGCTACCGGGTCGTCTTCTTCGAATGGACGGAGGATGGCGCCTTCAAGGGACCGGACGAGTATCCGGAACTGGCGCTCGCCACCATCGGAAGCCATGACCTCGCCACGCTGCGCGGCTGGTGGGAGGGCGACGACATCGTGCTGAAGGCCGAAAAGGGTCTCTATCCGGCCGAGGACGAGGCGGAGAAGCAGCAGGCCCGCCGCGCCGCCGACCGCAACGCCCTGGTCGATGCCCTGCGCGCCGCCGACATCGCCCTACCCGTCGGGTTCGGGCCGGACAGCCCCTATGACGCGGCGCTTGACCATGCGGTTCATGCCTTCCTCGCCCGCACCAACGCGGCGCTGGCGGTGGCGCAGTTGGACGACCTGACCCGCGAGCGCGATCAGGTCAATCTGCCGGGGACCACCGACCAGTACCCCAACTGGCGCCGCAAGCTGTCGATGACGCTGGAGGAACTGGCCGATGCGCCGGAACCGGCGGCGGTCGCCGACATCCTGGCCGCGGCGCGCCAGTCCTCTTCCCCCGTCCGCCGCTAACTGAAAAACGCCCTTCCCTACTCCGCCATCGTCTATTCCGAGGAGCACACACCCATGGCCCCCGCCGCCGGCAAGCCCATCCCTCGTGCGACGTACCGGGTCCAACTGAATGGCGAGTTCGGCTTCGACCGCACCGCCGCCATCACCGATTACATCGCCCGTCTGGGCGTCAGCCATCTTTACGCCTCCCCCTACATGAAGGCGCGGCCGGGCAGCACCCACGGCTACGACATCGTCAACCACAATGAGCTGAATCCGGAGGTCGGCGACCAGAACGATTTCCGCGATTTGGTGGAGGCGCTGAAGCGCAACAACCTGGGCCAGATCCTGGACTTCGTCCCCAACCATATGGGTGTCGGCGGCAGCGACAACGAATGGTGGCTGAATGTCCTGGAGTGGGGTCCGGACAGCCCGTATGCCGGGTATTTCGACATCGAATGGGAATCCGACTACCGCTATCTCCAGGGCAAGGTCCTGGTGCCGTTCCTGGGCGACCAATATGGCGCGGTGCTGGTGTCGGGCGGACTGGAGCTTCGCTTCGATCCGGAGACCGGCAGCTTCGCCGTCTGGGCCTATGGCAGCCACAAGCTGCCGGTGCGTCCGCAGGATTACGGCACCATCCTGGGCAGCGACCACCCGGATCTGGAGCGGATCGCCGACGCCTTCACCCATCTGGACGACGCCCACCCTCACCAGCTTCGCGGCGCATCCGACCTGAAGGCGGAACTGGCGGCTCTGGTGGCGACCCGGACGGACGTGGCCGACGCGATCAACCAGCGGCTTGCGGTCTTCCGCGGCTATCAAGGAGAGATCGACACCTGGGGCCATCTGCATGATCTGATCGGCCGCCAGAACTGGCGCGTCGCCTATTTCAAGGTGGCGGCCGACGACATCAACTATCGCCGCTTCTTCAACATCAACGAGCTGGCCGGCCTGCGCATGGACGAGCCGGAATTGTTCGACGTCGCCCACCGGATGGTGCTGGCGATGGTGGCGGACGGCACGCTCGACGGTATCCGCATCGACCACATCGACGGGCTGATCGACCCGAAGAGCTATTGCGAGCGGCTGGTCGCCGCCAGCTCCAAGCCATTCTATCTGGTGGTGGAAAAGATCCTCGCCCGGCATGAGCGGCTGCGCGAGGATTGGCCGATCGACGGCACCACCGGTTACGAATATGCCAACCTGATGGGCGGCCTGTTCGTCGATCCGAAGGCGGAGGAGGCCTTCACCCGCCTCTACGCCGACTTCATCGGCCGGCGCGACGATTTCGATGAGGTGGTGCGCCAGTGCAAGATCCGCATCATGGAAAGCGAGATGGCGAGCGAGCTGAACGTGCTGTCGCGCAAGGCGTCGCGCATCGCCCGCTCCAACCCAGCCACCGCCGACTTTACCGCCAACATCCTGCATCAGGCGCTGAAGGAGACCATCGCCCGCTTCCCGGTCTATCGCACCTATGTCGACGGCGGCGTGCCGAGCGACCTCGACCGCCGCGACATCGACTGGGCGATCTCCCAGGCGCGGCGGGTGGAACAGGGGCCGGACGGCTCGGTCTATGATTTCCTGCAGCGGTTGCTGACCACCGATCTGGTGGCGGCTCCCAAGAGCGGCTACAGCCATCGGCAGGTCACCCGCTTCGCCATGCGGTTCCAGCAGTATAGCGGGCCGGTGATGGCGAAGGGGCTGGAGGACACCGCCTTCTACCGCTACAACCGGCTGGTGGCGCTGAACGAGGTCGGCGGCCATCCCGACCATTTCGGCGTCAGCGTCTCCGCCTTCCATCGTGCCAACCAGGACCGTGCCCGCAACTGGCCGAACAACATGCTGGCCAGCACCACCCACGACACCAAGCGCGGCGAGGACACCCGCGCCCGCCTCTACGCCCTGTCGGAGATGCCGGAGGAGTGGGAGCGGCAAGTGCAGACCTGGAGCCGTCTTCTGCGCGCCCGCCGCGGCGACGTGGAGGGCACCGCCCCGCCCGACCGCAACGACGAGTATCTGTTCTATCAACTTCTGCTCGGTGCTTGGCCGGTGGAACTGACCGGCGCCTCGGTGGAGCAGATCGACCAGCCGGCGATGACCGCCTTCGCCGAGCGCATCGTCGGCGCCATGACCAAGTCGATGCGCGAGGCCAAGGTCCATTCGACCTGGGCGGCGCCGAACGAGACCTATGAGGGGGCTGTCGTCAGCTTCATCCATGATGCGTTGGACGTGACCCGCCGCAACGCCTTCCTGGAGGCCTTCCTGCCCTTCCAGGCGGCGCTGGCGCGCATCGGCATGGTCAATGGACTGTCCCAGGCCCTGCTGAAGCTGACCAGCCCCGGTGTGCCCGACATCTACCAGGGTTGCGAGCTGTGGAATCTCAGCCTCGTCGATCCCGACAACCGCCTGCCGGTGGATTACGACGCCTGCCGCAAGCTGCTGGACGAGGTCGAGGATGTGGTGGAGCGCGGCGCCGTGCCCGCCCTACTGGAGCGCTGGACCGATGGCGCGGTGAAGCTGGCGGTGACCCGGCAGGCTCTGGCGGTGCGTGCGGAGCTGCCGGAGGTCTTCAGCGCCGGCGAGTATCTGCCGCTGGAGGCGACCGGTGACCGCGCCGACCATGTGGTGGCCTACGCCCGCCGCAGCGGCGACGATACGGTGCTGGTGGCGGTGCCGCGGCTGGTCGGGCAGTTGGGCGACAGCCCGGATTGGGGAAACACCGCGATCCCGCTGCCGCGTGGCAGCCGCTGGCGCAACCGGTTGACCGGGGCGGAGGTGGAGGGCGGCGACACGGTGATGGCGGCGACGCTGTTCGCCGATCTGCCGGTTGCCCTGCTGTCGCAGGAAGGCTGACGCCGAAGCCGAGAGAAAAGGGCGCGCGATCGCTCGCGCGCCCTATTTCTTTGTCGGGACTGCGAAGGTCAGCGGGTCGTGCTGCCGGTGCCCGAAGTGGAACCGCCGGTCGAACCGCCCATGGAGCCCGACGGCTGCTGCGTGCCGACCGCGCCGTCGGAGCCGGTGCCCATCGAGCCGCTGCCCATGGCAGACCCGCTGGAGGACGAGCCGCTGGAGCCGCTGGTCGCGCTGCTGTTGCTGTCGACGCCGCCCATGCTGCCGCAACCCAGCTGGTTGTTGGAGGTGCAGGGCGGGTTGGTCTGGTTGGCGTTGGTGCTTGGACCGGCGCTGGTCGCGGCGGGGCTGCCGGAGATGGAACCGCTGCTGTCGGCGAAGGCCGGGGCGGCCATCAGGGCGAGAGCGGCGGCGGTGCCGATCATCAGGCTCTTCATGACAGGTCCTTTCGCTGTGCGTGCCCCTCGACGCCGGTCTGCCGGCGGCCGGGCTGCTGTTGTCCGGAAACATCGAAATCCGTGGGCGGAGCCGGGGTCGTCTCCGTCATCCACGCAACCAACAGCGGCAGTCGGCAATCATTGCGTCGGCGTCTCGCCCGCAAAAAGAAAACGCCCACCGAAGGGCGGGCGTTCTCAGGAGGACGATGCGTGAGGAGGACCGGTCAGGCCGTGCGTGCCTTGGGCAGGTTGGCGGCGCTCAGGCTGGCGGTGGTGGCGACGGAGCCGTGGAAGATTTCCAGCGCGGCCGGCGTGGAGGACGGCCGCAGGCCACCCAGGATTTCACCCGCCGCGCCGACGGCCTGGACCAGCGCGTCCGGCATCACCGGCTTGCGCAGCAGGCCCATCGCGAATTCGCGGGCTTCGGCCGCATGGTGGTCGAAGCCGGTCATCAGCAGCGACGGAACGCCGTTTTCCTCCCACAGCCGCCGGGCGAGCACGAGACCATTCTCACCCCCGGCGAGATTGACGTCGACCAGCGCCAGGTCGGGACATTCGCGGGCACCGACCCGCGCGGCCTTCACGGCATCGCGCAGCGGTCCAACCACGGTATAGCCCGCATTCTCCAGAACGGCCTTCACGGCCGGACCGATCAGCGGATCGTCCTCGACGACAAGCAACTTCAAGACGGCATGCTCCCTTGATTGACGGTGCGGGCTTATAGCCCGTCCCGTCCGGTTTTCGAAGCGCGTTCGGCTTCGATCAACTGAACCGCCCATGTTTGTCGCGGTTCCGCTCCGTTCAAGAGGTCTAAGGGGTACTCCCTTACGGGTATGCCGCCTCACTGAACGTCCGGGATGGAAACATACACCATTTCGGGCTGTTTTACCCGTACGCGAGAGAGGAAAGATGCAATGTCATTCGTTGAACTGACCGATACGACCGGGGAAACCGTTCTGGTAAACCCGATTGCGGTGGCCTATCTGCGGGCGACGGCGGACGGGGGCACCGACCTGTATTTTGCCGGGCGGCCGGAGCCATTGAGGCTGCCGGGCGCGCCGGCCGACGTCGCCCGTTCCCTGGAAGATGCAGCCCCCACCCCGCCCGATCCTACCCTGTCGTTGCTGGCCTGACGATAAGCTCAGCCTCTGGGATAGTTGGGAGCGCGCTTCTCGAAGAAGGCGGTGATGCCCTCCGCCGCCTCCGCTCCGTGCAGGGCCTCTACGAAGAAGGCGGCCTCGCGGTCGAGCTGGTCGTCGGGCGCGCCGAAACCGCTTTCGATCAGGCGCTTGGCCCGGCCGATGGCGAGCGTCGGCCCCTCGGCCAAACGCTCCGCCCAGGCCAGGGCTTCGGCAAGCGCGGTACCGGGCGCAACCACCCGGTTGACGATGGCGAGCTGGGCCAGCCGCGCCGCGCCGATCCTCCCGCCCTCGAACATGATCTCGGCGGCGAGCTGCGGCGTCGCCGCGCGGGCGAGGAAGGCGGATGCGCCGCCATCCGGGTTCAGGCCGACCTTCACGTAGGCCAGCGTGAACACCGCATCCTCCGCCGCGACGATCAGGTCGCAGCCGAGCGCGACGGAGAAGCCGGCTCCGGCGGCGGCCCCCTCGACGGCGGCGATCACCGGCTTCGGGCAGGCGCGCATGGCGCGGGTCCAGCCATGGAAGCGTTCAAGGCTGGCGCGCGTCACCTCCGGGTCGGCCTTGGCATTGCCGAGCAGCCGGCCGAGATTGCCGCCGGAGCAGAAGCTGCCGTTGGCCCCGGTCAGCACGATGGCGCCCACCCCCGGATCCTCGGCCGCCTGGGCCAGCGCGTCGCGCGCGGCGACCATCATCTCCGGCCCCAGCGCGTTCTTGGTGGCCGCGTCGTCCATCGTCAGCACCATCACGCGGCCTTGGCGCGCGACGGTCAATTGTCCACTCATAGCTCGGTCCCCTCCCGGTTCTCGCTGCCCGGCCGGTATTTGAACATGCCTTCCGACGTGGCGATCAGGGCTCCGGTGTCGCCGTGGCGGAGTTCCGCCGCCACGCCCACGATCTTGCGCCCGCCGCCGCGCAGCCGGCCGGTGGCGACCAGCGTACCGGTGCGCGCCTGTCCCAGGAAGCTGGTCGACAGCGACAGCGTCACCACCCGCCGCACCCGGCCGGGGAAGGGACAGTATGTTGCCGAGAATCCGGAAACCGTGTCCAAAAGCGTCGTCATCACCCCGCCATGCACGACGCCGGCCCGGTTCAGGTGTCGCTCGTCGATGACCATGGTGAGTTCCGCCGCCCCGTCCTCCCAGCGATTCAAGGCGTAGCCCAGCAGGCGCTGGAAGCCGGATTCCGGCTCCCCGTTCATCAGATCGTCCATACCCTGTCCCATCACGCGGCTGTTTCGTGTGCGAAGTAAAGCGCGTGCAGGCGCTCCAGGTCCACCCGGTCGCCGCGTTCGGACAGCACCACCTTGCCGGACTGCATCAGATAGACATGGTCGGCGATCTTCAGCGCGCGGCTGGTGTTCTGTTCCACCAGCAGGATGGTGAGCCCCTCCGCCCGCAGCCGGGCCAGGATGCGGAAGATCTCGTCCACCACCACGGGGGCGAGGCCCAGCGACGGCTCGTCGATCAGGCAGACGCGCGGCTGCTCCATCAGGCCGCGGCCGATGGCGAGCATCTGCGCCTCGCCGCCCGACAGGGTGCCGGCGATCTGGCCGCGCCGTTCCGCCAGCCGGGGGAACATGTCCATGACCATCGCCTTGTTGCGCTTCCAGTCCTTGCGGCAGCCGCGCGGGAAGGCGCCCATCATCAGGTTGTCCTCCACCGTCATGTCGGGGAAGATCATCCGGCCTTCCGGAATCATCACCACCCCGTCGGCCACCCGGTCCCAGGTCTTCATCGCCTTGCGGCTCTGCCCGTCGACGCGGATGTCGCCCGCGGTGGCGGGTACCAGACCCATGATGGCGCGCAGCAGCGTGGTCTTGCCGGCGCCGTTCGGGCCGACGATCACCGTGGTCTTGCCGGTCTCCACCGACAGCGAGACGTCCCACAGCACATTGATCGCGCCATAACCGGCCCGAAGCGTCAGGATGTCGAGCGCGTTGGTCATGACGCCTCCGCAAGTGTGGTTTCGCCGGTGTAGCTGCGGATCACCTCCGGGTCGCGGAACACCGCGTCGGGGGAGCCGTCGGCGATGATCTGGCCGAAATTCAGCACCAGCACCCGCGGGCAGAGCGCTGCGATGGTGGCGATGTCATGCTCGATGATGACCATGGCGAGGCGGTAGCGGTCGCGTACCGCCGCCAAGCGCTCCATGAAGGCGCGCTTGCTGCTGGTCTCCAGCCCGGCCAACACCTCGTCGAGCAGGAGCAGGCTGGGCTCTGTCGCCAGGGCCTTGCCCACCTCCAGTGCCTTGTGCTCGGTCAACGCCAGTTCGGTGGTGGCATCGCGGTCGGCCTTGTCGCGCAGGTTCAGGATGTCGAGGATCTCGTCGATCCGCTTCGGGTCCTTTTTCCCGGCGCCGAAGCGCTGGGCGACCAGCAGGTTCTCCCGCACCGTGCAGTGACCGAAGGGGCGCGGGATTTGGAAGCTGCGGCCGATGCCGAGCCGCGCCCGCTTCCATTCCGGCAACTTCAGCAGCGAGGTGCCGCAGAAGTCCAGGCGCCCGGCGGTCGGCCGCACCACGCCGGAGATGACGTTGAACAGGGTGGTCTTGCCGGCGCCGTTCGGGCCGACCAGACCGATGCTCTCGCCTTCCGCGACGGAGAAGCTGGCGCTCTTCAATGCCTGGACGCCGCCGAAATTGACCTGGACGCCTTCAAGCGTGAGCATGGCGGTTCTCCTTCACCGGGCGGCGGCGCAGGGCCGGCATCAACCCGCCGGGGCTGAACAGGATCATGGCGCAGAGCAGCACGCCGAGGATCATCTGGTGGCCGTGCGGCAGGATCGGCTTGAACAGCAACTGGTCGACCAGATAGATCGCCAGCGCCCCGACCACCGGACCCCACACCGTGCGATAGCCGCCGAAGATTGCCGCGGCGATGGGCAGCACGGTCCAACCGCTGGAGAAGGCGTAATCAGGATCGAGGAAGCTGATGAAATGGGCGTTGAAGGCGCCGACCACCCCGGTGATGAAGGCCGACAGCACCAGCATCGCCGCCTTCAGGTGGGTGCTGGGCACGCCGACGACGCGGGTCGCCACCTCGGTGTCGTGCATCGCCTTCAGCGCAAGGCCCCAGGTGCTGCGCCGGATGGCGTCATAGGCGAGCGCCGCCAGCACGACGATGGTCAGGATGATGAGGTAGCCGCCCAGCTTCTCGCCGAACTCGAAGCCCAGCACGGTGGGGAAGCGCGGGATCGACAGCAGCCCGCCGGCCCCGCCGGTGACCGAGGTCATCTCGGTCGCCAGGATCTGGAAGATGTGGGCGTAGGCGAGGATGGCGAGCGCGAAATAGGGACCGCGCAGCCGCAGCGCCGGCAGCATGGCGATGGACGACACCGCCGCCCCCACCCCGCCCAGCAGCATGGCGGCGAAGACGGGCACCCCCAGCTTCATCGCCAGCACGGCCGAGGTGTAGGAGCCGACGCCGAAGAAGGCGGCGTGCCCGAAGCTGACCATGCCGCCGAGGTTGCCCAGCAGCGCCCAGGCCACCGCCACACCGGCGATGGTCAGCGCCGCGACGATCAGCCCCAGCACATAGGCGTTGCCGCCGAACAGCAGCGGCACGCCGATATAGGCGATGGCGAGGGCCGCGATCAGGAACAGACGGTTCATCAGGGAATTCCTCATCGCGCCAGTGCCCTCCCGCCGCCGAACAGGCCCGAGGGCGAGACGAACAGCACGACCAGGAACAGGATCATTCCCGCCAACTCCTGCAGCGAGGCCGACAGATAGGTGACCGTCAGCGATTCGATGACGCCGATCATGATGGCGCCGATCAGCACGCCGGGGATCGATCCCATCCCGGCCAGCACGGTGATGATGAAGGCCTTGACCGTCAGCACATGGCCCAAGGCCGGGAAGACGGTCTTGCCGGTGTAGATGGCGAAGCCGGCAAAGGTGGCGAGCAGGGCCGCGATCAGGAAGGACAGGATCTCGATCTTGCGCGGGTTGACGCCCATCAGGGTCGCCGCCGCCCGGTTCGACGACAGCGCCCGCACCGCCCGCCCCTGCCAGGAATGGTTCAGCCACCACCAGACGCCGGCCATCAGCACCAGCCCGCCAACGAAGGCCGCGACCTCCGCGTTCATCGCGAACAGCGTGTCGGCGATCACCATCGAATCCTGGAACCAGGGGTCGGAGGTCGAATGGATGTCGGCCGCCCAGATCGACAGGATGGCGTTGGTCAGGATGATCCCCAGCCCGAAGGTGAGGATCAGCGAGTTGATCTCGCGGTCCTGATTGATCCGGCTGAGCAGCGCGTAGACGATGGCCGACGCCGTCCCGACGATCACCAGCGCCACCGGGATCGCCATCACCGGGTTGACGCCATAGTTGGTTTCCGCCGCATAGGCGACATAGGCGGCCAGCAGCACCAGCTCGCCATGGGCGAGGTTGATGACCCGCATGGTGCCGAACACCAGCGCCAGCCCGACCGCCACGGTCGCGTAATAGCCGCCGGCGAGCAGGCCCGAGAACAGTGCCTGGAGCGTCAGTTCAAGCATGGATTACGCCCTGTTGGGGGTGGGACTTCATCCCCTCTCCCCCCCGGGGAGAGGGTTAGGGTGAGGGGGTCGCGCAGCAGGGATTCTTGGGATATCCACGCTGTGCATCCCCCTCACCCCGCCCCTCTCCCCGGGGGGGAGAGGGGGTATCCACTCACCACGGAACCGCCGGGAAGTTCATCTTTCCGTTGGCGGCGTCGCTCGGCCAGACCAGGACCACCTTGCCGCCCTGGTGCTGGCCCATGCGGTGGGTGAAGTTCAGGTTGTCGCCGTTCTTGTCGAAGGTGACGCGGCCGATCAGGGTGTTGGCGTCGGTCTTGCGCAGCTGTTCCGGCAGGCCGCCCTTGCCCAGCGTTCCGGCCTCGTCGGCGCGGACGACGGCGTCGATCAGCAGGCGGGTCTGGACATAGCCGAACTGACCCAGATAGTCGGGGTCCTTGTTGAACAGCTTCTTGTAGGTGGCGGCGAACTCCACCGCCTCAGGCTGGGTGAACTCCACCGGGTAGGGCAGCATGGAGGTGCCGTAGACATTCTCCATCAAATCGGGAAATTCCTTGGCCATCTGCGCGGTGGCGAGCGACCAGACGCCGACCATCGCCTTGACCTGCGGCTTCAGCACCTTGGATGCCCGCAGGATACCGACATAGTCGTTCTCGTAGCCGACCATGGCGATGACGTCGGGGCGGTCCTGCAGCTTCACCTTGTTCATCAGCGGTTTGAAGTCGCTGGTGGAACCGTCGAACTCGTGCATGCCCACCGTGACGCCCTTGCCGGTCAGCGCGGTGTTGACTTGGCGGGCGAGACTGCTGGTCGCGTCCTTGTTCAGGTAGACGATGGAGACCTTCTTGGCTCCCATCTCCTGGATCAGGCCGATCATCGCCAGCGCATAGCCGTCGGTGTTGTTGATGCGGAAGAAGGTGGGATAGCCGCGCTGGGTCAGTTCCGGCGCCACGCCGCCCGAGGTGATGTAGACCAGCCCGGCCTTCTGCGCCGCCTCCGACGCCGGGCCGATGATGTTGGAGCCGTAGCCGCCGGTGATCGCCACCACCCCGTCGCCCGCAAGCTTCTCCACCGCCGCGACCGCCTTGGCCGGGGAGGTCTCGTCGTCGATGGTCTCGACCTTGAAGCTGTGCTTGCCGGCATAGCTCTTGTTCGCCATGTCGATGGCGACGGCGATGCCCTCATGCATGCCCTGGCCGACGCGGGCGAGGCTGCCGGTCAGCGGCAGTTCGGAGCCCAGCAGGAACTCCTTGGCCTGCGCCGCCCCGGCGCCGAGCGCCACCGACAGGGCCAGCGCGGATACGGTTGCGAATTTGGCGATCGTCCGGGTCATGCTTTCGTTCCCTCCCATGGGCTTTGTCGTTTTAGGGCTTTGTTCGTTGAGTCAGGCGGCCATCACTTCGGCGGCCAGGGCGCGAAGGCCGCTTTTCAGCAGCTTGCCGGTCGGGCTGGCCGGCAGGGCGTCCATGGCGACGATGCGTGACGGGCGCTTGTAGGGGGCGAGGCGTTCGGCGGCCCAGGCCTTCAACTCGTCCTCGCTGGCGCTGCGGCCGGGGACGAACTGGACGAAGGCGACCACCTCCTCGTTGCCGGCGACGGCGTGGCCGACCACGGCGGCCAAGGTCACCGCCGGGTGGCTGGTCAGCACACCCTCCACCTCCTCCGGATAGACGTTGAAGCCGGAGCGGATGACGATCTCGCGGATGCGGCCGACCACGGCGACGCAGCCGTCAGGTTCCAGCCGGGCGACGTCGCCGGTCTTCAGCCAGCCGTCGTCGGTGATGGCCTGGGACGTCAGCGCCGGCTCGCGGTAATAGCCGAGCATCACGTTGGGGGCGCGGACCCACAGCTCCCCCGGCTCGCCGTCGGCCACGTCGCGGCCGGTGACGTGATCGACGAAGCGCATCTCCACCAGCGGCAGGGCCGGGCCGATGGAGGTGTCGGTTCGCGGGGCATCCAGCCGGGTCTGCGTCACGGTCGGCGAGCATTCGGTCAGGCCGTAGCCGTTGTGCAGCGGCAGGCCGAAGACCCGCTCCACCGCCAGCTTGAGGTCGAGGTCCAGCACCGAGCCACCCGAGGACAGGTAGCGCAGGGCTGGAGCATTGGGCGTCCGGCCGGTGACGGTGGCGTGCTCCACCAGCTTGGCGTACATGGCTGGAACACCCTGGAACACCGTGACCCCATCCTGTTCCAACGCCTGCCATACGGCGGCAGGAGCGAAGCGGGGGATCGTGTGCAGGCAGCCGCCGGCATAGAGCGTGCCGAGGCAGGTGGAGGCGAGGCCGAAGACATGGCTGACCGGCAGCACGCCATAGGTGCGGTCGCTGGGGCCGAGCCCGCGCATCCAGCCCGACACCGAGGCGACGAACAGCAGGCCGCGGTGGGACAGCATCACGCCCTTGGGCTTGCCGGTGGTGCCGGAGGTGTAGATCAGGGCGCCGACCTGCCGCTGGTTGCCGGCATGGACCGGCTCCGGATCGGCCTCCAGCAGCGGGCCGACCGCCATCGGCGGCAGGTCGGGGTCGCCGAGAGGCTCCGCGCCGTGGCGGGCGGCGTGGGCGGCGGCGTCGGGGGATACCGTATCGGTATAGAAGATGCGGCGCGGCCGGCAGTGATCGCGGATGGTGTCGATCTCGCGATCCGACAGGCGGGCGTTGACGATGACCGGCCAGGCGTCGCACTCGCTCGCCGCCAGGATCAGGGTGACCGCGGCGAGGCCGTTCTCGCAGACGATCATCACCCGGTCGCCGCCGACCACCCCCAGCCGCCGGAGATGCGTCGTGGCGCTGCCGACCGCCTGGGCAAGGCGGCGATAGCTCCATTCCTGCGTCCCGTCGAACAGGGCGGGGGCGTCCGGCGTCCGTTCCGCCCAGGCGAGCGCGGCGTGGCTGATGCGCGGCGGCAGCGCCGCCACCATCGCGGCGAAGTCGGGAACCGGCCGCCCCACAGTCATGCCGCCTCCCGGATCATGTTGCGGGCGATGACGAGCTGCTGGATCTGGGTGGTGCCCTCATAGATGCGGAACAGGCGGACGTCGCGATAGAAACGCTCGATCCCGTAGTCGGCGATGTAGCCGGCACCGCCGTGGATCTGCACCGCCCGGTCGGCGACGCGGCCGACCATCTCGGTCGAGAACATCTTGCAGCAGGCGGCGTCGGTGTTGACGTTCTGCCCGTCGTCGCGACGGCGCGCGGTTTCCACCACCATGCAGCGGGCGGCATAGGCTTCCGCCCGGCTGTCGGCCAGCATCGCCTGGATCAGCTGGAATTCGGCGAGCGGCTGGCCGAACTGCTTGCGCTCCATGGCGTAGGACAGGCTGTCGCGGATCAGCCGCTCCGCCAGACCGACGCAGACGGCGCCGATGTGCAGGCGGCCGCGGTCCAGCACCTTCATCGCCGTCTTGAAGCCCTGCCCTTCCTTGCCGCCCAGGATGGCGCTGGCCGGAACGCGGCAGTCCTCGAAGATCACGTCGCAGGTGTGGGCGCCCTTCTGGCCCATCTTCCTGTCGATGGGGCCGAGCGACAGGCCGGGCGTCCCCGCCTCCACCAGGAAGGCCGACACGCCGCGGGCGTCGCGGCTGTCCAGGTCGGTGCGGGCGAAGACGGTGAAGAGACCGGCCTGCGGCGCGTTGGTGATGTAGCGCTTGGTGCCGTTCAGGATGAAATGGTCGCCGTCGCGCCGAGCCGTGGTGCGGAGCGAGCCGGCATCGGAACCCGATTCCGGCTCGGTCAGGGCGAAGGCGCCGACGATCTCACCGGCGGCCAGACGCGGCAGATAGCGCTGCTTCTGCTCCTCCGTCCCGTCGATGACGATGCCCTGCGAGCCGATGCCGTTGTTGGTGCCGATCAGCGAGCGGAAGGCCGGCGAGGTCTGGCCCAGTTGGAAGGCGACCTGCACCTCGTCCGACATCGACAGGCCGAGCCCGCCATATTCCTCCGGGATCGACAGGCCGAACAGGCCCATCTCGCGCATCGCGGCGATCACCTCGGGCGGGATGGCGTCGTCCTCCGCCACCTTATGCTCAAGCGGGACCAGCTTTTCGCGGACGAAGCGCCCCAGCGTGTCCAGAAGTTGATCCAAAACGTCCTTGTCCAAGGCCATGCGTGCTCTCCGTCCGGGGAGAATGATTTCAGGGGAAACCAAGCATCAAGGGGGATTGAGGGGGCGCCGCCTCATCTGTTCGTTGGCCACGCTGACAGATGGCGCAGAGGCTGTCAACAAAATGAAATTGCATTCCGATATGCGGAATTAGCGCGGCGGATCGAGGGTCTGCCGCGCGTGCGTGCGGGCTTGCCAGCCGGGGCGAAGCGGTTAACCTTTTCGGAAATCAGCGGCCCCGCACCACGGGCCGATAAATCACAGGAGGGTTTGGGATGATCGACCTCTACTTCTGGCCGACGCCGAACGGCCACAAGATCACGATCTTTTTGGAAGAAGCCGGGCTGGACTACCAGTTCAAGCCGGTGAACATCTCCACCGGTGACCAGTTCAAGCCGGAATTCCTCGCCTTTTCGCCGAACAACCGCATGCCGGCGATCATCGACAACGCACCGGCCGACGGCGGCGAGCCGATCAGCGTCTTCGAATCCGGCGCCATCCTGGTCTATCTGGCCGAGAAGACCGGCAAGTTCCTGCCCAGCGACGTGCGCGGGCGCAAGACGGTTCTCGAATGGCTGTTCTGGCAGGTCGGCGGCCTCGGCCCGATGGCCGGTCAGAACCACCATTTCGTGCAGTACGCGCCGGAGCGTATCCCCTACGCCATGGAGCGCTACGTCAAGGAGACGGGTCGCCTCTATGGCGTGATGGACAAGCGCCTTGCCGACAACGAGTTCCTCGGCGGGGCGGAGCTGTCCATCGCCGATATGGCGAGCTATCCCTGGATCGTCCCGCATGAACGCCAGCAGCAGGATCTGGACAACTTCCCCAACCTGAAGCGCTGGTTCAACGCGATCAAGGAGCGGCCGGCGGTGGTGCGCGCCTATGAGAAGGGGCAGGCCGTCAACCCCAACCGCACGCCCACGGTGAATGACGAAAGCAAGAAGATCCTGTTCGGCCAGTCCGCCGACACGGTCAAGCGCTGAGGTCCCCGACAGCCGGCCCGGCATCGACCGCCGGGCCGGCGTATCGGTATAGAATCCGCTTCTTTCGCCTCATCCATTTGCGTCGCGCAGACTTTCGGGGCTCCCCGGCGTAGACGGGACCGTTCCCGGATCCAGCGTGTTGTTTTCGGTAGAGAATATCTTCCGGAGACGCCGCGCCGATGAGCATCTGGCCCAGCCCCGACTCCGCCCGCCCGACCTCCGGCGGTTCCGCCCCCTCAACCGAGATACGGATCGCCCTGCACCCCCTGCCCTCCATGCCGGAACTGGCGCGGGCATGGACGGAGCTGGAGAGCCGCGCCGACCCGTCCTTCTTTCTCTCCTGGACCTGGATCGGCTCCTGGCTGGCGCAGATGCCGGACGGGATCGAGCCGCATCTGCTGGCGGCCTTGCGGGGCGAAGAGACGGTCGGTCTGGCCGTGCTCTGCCCGCGCGTGCGGCGGCGGTTCGGGCTGCTGCACAGCCGTTGCTGGATGCTGCACGAGACCGGCGACCGCGGCTATGACCGCCTGTTCATGGAGTATAACGGCATCCTCGTCGACCGCCGCTTCGCCGACGAGGTGACGGACGCCATGCTGCACTGGCTGGACGAGCGTCTGGCCGGCAACGACGAACTGGTGCTGGGGGGCCTGACCCTGGCGGCGGAGCGGGCCGCCCGGCGGGTGGCGGCGCGGACCGGTCATTCGCTTCAGTTGCGCATCGCGGATTCGGCGCAGTGGGTCGATTTCGGCACGGTGCGGGCCGGCGGCGGCGACTTCCGCGGCGGCCTCGGCCGCAACACGCGGGCGGCGGTGAACCGGACGGAGCGGCTTTACCGCGCCCGCGGCGCGCTGGAACACCGCGTCGCCGCGACGGTGGACGAGGCGATGGAGTATTTCACCCGGCTGGAGGTGCTGCATCAGGCCGGCTGGCAGGCGCGCGGACAGGCGGGCGCCTTCGCCAACCCGGCCTTCCGCCCCTTCCACGAAAGGCTGATCGCCGAAGGGCTGCCGCGTGGCGCGGTGCGGCTGAGCCGGGTCAGCGCCGGAGGCCAGCCGATCGGCTATCTCTACAACTTCGTCCATCGCAACCGCGTATTGAACTATCAGGGCGGCTTCGCCTTCGAGGCCGACAACCGGCTGAAGCCGGGGCTGCTGAGCCATGTGCTGGCCATCGAGGATGCGCTGGCCCGCGGCGAGGACTGCTACGACTTCATGTCGACGCCGGCCGGACATAAGCCGCTGCTCTCCAACGCCGAACAGCCGATGAACTGGCTGACGCTCGGCCCCGACCGGCTCAGCCGGCGGATGGAGGCGCATTGCCGCCGGGCGCGCGGGGTGATGGTCGATGCCGTCAAACGGTCGCTGCGCGGTTGGATCGCTCCGGCAAAGGGAATCTGAGAAGGGAGAGCGTTCGCCATGGCAACGGGGACGAAAGCCGGGCCGCTGGCCTGCGTGTTGGGCGACATGGATCTGGTGCGCCCGCTGGGTCTGGCCGGCATCCGCTGTGCCGTGGTCGGGCCGCCGGGCGGGGCGACCGCCCATTCCCGCTTCACCGAGCGGCTGATCCCCTGGGAGGGCGGTAATGACGGGGTACTGGTCGACCGTCTGCTGCGCTTCGGCGCCGCGCGGGCCGAAAAGCCGGTACTCTATATGGAGGAGGACTCGCAGCTTCTGATGGTGTCGCGCCACCGCGACCGGCTGTCCGCCGTCTTCCGCATCGCGCTTGCCGACGCCGATCTGGTGGAGACGCTGGTCGACAAGGGCCGGTTCCAGGCGCTGGCGGAGCGGCTGGACCTGCCGGTTCCCCGCACACGGCGCCTGCGCCCCCTGCCCGGCAGCGAGGCGCCGGATCTTGACCTGCGCTATCCGATCATCGTCAAGCCGCTGACCCGTCGCCCGCCCTGGGACGAGATCGAGGGGCTGGGCAAGGCGATCCGCCTGGACGGGCCGGAGGAACTTCGCGCCCTGTGGCCGAGACTGATCCCGGTCGGCATCGATCTGCTTGCGCAAGAGCTGATCCCCGGCCCGGAGACGCGGATCGAAAGCCACCATGTCTATATCGACGCCGGCGGCAGCGTGGCCGGCGAGTTCACCGGCCGCAAGATCCGCACATATCCGGTCGATTACGGCCACAGCACCGCGCTGACCATCACCGACATCGACGGCGAGGGCGCCGATGTGGCGGCGCTGGGACGGGATATCGCGGCGCGCATCGGCCTCACGGGCGTCGCCAAATTCGATTTCAAACGCGATCCCGACGGCCGCCTGCACCTGCTGGAGATCAATCCGCGCTTCAACCTGTGGCACCATCTGGGCGCCGTCGCCGGGGTGAATCTGCCGGCGCTGGTGCAAGCCGACCTGACCGGCCGCCCGCGCCCTGCTCCGGCTAAGGCGCGGCCCGGCGCCTGCTGGTGCCACATCAGCAAGGACCGGCTGGCGGCACGGGACGGCGGGGTGCCGACGGCGCGCTGGCTGGCCTGGGTGGCGGGTTGCGAGGCGAAGGCGATCACGCCGGACGACCCGATGCCCTTCCTGCGGCCGAAGCTGGACCGGCTGCTTGCCCGCATTCCCGGCTTTGCCGGCCCGGCACGGCTGGCGAAGCCGTGAGCGCAAGAACCATGAAGATCGCGCTGATCTCCGACATCCACGCCAATCTGGAGGCGTTGCAGGCAACGCTCGACGCCGTCCGGGCGGAGGGGGTGGAGCGCATCGTCTGCCTTGGCGACATCGTCGGCTACAACACCGACGCCGCCGCCTGCATCGCCCTGCTGCGGCAGGCCGGCGCCGTCTGCATCGCCGGCAACCATGACCGGGCGGTGACCGGCGCCATCGGGACCGAGGGATTCAGCGGGCCGGCGGCGCGCGCCGTCGCGTGGACGAAGGCGCGGCTGGACGGGGAAAGCCGGGCCTTCCTGTCCGACCTGCCGCTGACGGCCGTGGTGGATGGCGCGCTGGTCGCCGTCCATGGCGCCCTGCATCCGGAGGTGGGGAAGGAACTGGTGCGGCTGGACGATGACGGCAAACGGCGCCTGAGCCTGCAGGCGCTTCTCGGGCATCCGTCAGGCGCGCGCGTCTGCGCCTTCGGCCACACCCACCGGGCGGGGCTGTGGGAATGGCGCGACGGAACGGTGCGGGCGGTGCCGCTCGACGGCGGGGCGGAGCTGCGGTCCGACGGGCTTTATCTGCTGAACCCCGGCACGGTGGGGGAGCCGCGCGGCGCCGATCCCCGTGCCAGCTTCGCCTGCTTCGACACCACCAGCCGCCGCGTCACCCTGCACCGCGTCGCCTATGCCCGCGGTGCCACACTGTCGAAAACCCGGCGCGCCGGACTGGCGCCACGTTTTGCCGCAGTTCCGGCGCCGGTGAGGATGAAGTTGATCGGGATTCTGCGAGTTCTCGGTGTCTACGAATGGGTAAAACGGGCTCTTCCACGCCGTGTGCCGTCAATATGACAATCCCGTAACGCGGCTTTGCTTCAACAGTGACGTGGAAATGAGCATAATCCGGCGCGGGGGCAGAGGTGACGCCGGGCTATGGACACTATCGCTATATTCAACGGCACTGCCGGCGGGATGCGGATCCGGTTCGGCAGGACATTGTCGTGTCTGGCCGCATCGCTGGCGCTCGGCCTCGGACTTGTCGCCGCTGCGGTTCTTCCGGCGCAGGCGCAGCAACCTGACGCCGCGGCCGAGGCCCGGGCCGGGAAGACCGCGGCGGATACCGGGCCGGTCCATCTGACCATCCTCTATACCCAGGGCACCACCGACCTGGACGAGACCGCCGGGCGCGGCGGCATGGCCCGGCTGGCCGGCACGATCCGCCAGGAACGGGCCGCCCACCCCAATCTGCTGGTCCTGCATGGCGGGCAGACGCTGGCGCCGTCGGTGCTCGCCTTCTACGACCAGGGCGCGCACATCATCGACCTGCTGAACGGCATGACCATCGACGCGATGGCCGCGCTGAACCGCGAATTCCACCATGGCGACGACCGGCTGAGCGCCCGCGCCTTCGAGGCCGGCTTTCCCATCGTCACCACCAACACGGTGGACCGCGCCACCGGCCGGACGCCGGACGGGCTGGAGGATGCGGTGGTGCTGAGCGCCGGCCCCTTGCGCATCGGCGTGATGGCGGCGACGCCGGTGCTGACGCGGGAGACCACCCGCGCCCAGCGGACGGAGTTCCGCGACCCGGTTCCGGCACTGCGGGCCAAGGCCGCGGCGCTGCGGGCCGACGGCGTCGATCTGGTGGTGGCGATGACCGGCTATGCCGGCGACACCCACCGCAGCGTGCTGGCCGCCCGCCCCGCCGACATCGTGCTGTACCAGGACCGCAACCGCCCCTTCGCCGTCGATTACGACGGGCGTTTCCTGTCCGCCACCGTCGGGCCGCAGGCCGCCTGGGTGCTGGCCTTGGATTTGACGGTCGAACGCGGGGCCGGGCCGGACGGCAAGCCGCAGGTGACCTGGACCCCGGCGCCCCGCCTGATCGACAGCGCGACGGTGCCCCCCGATCCCGCCGTCCTGATCCAGGCCAGGGCTTATGCGGCGCGGCTCGACACCATGCTGCGGATGGAGGTGGGACGTCTCACCGCACCGCTCGACACCCGCAAGGAGTCGCTGCGGACGGGCGAGAACGCCTTTGCCAACGCGGTGGTCGATACGCTGCGCGATACGCTGGACGCCGACGTGGCGCTGATCAACGGCGGCGGCATCCGCGGCGACCGCCAATATCCGGCCGACTCCCTGCTGACCCGGCGCGACATCTACACGATCCTTCCCTTTCACGATGTCGGCGTCGTGCTGGACGTCACCGGCCAGCAGCTTTGGGAGGCGGTGGAAAGCGGCGTTTCGGCGGTGGAGCAGTTGCAGGGCCGCTTCCCCCACCTGTCCAACGCCCGCGCGGAGATCGACCTGACCCGCCCACCCGGCCAGCGGCTGCGCAGCCTGTCGGTCGGCGGCAAGCCGGTCGGCCGCTCCACCCGCTACCGACTGGCGACCAGCAGCTTCCTGGCGGCGGGCGGCGACGGGTACGGCGTGCTGGCTGGCGTGCCGAGGCTGGTCGAGGACCGCAATGCCGAGTTCATTTCTACCCAGATGATCGACCAGATCGCCCGCAGCGGCGAGTTCGTTCCCCGGCTGGACGGCCGCATGACGGTGAGGCGGTAATGGACGGCCAGCTTTCCTCCAGCCTGTCTTCCTCCACCGTGCCGGGCATCTTGCAGAGCTCCTCGGCCATCTTGCAGAGCACATCGGCTATCGTGCAGAGCCCGGTGCGGGCCGCCGCGCTGACCGCGCCGGCCCCGGGCGCGGCGCCGGGGCCGCAGACGCCGCCGCCCATTCGGACGCGGCGGTTCGGCATCGCGGTGCGCATCACGCTGGGGCTGTCGGTGATGGCGCTGCTGGTGGTGCTGATCGGCGGCGTGTCGATGTCGTCCTTCCGCCTGTTCCGGGCCGAGGTGACGGTGCTGTCGACCAACACCCTGCCGGAGGTCATCACCAGCGCCGAGCTGCACGGGTCGCTGCAGAAGCTGGTGGCGCAGCTGCCGCAGCTTGCCGCCGCGAATTCGACGCCGCAGCGACGCTCCATCTATGACGGGCTGGTGACGGAGCTGGATTCGATGCAGCTTCTGGTCGCCCGCATGCGCGGCCTGATGAAGGACAACCACGGGGATGGGCACGGGGACGGGGACGGGAAGGAGCGCGACGGCAATGTCCGCCTGCTGGAGCAGACCCGCTCCACCCTGCTGATTCTGGCCGCCACCGTCGCCGACCTGAATGCCGAGGTCACCCGCCAGATCGACTATGGCGACCGTCAGGCCGAGGCCGCCCGCGCGCTCGGCCGGCTGGCGACCTCGATGGAAAGCATGCCGGAGACGGGGGCATGGGCCGCGCGCATCGGTGCGCTGATGGCACGGGCGGCAGGGGCCATGCAGCTCGACCATCTCAGCCGTCTGAAGGGAGAGGCGAGAGCGGTGGAGCGCACGCTGGCCGAGCTTGCACGGCTGTCGTCCGGCGCGCCGGATCCCACCGGCCAGATGATCTCCACGGTGCAGGAGGAGCTGTTCTCGCTGCTGGTGGCGCCGGGCGGGATGTTCGAGAGCGCCATCGACCGGCTGCAGGCGCGCAACCGCGCCCAGGCGCTGACCGGGCAGGCCCAGGTTCTGGTGGAGACGGTCGAGCGGTCAACCGGCGCGCTCTACGACTCAATCCGCGACCAGTCGGCCGAGCGCACCGATGCGCTGGCCGAGCTGATCGCGGAACGCACCCGCACGGTGATGATGCTGGCCGGCGCGTCGATCCTGCTGGCGGTCGGCGTCTATTTCATCTTCCGCCGATTCCTGTCCTCGCGGCTGGTGGCGATGAACCGGGCGGTGCTGGCCCGGCTGTCCGGAAACCGGCCGGTCGCCGGGGGAGCGGGTGGGACGGTTCCGGTGCCGGTGGACGGCGACGACGAGATCACCGACATCGGCGCCTCGATCCGCTACTTCATCGACGAGATCGACCGGCGCCAGCAGGCGCTGGCCGACAACGAGCGGCGTTTTCGCGATCTGGTCGAGGGCTCGATCCAGGGCATCATCATCCATCGCGATTTCCACGCGCTCTACGCCAACGACAGCTTCGCCGCCATGCTGGGGTTGACGGTGGCGGAGGTGATGGCCCTGCCCTCCCTGCTGTCCATCGTCGCGGTGGAGGCGCGGCAGTCGATGATCGACAATTACGATCATCTGCTGGAGGGCGGGCAGACCACGCCGCGCCGCCGGATCCGCGCCTGCCGCCCCGACGGCGCCGAATTGTGGGTGGAGCTGACCGGCCGGCGGGTCGACTGGATGGACGGCCCGGCGGTCCAGGCGGTGGTGGTCGATGTGACGCGCGAGGTCGAGGCGGAAAATGCGCTGCGCCAGTCGCGCGACGCCGCCGAACGGGCGCTCGGCGAACTGAAGGCGACGCAGGCGAGCCTGATCCAGGCGGAAAAGATGGCGTCGCTCGGCCAGCTGGTCGCCGGCGTGGCGCATGAGGTGAACACGCCCATCGGCATCACCATCACCGGCGCCTCGCAGTTGCAGGCGCTGATCGGCGAGCTGTCGGACCGCCACACGGCGAATGCGCTGAAGAAGTCGGATTTCCAGCGCTTCCTCAGCGACGGGATGGAGATGGCCAACCTGATCCTGTCCAACAGCACCCGTGCGGCCAATCTGGTGCAGAGCTTCAAGCTGGTCGCCGTCGACCAGTCCAGCGACGAGCGCCGCGCCTTCCTGCTGCGGGATTACATCGACGAGCTGCTGCGCAGCCTGCATCCGACCTACAAGGCTCGGACGGCGCTGACCATCGACATCGATTGCCCGGCGGATCTGGAGCTGGACGGCTATCCGGGAGCGCTGTCGCAGATCCTGACCAACCTGATCATGAATGCGCTGGTCCATGCGCTGGATCCGGAGCAGCCCGGCTGCATCGCCATCGCCGCCCGCGTGATCGACGGCGACATGGTCGAGCTGTCGATCGCCGACGACGGCGCCGGCATCGCGCCGGAGGTCCTGCCCAAGGTCTTCGACCCCTTCTTCACCACGCGGCGCGGGGCGGGCGGCAGCGGGCTGGGGCTGCACATCGTCTACAATCTGGTGACCGGCCGCCTGCACGGCACCATCGGGGTGGAAAGCCGCCCCGGCGACGGCACCCGCTTCACCCTGCGCTTTCCCCGGGTCACCGCCGCCGCGTAACGGCGCAGTCAGCGCACCGGGCCGTCGAACCAGTGACGGCCCTGGCGGTCCTCGACCTCGACCACCCAGACGTCGGGGTCGTAGCGGAGCTGCCGGGCGATGTAGGCGTCGGCATCGGCCTCCGGTACCGGGTCGGCGCCGGTACCGCGCGCCCAGAACAGCCGCTCGCCGTCCGCCTCGCGGGTCTGGACCAGCACGGTGAAGCTGCGGTCGAGCCGGTTTATCTTCAGGATCACCGTGCCGCGGCTGGGGTCCCCCTTGCGGACCACGGTCATCGCCACGCCCTGGGCATCGGCGGCGCGGATATGGGCCGAAACCCAGAGATGAGTCGGAAGGCGGTCGTCCATTGCCGTGACAGGCTCCTGATCGTCGGCTCACGCTGATTTTCGAATCTCGCCCTGCCCGGCCGGCCGGTGTAGAGAAGAGAGTATGGCAACACTCCTGGACGCTCTGAACGCCGCCGTCAACCACCACATGGCCGGCCATGCCCAAGCGGCGGCCGACGCCTATCGCCATATCCTGACCGCGGAGCCGGCACAGCCGGACGCGCTGCACCTGTCGGGTGTGCTGCGGGCGCAGACGGGCGACCCGGCGGCGGCGGTGCGGTGGATCGGCCGCGCCGTTCGGGTCCGCCCCGCGGCGGCGACCCCCTGGGGCCATCTGGGCGCGGCGCTGCGGGCGGCGGAGATGCCGGAGCGGGCGGAACCGGTGCTGCGGCGCGCCCTGGCGCTCGACCCCGGCGACGGCGATGCGCTGGAGGCGTTGGGCGCCTCGCTGCACGCGCTGGCGCGCTACCCCGAGGCGCGGCGCTGGCTGGAGCGCGCGGCGCGTCTGCGGCCCGGCCATGCGGCGACCCTGCTGAATCTCGGCACCGTGCTGCGCGACCAGCGCCGCTTCGACGAGGCGGAGGCCTGCTTCGACGCCGTGCTGGCGCGCAATCCCGCCAGCGGCGACGCCCATCTGGCGCGCGCGGTCGGGCGGCTGGTCCGTGGCGACCTGCGCGCGGGCTGGGAGGGGTTCGAGCATCGCTGGCACCGTTTCGCCAGCCCGCCTTGGGCCGGCCAACCGCCGGGCGGCGCCACCATCCTGCTGCACATGGACCAGGGATACGGCGACGCCATCCAGTTCGTGCGCTACGCCCCGCTGGTGGCACGGATCGCGGCGCAGGGCGGCGGCCGGGTGGTGCTGGAAACGCATCTGCTGCTGTACCGCCTGTTCAACCAGAATCTGGGGCGTTGCTTGGGGCAATCCCCCGGGTCGTCGATCCAGGTGCTGGTGCGTGGGGAGGACCCGCCGCCGCATGACCTCCACTGTCCGTTGATGAGCCTGCCGCGGGCCTTCGGCACCGACCTGGGGAACATCCCCGCCGACGTGCCCTATCTCGCCCCCGACCCCGGCGACGTCGAGCGCTGGCGCGACCGGCTGGCCGAGCCGGACGGCGATGGAAACGGGGCCGGCCTGCGGGTCGGGCTGGTCTGGGCCGGCAATCCGCAGCACCGCAACGACCGCAACCGCTCGATCCCCGTGGCGGCCCTGGCACCGCTGCTGTCGGTGCCGGGGGTGCGGTTCCTCAGCCTGCAGACCGGCGACGCGGCGGCGGCCCTCGACCGCCTGCCCGGCGTGGCGATTCCGAACGCGATGGCGCGGGTGCGCGATTTCGCCGATACCGCCGCCATCCTCGCCAACCTGGACCTGCTGGTGACGGTCGACACCGCCGTCGCCCATCTGGCCGGGGCGATGGGCGTGCCGTGCTGGCTGATGCTGCCCCATGTGCCGGACTGGCGCTGGATGCTCGACCGCGCCGACAGCCCCTGGTACCCGTCGCTTCGGCTGTTCCGCCAGCCGCGTCCCGGTGACTGGATCACCACGCTCGGCACCGCCGCCGCCGTGCTGAAGGCGCAGGCCGCCCGCGCCGCCCGGCGATTGGGGTAAGGCCGGCAACTTCGGCGGGACCTTTCTGCCCGCCCGGCCCGGCGGCACTAGGCGAAACTTTCCTACCTGCCGGCAAATTCCGGCCCGGCCGCAGCGCTCCCGCAAAAAATCGGCTGTTTCCAAGGGGTTGAGATCGGCACAGCAGTTGGCACTCCGCTTGCTAGACAGGGCGCAGAAGACCTTTGCCCTTTCTTTCGGAGACCCCGGCCATGAGCATCTTCGGTTCGATGACAACCGCCGTTCTCGGCCTGAATGCCCAGTCGAAGGCGCTCGGACATATCTCGGACAACATCGCGAACAGCTCGACCATCGGCTACAAGCGTGTGGATTCGGCTTTCGAGACGATGGTCCTGCAGTCCAGCCAGCGCCTGCACGAGCCGGGCGGGGTCACGGCGCAACCGGTCTTCATGAACAACATCCAGGGCAGCCTGACCCAGGTGCAGAGCCCGACCAACATCGCCATCCAGGGCCAGGGCTTCTTCAGCGTCACCAAGGTGGCGACCCAGGGGTCGAGCACGCTGGTGCAGACGCAGACGGGCACGGTCAACTCCTCGGCCGCCTTCTACACCCGCGCCGGCGACTTCGAACTGGACAAGAGCCGCTATCTGGTCAACAGCTCCGGCTATGCCCTGAACGGCTGGCTGGTCGATCCGGTGACGGGCGTCCTGCACAAGGACCAGGTGGCGCCGATCCAGGTGAACTCGCTGATCGACAAGCCGGTGGCGACCAACACCATCGACCTGTCGGCCAACCTGCCGGCGACGCCGAAGCCGGGCGAGAAGATTCCCGACAGCAGCATCCAGATCTTCGACAGCCAGGGCAACCCGCGCACCGTCAATTTCAAGTGGCGGCAGCAGGCGGACAGCAGCTGGCGTATGGTCCTGGACGCGCCGGGTTCCAACAGCAAGCCGGTCGACGGCACCTTCACCGGCAATCCCGCCACCGTGACCTTCGGCCAGAACATCGCCGGCCAGACCGCGGTCGCACAGGTCAACGTCATCACGCTGGCCGGCAACAACACCAACGGCCAGGACAACCTGCGCATCGGCGACACCTATACGGTGAAGGTCGACGGCACCAACTACAGCCTGAAGATCACGGCCGACAACATCGGGTCGATCCGGACCTATTCGGGTCTGGCCGGCGCGCTGGCCAACCAGATCAACTCCGCCTCGCCGGCGGCATCGGTGCTCGCCACCTCCTCGGGCCAGACGATCCGCGTCACCGCCCGCGAACCCGGCACGCCGTTCAAGCTGAACACCGACGTGGTGTCCGGCACCAACACCACCAACACCATCGTCAGCCAGACCTCGACGGCGGCGACGGCGAGTGCCGGCGAGATCGACAAGTTCCAGTTCCCGCAGACCCAGGTCGAGGTCGGCGACTCCTTCACCATCAACGTGAACGGCACGCCGATCAGCTACACGGTGACCGCCGCCACCTATCAGAGCTACTCGACGGTGAGCGACGTCGTGTCCCAGCTGGCCGGCAAGATCAACCAGGCGCTGGGCTCCACCGTCACCGCCTCGTCGGCCGGGAACATCCTGTCGATCCAGGCCAATGCGGTGAACACCAACGTCACCTCCAGCGCGACGGTGACCAATTCCAGCGCGTCGGTGAACACGATGAGCTCGCTGCCGTCGGTCGCCAGCGTGGCCGGCGTGCGCCAGAGCCGCACGGTGACGCTGACCGGCACGCCGGGCGACATCGGCACGCAATACACCCTCAGCATCAACGGCACGGCGGTGACCTACAGCACCACCGGCGAAGAGATGACGATGGAGGACATCACCGCGGCGCTGGCGAACAAGATCAACTCCAACACCTCGCTGCCGGTGACCGCCACCGCGCAGGGCGGCGTCATCACCGTCACCGCCAAGACCGCGGCGACGCCGGCCAACACCAACACGATGACCGGCACCGGTTCCATCACGCTGGGCGGAACGACGGTGGACGTCGGCGATACCTATACCGTGACGGCCGGCGGCACGACCTATTCGCTGACCCTGGACAACGCCAACATCAACACCTACAGCACGCCGAACGCGGTTCTGAACTATTTCGCCACGCAGATCACCGCCGCCGGCGGCACTGCGACGGTGACCGGCAACGTGCTGGCCGTGACCAGCGATGCGACGGCGACCGGCACCGTGAGCGACGCGACCGCCTATCAGTTCACCCTGGACCAGAGCGCGGTCGCCGGCCAGACGCCGGCCCATATCGGCCTGACCTTCGGCAAGACGCCGGAGACGGTCGGCACGCTGACCAACATCTCCACCGCCCTGGTCGGCACCGGCACGGCGGTCAGCGCCGCCAACCAGTCGGCCGGCTCCGACGCCACCGTCACCTTCACCGTCGATTACGGCTTCGGCCCGCAGCAGATCTCGCTGAACCTCGGCAAATACCAGAAGCCGGGCGGCCTGACCCAGTATGCCGGCGAGGAGATCAACGTCACCCAGCTGGTCCAGAACGGCGCGCCGCGCGGGCAGTTCAAGGACGTGGTGTTCGGCGACAACGGCACCGTCCTGGTCAACTACGACAACGGACGGTCGAAGATGATCGCGAAGGTGCCGATCATCACCTTCAACAACCCGAACGCCCTGCAGCGTGAATCCGGCGGCGTCTTCGTCGAGAGCGAAGAGGCCGGCAAGCCGAACTTCAACGATCCGGAGACGAACGGCGCCGGCGCGGTGGTGGCGAACAGCGTGGAAAGCTCCAACGTCGATATCGCCGACGAGTTCACCAAGATGATCGTCACCCAGCGGAGCTATTCCGCCAACGCGAAGATCGTCACCACGTCCGACGAAATGCTTCAGGAAGTGCTGGGGCTGAAGCGCTAGGCGCGGCCCTGACCTTCTGATTGCCTGATCGCCCGTCTACCGATCGCCAGTTCCCTGATCGCCAGTTCCTGATCGTCTGAATGGGGGGCGGCGGCCATCCCGGCACCGCCCCGACCATCCCGATCCGTGAAAGGTCTCCTGCCATGTCCCTCTTCGCAGCCTTGAACAGTGCCACGGCCGGGCTGCGCACGGTCCAGACCAACGTCAAGCTGGTTTCGGACAACATCGCGCAGGCCAACGACCCGAACCGCACCCGCCACACCGCCCAACAGTCGGTGGACGCCAGCGGTCAGGTCATCAGCACGACCTATCGCCGGGAAGTCGACAAGGCGCTGATGGCCCAGGTGATGGATCTGACCTCGCGCGACGGCGGATCGCAGGTGACCTCGACCTACATGCAGCAGCTGGGCGACCTGATGCGGACCACCAACGGGACGCCGCTGCTGAACGACTATGCCGACAAGTTCCAGGCGGCGATCAAGACGCTGTCGACCTCGCCGGAGGACGAGACGGCGCAGTACCAGCTGGTCCAGGCGGCCGAGAGCTTCTCGCGCGAGATCCGCCGCGTGTCGGAAGGCGTGGAGCAGCTCGACCGCGACATGTCGACCGACATCACCAAGTCGGTCGACACGGTCAACGACCTGCTGAAACAGATCAACTCGATCAACAACGACATGGTGTCGCTGCAGGGCCAGGGCTCCGCCGCCAACGCCGTCGCCGACAAGCGCGACGGTCTGGTGCGCGAGCTGAGCACCTACATGGGCATCCGCACCGTCGAGCGGCCGGACGGCCGGCTGGCGATCTTCACCCCGTCGGGGCTGGCGCTGGTCGATGCCCAGCCGGCAAATCTTTCCTATGACGGCGGCAACATCAACCTACAGGTCGGCAATCAGATCACCTCGATCAACAGCCACCTGACCACCGGCAAGCTGGGCTCGCTGATCCAGATGCGCAAGGACGGCTCGACCACCGAGCCGCCGACGCCGGCCAGCGGCGACCCGACGACCGAGGTCATCCGCAAGCTGCGCTCGCAGCTGGACGAGTTCGCCAAGGCCTTCACCGGCCCGACCAAGGCGGGCGAACCGACCAGCTTCGCCGACGCCTACAACGATGCCAGCCCGGCCGCCGACGGCGAACAGGCCAACCAGTTCTTCACCGGCAGCGACCGCTTCACCATCGCGATCAACCCCAAGCTCCTGGACAACACCAGCAAAATCAAGCAGTCCGCCATCGACGGCATGGTCCAGGCGGTCAATGCCGCCGGCCGCAGCTTCAGCGCCGACGGGCTGCAGATGAAGGACACCACCTACAGCGCCATGGGCAGCGCCATCACCGGGACCTGGATGGCCGCGGCCAAGACGGCCAACACCGCCGCTGATTCCAACAAGGCCTCCATGCAGCTCCTCAGCGAGCGCTACCAGTCGCAGACGGGCGTGAACATCGACGAGGAAATCGCCCAGCTTCAGCAGCTCCAGACCTCCTACCAGGCGTCGGCACGGGTCATGCAAGTGGCCAATGCAATGTTTGACGCGCTGGAGGCGGTGGTCCGATGAGCTCGATAACGGGAGTCAGCAGCTACTCGAAATATCTGAGCCTTGTCCGGAACCTGTCCGGCGGCCAGAACGACATCAACCGGCTGTCCGAACAGCTGACCACGGGCAAGAAGTCGGTCGATCTCAACGCCTACGGCCCGGAGGTGCAGAAGCTTCTGGACCTGCGGTCGGAGATGGCGAAGAAGGACAATTACGTCCAGAGCATCAACATGGCGGCGCCGCGCGTGCAGGCGACCGACAAGGTGCTGACCTCGCTGGAATCGATCGTGTCGAGCTGGACCTCCAGCACCACGATGCCGTTCGAGCCGGGTCCGGCCAGCGTCGCCACGCCGATCAACACCAATCCCGACGGGATGAAGATGTCGGTGGACGCCACCAAGTCGAAGCTGACGGTCGGCGCCAACTACACCGTCACCGCGGTTCCGTCGCAGCAGGGCCCGAACGGCACCTTCGACGTGACCGTGACCGACGGGCTGGGCGGCAAGACCACCCGCGCCATCAACCTGGGCACCACCCCGCCCAACGACGGCAAGGGATACAACTTCAACATCTCCGGCGGCCCCGGCGAGGGCGCGATCCTGAACCTCAGCTTCGACACGCTGAAGGCGTCGGCGAGCAGCAGCTTCTCCGTCACCTTCCCGCAGGCCGATCAGGTCAAGGACCGCGCCGAGGGCGCCATGCGCGACATCCAGGCGCTGATGAACCAGCGTTTCGGCGACCGCTACCTGTTCTCCGGCTCGCGGTTCGGGACGGAGCCGGTCACCGACCTGATGGCGACGAAGCAGACCAGCAAGATCACGCTGAACGGCGCCGTGGTGAACGCCGACGATTATTTCGAGGTGACGGTCTCCGGTCAGACCTTCGGCTACCAGATCCAGGCGACCGACCCGAAGACGCTGACCTTCGTCGCCCAGACGCTGACCACCCAGATCAACGCCGCCAGCCCGCCGCTGCCGATGACGGTGTCGACCTCCAACGGCATCATCACGCTGGTCGGCCAGGATCCGGGGCAGAAGTTCGACCTGTCGGCCCGCGTCATCAACTCCGCCACGGTGGAGAACACCGTCACCGCGCCGACCACCACCCAGGCGCCGACGACCGCCCTGCCGCAGGTCGACAGCTTCACCCTGAACGGTGCCGCGGTGGACATCGGCGACACCTTCGAATTCACGGTCGCAGTCGGCGATCCCGACGATCCGTACAACCAGAACTACTACACGAAGAACCCCAACGAGCCGCGCGACCTGCCGCCCTACCAGACCTACACGGTGCGCTACACGGTCAGCGACACCGACTATGCCGCCGGCGTCACCGACGTCAGCCAGGTGGCCGACAAGCTGCGCCAGAACTTCGCCAACCTGAACCCGGCCCCGCCGGTCACCATCGACGCGGTCGGCAACGGCCCCGGCATCGCGCTGACCAGCACGGCCAACGCCGACCCCAACCACCCCAACCGCAGCTCGCTGTTCTCGACCAGCGCCAAGGTGACGAACGGGTCGCTGCAGAACACCATCTCGGTCGGCACCCTGCCGCCGGAGCAGGACAGTCTGATCGACGTCCCCTATGCCGATCCGCCCGACCTGCCCTTCTACGATTCCGAATATCTGACCAAGGGCAAGAACGCCGAGGCGTACCGCAAGTCGCAGGTGACCATCGACGACAACCTGAACCTGACCTATGGCGTCAGCGCCGACGACAAGGCGTTCCAGACGCTGGTGAAGGCGATGCAACTGGTACGGACGGCGGCGGCCAATCCCGGCAAATGGACGGAGTACAGCACCCAGGCGCGCGAGATGCTGACCCAGGCGACCGACCAGATCCGGTCGATCCACGCCAAGGTCGCGTCCGACGCCGCCACGCTGGAAACCACCAAGAACGCCCACACGGACTCGATCGCCACCCTGACCGACCGCATCGCCAAGATCGAAGGCATCGACCAGACCGAGGTCGCGGCCCGGCTGAGCAGCGCGATGAACGTCCAGCAGGCGACCTACACCGTCGCCGGCCAGACGCAGAAGCTGTCGCTGCTGAACTATCTGGCCTGACAGGGGCTGGTCTGAAAAGAAAAAGGGGGCGGCCGGACCGGCCACCCCCGCTTTCCATCACCAGGACCCGAACGCGGTTACTTACCGCGGCCGGCCGTCTGCATGAAGTTGTCGTAGGGCAGTTCCGCGACGCGGAACCACAGCTGCACCTCCTCCAGGAAGGGCTTCCAGCTGTCGTAGACGGCCTTGAAGTCCGGATTGGTCTTCGCGATGTCGTCGTACAGCTCGTAGGCGATCTTGTGGGCGGCTTCCATCAGGTCGCGCGGATAGGGGCGCAGCAGGGCACCCTTGGCGACCAGACGCTTCAGCGCCTTGGCGTTCTCCGCGTCGTAGCGGGCGGTCATCGCGCTGTTCGCCTCGGCGCAGGCCGCCGTCAGGATCGCCTGATAGGATTTGGGCAGCGCGTCCCATTCCTTCTGGTTGATGTAGAGCGAGACCTGCGGCCCGCCTTCCCACCAGCCCGGATAGTAGTAGTATTTGGCGACCTGGACGAAGCCCAGCTTCTCGTCGTCATAGGGGCCGACGAACTCGACGGCGTCGATGGTGCCCTTTTCCAGCGCCGGGTAGATGTCGCTGCCGGCGATCTGGGTCGGGGCGGCGCCCAGCTTGGCCATGATCTGGCCGGTGATGCCGGCGATGCGGATCTTCAGGCCGTTGAAGTCGGCCAGCGACTTGATCTCCTTGCGGTACCAGCCGCCCATCTGGGCGCCGGTGTTGCCGGCCGGGAACTGGACGATGCCGTGCTTGGCGAAGAAGGTGCGCATCACCTCCTGGCCGCCGCCATACTGGTACCAGGCATTCTGCTGGCGGGCGTTGGGCCCGAAGGGAATGGCGGTGTCGAAGGCGAAGGTCGGGTCCTTGCCGACATAATAGTAGCCGCAGGTGTGGCCGCACTGGACGGTGCCGTTCTGCACGGCGTCCAGCACCTGCAGGCCGGGGACGATCTCACCGGCGGCATGGACGCGGATCTGGAACTTGCCGTCGGTCGCCTCGGACACGCGCTTGGCGATCATCTCGGACGTGCCGACGAGGATGTCGGTGCTCTTCGGGAAGCTCGAAGCCAGGCGCCACTGGATCGCCGGCTGGGTCTGCGCGATGGCCGGGGCCGCGAGGGTCGAGGCGGCAACGGTCGAAACGGCACCGACGCCGGCCTTGGTGAGAAACGCTCTTCTTTCCACTCCCGCTACTCCGCAAGATTATTGCTGTTGCTGACGATTTCCGTGACCCGCGATGAATCAGGGAATTACAGCGACTTAGGCGAGAGTGTAACAAAGCATCCGCTGCCGGGCCCCGCATCGCATAAATGTGCATGCCTGCCTTTCGAGGGGGTTCAGGAGGCGGTGCGCAGCCGTCCCAGGAAGACCGACAGCGGCGGCATCACCAGCGTCCGGCCATCGGCGGTCAGCTCCGGCGGCAGGGCACCCGGAGCGCGCGGGACAGGCAGTTCCTCCAGATCGCCGCGACCGCGCAGGGCGAACTCCGCCGGCCGGTCGGCCATGTTGAAGACGGCCAGCAGGCGGTCCTCCCCCGACACCCGTTCGAAGGACAGCAGGTCGCCATGCTCCTCCACCGCGCTGACGGAGCCGGCGCGCAGCGCCTCCAGATCACGACGCAGGGAGAGTGCCGCACGCCACACCGCCAGCGGGCTGCCGGCCGTCCGCTCCTGCCGGTCGACAGCGAGATCCAGATGGGCGTCGGGTACCGGCAGCCAGGGCTCGGCATTGGTGAAACCGGCATGGGTTTCGGCGGCGCGCCAGGGCATGGGCGTGCGGCTGCCGTCACGGCCCTGGAAATCGGGCCAGTAGGTGATACCGAAGGGGTCGCGCAGCTGATGCTGTTCCAGCGCCGCGTTGGGCAGGGCCAGTTCCTCCCCCTGATAGAGGCAGACGGTGCCGGGCAGCGCCGCCGCCAGCGTCGCCAGCAGGGCGTTGAACGACTGCGGATCGGCACCGGCGGGCAGCCAGCGGCTGGCGGCGCGCTCCACATCGTGGTTGGACAGGCTCCAGCAGATCGACTCCGGCCGGCCCGCCGCGCTCAACGCTTGGGCGAAGCCCTTGGCGCTGAAGGGCTGTTTGGCCAACGACAGGGTGTAGGCGGCGTGCAGACCCTGCGGCGTGCAATAGGCGGCGATGCGCTGGCCGGCGCCGGGCTGGCTCGACAGCTCGCCCAGCAGGACGCGGCCGGGATAGCGCTCCACCGTCTCGCGCAGGCGGGACAGGATGCCGCCGATCGCCGGGTGCATCATGTCGTAGACATGCTGTTGCAGGGCGAAGGGCTTCAGCGGCGGTTCGGCCTCGCGCCAGACGGTGGCGGGGTTGGAGCGCAGCTGCGGATCATGGGCGAAGAAATCGACGGCGTCGATGCGGAAGCCGTCGACCCCGCGCTCCATCCAGAATTCCGCCGTCTCGCACAGCGCGTCCATCACCGCCGGATGGTGCAGGTTCAGCGCCGGCTGGCTGGACAGGAAATGATGCAGGTAATATTGCCGCCGCCGCGGCTCCCAGGTCCAGGCGGCGCCGCCGAACACCGACAGCCAGTTGTTGGGTGCGGTGCCATCGGGCTTGGCATCGGCCCAGACATACCAATCGGACTTGTCGCCGTCCCGCGACCGCCGGCTGTCGACGAACCAGGGATGGGCGTTGGAGGTGTGGCCGCAGACCAGATCGACCAGGACCTTCAGCCCCAGCCCATGGGCGCGCTCGACCAGCCGGTCGAAGACGGCGAGGTTGCCCATGCGCGGGTCCACCGCCCGGTGGTCGGCGACGTCATAGCCGAAGTCGGTGCGCGGCGACGGGTAGAAGGGGCTGATCCACACCCCGTCGACACCCAGCGAGGCGACATGGTCCAGCCCCTCGATCACGCCGTCGAGGTCGCCCCAGCCGTCGCCGCCGCGGTCGCGGAAGCTCAGCGGATAGATCTGGTAGAGCGCCGCCCCGTTCAGCCAGGACGCGTTGGGGGCCGACGGTTGGGACTGGGAAGAGGTGTGGGGCAAGGCAGAGGGCTCCGCGCCGGGGATCGCATAAGCGGTTCGCGACGCCAGAGTCGCCTGTCGTGGCTAACGAAAGGTTACCGGCCAATCGTAATCACAGGACCCCGCCTTTCGTAAGGGGCGGCCATCGGGACAGAAACTTGCGGATGACGGTTCCGGGGCTTGGCCGTCGCGCTGCGCTGCGGCTATACCAGCGGCTCAGTTCGAGGAGTGGGGATGCGACGCGGCGGGACGGTGACGGAATCGGCGACGAAGGAGCGGGAGCAGCGGCTTGGCCGTTACCGGCTGCTCGACCTGATCGGGCGGGATGGCGACGCCCGGCTGCATCGCGCGCTGGACGCCAATGGTCAGGCGGTGGAGCTGTGGACGGTCCTGCTGACCCGCCTGTGTGCCGATGCCGCCGGGCTGGAGCGGTTCCGGCAGATGGCGACCGCCGCGGCCCGGCTGTCCCACCCGGCGATCCCCACGGTCCTCGCGTCCGGCGAACATGCCGGTACCGCCTTCGTCGCCACCACCCCGGCGGAAGGCCCGACGCTCGCCGCACGGCTGGAGGGTGATCCGCTGCCGTGGGACGAGGCGGTCGCGACGCTCGACCGTGTGCTGGATGCGCTGGCCGCCGCGCACCGGGCGGGGGTGATGCATGGCGCGCTGACTGCCGGAGTCGTCCGCCACAGCGGATCGGCGACCGTGGTCAGCGGCTTCGGCCGGGCAGCGCTGACCGCGGCGGACGCTGACCGCAGGGGCGATTTGGAGGCTGCCGCCCGGCTGACGGAGCGGGTGCTGGCGGGGCATGATGAGCGGCCGGCAGTCGCGGCCCTGCTGGCGGATCTGCGGGACGGCGGCACTTTCCCGGATGTTGCTTCGCTGCATCTTGCGGTGAGCGGGCTGACCGGAACTTCCCGCCCGCGGGCCGCCGCGCCTGTACGCTCCACCCGCTGGCCGTGGTGGGCCGGCGGAGTGGTTCTGGCGGGCGGCTTGGCTGCCGCCGCCGTGATCGTCGTGAACGCTCCCTCCAAACCCCGCACCGGAACGGAGGGACCGACCGTAGAATCGGCGGCGATTGCCCCACCCGCGCCGCCTGCACCGCCGGCAGCAAGCAGGCAGCCGCCGGTCGCGGCGATGGAAAAGGCGCTGCACGCCATCCCCTGTGCGCTGGTCACGGTGGAGAAGACCGGCGGCCGGCTGCTGGTTGCCGGGACGGTGGCGGGCGAGCGGGCGGCGACGGAGGTGCGCGAGACGGTCGAGGGGCTTGCCGCCGGCTGGGACCACGGCTTCGACCTCGCCGGCGCGGATGCGCGGTTCTGTGCGCCCCTGAGCAGCGTCGCCGCGGCGCTGGATGCCAATCGCGGGCTGGAGGAGCCGTTGGCGGCGAGCGTGCTGGACGGGCCGGATCTCAGTGCCGGCGATCCGCTGGTTCTGGAGATCCGGGCGCCGGCCCGACCGGTGCAGTTGCAGGTCGATTACTTCACCATCGACGGCAGCGTCGTCCATCTGCTGCCCAACCCGTCGGACAGCGGAACGGCGCTGGCCGCCGGTGCGTCGCGCAGGCTCGGCGATAAGGCCGGAGAGGATAAGCCGCAGAGCGGCCGGTACTGGACCATCGGCCCGCCCTTCGGCACCGAGATGCTGCTGACCATCGCCACGGCGGCGCCCCTGTTTCCGACTCCGCGGCCGGAGCAGGAACCGGCGGCCGACTATCTGGCCGCCCTGACGGACGCGCTGGCGACCTTGCCGGACGACGCCCCGGCCCCGCTGGCGGATGCGCGATTCATCGCCACCGGCCCCTGACAAACGGCATCAGGCCGTCGCGGCGAAGCGTCCGACCACGACGGTGACGTTGTCCTGCCCGCCGGCGGCGTTGGCCGCTTCGACCAGGGTGGCGGCGGCGCGGGCCGGATCCGGCTGCTCCCGCAGGATGCGGGCGATGAGCCCATCCGGCAGCATGCCGTTCAGACCGTCGGAACAGAGCATGACGACATCCTCCGGCATCAGCGAATGCACGCCGACCTCCGGTTCCACATCCTCCGCGGTGCCGAGCGCCCGGACGATGATGTTCCGCTGCGGCGCAGTCCCCCGCCCGCCATTGTCGAGCCAGATCTGGTAGAGGCTGTGGTCGCGGGTCAGGGTGCGCAATTCGCCGTCGCGCAGGCGGTAGACCCGGCTGTCGCCTGCGTGGAAGACGACCATTTGCGCCGTGCCCGGAACCCGCCAGACTCCGGCCACGGTGGTGCCCATGCCGCGGCCCTGCGCGAAGCCGCGGGACGTGTTCAAGTCGAAGATCGACCGGTTGGCCTGCTGCACCGCCGCGCGTGCCAGCGCCAGGGCCCGGCGCACCGCCGGTTCGCCCGCCGCCGGGTCGGTCAGGGTGCGGTCGGCATCGTCGTGGTCCGCCGCGGAGATCCCACCCACCAGCGTGATCGGCTCGACATCCCCATGATCGCGCAGAAGCCCGCAGATCACCTCGACCGCCTTGCCGCTGGCGATGTCACCGCCGGCATGACCGCCCATTCCGTCGCAGACCACCGCGAATTCGCCGTCGCTGCTGGCCTGGAAACTATCCTCGTTGCGGGAGCGGGTGCGCCCGACGTCGGTCAGGCCGGCGACGGTCAGGACATAGGGTAAGTTCGGCATTCAGGCGGCGGCTCCCGTCTCGCGACTGTCTGGTCCCATGGATGGTGGAACCTGAATTCCGGGCCGGCTCCATCGGGACCGGAAGCACCGGGAGACCCGGCAATACGGGAAGGGAGCGGCGGCCGTTTGTGCGATAATGGCGCAAGCACCCCAAAAGATACAGCGGTGATTGTGTCGGACGATTGCACCAGGCGATTGTAAAGGCCGGACGATTGCCTCTGCCGATGATCGCCCGGCTGGCCTTGGAAATCCGATGTGGTAGACTTCGCCCATTCACAGCGGACGAAGGATGGACAGCCATGGCCGCCAGCATCGGAATCGCGCTCAGCGGCCTGACCGCCCAGACGCGGCGGCTGGACGCCTCGGCCTCCAACGTCGCCAATGTCCGCTCCACCGGGGCTGTTCCCACGACCGATGGGTCGGCGGAGGGCAAGCGCGCGCCCTACCAGCCGCTGGCGGTCGCACAGACCGATGCCAATCCCGGAACGCGCGCGACCTTCACGCCGATCACCCCGGCCTATCTGCAGGAATACGCGCCGGACGACAGCGCGGCGAACGGTGACGGAATGGTGGCGTCGCCAAACGTCGATCTGGCGACGGAGCGGGTCAACCAGATGGCAGCCAGCCGCGCCTATGGCGCCAACATCGCGGTCGTCCGCACACAGGATGAAATGCTGACGTCTCTGCTCGACTCGAAAGTCTGAGCGGCCGGCGGTGCTTGCGGTCGGGTTCAGACGGTGATGTTCAAATTCTGGCCGCGCGTCGGCGTGACGTTGCCGCCGCCGGAACCACCGGCCGGCTGGACCAGCGCGGCGACGGTCGCCTGCTGCTGATCGGCGTTCTGGCTCAGCGCCTTCACACCGAAATTCACCTGGTTCTGCGCCTGCTTCAGGGCAATCGCTGCGCCTGCGGTCGATGAGGTGACGTCCATGGCGATCCTTGCCCCCGGAAAAAAGCGCCCCGCGAGGAGAGCGTCCTCAGATGACCACATTCACCCGCGCGGCGGCCCCGCCGGCGGATGCGATGGTGGTTGAGGACGATTGTGCCACGGGCGAGGACGTGGCGGAAGTGGCAAGTGCAACCGGGGCGGCAGTGGACGTGGAAGCGGTGGAGGCCGAAGTCGCCGTTCCGGCAGAGAATCCGGTGCCGGAGACCGGTGAAGCGCCGGAAGTGCCGCGACCGTAAGCCGCAGACTGGCCGCCCGCCTGTCCGCTCCCTTGCCCATCCCCACCACCGACGGTCAGCTTCAGCAGCGACGCGCGCTCGGCGTTCTTTTCCTTCTGCTGGGCTTCCTTGTACTGCTTCAGCGCCGATTCCGTCGGAATCTGCGACACCGTTTTCCCGTTGGCCGGGTCGCGGTACAGCATCACCAGCCGCGAGGCATCGGTGTCGTAGCTGAAGGCGATGGTCGGGAAACGGTTGACCAGCGGATCGGTGCCGCCGGTGTCCGGCTGGGGATCGGCAGGGGCGGCAGTGGTCGGAGTCCGGGTGCCGGCCCCTGTTTCTACGGCATCGCTGCCGCGGGGCGTCATGAAGGCGAACGGCCGCGAGACCGTCGATGTGGCTGCCGCCACGTTCATGACCGGCTATCCGAATCGGTGAGAATTGAACATTAAATTACCGTAACCCCGGCAACGCGTAAAGGCTTTCTTTACTCTTATTTGGGTTGGCGAAACTAACCCTTTCGGCGAAACGCAGTTTCGCGTTACGGGCGTATTCATGTCGAAAATCCGGGTTTCCGCGCGGGCGGGCTTGCGGCGACGGCACCGGCCGTCCTAAAGCGTTGAGCCATGGTCACGATCCTCGAAGCCTTGACGCTGGCGCTCGACCTTCATCTTGCCGGTCGCTTCGGCGAGGCGCAGGAACTGTACACCCGCATCCTTGATGCCGAGCCGGAACAGCCGGACGCTCTGCATTACCTCGGCGTCCTGGCCGGCCAGATCGGCCGTGGCGAGTTCGGCCTGACGCTGATCGACAAGGCGCTCTCGCTGCGGCCGGAGGCGGCGGACATCCACGCCAACCGAGCCAACCTGCTGCGTGGCCTGGATCGCCTGGGCGAGGCGGAAGCGGGCTATCGCCGCGCATTGGCCCTGCGCCCCGATTTTGCGGAGGCCTGGACCGACCGTGCCTTCTCCCGCCATGGCCGCGGCGATGCGGCAGCCGTCGATGCCGCCGCCGAGCTGTTGGAGCGTGCCTTGCGGATCGAACCGGCGCTGGAGCCGGCGCGGGAAAAGCTGACCGACCTGCTGCACGCGCGCGGGCGGTTGCGGCTGGAATCGGGACAGGTGACACCCGCCCTGGCCGACCTGATCCGGGCCGCCGCTCTCGACCCGCGGGATGCCGACATTGCCTTCCTGCTGGGCAACGCCCTGTTCGCCGCCGGGCTGCGCGCGGATTCGGTGATTGCCTTCCGCAATGCGCTGGCGCTGGTGCCGGATTTCCTGTCGGCCGCGCTCAACCTCGGCATCGCGCTTGCCGCCACCAACCGGGCCGCGGCGGCATTGGCCCCGCTGCGCCACGCCGTGCGCATCGACCCGGCGCACCCGGCGCCGCGCGATACGCTGGCCCTGGCGTTGCGGGCGCTGGGGCGTGGCGAAGAGGCCGATGCGCTGGCCCAGCCGCCGCCGACCCCGCCCCAAGCGATACAGGCGTCGAAACCACCGTCCGCCCGCCGGCCGCGCCGGCCCCGCTAGGCGGCGGACCGCTCCGCCAGCACCACCAGCCCCATCACCGGCTCGCCGCTTTCGTAGCGCAGCCGGTCATGGTCGCACCGCCGGAGCGCGAGCCCGGCACCCGCCACCGCCGCACGAACGTAGGCCTCGGCATGGGCATAGCGGCCGTGGGTGGCGACGCGGTGGGGCCGTCCGTCGGCGGGATCCAGTTCTTCCACCGTGAAGGCCAGCCGGCCGCCCGGACGCAGCGCCGCGCGGGCGGCGGCGAATGCCTCGTCCAGGACGCCGAAGTAACAGAAGACGTCGGCGGCGACGACGAGGTCGAAGGCGCCCGGCCGCCCGGCGAGGAAACCGACCAGCTCGGCCGCCTGAAGTTCGTCATACAGGCCGCGTGTGCGGGCGCGGTCCAGCATGCCGTCGGACAGGTCGACGCCGACCAGCCGGCGGGCATAGGGGCGGAGCGAGGCGGCGCACAGCCCGGTGCCGCAGCCGGCGTCGAGCACGTCCAGGCCGCTGCGCCGTTCCTCCTCCGCCAGCAGGCCGGCGAGCAGCGACGGGGCGCGGTAATCCAGCTCCGCCAGCTTGCGGTCGAACTCCTCGGCGAACAGGTCGAAGGTCTGGCGCACATAGTCGTCGGGGGCGCGCGCATCGGCCTCCTCCCCGGCGATGGCGGCGCCGATGTGGCGGGCCAGCGGGTTGGCGGGGTGGTCGCGCCGCCACAGCCGGGCCAGCATCGCCGCCTCCTCCGCCCCGCCCTGCTCGTGCAGCAGGTAGAGCACGGCGCCGAGATTGTCGTGGGCGTCGGCCCAGTCCGGCCGCAGGGCCAGCGCCCGCCGGTAGCCCATCGCCGCCTCGCCGAAGCGGCCGAGGTCGCGCAGCAGGTTGCCGCGGTTGTTCCACGCCTCCGCATGGTCGGGCCGCAGCGCCAGGGACTGGCGGAAGGCATCGTCGGCCTCGCCATGCCGCTCCGCCTGCCGCAGGACGGAACCGAGATTGTAGTGCGCCATCCCCTCATGCAGGCCATGGGCGACTGCGGCGTGGTAGGCGGCGGCGGCCTCCTCCAGACGACCGAGAGCACGCAGGGCGTTGCCGTGGTTGTTGTGGGTGCCCGCCAGGGTCGGATCTGCCTCCAGCGCCCGCGCATAGAGCGGCTCCGCCCCCGCCGCGTCGCCGGCCGCCGCCAGCGCGTCCGCCTGCCGGCTGAGCCTGACCGCCGGCGCCACGGCGGCTCCCCGCAGTCCACTGCGCAAGGACAAGCGTGACCCCGCCATCGCGTGCTCTCCTCTTTCCCGCCGCCGGCGCCTGCACCGGACGATCTGCCGCCGACATGACTGTCATCTTTATCAATGGCATCTTTACCGTGATCCACCGATGATGGCACTCCCTTTGAGGGTGCGGACAGTCAGGGACGGGGCCGGAACGTGGCGAAGCAGACCAACATGCTGGCACAGGCCGTGGCACACCATCAGGCCGGGCGCATCGCCGAGGCGGAGCGTGGATATCGCGCGGTGCTGGCGGCGGACCCGCGCAATGCCGACGCCCTGCATCTGCTGGGGGTGGCGGCCCTGCAGTCCGGCCGCGCCGACGAGGCGGTGACCCTGATCGGCAAGGCGCTGGCGCAGACGAAGGGCGTCGCCGACTATTGGGACAATCTGGGCAGCGCGCTGTCGTCCGCCGGCCGGCCGGCCGACGCGGTGCAGGCCCACCGAAACGCCGCCACCCTGGACCCGCAAGGGGCGCAGCGACGGCACAATCTGGGCAACGCCCTGGCCGTCCTCGGCCGCCACGACGAGGCGGAAGGGGCCTTCGCCGCAGCGCTGACGCTGAAGCCGGACTATGCCAAGGCCTGGTACAATCTCGGCAACGGCCACGCTGCGCGCCATCGCCATGGCGATGCGGTGACGGCGCTGGACCACGCCGTGCGGCTGGCGCCGGGCATGGTGGAGGCGCACAACAACCTGGGCGATGCGCTGGCGATGAGCGGACGGCTGGACGAGGCCATCGTCCAGCACCGGCTGGTGACCCGGCACCGTCCGGACGACGCCACCGCCCATTACAATCTGGGCGCCGTCCTGCAGCAGAAGGGCGCGCTGGAGAGCGCGGAGATCGCCTATCGTCAGGCGCTGAAGCGCAACCCGCGCCACAGCGCGGCGCTGAACAACCTCGGCAGCGTGCTGAAACGGCTGGGCCGTCCCGATCAGGCGGAAATCTGCCACCGGCAGGCGCTGGAGCTTCATCCGGAGTTCGTGGAGGCGCGATACAACCTCGGCAACGCTCTGCAGGCGCAGGGGCGGTATGACGAGGCGGCGGTCTGCTTTGAAGAGGCGCTGGCCCAGCAGCCCGACCTCGCCACCGCGACCTACAACCTGTCGCTCCTGGCGCTGCTTCACGGCGACCTGACGCGCGGCTGGACGGGGTACGAGCGGCGGTTCGCCGCCGGAGAGGCGATGCCGGACCGGCGCTTCGCCACTCCGCGCTGGGGTGGGCAGCTGTTGCGCGGCAAGCGGCTGCTGGTGTGGCGCGAGCAGGGGGTGGGCGACGAAGTCCTGTTCGCGTCCTGCTATCCGGACGTCGTCGCCTGGGCGGGCGGGCCGGTCACCATCGAATGCGATCCGCGGCTGGTCCCGCTGTTCCGACGCTCCTTCCCCATGGCCACGGTGCGGGCCGAAAGCTGCACCGGTGACGCTTTCGGCGACGTCCCGCGCGAGAGCATCGTGCCGCCGGACTGCGACCTGCAGATTCCCGCGGGCGACCTGCCGGAACTGCTGCGCGGCAGCCTGTCCGCCTTCGAGCCGCAAAGCCCCTGGCTGGTGCCGGACCCGGCGCTGGTGGAGCGCTGGCGGGAGCGGCTGGCGGCGCTGGGACCGGGCTTGCGGGTCGGCATCGGCTGGCGCAGCCAGCTGATGACGGCGGATCGCAAGGCTGCCTATGTGCTGCTGGAGCATTGGGGGCCGTTGTTCGCCGTCCCCGGACTGGTGTTCGTCAACCTTCAGTATGGCGACTGCGAGGCGGAACTGCGGGCGGCGGAAGAGCGCTTCGGCGTGACCATCCACCGCTGGGCCGACCTGGACCTGAAGGACGACTTCGACGGCGCGGCAGCGCTGACCGCCAACCTCGATCTGGTGATCTCGCCGGCGATGTCGGCGGGGGAGCTGGCGGGGGCGCTGGGCGTCCCGGTCTGGCGGTTCGGCAGCCGCGACTGGACGCAGCTCGGCACCGGCGTCCGGCCCTGGTTCCCGACCATGCGCCTGTTCCAGCCCAAGCCGGGCGAGGGGCTGGAAGCGACGATCCGGGCGATGGCGGACAGCTTGCTGGCCATCTCGCCGGAACCGGCGCCGGAGTCCGTACCGGTGGTCGCACCATCGCCGGAACCTGAGCCGCAAGCCGATTTCGACACCCTGCTGAACCGGGCCGCCGACCTTCACCGCGCCGGGCGGCTGGCGGAGGCGGAGGCCGCCTATCGCGCCGCCATCGCGGCCGATCCCGGACGCACGGCGCCCGGCCATGCCGATGCGCTGCATCTGCTGGGTTTGCTGATGCACCAGATCGGGCGGAACGACGAGGCGCTCGACCTGATCGGCGGGGCGTTGCGGGTCGACCCGGCCTTCCCCCAGGCCTGGAACCATCTGGGACTGGTGCAGGAGGCCGACAAGCGCCATGCCGACTCCGCCCGCGCCTTCACCCGCGCGCTGGCCCTGCACCCCGCCTTTGCCGAGGCGCTGACCCATCTGGGCCTCGTTCACCAGTCCTGCGGGCGGGTGGAGGAGGCCGTGAAGCTGCATCGCCGCTGCATCGCCCTCCAGCCGGAGCATCTGCCGGCCCATGCCAATCTCGGCCATGCCTGCGAATTGATGGGCCGTACGGCTGAGGCGAACGGCCATTACCGCCGGGCGCTGGCCCTGCAGCCCGGATCCGCCGAAGCCGGCAACAACCTCGCCACCATGGCCACGCTGGCCGGCCGGCCGGAGGAGGCGAAGACCCATCTGCGCCGCGCCCTGCGGATCGATCCGGACTTCGCGCTGGCGGCCTGGAATCTCGGCCTGCTGGATCTTGCCGACGGGCGCATCGCAGAGGGCTGGGCCGGCTATGGCCGCCGCTTCTCCGCCCGTCAGCTGCAGCGGGCGCGCCGCATCGACCGGCCGGTGTGGACGGGGGAGCCGTTGCAGGGCCGGCGGCTGCTCACCTGGTCGGAACAGGGAGTGGGCGACGAGATCCTGTTCGCCTCCTGCTTCGACGCCCTGCAGGGGCTGGACGGTCCTGTTACGGTCGAATGCGACCGCCGGCTGGTGAGCCTGTTCGCCCGCTCCTTCCCCTGGGTGACGGTGCGGGCGGAGACGGCGGACGCCGCCGGGCGGGAAACGATCATTCCGCCGGATTGCGACCTGCAGATGCCGGCCGGCACCCTGCCCGCTCTGGTCCGCGACCGGGTGGAGCGCTTCCCCGGCCGGCCGTCCTATCTGCGCCCCGATCCCGGCCGTCTCGCCCTGTGGCGCGACCGGCTGGCCGCCCTGCCCGGCCTGAAGGTGGGGTTGGCATGGCGCAGCCAGATCGTCACCGCCCAGCGGGCCGCCGCCTATACCGGCTTGGCCGATTGGACGGCACTGCTCGATCTGGCCGGCGTCAGCGTGGTCATGCTGCAATATGGCGACTGCCGCACCGAACTGGCACGGGTGGAAACGGCGACGCGCCGCCTGCACCGCTGGGACGACCTGGATCTGAAGGACGATTTCGAGGGGGTGGCGGCGCTGATCGCCAACCTGGATCTGGTGATCTCCCCGGCCACGGCGGTCGGCGAACTGGCCGGCGCCCTCGGCGTCCCGGTCTGGCGGCTCGGCACCCGCGATTGGACGCAGATGGGAACCGGCGTGCGGCCCTGGTTCCCGTCGATGCGGCTGATCCAGCCGCCGGAAGGCGAAGGACTGGCCGCTGCCGCCCGGCAGGCGGTGCGCGCGCTGGCGGCATTGGCGCCGGCCGGATGACCGGCCTTCGCGCCCTGCTTGCCGAAGCGTTCGACCGTCACCAGACCGGCGGATTCGAAGAGGCCGAGCGGCTGTACCACCGAATCCTCGCCATCGAGCCGGCCGAGCCGGACACCCTGCACCGTGCCGGATTGCTGGTCGCCCAGCTCGGCCGGCTGGAGGAGGCCGACGGACTGCTCCGCCGGTCGCTGGCGCTGGACCCGGCGGAGACCGAGGCGGCGGTCAATCACGGCAAGATCCTGCGCGCGCTTCGCCGTCCCGGGGCGGCGGCCCGCCGCTTCCGTCACGCCCTCGCACTCGTCCCCGCCATGCTGACGGCGCTGGAAGGGCTGGGCCATGCCGAGCGCGAGGGCGGAGATGCCGCCGCGGCGGCCACCGCCTATGGCCGGGCGGCGCGGGTCGGCTCCGGACCTGCGGTGCTTCACCAGTGGGGCGTCGTGCTGGACGGCATCGGCCTTGCGGACGAGGCGGTGGAGGCCCTGCATCGCTCCGCCCGTCTCGACCCGACGGTCCCGTCGGTGGCCCTGCGGCTGGCCGGGCTCCTGCAGCGGATGGGACGTGGCGGCGAGGCGGCCGGCTGGTATCGCCATGCACTGGTGCTTCAGCCAGGCCATGCCGAGGCGCGCCGGTCGCTCTCCGTCATCACCGCCCCCGGCACCGCGGCGGGAGGACCGCCACTGATGACATAACCCTTTGGTTCAAAGGGTCGGTTTACCTCCGGATGGTGTTGCGCGAAATGATTTCAAGACCCCACCCCTGCGACCCACTGTCATACGTCTGAACGGTTGGGGCATTTTTTCGCATGGTTTGACCGCATAAAACGCAAGATTAGGGTTGTTCGGCGCTTCGGATGGGTGAACACTGATGTCACCGGCCCGTCACATTGAGGCGGGACGCGGACTGATCCTATGGAGAGCGACTCATGCACACTGAAGCTCGCCTTTCGTCTCTGCAAGACAAGCACATGCGCCTGGACCGGGCGATCCTCGACGAGGAGAAGCGCTCCTGGCCGGATGAGAGCGCAGTGAAGCGCCTCAAGCTCGAAAAGCTGCACGTCAAGGAAGAGATCGACCGCCTGACGCGCACCGGCACGATGAATTAATCCCCCCAATCACAGCATCGACCTTCAGACATCACCCTTGAACAGGGTTTCAAAAGGCCGGGTTGAGGCGGATTGCCTCACCCGGCTTTTTTGATGCGCGGCTCTCTGACAGTCGGCTGTTTCATCCGATGGCCCGACGGAGACGTGCAAGTTCCGCCGCCACCGCCGGCAGCAGATCGGCCACCCGCTGGCCGGGGCCGGTTCGGAACAGACGCATCGACGGGAACCAGGGCCGCACCGCGGTGCCGAGCGTCGTCCAGTCACCCGTCCGTGCCAGCCGCCAGACCGGCACGCCCAGCGCCGCAGCCAGCTCGCCGGTGGAGGTGGCGGGCGCGATCACCAGATCCAGCGCCGACATCAGCGCCGCCGTGCCGTCGAGGTCGTCGCGCAGGTCGAGGTCGGGGAAGGCGTGCGGCGCGCGGCCGAACGCCTCCCGGGCCGCCGCCAGTTCGGCCCCGCAGTCGCCATATTGCAGGTTGACCGGGATCAGGCCCGGCAGGGTCAGCACCGGCCGCCAATCCGCGATCCCCGTATAATCGGGCATGCGGTCCGGATCGAGCTGGCCGCTGCGCCAGGCGATACCGACCCGCAAGCCCTCCCCCAATCCCTCAAGCCGCCGGCGCCAAACTTCGGCCGCCGCCGGATCGGCACGCAAGGCCGGCTCCAGCCCGGCGAAGCCGGTCAGGGAAGCACCCATATGGCGCGACAGCGATCCGATCGGGACGTGGCAGTCGACATCCGGTGACGGTTCGGCCGGAGAAGCCGGCGCCGCCCGCACCGTCGCCCGCGGGAAGGAGCGGGCGAACAGCGGCACGAAGCGCGGGTCGCATTCCACCACGATGCGGCCCCCGCCCCGGCCGGCCCGCGCAATCAGTTCGGGCAGGCGCTGGGCGAACATCAGCTCGTCGCCGATCCCCTGCTCGCGCCAGACCAGAAGGCCTTTGCCCGACAGGTCGCCGCCCGTCCAGAGCGGGACGGCCGGGCGGCGGGCCGCGGACAACAGATCGCGCGTGTCGAACCGCCGGTCATAGCCTTCCCAGCCCGAGGCCAACCGGCCGGCGGCGAGATCGAGAACCCCGGCATTGAAGGCCGCCGCCGCATGGCCGGGTTCAGCCGCCAGCCCGCGGCGGCACCAACGGGCCGCTGCGCCGTCGTCTCCGATCTCGCGCAGCAGCCGGCCGCGGTTCGCCATTCCGTCGGCCAGGGCGGGGGCGAGCGCCAGGGCACGGCGGCCCGCCCGCTCCGCGGCATCCAGCCGGCCGAGGCGCCGCAGCGCCATCGACAGGTTCACCCATCCCGCCTCCAGCGTCGGCGCCTGCCGGAGTGCCTGGGCGTGCGCCCGCTCCGCCTCGCCCCAGCGGCCGAGTCGGGCGAGGGCCGCGCCCAGATTGTCATGGGCCTCCGCAAGGTCGGGGGCGGCGACGACTGCCCGCCGGTGGAGCGGCTCGGCCGCCCCGCTCCGCTCCAGCGCGTCGAGCGCATTGCCGAGGTTGGTCAGCGCCGCGGCATTGCCGGGCTGAAACGCCAGGGCCGTTCGAAAACTGGCGGCGGCCGGTCCCGCCCGTCCGAGAGCAAGACGGACATTCCCCAGGCTGATATGCGCCGTCGCATAGTCCGGGGCGGCGGCGACCGCCGCGGCGATGCGCGCTTCGCCGTGGTCCGGCGCGCCGGTCTGGTGGGCGAGCAGGCCGGACAGATGGAGAGCCACCGGATCGCGCGGGCGGTGGCCCAGCACCCGCTCGTAAAGGGGAGCTGCCGCAGCGAAGGAACCGGCACGGTGGGCGGCGACCGCCTCTTCCAGAAGCCGATCCGGGTCGGGGTCCGCGGCTTCTCCATCCCCGACCCCGGCAGGCGCCCCGGCAGGTGCCTTCCCCTTCCCACGCGGCGATGCGGTGGCCCGCAATGCCTTTGCCATCTGGACCAGCGCCTGTTCCAGCCCCTCGCCGGGGTTGGGCTGGAACAGGCGCATCGACGGAAACCAGGGCCGGACGCCGGTGCCGAGCTGCGTCCAGTCGCGGCTGCCGAACCGCCAGACCGGCACGCCCAGCGCCCCCGCCAGCTCCCCCGCCGACATCGCCGGCGAGATCACCAGATCCAGGTTCGCGGTCAGCGCCGCCGTCCCGTCGAAATCGTCCTTCAGATCGAGGTCGGCCCAGCGGTGGATGGTCACGCCGAAGCGCTCTTCCGCCGCCCGCAGTTCCGCCTCGCAGTCGCCATACTGAAGGTTGACGAATACCAGTCCGGGGACGGCGAACAACGGCCCCCAATGCTCCAGCAGCACATAGGCGGCCTTGCGATCCGCCGTCATCAGCTGGCTGCGCCAGCCGATGCCGACCCGCAGGCCCGGTCCCAGCGCCGCCAGCCGCTCCCGCCAGCGCTCCACCAGCGCCGGGTCCGGCACCAGCCAGGATGGCCGTTCGGGGAAGCGCTTCAGCTCGGTGCGCAGCAGGCGCGGCAGGCTGCCGGCGGCGATCTGGACATCGGCGTCGCGCGGATCGGTACTTTCCGGGCGGACATCGGCGTCGGGGAAGGAACGTGCGAACAGCCGCACCAGCCGGCGGTCGCATTCGATCACCAGCCGGCCGGCGCGCCGCGCCGCCTCGTGATAGCAGGAGGCGAAGAGGAACTCGTCGCCAACGCCCTGCTCCCGCCACACCAGCAGACGCCGCCCGGCGATGTTCTCGCCGCGCCACGCCCGTATGGACAGCCGGCGCCGCTGGTTCCGGAACGGCGGCGTGCCGAAGCGCCAGTCATAGCCGGTCCAGCCCGGCCGGAGGGCGCCGGTCTCCAGAAGCAGGAGCGCGCGGTTGAATTGGGACTGCGCATGCTTGGGATCGGCCTGCAGGGCCGCATCGAAGGCGGCCAACGCCTCCTCATGCCGGCCTTGCCGCTTCAGCAGATAGGCCAGATTGCCGTGCACCTCGGCAAAGGACGGTTCGAGGCCGATCGCAGTGCGGTGGCAGGTCTCCGCTTCCGCGACCCTGCCGAGCGCTTCCAGGCTGTTGCCCAGGTTGGTCCAGGCGACGGCAAGGCCGGGGTTGCTGCGGGTCGCACGATCCGCCGCGCGTACGGCCTCGGCGAAACGGTCAAGCTTGTGGAGAGCGGAGCCGAGGTTGCTGAGCATATCGGCGGACCCCGGCATCAGGGAGACCGCGATGCAATGGGCTGTCACCGCTTCCTCGGGACGCAGCGCCAGTTCGCCACGATGGCCGTGGGCGGGCGCAAGATCGGGGCGCAGGCGCAAGGCATGGACAACGGCGGACCGTGCATCCCCGTCCCGCCCCATGCGGCGCAGCAGCGCGGTGCGGTTGACCCAGTGCCCGGCGCCCTCGGGCTGCACGGCGACACAGGCGCGTGAGGCCCGTTCGGCCGCGTCGAAGCGGGCCAACCCTTGGTAAACCTCGCTCAGGGCGGCATGGGCCGAGGCATTGACCGGGTCGGCGGCGACGGCGCGGACCAGCAGTGCCTGTGCCTCCTCCAACGCTCCGCGTCGCTTCGCCAGCACGCCGGCCAGATGCAGGGCAACCGGATGGCCGGGGGTCGTGTCGAGCACCTGCCGCACCAAGGCGTCGGCCGTCGCCGCGTCGCCGGCGCGGTAATGGGCGACGGCATCCGCCGTCAGTCTGTCGGCCTCGCCTTCCGGCATTCCGTCGTCCACGTTGGGAGCCGGAAGCTGTGCCGGAGTCCTGCAGGATGCCGCGCGCGCCAACTCCTGCGCCATTCGGACGAGCGTGGCTTCCAGCCCCTCGCCGGGGTTGGGCTGGAACAGGCGCATCGACGGGAACCACGGCCGGACGCCGGTGCCGAGCTGCGTCCAGTCGCGGCTGCCGAACCGCCAGACCGGGACGCCCAGCGCCCCCGCCAGCTCCCCCGCCGACATCGCCGGCGAGATCACCAGATCCAGGTTCGCGGTCAGCGCCGCCGTCCCGTCGAAATCATCCTTCAGATCGAGGTCGGCCCAGCGGTGGATGGTCACGCCGAAGCGTTCTTCCGCCGCCCGCAGCTCGGCTTCGCAGTCGCCATATTGCAGGTTGACGAACACCAGTCCGGGGACGGCGAACAGCGGCCCCCAATGCTCCAGCAGCACGTAGGCAGCCTTGCGCTCGGCCGTCATCAGCTGGCTGCGCCAGCCGATGCCGACCCGCAGGCCCGGTCCCAGCGCCGCCAGCCGCTCCCGCCAGCGCTCCGCCAGCGCCGGGTCCGGCACCAGCCAGGGGCCTTGCGGCTCGAAGGCGGACAGGCTGCCGCGCAGCAGTTCCGGCAGGTCGCCGGCCGGCACATGAAAATCCACCGCCCGCGGCCGGTCAGGCGAAAAAATCGTCTCGCGGCCGGCGGAATCGACCGATTCCGCCCGGACGGCCGCCCGCGGAAAGGATCGTGCGAACAACGGCACCAGCCGGCGGTCGCATTCGATCGCCACATGGCCGGCGCGCGCGATCAACGCCGGATAGCAGGAGGCGAACAGGATCTCGTCACCGACCCCCTGCTCGCGCCACACCAGCAGACGGCTGCCGCCGGGCTCCTCGCCGCGCCACAGCGGGGCGGCGATCCGGCGGTTCACATAGCCCTTGGCCCGGAAGCGCCAGCGGTATCCTTCCCACCCGCCGGCGAGATCGCCGCGGGCGAGACGCATCATGCCGCGGTTGAGGTGCGCCGTGCCGAGCCCCGGATTGACCGACAGGGCAAGGTTCATGAATGGCTCGGCCGCCGCGTGATCCTGGCGGTATTGCCAGATCATCATGCCGAGATTGCCCGCGGCCTCCGCATGGTTGCCGTCGATTTCCAGCGCGCGCCGATGGGCCGCCTCCGCCTCCCCGATGCGGCCGAGGATCTGCAGAGCCAGGCCGTAGCCGGTCAATGCGGTCGGGTTCCTGGCGTCGACCGCCAAGGCGCGCCGGTATAAGCGCACCGCACCGGCGGTGTCGTCGCGCTCGAGCAGCAGGCCGGCGAGGTTGGAATAGGCCTCCACACTTCCAGGATCGGCCGCAGCGGCACGGCGGCAGAGATGCTCGGCGCGGCCGGTCTCCCTCTTGCCGATGTGGGTGCCGGCGAGATTGACCAGCGCCTTCCCGTAAGCCGGGCGAAGGCGCAGGGCACGCCGGTACCACCGCGCCGGCCGTTCGAAATCGCACGCGGGGTCGTATCGATCCTCAAGCGACGTTCCGTGGTTGTTGACCGCCACGGCGTCGTCGGGGCTGAGGACCAGCGCCCGGCGCAGCACCGGGATGGCCTCGCCGGTCAATCCGAGTTCGAGGAGGGCAACGCCCAGATTGTTGCAGGCGCCCTGCATCGTCGGTTCGCGGTCCAGCGCAAGGCGGAACTGCGCGACCGCCTCCCGCAGCCGCCCCATGCCCTGCAGGGCGGTGCCGAAGGTGAAGTGCAACTGCGCATTGCCGGGATGGGCCGAGACCGCCGGTGCGAGAACGTCGCAGGCTTCCCCATGATCGCCCCGACCGTTCAGCAACACGCCCAGTTCCAGCGACAGCTCCTCGTCCGTCGGTGCAGCCTCCAGCGCGCGCCGCAGGCAGGCCTCCGCATCCGGGTGGCCCAGCCCGCGCAGGCAGATCGCCAGGTGGCGCCAGGCGACGGATCGCGACGGATCGGCCTGGACCACCGCGTAGAAGGCGTTGGCCGCCGGTGCGATCCGGCCCATCTCCCGCTGGAGGATGCCGTAGTTGAAACGGGTGGTCAGATTGTCGGGATCGAAGGTCAGCGCGCGGGCATAGGACTCCGCCGCCTCTTCCCGCCGGCCGAGGTGCTGAAGCACGGTGGCGCGGTTGCCATAGGCCTCGACATAGCGGTCGTTCTGCCTGATCGCGACCGCATAGGCGGCAAGCGCCTCCTCCGGCATGTTCAGATCGGCCAGAACATTGCCAAGGCTGTTGTAGGCGGCGGGGAAGCGGGGCTGCAGCGCCAGGGCCGCGCCCAGCCCGGAAAGGGCTTCGGCAGTCCGGCCGGTCTGGTAGGCGATCATCGCCGACAGGTGCAGCGCGTCGGCATGCGCCGGATCGTCGACCAGGATCCGGCGATACAGCGCGAGCGCCTCGGCGAAGCGGCCGGCGCGGTGCAGCGGCAATGCGGCGTCGAGCAGCTCGGCGGCGGTCACGGCATCCGGTCGGTCGTCGGGGTGTCGTCGTCTTCGCCGCCAATCTGGTCGGCGCCGCCATCGGCCGCCGTGGCATCCGCAGTGCCGTCCGCCGCCCTGAACAGCTTGCGGCAGAGCTTGAGCGCCCGGTAGTAATTGCGACCTTCGACCAGCCGCGCGATCTCGTCCAGCGTCTTGCCGGCGTCGGGCCGCGCCTCGCGCGTTTCGTCGAGAATTGAGGCGAAGCGCTGAAGGTTCAGCGTCGAATCTTCCGGGAAGATGTAGACGAGCTGAATGACGAAATAGAGCTTCTTCTCGATACAGTCGATCTGCTCTTCCTTCAGCACCTCGCGTCCACGCAGGAAATTGGCGGTGTTGTAGAGGAAGAACGAGCCCGGACGGTCGCCGGCACCGATGACGGCACCGTTGATGATGACCTTCTCGTTGGGACGAAGCACGAACTTGAGTGGCATGAGTGAGGAACCCGGGGCTTGCGGGCCGTCGCCGTCCGGCCTTTGCCGGCCCGGTCCGGCCCAAAAAAGAAACGGGCGGCGGCCTGATGCCGCCGCCCGCCGGGCGTGATCCTACCCGAACTTGCCGTCCGAACTCTACGCCTTAGAACAGGCGCAGGATCGACTGCTGCGACTGGTTGGCGAGCGAGAGGGCGATGGTGCCCAGCTGCTGCCGGGTCTGCAGCATCAGCAGGCTGGCGCCTTCCTCGTTCTGGTCCGCCAGCGTCAGCTTGCTGGCGCCTTCCGTCAGCACGTCGCTGAACTCCTTGGTGAAGTTCTCACGGGTCGTGATGATGTTCAGGTTGGTCGACAGCGACTGGGAGGCCGAACGGATCGTCGCCTTGGCGTTGTCGAGACCCTCGACCGCCTTGTCGATGTCCTTGCGGTCCGTCCAGTCGTTCTGCGCCTCGTCGAGCTTCAGGCCCTGACCGCTGGTGGTCAGGTTCACCGCGCCCACCGTGATCGAATTGGTATTCGTCTCGTTGAGCTGGACGGTGATGTCGTTCGACGAGTTGGCGTCGGAAATCTGCTTGGTGACGATGTTGGCCGAGCAGTTCGCCGAGGCGGCCTGCTTGATGGTCTTGGCATCGACGTTCAGATGCACCGTGCCGCTGTCGAAAGCGAAGGCCTGGTCGCCGGAAGCCAGCTTGCCGTCGCCCTGGTCGTTCGTGCCGTCGCGGGTGACCTGGGCGCCGTTGGAGTTGGTCACCTGGATTTGCAGGTCGACCTTCTTCTCGATGGTCGAGATGCCGTTGCCCTGGTTGTTCGCCGCTTCCAGCAGGCGGCGGTCGACCGTGAAGGACACGATGGTGCCCGACGCGAAGCTCTCCGAGATCTTCTTGGTCAGCGCGTTGGTCGTGCTGGAGGTCAGGGAGAAGTCACGCACCACGCCGGCCGTGGTGTTGCCGGTCAGGGTGATGGTGCCGCTGGTGCCGATGGAGGCGGTGGCGACATCCTTGCCGGCCAGACGGCCACCGCTGGCGATCGCGCCGCTGATCGAGGCCTGCAGCTTGGTCGCCACGTTGACGGCGGCATTCTGGCCGACGGAGACGTCGCCGCTGGTGGCGGTGTAGCTGAAGGTCTGGCCTTCCACCGTGATGGAGAAGATGTCGCCTTCTTCGATGGTGCCGCTGACGTTCACCGTCGACACCTGCGCCACGCCCGACGTGGCGGCTGTCTTCAGATTGGTCGAGGTCGTCTGCGAGTTGTCGAAGTAGGAAATCGTGCGGCTTTCGTTGCCGTCCGACACGATGAAGTCGCGGGTGCGGCCGTTGGCGCCGCGCACCTCGATCTGGACGTTGGAGAAGCTGCCCGAGGTGCTGGAGATGGTGCCCGACAGCTTCAGGCCGGTCAGGCCGTGCGCGTTCTCGGCCGAGTTGATGTCGGCGGTCTTGCCTTCGATCGAGCCGTCGCCCTTGATGCGGATCGAATAGGTGTCCGGCGCCTGCACGTTGGTGACGCGGGCGTTGTCGACGCCGACGATGGTGTTGACGGCTGCACGGGACGAGCTGGTGCTGTCCATGCTGAGGCCGTTGCCGGCGATCAGGTTCTTACCGCCGTAACCGCTGTCGGCGGCCAGCTTGTCGATCTGTCCGCGCAGCGTGTTGAACTGCGAGGCCAGCGACTTGCGGGTGGCGATGGAGGCGGCGTCGTTGCCCAGCGCCGCATAGGCGGCGGTGGTCAGGCCCTTGGCCTGGTCGACCATGGAGTCGATGGCGGTCAGGCCCTTGTCGGCGGCCTGAATGGTGCTGATCGACTGACCCATCGCGTCCTTCAGCGACGTCAGGTCGCCGGCGCGCTGGTTCAGACCCTTGGCCGAGAAGAAGGCGGTCGGGCCGTCGAGGGCGGTGTTGACCTTGTTGCCCGTCGACAGGATGTTCTGTTTCTTGTTGATCTGTTCCTGCGTGCTTTGCAGCTGCAGCAGGTTCGTCCGCATGGAGGACGAGAGGGTAACGTTGCCAGCCATGACAGCCACTCCTTTGGAGGATCAATGTCCGGACGCGCACCGCTTTCGGAACGCTTGGCCCGGAAGGGGACTAATTCCCCCGCCAAAGGGGTAGGCAAGAAGCGGGCCAGTTCAAATTTGCCGGGTTTCCTTGGTAATCCGTACCGGTAGGCAGGAATGCACCCGGCAAATTTTGCCCACCTGCCGGCAAATTCTGCCGGTCAGGGGGCAGGGGTTGCCGGGGCGGCAGATTCTGCCGGGTATTTCCTGCCGGGCAGGACAACCGTTTCGCACACCGCCAGCGGTCCAACGGCGAGGGCCGCGCTGCCCCACGACCAGCCGACGCCGAAGCCCGACAGCAGCAGCCGGCGGCGGCCCGAGGCCAGCGGCTCCGCCAGCGAACCGGCCAATGCCAGCGGGATGGAGGCGGAACTGGTGTTGCCGACCTCCCGCAAGGCGACGACGGTGCGATCGGCGGAAACCCCCAGCTTCTGGCCGAGATGGCGGATCATCTGGGCGTTGGCCTGATGCAGGACGAGGTGGTCGACCATATCCGTGGTCCAGCCGGCACCCTCCAGCACGGCGCGGACGCTGCCCGGCACCTCACGCAGGGTGAAGGCGAACACCTGGGTTCCGTCCATGAACAGCCGCGGCGGCCGGTCGGGATTGCGCATGGCACCGCCCTCCACCGCCAGATAGGGCGCACCGGCGCCATCGCTGCCCAGGTCGAAAACCATCGGATCAGCTGTTTCGTCCAGTTCCAGGGCGATTGCGGCGGCGCCGTCGCCGAACAGGGGCGCCACGGCGCGGTCCTCCGGATCGACCAGCCGCGAGGTGGTGTCGCCGACCAGCAGCAGCGCCCGCCGACCGGCCGTCTTCAGCAGCCCCGCCGCTGTCCACAGCCCATAGACGAAGCCGGAACAGCCATGGGTGACGTCGAGCACCGCCGCCCCCTTGCGCAGCCCCAGCCGCCGGTGCAGGAGCGAGGCGGTGCCCGGCAGCGTCTGGTCGTGGGTCTGGGTCACCAGGACCAGCAGGTCGATGCTGCCCGGTTCCCAGCCCAGCCGGTCGAGCAGCCGGCGGGCGGCGGCCTCCGCAAGGTCGCTGGTGCATTGGCCGGGGGCGACGATCCGCCGCTCCTCGATCCCCGTGGCGGCGGCGATCTTGCGGGCCGCGTCCCCGCCGAAGCGGCGGGCGAGATCCCCGACCGTCTCGCGTCCTTCCGGCACGCAGCCGACGACGCCGCGCACGCCCACCCCGTCGATCCGGCTGGCGACCATCTCCGCCTCCCCCGTTTGCTTGCGGCGTCTCTTGCGGCCTCAGCAGGTGATGCCGCCGTCCACCGTAAGGGTTTGTCCCGTGATGAAGCCACCGCCGTCACCGAGCAGGAAACGGACCAGTGGAACCACGTCCGCCGCGGTGCCGAGCCGCCCCAGCGGCGTACGGCGGACGATCTGGTCGCGCTGGCCGTCCGACAGGGTGCCCGACATCTCGGTGTCGAGATAGCCCGGCGCCACCGAGTTGACGGTGATCGACCGCCGTCCGACCTCGCGCGCCAGCGCCCGTGTCAGCCCGTCCATCCCGGCCTTCGACGCCGAATAGGCGGCGAGCCCGACATAGCCGCGCTGGCCGATGATGGAGGAGATGTTGACGATCCGTCCACCGCGGGCGCCTGCCCCCCTCTCCACCAGCTTGGCCCGCAGGAAAGCGCGGGCGGCCTGGAGCGCGCCGGTCAGGTTGGTCTGGATCACCGCCTCGGCATCCACCTCCGGGAAGGTGGCCAGCACGCCTTCGCGGGCGATGCCAGCATTGTTGACCAGCCCCCACAGCGGCGCCTCGCCGCCCCAGGCGACCGCGGCATCGAAGAATGCGCGCACCTCGCCGCCGTCGCCGATGCGGCAGGGGTGCCAGAACAGGTCGGGGCCGGCCAGCCGTTCCAGCGCTTCGGAGGAGGAGCGGCTGCAGGTGGAAACCCGATAGCCGTCGGCCAGCAGCGCCTCCACCAGCGCAAGACCAAGGCCGCGGCTGCCGCCGGTGACGATGACGTGGCGCTTCGGCCCAAATGCGACTGAGGCGGCGCCTGGCGCGGTCATGGGGTTCCCTTTCGGCTCTTCTTGCCCGCAGCGCTCAGCGGGATGTGGTCGGCGAAGGTCAGGGCGCGCGGACGGGCAGCGGGCGGCAGGTCGGCGGTGGCGGCGCGCAGGGATGCGCGCAGGGCGGCTTCCCCGGCACCTGGGACCGGAACGATGGTGGCGGTCAGGAGATGGCCGGTGATCGGGCTCGGCACCGCGACGACGGCGGCGTCCGCCACCCCGTCGACCGCCAACAGGCGCCGCTCCACCGCCTCCGGCGAGACCTTAACCCCGCCGACATTGACCAGCCCGTCGAGCCGGCCGGCGAACAGCACCCGGTCGTCCCGGCGTTCCACGAGATCGCCGGTCGACAGCCAGCCATCGGCATCGACCGCCCCCGGTGCCGCGCGCGGGCTGCGCACCTCCAGCACGCCGTCGGCAATGCGCAGTTCCAGCCCATCCGGCGCATGGTCCAGCCAGGCCGCCGGAAAGCCGGCCCGTCCATCGGCGACGGCGAACAGCGCCCCCGCCTCGGTCGAGGCGTAGATGTGGCGCAGCCGGGCATGGGGAAACCGCTCCGCCAGCCGGTCGAGAAGCGGCTGGTCGGCGGCCTCGCCCCCCAGCGTCACCGCAGCAAGCGGCAGTTCCTGGTTGCCAAGCGCCATCAAGAAGGCGCGCCAGAAGCTGGGCGTGCCGCTGACATGGGTCACGGCATGTTGGCGCGCCGCCTGCGCCAGCGCGGCGATGGTCACGCGGCCGCTATTGGGCACGGCGACCAGAACCGCTCCGGCCGCGGCGGCGGTCAGCATCACCTGAAGGCCGGCGAAGGCGCCCGGATCATAGGTCAGCAGCCAGCGCGCGCCCTCCTCCGCCACGCCGCGCAGCCGGCCGCGCAGCCGGGCGAAATCATGGCGCAGGCGCTTGGGCGTGCCGGTGGTGCCGGAGCTTTCCAACGAGACCGAGAAGCCCTGCCCGCACTGCCAGCCATCAGTGCCCACGCTGCCGCGGGCCAGCAGAAGCCCCTGCCCTGCCGCCTCTGCGGCCGCTAGTGCCGCCAGCACGCGCGAGGGCCGGTCGGCTTGCACGATGCCTCCGGCCGGCGCCGGCAGCGCGGAGATTTCCGCCCAGCCGAAGACGTCCTCCCCTTCGATCAGGCGGAAGGCGGGATGGATCCAGTCGGGGCGGCGGCCGGTCATGCAGGAACGGTGTAGAGCGCCGCCAGCTCGCCGACGGTGGTGAACTGGCGGAAGCCTTCGCGGAAGGGATCCTGGCCGGTGCGCTGTTCCAGCACCACCAGCAGCGTGGCGAGGTCGAGCGAATCGATCGGCAGGTCGCCGTCGAGGAACCGGCTGTCCGTGGTCAGGAGCGGCAGCACCTCCCCCTTGTCGGCGGCGATGCGGCCGAGTTCCTCGGCGATCATGGCGAAGATGCTGTCGGTCATGGTCTGGTCAGCTCAAGGAATGGGACTCGTCGCAGCCGTCCAGGAAGGTCCGGATGGCGGCGGTCACCGGGCTGGCGGCCTCGATGTGCGGCAGATGGCCGGCATTGTCGAAGACCCGGAACGGGCCGTCCGGCGGCAGCCGGTCGGCGGGCGGCAGCGGGATGATGCGGTCCTCGCGGCCCCACAGCACCTGGACCGGCATCGGATAGGCGCTCCAGTCCACCGGCGGCCCGCCGCCGTCGGCATGGGCGGCGAAGGACACCTCGATGATGCGCTCCAGCCCGGCACGGCGGACCGGATCGGCGCCCTGGGCATGCAGCACCTCGCCGAAGCGGGGGATCAGCGGCGACGGACCGGCAAACAGCCGTTCGGCGCAGGCACGCCCCTCCGCCACGTCGGCGGGCGCAATGGCCCGGCGCAGGAAGTCGAGGTCGAAGGGCGTGCCGAGCCCGGCGCTCGACAGCAGGGTCAGGCTCGCCACCCGGTCGGGCGCCAGCCCGGCCAGTTCGCGCGCGACATAGCCGCCCATCGAATGGCCGACCAGATGCACCCGCGGCAGTTCCAGCCCGTCGAGGAACTCGACCAGCCAGGGGGCGAAGTCGGCGACCCGGCCGCTGCCGACATCGGGCGTCGATCCGCCGTGGCCCGGCAGGTCGACGGCGATGGCGCGCCGGCGCGACGACAGTGCCGACAGGTTGAACTGCCAGGTCAGGCGGTCGCCGGCGAAGCCATGCAGAAGCAGGACGGGCACGCCGCCGCTGCCGACCGACATATAGGCGGCAGGGCCGCCGGCGACGGTGGCGACACCGGCGCGCAGGCGGCTGCCTTCAGAAACGGGCCGGGTGGAGACAGGCCGGGAAACGGGCACCGGCACCGCTCAGGCCGCGACCGGGGCACCCGCCAGCGCCAGCAGGTCGCCGACCGTCTTCGCCTTGGCCAGCTTCTCGCCTTCGACCACCACGCCGGTCTTCTCGTCCACCAGCGCGATGAAGCTGATGACCGCCAGCGAATCCCAGGCTTCCAGCGATTCCAGGGTCTCGTCGCCGGTCAGCGTGCCGGGATCCAGTTCGAGCATCTCGTCAAGAGCGAGAAGGAATTCATTGCGATCCATAAGCTTTTCTCCTTGGTCGAACCGGGACCGGATCAGTGCAGCGTCTTTTGCCGGACCGAACGGTTGATGTCCACCCAATCGGGGTGGTCGCGAAGAGTTTTGCAACAATCCTGCCAGCCGAAACCGGGGTTGGACGGGACCAGCGCCTCCAACAGGCGGCGGACCAACTCGTAGTCGGCGGGCTCGTCCACGCACCAGCGTTGGTCGGACGGCTCCACCGGCGCGTCTGGCGCCAGCGCGGTCCCCAGCCGGAAACGGTCGGGGCGGCAATAGAGGTAGGGCGTGACATGCTCCCGCTCGGCCGGGTCGGTGGCGTTGGCCGCCGCCTCGTCCAGCAGGCGGCGCGGGAAGATCTCGGCATCGAGGCCGCGCGGGTAGCGGGTGCTGTCGATCGACAGGTAATCCAGCGGCTGGCCTTCGCGGAAGGCGGCGATCAGGCGGCCGACCAGCGCCGGGTCGATCAGGGGACAGTCGGCGGTGACCCGCACCACCAGATCGGCCCCGGCCAGCGCCGCAGCACCGGCGAAGCGGCCCAGCACATCCTGCTCGTCGCCTCGGAAGACGGTGACGCCGAGACCCTGCGCGCACTCCGCCACCGGATCATCGGCGGCATTCACCGTCGTCGCCAGCACCACCGCGTCCAGGCCGGGCGTGCGGGACAGCCGCTCCAGATGGTGGGCCAGCAACGGCCGGCCGGCAGCCGGCATCAGCACCTTGCCCGGCAGCCGGGTGGAGGTCATCCGGGCCTGCGAAATCGCGACGACGCGTGGCTTATCCATGCCGGTCCTCCTGCATTGGAGGCGCCAGCATGTCCCAGGACAGCGGCTCCCCCCGGTTCAGGCGGCGGACGGCGTGGCGGCCGAGCACCTCCGGCAGATGCTTGGGCGCCATGCCGAAGCCGGGACGGATGGAGCGGATATTGGCGGCGGTGAGCGGCTCTCCCGCCTCCACGTCGGCGACGACATAGAGGGAGCGGCGGTAGTCGCGCCCGCCGGCCTCGCTGGGCTTCACCCTATAGTCGACCCGGCCCATGGCGGCGGTCGCCGCGCGCACGGCGTCGGCCATCGCCTTGAACTCGGCCGGCTCCAGGGAAAAGGCGCTGTCGACCCCGCCGTCGGCGCGCGACAGGGTGAAATGCTTCTCGATGATGGTGGCGCCCATCGCCGCGGCGGCGACCGGCACGGCGATGCCTTGGCTGTGGTCGGACAGGCCGGCGGTGACGCCGGCGAAGGTCTCCGCCAGATGCGGGATGGTGCGGAGGTTGCAGTCCTCCGGCGGGGTGGGATAGCCGCTGACACAGTGCAGCAGGGCGAGCGGCACGTCGCCGGCCGCCGCCACCGCCTCCTCGATCTCGCCCAGTGTGGCGAGGCCGGTCGAAATGATGAGCGGCTTGCCGGAGCGGGCGGCGCGGCGGATCAGCGGCAGGTCGATCATCTCGAAGGACGCGATCTTGAAGGCCGGGGCGTCGAGATCCTCCAGCAGTTCGATGGCGGTCTCGTCGAAGGGAGAACTGAAGATGGTCAGCCCCAGCGCCCGCGCCCGCTCGAACAGCGAGACATGCCACTCCCACGGGGTGTGCGCCTCGCGGTAGAGGTCATGCAGGGTGCGTCCGCCCCACAGCCCGCCCTCCAGCCGGAAGCCGGGGCCGTCATGGGCGATGGTGATGGTGTCGGCGGTGTAGGTCTGCAGCTTGACCGCGTCGGCACCCGCCTCCTTCGCCGCATCCACCAGCGCCAGGGCGCGGCCCAGGTCGCCATTGTGGTTCCCAGACATCTCCGCGATCAGATAGGGCGGATGGCCGGGCCCGATCGCACGGCCGGCGATGGACATCGGAGGACGCCCGGGGGAACCATGGCTGGGAATTGCGTTCGGCAAGGGGCGGCTTTCCAAGGGACCAAGAACCGGGGATCAGTTTTCCACGAAAATGTGAAGGAAGATTAATTCGCTCCGGCTCGTTCGGCGCGCAGCAGGGACCGCGCCTCCTCGCCATAGGCGATCAGCCGTTCGACGCAGCGGTGGCGGTCGCCGATCTCGATGAAGCGCGCCTTGGCGGCGGCTCCGGCCGCAGCAAAGGCAGAGTCATCGGTGGCAAGCGTCACGGCGCGCTCCAGATAGGCGTCGCGGCCGGACACGCAGAATTCTGGACCGGAAACCACCGCTCCGTCGCCCCAGCCATAGGTCACCACCGGCAGTCCTTCGGCCAGGGCGAAGGCCGCGCCGCCGCCGCCGCCCTGACGCGGCGGGTTGAGGAAGACGCGGCAGCGGCCATAGAGCGCGCGGATGTCGGGGACATGGCCCAGGCAGCGCATGCGCTGCCCGTTGCGCAGCGGCGCGAGTCGCGCCGGCAGTTCCCGCACCTCGCCGGCGAACAGGAGGCCGGCATCGGGGCAGCGGTCCAGGATATCGTCCAGCAGGCCTAGCACCTCCCCCGTCACCTCCTGGTCCAGGCGGGTGCCGACCACCGCGAACAGGGGCGTGCCGTCGGCGAAGCCGGTGTCCACGCGCACTCCCTCCGAAGGCGGCAGGGTGTAGCCGAAGGTGAAGGGGCGGAACCGGCGGGCAAAGGGGGCGCGATACAGCGCCGGAATCGACTGGGTGTGGTCGCGCTCCTCGAAGCCCAGCACGATGGGGGCCAGCGACAGGGTGATGCCGGAACTGGTGGGCAGCGCCACCACCGGACGGGCGCCGGAGTCGGCGAACAGGTCGGCGACGATGTTCGATCCGCCGAAAGACACGATCAGGTCGGGGTCGTAGCCGTCGATGGCCTCCACGATGACGCGCAGCTTGTCCTGGCTGAAGGCGGGCTGGGTGAAGGACGCGACCTTGACCTGCCGGCCGAACATCCTCAGCGCGTACACGCCCTCCAGATCGGCGGCGACCTCCGCCACCATCGGCGGGATGAAGACGCTCTCGACCCGTGCCGGCAGGCCGTTGACGTTGATGATGGCGACATCCAGCCCGAACTCGTCCTGCATGCGGGCGGCGAAATCGAAGCAGTCGCGGGTCGGCTGATGCCCCTGGTTGGTGAACTGGTTGGTCACCACCGCGACGCGGCGGATCGGCCCGTCGCGCAAGGTCGCCCGCGGCGGCGTCAGGCCCCAGCGCCGCGCGATCTGGCGGACCATCGCCGTGTAATAGCGGAACTGGTCGCAGGGCACGAAGCTCGCCAGCTTGTCGCCGCTGGCCGTGCCGAGGAACAGCTGCCGCGACATGCACCAGTGGGTGTAGTGCAGCGCCGCCGGATCGGCGCTGTCGCCGCCGAGAATCAGGTAATGGAGAATGCGCTCATAGTGATAGAGATCGCCGGTCAGCAGGAACAGGACCGAGCGGAGCCGGACATTGTCGTTCGACGGCGCCTCGCGCTCCAGCCGCTCGGCCAGCGCCAGACGGCCGTCGAGGTCGAGATCGCGGCGGATCTCCTCGCACAGGGCGGTGAACCGGTTGATCTTTTCGGCGTCGAACTGCCGGTCGGTCAGATAGACCATCATGGCGGCGGCGGCCGCGGTCACGCGGTCGGACGGGACCGATTCCGGCATCTTCTGGACCTTTCGACTGACAGCCTTCCCGTGTGTACCGCCGCCGCCACCGGCAGGGCAAGCGGGCACTGTCTCCCGGCCCGCCGATACAGGCGCTCCGAACGTCTCTTGTGCAGCGCAGCGGAAGCCGTTGCACTGCGGGGCGGATTGCGACACACTCCCGATATCCACATTTATATAAGGGATTTTCCCATGGCTGGTTTCGATTCTGCCGCCGGCCCGGCCGGCGTGGTGACCGGGCTGATCGAGAAGGCCGCCGCCGAACTGGACGCCATGTCCGACGCGGCGGGTGAGATCGCGCCGGAGGTCGGCGACCTGACCGGCGTGCTGGTGGAAGCGCAGCGGATCGCCGACCGCGCCGCACTGGAGCTGCGGCGTCTGGTCAATAAGCTGCCGCGGGCGACGGCCTGACCTCCTGGCGCTAAAGCTTCAGGCCGGCGACACCGTCAAGGACTGCCCCCTCGGCCAGGGCGCGGCGTTCGATCTTGGCGCCGAACAGCTTGGCTCCGGTCAGGTCGGTCCTGGCGAGGTCACAGCCGCGCAGGTTGGCGAAGGACAGGTCGGCATTGCCGAGATTGACCGACCGCAGGCAGGCGCCGCTGAGATCGGCATAGCGCAGCTTCGCCCCCGACAGGTCGGCATGGCGGGAACGGTGCTCGTCGAACACCAGGGGCCGCAGATTGACGTTGCGCAGGTCGGCGTTGTTCAGCTTCGCGTTCCGCAGGCTGATGCCGCGCAGATCGCCGTCCGCCAGCTTCGCCCCGCGCATGTCGGCCCTGTCGAGCACGGCGGCCTGAAGCTGCACGCCCGACAGGTCCAGGCCGTAGAGCGTCGCCCCCACTGCGCGCAGCATGGTCAGGCACAGGTGGGCCAGCGACGGGGCATGGCGCAGGTCGAATCCGGACAGGTCGAGCATCGCGCCCTGCGCCCCGCTCGACCCCACCCAGGTCATATGGTCGCCCAGCAGATCCTCCAGCGACCGCCCCAGCTCCGCCACCACGCGGCCGACCGGCTTGTCGGTCAGCGCCTCCTCCACGTCGGCGTCGGTGAGGTCGGTCATCACCATGACGGCGCCGGTCAGCACCGCGCCGCGCAGGCAGGCACCGCGCAGGTCGGCGCCGGACAGGTCCGCACCTTCCATGTTGGAGCCGGTGAAGTTGGCGCCGCGCATGGTCGCCCGCACCAGCTTGCAGCCGCGCATCACCGCATCGGAAAAGTCGGTGTGGATCGCCATCACGCCCGACATCCGGGCATTGGTCAGGTTGGCCCCCGACAGGTCGGCGCCGTCCGCCTCGGCCGGGGTGGAGTCGATCTGCACCATGTGCAGATGGCCGGACCGGTCCTTCTCGGCCAGGGAACCGTCGCGCAGGTCCGCCTCGAACAGGTTGGCGCCGACCAGGATCGCGCCGCGCAGGCAGGCGCCGCGCAGGTCGGCCTTGATCAGGCTGGCGCCGTCGAAATTGGCCTGCCGCAGATCGGCGACGAAGAAGGAGGCGCAGTCGAGACGCGCGCCGGCCAGATTGGCGCCGCGCAGACTGGCGCCGACGAAATCGGCGTGGGCAAGGTCGCGGCCCGACAGGTCCAGCCCGGACAGATCGCAGAAGGACAGGTTCGCGCGCGCTCCGCCCACCCGGGCATTGCGGAACATCTCGTGCTTCCGCACCGCCAGATCGAGCTGCGTCTGGTCAAGACGTCTGAGCGTGCGATTCTGCACCATGGCTCTGTGAACTCCCCTTTTCTGCGCCAGTTTGAGGCAACCCGGCTTCAGAAAGGGTTAATTCACGCCGCGGACTCGTTCTCCAGCGCCTGTTCGCCGCCATCGGATTCGCCGCCATCGGCCGAGCGGCTTCCCGGCCGTTCCGACAGAATGGCGGCGATGGCGTCGCGCAGCTCATCGGGGGACACCGGCTTGTGCAGCAGCCGGCAGCCGGTGGCGACCGCCTCGCGGATGCGTTCGGGCGCGGTATCGCCGGTCAGGATCAGGCCGGGCACCGGCCGGTCCAGCCGCTCCCCCACCGCCGCCACGGTCTGCACACCGGTCAGCCGTCCCGGCAACCGGAAATCGCTGACGATGAGGTCGGGCATGGGACCGACCGGTGGCGCCGTCCCCGCATTCTTCCCGCCGAACAGTGACAGGGCACTTTCGCCATCGACCGCCGCGATCACCCGATAGTCCCAGCTTTCCAGAAGCAGCCGCACGGCGTCGCGCTGAATCGGATCGTCCTCCACCACCAGGATCAGCCGGTCGCCGGCCTGAACAGGATCGGGCTCCTGGACCGGTACCAGGGTCGGCGGCCGTTCGGTGCCGACGACCGGCACATTGACCGCGAAGACGGAACCGCGGCCCTGGAGCGACCGCACCTCCACCGTGTGTCCCAGCAGCGCCGCCTTGCGCCGCACCTTGGCCAGCCCGAGGCCGAGGCCCTGGCGCCGGTCGCGCTCCGGATTGCCGAGCTGGACGAAATCCTCGAAGATGTTGTCGAGCTGTTCGGCGGGGATGCCCGTCCCGGTGTCCCACACCTCGATGCGCAGCCAGCGGCCATGGCGGCGGCAGCCGATGGTGACACGGCCCTTGTCGGTGAAGCGGATCGCATTACGCAGCAGATCGCCCAGCATGCGCGTCAGCAGCGTCCGGTCGGTGCGGATCACCATGCGGGTCGGCATCGCGCGCAGCGTCAGCCCCTTTTCCGTCGCCATGCCGCGGAATTCCGCCAGCAGTTCCTCGAACACCGCCGACACCGGCACGTCGGCCAGCTGCGGCCGGACGACGCCGGCGTCCAGCGTCGCCACCTCCAGCAGGGCGTGCAGAAGCTTTTCCCCGGCATCCAGCGCCTCGCCCATCTTTTCGGCGATGTTGCGGTCGCGCGTTTCGGCCAGCCGTTCCATCAGGATGTGATGGAACAGCCGCAAGGCCTGGAAGGGCTGGCGCAAATCATGGTTCGCGGCCGAGAGGAACCGGCCCTTGGCCTGATTGGCCCGCTCCTTTTCCTCCAGCGCCCGGCTCAGCTTCAGATTGAGGGTGCTGAGGGCGGCGGTACGCTCCTCCACCCGTTCCTCCAACTGCGCATTGGCCAGCTCCAGCTGGGCGTTCGCCTCGGTCAGGGCCTGACGGGCCAGCGCCTCGCGCCGCAGGCTGGCGGCCCCCAGCAGCGACAGTCCGGCAAGCGCCGCCACACCGGCAACCACCACGACGAGGCCGCGCTCCATCCGGACATACCAGGGCTCCAGCACGGCGCTGCGCGGGATGGTTACCGCCGACAGGATCGGCAGGTCGGCCATCCGCTTCACACCGATGACCGACGGCTTGCCGGTTCCCGTCCAGTTCGCATCGACCCGAATCGTCCCGTCATCCAGCCGCGGCAGGGGACCAAGCGAGGGGACGCCGATACCGGCCAGCCGGATGCCGTCGGGACGGTACAGGCCGACGGATCGCGCCATGCCGTCGCCGAAGGCGTTCAGCACCGGTTTCAGGGCCGACACCGGAACGGCCACCAGGACGGCACCGTCGAAAACGCCCGCCGCGGTGTGGATGCGGCGGGCGAAGAGAATTGCGGGCTGGCCGGCCATATGACCGAAGGCCGGAAGGATGCCATGTTCCTCCCCCGGCGGTAAGGGGCGGACCAGCAGCGAAAGGCCGTCGCTGGTTTCCGGCTCGGCAAAGGCGACGGTGGAGCCATAGCGCAGCGAACCGTCCGCACCCAGCAGGGCGATGCGGCCGTTGCGTTCCACCGCCATCGCTTCCGGCAGGCCGCGTTCCGCCCACGACTTCAGCCCCCGGCCATCCATCCGGCCGGCGATCTGTTCCAGCAGGTCGATGTTGGCGTCCAGCACGCCCCGGGCGTGGCTGTCGAACAGGATGGCCACCTGCCGGGCGTCGTCTTCGGCGCGTTCAAGCGTGTCCCGGTAATCGAGCGCGGTGACGGCCGCCCAGGATGCCGTTCCCAGCAATGCCAGCGTGGCGCAGAGAACCGCGACCAGCGTCCGCGGCGAGGCGGTGATCCGGCGGACGAAGGCGGAGGACGGCGTGGGTGATGGGGCCATCTGCGGCGATGACATCGGCCCGGTCAGGCAGGCATCGGACGGACCCGCGGTCGATGGGACCGAAGCTCCTTCCAAAGCGGCAGCGACAGGCGGGTGACGATCATCGGCGGGAAATCCTCGGCGGTGGCGAAAGGGACATGTTGCGGCTGGCAAGCACGAGAAATAATCGGTTCAACTCTGGCAGGAAAAGGTCGCGTTTCCGGCTGCAACGAATGTTCGACCGATGACTCGGCCTGCGGATCCCCATTCGGTTGATCGATCGGAACTATAGCTTAGCCCCAATAGCAGAAGGAACTTTATCACACGAAGCAATGCTACGCGACCGGTCTTGGCGACTATGACGATGTTCATAACCACCTGTCCGTCCGGTGAATACAGCTTCATCGACGATATGGCCTTCTGCGCGCAATTACCGCGCCGATCTCCACTTTTAGTATTTTCTGTGCTATTGGCTTCCGTAAAGGTCGAACACCGGAACCGAGCAGCCCCATAGGCACCGCGTCATTGGACGCGTGGAAAGCCGGGCAAACGGCAAAAGGCCGCACGCGCAGGATGCGCGGCGGCGTGATGTCGATCAGGCAGGCCGGTCAGGCAGGAACTTCAGGGAGGAGGTGCGACGGTCGGCGTCTCACCGCGCACGATCAGGATCAGGCCGTCGTCCGCAGCCTCCAGTTCCTTCCCGGCATCGCGGGGGATCGGAACCTTCTGGCGGCGACAGAAGAGCAGAAGCAGCGCCAGCGTCTTGCTGGGCGTGAACAGGACCTCCCGCGTTCTGGAGGCGCCGCTCTGCTGAATCTGGACCGACAAGCCACCGTCCGGGGTGGGCGCCACCGTGGTGACGACGCCCAGCGGCAGGTCCGTCTGATTGGGGGCCTTCTGGTACCAGGCGAGGGCTTTTTTCAGGGCGGAATTGGTGAAGAACAGCTCACGGGTCTCGACGATCATTCCATACCCTGACGAAGCACTCAGGCCCGGCCACCCTCCAGTCCCGGGTTCAGCCGGAACGTAATCGCGCGCCCCAGTTTGGATTCCCGCAGAAGGATCTGCTTGGTTTCCAGCAGCTTGATGGCCCGGTTCACATTGGGCCGCTGCATGCCCAGCGCGTCAGCCAGTTCGGACTGCAGCACCGGAACGGAACGATCGAAATGGAGCCTCCGGCTCAGATAAGTGAACACACGAAGCGCCTCCAGAGTGATCTCGCGGTCGGTCGACACGGCTCTGGAGATGACGTCATGATGATGCAGCATCGTGGCCTCGGTACGCAAGGTTGTCAGGTTGCTGGGGCGATAATCGGAATGGTTCGGCGGTGTGCCCGGCAGGACTGCTGCGCCGTGTGAAGTCTGCGATCCCGTGTTCGGCTCGGTCATCGTCCCTTCCCATCCGCTGCGGCCGGCACGGCCGGTGATTTCAGGTGGGGTGACCGTACCGCACGATTATTGTCCGAGTATGTCGCCAAGATTTCGCGGCTGACATAATTGGTGTCTCCGGAGGCAATCATGAAACCGGATTGAAACTGCCACGCACGGTCGGGCAGGCTCCCTCACGCCCGGCCATGCGATGATTTGTCGCGGGAACCGCTGCGGCTACAGGTCTGTTTCAACAGGGAAGTGCCCGATGGGCGGCCGGCTACCGAAGGGAGACCCGCCATGCACCGACTGATCCTGCTTCGCCACGGCCAGAGCGTGTGGAACGCGGAAGACCGCTTCACCGGGTGGACCGACGTCGGCCTGACCGACCGCGGGATCGCCGAGACGCACAAGGCGGCCGACCTGCTCAAGGCTGCCGGCATCGACGTCGACATCGCCTTCACCTCGGTGCTGAGCCGCGCGATCGAGACCCTGCACATCGTCCTGCGCGACATGGACCGGCTGTGGCTGCCGGTGCACAAGCACTGGCGTCTGAACGAGCGGCATTACGGTGCGCTGCAGGGGCTGAACAAGGCGGAGACGGCGGAGCGCCACGGGGCGGAGCAGGTGTTCCAGTGGCGGCGAAGCTGGGACGTCCCGCCGCCGCCGATCGAGCCGGACGACCCGCGGTCCGCCGTTACCGACCGCCGCTATGCCGGCCTCGCGAAGGCCAACCTGCCGCGCGGCGAAAGCCTGAAGGACACCACGGAGCGGGTGGTCCCCTTCTGGCGCGACGAGATCGCCCCGGCGCTGCGGCTGGGTGCGCGGGTGCTGGTGTCGGCCCACGGCAACAGCCTGCGCGGGCTGGTCAAGCATCTGGACGATGTCGCCGACCACGACATCCCGCTGTTCGAAATCCCCACCAGCCGCCCGCTGGTCTATGAACTGGGCGCCGACCTGACGCCGCTTCGCCGCTACTTCCTGGGCGAGGAGGGCACGGTCGAGGAGATCAACTGGCCAAAGCGCGAGGGAGCGACTCCGGGCAGCAGCGCGGCGGCGTGAGTTTGCCACTCCCGAAGCGGGAGAGAGCGCCTTATGGAGTGGCGCTTTTCCGCTTCGGGCCACGTCCAGTGCGGGGGCCTGGACCTGTACGGGGACCACCCCGGCCGGTGTCGCGACCGGCTTCCTTCGCCACCGGATGGTGGAAGTGGTGCGGGTGGCCGCCCGGCTTCTCGCCGTTGCCGCGCTCCGGCCCGCCGCGACGGCCGCCCCGGCGTTCCTCGACGCGGCTGCTGTAACAATTGTCGCAGACGCGGAAACGGTGGTTGGCCTTCAGCCGCGTGCCGCAGACCGGGCAGGCGCGGGCGAGCGAGCGCTCGGCGAGCGTCCGCTCGATGAAGGCGTTCAGGTGCGCCCGGCGCTCCTGGCACAGATCCATCTCGGGATAGGCATCGGGGAAGCGGTACGCCAGCCACGCGTAGGCGGTCAGCTCCTTCACCGCCCGCTCGGCCTTTTCCAGCTCCACGTCGGTGCCGACGCTGTGGCGGAAGCGCTCGGCGGCATCGGGGGCGGCGTTGGGAATGCCCCGGCCCTGGTTGACCGCCCAGCCGCCGAGAAGGCGCAGGTTGTTCTGGTCGCGGGTGTCGATCGGGCAGCGGGCCAGCATGTCGCGCTGCGCCAGCGGCAGCTTGGCGCGGTCCACCGCCGCCGCCGCCTGGATGCGCTGCTCCAGATCGGTCATGCGGAAGGTCTGGTTGGCGCGCAACAGCTCCTGCCCGGCGGTGCGCAGCACCTTGGCGAGGCTGTCGGTGTCCAGTTCGCGCGCGATGGCCTCGACATGGCTGAGGTTTGGCGAAATCCATGAGCGCGGGTCTTCCGGCGGCACCGGCGGCGAGGTCAGCGCCCGGCGCACCGGGTTGATGCTCTCGCCGTCCAGCACGGCGACGCGGCCTTCCTCATGCATGCCGAAGCGGCCGGCGCGCCCGCCGATCTGCCGGATCTCCGACGCGGTCAGCTCGCGCTCCTCGCGCCCGTCGTACTTGCGGGTGGTGGACAGCACGACGCGGGCGACCGGCAGGTTCAGCCCCATGCCGATGGCGTCGGTCGCCACCAGCACGTCGGCGGTGCCTTCGCGGAAACGGCGCGCCTCGGCCCGGCGAACCTCCGGCGACAGGGCGCCGTAGATCACCGCGACATTGTGGTTGCGGCCGAGCAGGTCGTGGCGCAGAGCCATCACGTCCTTGCGCGAGAAGGCGATCAGGGCATCGCCCGGCTTCACATCCTCCAGCTTCACCCGCTCCTCCTGGACGCGCAGCGGCGACTTGCGGGTGAATTCGACGACCTCCAGTTCCTCTCCCATCGCGTCGGCCAGACGCTTGACGTAGGGGATGGCGTCGGCGGAGCCGGTCATCAGGATTTCCGGAGCGGCCACGCCGGCCACCGCCTGGGTCCAGGCCCAGCCGCGGTCGGGATCGCCGATCATCTGGATCTCGTCGATGACGCAGGCGCCCCACACCTTGGACGTGTTCACCATCTCGATGGTCGATGAGGTGAAGGCGGCGCCCGGCCGCACGTCGCGCTCCTCGCCGGTGACGAGGCTGCAGGGCCGGCCGCGCGTCTCCAGCGCCTCCTGCCCCTCCAGTGCCAGCAGGCGCAGCGGGGCGAGGTAACAGCCGCTCTCGGCCTCCGCCAGCCGGTCCATGGCGGCGTGGGTCTTGCCCGAATTGGTCGGGCCGACGTAAAGCCGCAGCTTGCGGATCATCGCGCGGGCGGTGGCGAAGCTGTCCAGATAGACGCCCATGCCGGACGCATTCTCCAGCCGCTCCCGCCGGACCTTCAGGCCGGCGCGGGCGGCGGCGGTGGAGAACGCCTCCTCCATCGCGTCGAGCAGCGTCTGCAAGCGCGGAATCCGGCCGCCGAAGCCGACGACGCGGCCCAGTTCGTCGGCGAAGCCCTTCGGCCGCCAGGACTCGCCGAAGCCGGCCGCCCGCTGCCCCATCGAGGCGAACCAGCCGTCGACCCGGTCCTTCGCCTTGGCGATGGCGGGAGAGGACAGGCAGGCGCCCTTCACCCGTTTGCCCAGCGCCTTGGCCTGCGGCCGGCCGAAGCCCTCGTCGATGGTCAGCAGGCCCCACAGGTCGGCTTCGATGTCGGGAAGCGGGCCGAGAGCCACCTTGAAGCGCAGCTTCAGCTTGCGGTCGGTGCCGGGGATCTGGACGACGTGGTTGACCGCGACCGACCAGCGCGCCGGGGTGCTGTCGGCGTCCACCTCGATCCCGTCGCCGCGCACCACGGCGGCCACCGCGCGCAGGGCGTCGCGGCGGTCGAATTCGTCGGCGGTGCCGGGGGTGCGGCCCGAACGGGCGTTGTCGGAAGTGTCGTCGGTCATGGATCGTCTTTTCTTGGAATTGCCCCGGTCATGCAAGCGCTTCGGCCAGGATCATCGGCCGGGAGGCCGATCCGGCGGCGCGGATACGCCCTTGCCCCGGACAACAGCCATAGAGCGCCAGGGTCTCTCTTTATGGCAGGGGTCCCTCTTTATGGGTCTGACCGGTCGATTCGGCAAGCCGAATCCCCCGAAGGGAGCAAGCCCGGGCTAATTCGAATCCGTCGCCGTTTCGCCGATCTCGCCCGTGCGAAAAGGGGGGAGGACCGGCCACATAGAGCCACGCAGGTTTGGTGGCCGGCCCCAACGGGTTAGCCGCCGCCGCCCGGTGGACAGGCCCGACGTCGGGCCGGGCCGGATCGGCCGCAAGAACGGTCGCGAAACGGTCAATGCTTTGTTCCGATTAATTTTTTTGGGAGATGCGCATGCCGAATCCTCGTGAGGTCCTGGAACTGATCGAGCGCATGCGGTGCATTTCGAACGACGGCGAGCGCCGGGCCCTGATCGACCATCTGGGCGCGGTGGACCGTCCGACGGTGCTGTCCTTCCTGAACGCGCATGGCCTGAACGTCTGCATGGGCTCGGACGCGGCGCTGGCCGCCTTCGCCTCGTCGGACGTTCTGCTGCGCGACGGGATCGGGTTGCAGGCGGTGCTGCCGGTGCTGGGACGGCCGGCCGGCCTGAACATGAACGGCACCGACTTCATCCCGCTGCTGCTGAAATCGCTCACCCCCCGCAGCGTCGCCATTTACGGCACCGCTACCCCGTGGCTGGACCGTGCCCGTGTCGTCCTGGAAGCGGCCACCCCGCACCGCTACACCGACCTGCAGCACGGCTTCCACCCGACGGAGCATTACATTGCCCAGGCGCGGGCCACCCGCCCCGACGTCATCCTGCTCGCCATGGGCATGCCCAAGCAGGAAGAGGTCGCGACTGAGCTGAAGCGCGCTCTCGACCATCCGGTGCTGATCGTCAACGGCGGCGCCATCGTCGATTTCCTGGCGGGCCGCTTCAAGCGCGCCCCGGAAGCGGTCCAGCGCTCCGGCCTGGAATGGGCCTTCCGCCTGGCGCAGGAGCCCCGCCGCCTGTTCCGCCGCTATTGCATCGGTGCCTTCGGCTTCGCCTGGAGCACCGTCCGCCTTCGCCGTGCCGCATCCCTCCGCACCCACGGAACGGGCGCCGCAGCGCCCGCTTCCACCCGGCTCTCCCCCCGGCTCTCCCAGTCGACGATCCGCCGGTCGCCTATCCAGAAGGAGCTTTGAGACGTGGAAAATCTTCCCCAGATCAATAACGGAGGTCCAGGCGGCCCGCCGGCTCCGTCATGGCCCGCCCAGGTCGGCCATCACACGCCGCGCGAGTTCGACGGCCCTGCTCCGGCGATGGGTCCCGACTTCCGCTTCATCCTGCGGGTGCTGGCGGCCCACAAGACGCTGATCGCCGCCATCGTGCTGGCGCTGACCGCGCTGTCGGCCTTCGGCGTCTCGCTGATGAAGGACAAATACACCTCCGAAGCCCTTCTGCTGGTCGACAACCGGCAGGTCCGCGTCGTCCGCGCGGAGGATCAGGCGCTGAACGCGATCACGCCGGAAGACAGCGCGATCCTCAGCGAGATCGAAATCCTGAAGTCGACGGCGGTGCTGACCCAGACGATCGCCGATCTGGGGCTGGCCACCAACCCCGAATTCAACCCGCCGATCCAATCGGACGACAGCAAGCCCTTCGTCGAGCGCGCCACCGCCTGGACGCGTGAGCAGGCCCATGCCGTCTTCGGTCCCGACCTGCCGGGCGTCGTCGATGCAGTCCTGGCCCATGGCGACGACATGACCAAGGACACCCACCTGCGCGAGACCCGCGCCGCCGACAGCATCGACGGGGTACTGGACCGCGTCCGCCGCAATCTGGAAGTCGGCATCGTCGGCCGGTCGCGCGTGATCCAGGTCCGCTACACCTCGCGCGATCCGGAAATCGCCCAGAAGGTGGTCGACACCGTCGTCCACCGCTACATGGAAACCCGCCAGCAGATGGACCGCGACCTGTCCACCAGCGCCATCGCCTGGCTGGAAGACCGCATCGCCACCCTGCGCAAGGAAGTGGCCGCGGCCGACACCAAGGTCGACGCAGTCCGCTTCAAGGCCGGTCTGGTCAAGAACGGCACCAACGGCCTGATGGCGACCACCGAGCTTGAGCAGGCCCGCCTGCGTCTGGCCGAGGCCGCCGCCAACCGCGCCCGCGCCGTCGCCCAGGCGCAGACGCTGGAACGCAGCTCCGGCAACGGCGGCAGCCTCGCCTCGCCGGTCGTCGCCCAGCTGCGCGCCACGGTCGCCTCGATCTCCACCGAACTGGCCCAGCTGTCGCGCCAGTATGGTCCGAAGCACCCGCGCATCCAGGAACTGCAGGCCCGCCTGAACGAGGCGAACTCCTCGCTGCAGCAGGAGGTCCGCCACGAGATCGCCGGCGTCCGCGAGGCGGCCAACGTCGCCGTCGAGCAGGAAAACGCCCTGAAGTCGATGATCGCCAAGCTGGAATCCGGCTATCAGACCATGGCCGAGGAAGCGGTGCCGCTGCGCACGCTGGAGGCCGAGGCCCAGGCCAAGCGCCAGCTGCTGGACAGCCTGCTCGGCCGTCTGGAAGAGGTGCAGGCCCAGCAGGACAACCGCGCCTTCCCGACCGCCGTCAAGCTGGTCTCGGCGCCGCAGGTCCCGCATGAGCCGTCGGGTCCGTACCGCCTGCTGCTGCTGCTGGCCGGCTTCTTCGCCTCCATCGCCGTGGCCGTCTTCATCGTCTTCGGCATCGAGCTGTTCCAGCGCCGCATCCGCACCCCGGAAGCCGTCCGCCGCATCCTGGGCGTGGGCACGGTCCACATCGTCCCGCACCACTCCACCCGCGGTTCCCGCGGCCGTCTGGACCAGATCTTCCAGAACCACCCCTTCTCGCTGTTCTCGGAATCGATGCGCGCCCTGTTCCGCAACCACCTGGCGGACATGGGTCCGGTCGGCTCCATCGCCGTCACCTCGGCCCGCCCGCAGGACGGCAAGACCTCGATGAGCCTCGCCGTCGCCCAGGTCGCGGCCCAGGCCGGCCGCCGCGTGGTGGTGGTCGACACCGACTTCCGCCGGTCGCGCATCGATGCCCTGTTCAACCTGTCGGCCAAGAAGGGCCTGTCGGACTGGATTTCCGGCACCGCCACCCTGGACGAGATCGTGCATACCAGCGAAGACGCGCCCTATGCGATGATCCCGGCCGGCCGCCTGATGTCGGAGACGCTGGACCGCTTCAACGTCGACGGCCTGATCCACCTGATGGCCGGCCTGTCGCCGCACTTCGATCTGGTGGTGTTCGACACCGCCCCGGCGCTCGCCGTGTCGGATGCCCGCATCGTCTGCGGCGCCGCGTCGAAGGTGATGTTCGTCAGCCGCTGGGGCCACACCACGGCCAGCGACCTGCAGGCGGTCGCCGACCTGGGGCCGATCGACCATTCGAAGTTCGTGGCGGTGATGACCGACGTGAACCTGAAGAAGGCGGCCTCGCGCGGTTACCAGGGTCCCTACAACAGCTACATGGCGACCCGGAAATACTACGGCGACACCACCCTGCGGACCGCTCCGTAAAGCGGGCAGGGCAACCTGAAGCTCCTTCGACCCGAGGCCCTTCCCTCCCGAACGCTGCGGCGTCCGGAGGGAGGGGTCTCTTCGCGACCGGAACCCGCGACCGGCCCAACATCCGGAAGAGAGAGTCCCTCCGCATGACCGAGAGTCCGAAGTCCGGTTTTCCCAATTGGCGTCCCCAGTGGCGTCCCCAGTGGCGCCCGTCCCGACGCGATCTGATGTGGACCGCCGCCGCCGGCGCGGTGCTGGCGAGTTGCCGCGGCGCCAGCGGCCCGGCCCCGGCGGAGGCCGCCGCAACCCACGCGGAGGCGGCGGAGCCGGCGGTGACCCTGCGCGAGGCCTGCCGGGCGCTGGGTATCCGCCACGGTGCCGCCCGCGACCATTTCGTCGATCCGGAAGACCCCATGCTCGACCGGCTGATGGCGCGCGAATGCGACGTCGTCACCCCGGAGAACGGCGGCAAATGGGGGGTCTTCCAGCACACCGAGGGGAATTTCGACTGGCGCCGCTTCGACGCGGCGGTAGAACTGGCGCGCAGCATCGGCGCAACGCCGAACTGGCACACCATCATCTGGCAGCATATGGGCATGCCGCCCTACATGAAGCTGCCGACGGCCCGGCAGGCGGAGCTGAACATCTCCGAGAACGCCTATTTCTCGCCGGAGGGCACGCTGAGCGAGGAGAATGTCTGGCCGCGCTTCACCGGCGTGGTCGAGGCGGTGCGGCAGCGCTACGGCGATATCTTCTACCGCATCGACGTCGCCAACGAGGTCTTCTTCTGGGAAACGGCGGACAGCCATCCGCGCCAGCAGGACCGCTACGGTTTCCGCCGCGGCATGTGGTGGGTGGCGGCCGGCGGGGCGGAGAAGGGGCCGGAATGGCTCGATCCCTTCTTCCACCATGTCCATAAGGCTTTTCCCAAGGCGAAGCTGGTGCTGAACGAGTTCGGCATCGAGATCGACGAGGGCTGGCAGCAGCGCAAGCGCGCCTATCTGCTCGACTGGCTGACCGGGGCGGTGAGGCGCGGTGTGCCGATCCACGGCATCGGACTGCAGAGCCACCTGATCGGCGGCAAGCCCTATGACAGCGCCGGCATGCGCAGGTTCCTGCGCGCCGTCGACAAGCTGGGCCTCGCCGTGCATCTGACCGAGATGGACGTCGACGAGACGCGCCTGCCCCGCTCCTGGTCGCGGGGGGAGAAGGACCGGGCGATGGCCCAATTGGCCCGCAGCTATCTGGCCGACATGCTGGACAATGCACGGGTGGTGGAACTGTGCTGGTGGCACCTGCGCTCCGACCTGAATTTCATCGCGCGGGAGCATCCCGACCTGCACCCCCACCCCTCCCCCTATGACGAGAACTCCCGGCCGCTGCCGCTCTACACGGCGGTGGTGGACACGCTGCGGGAGAAGGCGCGTACCGGCAGGGTGCGGTCGGGCTGAGATTCGGCGCAAGCGGTGCGCAGGGGAGGTAAGCCGCTGTCGGTCGCCTCCCCCTCCGACAGGTTCACGCCTTTTCTCCTTCGCGTGCGGGCGCTGGTTCCCCTGCCCGATTAGAGTCCCTCAATGCGTCCGGTGTCCCCCTGATGGAGAGGTCGATCGTGCAGAATACAGCCGACACGTTGCCGATGGATCGCCTGCCCGCCGACCGGAGGACCGACGACGCGCTCGTCGAGCGCTACCGGCGGAAATTCCACCTCTCGCCAACCTATCCGCTGACCGTGGAGATGGTGCAGCGCCACTGGACCCTGGAACGGCAGCTTGCCCGCGAATTGATGGAGACCAAGCCGGAGGAGCGCTGGGACGCCTTCGAGGCGGCCTACACCACGCTCTACACCAGCTGCCCCTGGCTGAACGAGGCGGAGGACGACGCCCACACCCGCAACGACGACCTGGACTTCCGCCATTTCCTGACCCTGCTGGGCGGACCGCAGGACGTCTACGAGGTCGGGTCGGGCAAGGCGCGGCTGCTGCGCTACCTCGCCCGCCACGGCTACCGCTGCGTCGCGACGGAGGTGACGCGCGAGCGCGGCGCCAGTTGGATCGAGCAGGACTCCAACGTCACCTGGAAGAACAGCGACGGCGTGCATCTGGCGCAGTTCGAGCCGGCCGGCCGCTATGACAGCGTGGTCTCCACCCATGTGGTGGAGCACATGCATCCCGGCGACGTCGTCACCCACATGAAGAACGTCCACACCATCCTGAAACCGGGCGGCAAATATGTCCTGAGCATGCCGCACAAGTTCGCCGGCCCCGCCGACCTGTCGGAGGTGTTCGGACTGTACGAGCCGGTCTGCATGCATCTGCGCGAATATGGCTGGGGCGAGACGGCGGCGATGCTGCGCGAAGCCGGCTTCGGCCGGGTGGAGGCGGCCTATGTCGTGCCGATGGCGGTGCGCCGCCACCTGAACCTGCATTTCGCCAGCCGCGCCTATTTCGGCTACATGCGGGTGGTTGAGGCATTTTTGGGACAGCTGCCGTTAACCCTAAATCGCAAGCTCGGAAGGATAGGTCAGCTCTATCTGTTCCGCCCGGAGGTGTTCCTGGTCGCGCACAAACCGCGCTGACGGTTTCGAGCGGACAGAAAAGTTCTTTTAATTTCAAATACCTACCCGACAACGAACCCCTTTGTTGCTGCGATGCATCGACAAAGGGGTTTTTCGTGTCTCTTTCTTTTCACAAGTGGTAGTGGCATTCGAGCCGCATTTCGCTAAAATTTGAAATAGCTCGTTAACCTTTTCCGGCCAGTCTGGGCTCCAGCGAAAACACGGAAAAGAGGATGCTTCCAATGGCAACGAGCCCCGTCGATACGACCTTCGTAGTCAATGCCTCGGGTGTGGCTGCCGGAGGAGTCTGGCCGCACTTCAAGTTCCTTGTCGATGGCGTGTCCGTCGGCCAGGCGACGGTCAATTCCACCAGCGCCGGCCGGTACAGCTTCACCACCAAGGTGGCTCCCGACGCCGCGCACAAGGTCCAGGTCGTGTACGACAACGACTGGATGTCCACCGATAAGGCCGGCATGTACCGCGACCTGATCGTCAAGTCGATCGAAGTCAACGGCAAGACCATCGCTTCCACCCACTCGACGGTCTCCTACGCCGCCGACGGCCAGGGCACCCTGTCCGGCCGCGAAATGCTGTCCTGGAGCGGCTCGCTCGATTTCAACATGTCCAAGGACCTGTTCGCCAGCGCCGCCGGGACCCCGACCACGCCGACCACCCCCACGACGCCGACCACCCCGACCACCGGCGGCACGCCGATCGTCGTGAATGCGTATGGCACGGCGGCCGGCGGCGTGAACGCCCACTTCAAGGTCCTGGTCGACGGCAAGCAGATCGGTGAAGGCACCGCCGGCACCGCCGCCAAGGACTTCACCTTCAACGCGAACGTCGCCGCCGACGTCGCCCACAAGGTCCAGATCCAGTACGACAACGACGGCGTTGTCGGCGGCGTCGACCGCAACCTGTACGTCAACAAGATCACCATCGGCGGTCATGCCGTCGCCCCGACCGACAGCATCGTGTCGATCGACAAGGGCGCGCTGGACGGTCGGGATGTCGTCGCCGGCCAGAAGGCGCTGTGGTGGAACGGCACCATGGAAGTGAAGGCCGACAAGTCCTGGTTCGCCGGCAGCACCTCCACCCCGACCACGCCCACCTCCCCGAGCCAGCCGAGCCTGTCGGTCAGCGACGCGACGGTGACGGAGCCGACCGGTTCGAAGACCGCCGGCGGCATCGAAGGCTTCCTGCACACCCAGGGCAACCAGATCGTCGACGAGGCCGGCAACACCGTCCGCCTGACCGGCGTCAACTGGTTCGGCGGCGAGGGCTACAACTACGTGCCCGCCGGCCTGTGGGTGGACAGCTACCAGCACCACCTGGAAAACATGAAGTCGGTCGGCTTCAACACCATCCGCCTGACCATGTCGGACGCCATGTTCGACAGCAGCGCGGTGACCAACGGCATCGACTATTCGAAGAACCCGGATCTGGTCGGTCTGACCCGCCTGCAGGTCTATGACAAGGTCATCGACTATGCCGGCAAGCTCGGCATGAAGGTGATCCTCGACCACCACCGCAACGACGGCGGCGCCGGCACCAACGAACACGGCCTCTGGTACACCAGCGCCCACCCGGAATCGACGGTGATCGCCAACTGGAAGATGCTGGCCCAGCATTACGCCGGCAACGAGACCGTCATCGGCGCCGACCTGCACAACGAGCCGAGCGTGACCGCCACCTGGGGCGGCAATGCCGCCACCGACTGGGCCTCGGCCGCCGAGCGCATCGGCAACGCCATCCAGACCGTGAACAAGGACTGGCTGCTGTTCGTCGAAGGCACGGAATGGAGCAGCACCCTGGCCGGTGCGCAGTCCCGCCCGATCCACTTCGACACCCCCAACAAGCTCGTCTACTCGCCGCACGCCTACGGCCAGAGCGTCGGGCAGTTCAGCTGGCTGAACGACCCGAACTACCCGAACAACCTGCCGGCCCAGTACGACAAGATGTGGGGCTATCTCTACAAGAACGACACCGCGCCGATCCTGCTGGGCGAATGGGGCGGCCAGTTCAACAGCACGGCCGAGCAGACCTGGGCCAAGACCATGGCCAAGTACCTGAACGGCGACTGGAACCTGGACGGCAAGAGCGACATCGCGGCCGGCGACAAGGGCATGAGCTGGACCTTCTGGGCCTGGACTCCGGAATCGGGTGACGTCGGCGGCATCCTGATGGACGACTACAAGACGGTGAACCAGAGCAAGGTCAACATCATCAAGACCGCCATGGAAGGCGCCGTCTTCGATACCCCGACCACCGTCGCCAACAGCGTCAACGCCACCTTCACGGTGAAGCTGTCGGCCGCCTCCAGCAGCCCGGTCACGGTGGACTACTCCACGGTGGACGGCACGGCCAAGGCCGGCTCCGACTACACCGCCACCAGCGGCAAGCTGACCTTCGCCGCCGGCGAGACTGCCAAGACCGTGACGGTCAAGGTGCTGAGCGACAGCGTGACGGAAGGCAACGAGACCTTCAGCCTGAAGATCTCCAACCCGACCGCCGCCACGCTGGCCGACGCCACCGGCACCGGCACGATCGTCGACGCCGCCGCCAAGGCCGCCGCCGCTTCGCTCAGCTCGGCCGACCTGCTGGCCCACACGGTGACGGCCGCCAACGACACGACGGTCGACCACCTGCCGACGGCCACCGTCGCCAGCATCGACAGCTCGGTCACCGACCTGTCGCACGCCGCCTACGACACCGCCTATCACGGTGTGGAGTGGCACGACCCGATGGCCCACGCGGCCTGAGGATCGGCTTCACCGCAACCGGTGTAACGACGACGGAAGGGGCCGGCAGCCACACGCTGCCGGCCCCTTTCCGTTTCGCGCCCGGCAATCAGCCCGGAACGGGTGACGCCTGTACGGCAGCCGTATGGGTGGCGGACGCGCCGACGGGGGCCGGATGCGGGATGTCGGGGATGGCAACCTCCGCCACCGCCTTGCCCGGATTTCCGGCGACGACGGTACGGCGGGGCATCGGCTTGGTGACGACCGTGGACGCGGCGACGATGCACTCGTCACCGACGCTGACGCCGATGATCACCGCGTGCGGCCCAACCCAGACGCCGTCGCCCAGCTCCGGGTAATGGGTCACCCGGCCGCTGGGGAGCAGATCGTCCTTTTGGCCCAGGGTGACGCCGTGGAACAGGGTGACGTTGGCGCCGATGCGGGCGTTGGCGTTCACCACCAGCCCCCAGCCGTGCAGGATGCGCAAGCCGGGTCCGACCTGGGTCTCCCACGGCAGATCCATGGCGGCCGAATGCTGGGTCCAGCGGTGCAGCAGCCGGCATGCGGCCAGCAGCGGCTTGCGCAACGGCCCGCCCATCCGGTCGGCCGCCTGGCAGCTGCGCAGGGTGAAGGTCACCCGGAACATGCGGTTGCCTGCCAGCAGCTTCAGCACCGCCCCGAGGCCGGAACCGCCGCCGTAGCGGATGGCATCCGCCGCGACCGTCTGCCGATATGTGTAGCGCGGAACATCCTGCATCGCGGTGGGATCCTCCCGGATTAATGAATGTCAGGCCGATCGTTCGGCCGCCTGCGGCCGGCGAAAAAATCGGCCGAGCATGCGGAACAGCATGGCGCGGTCGGTCTTGCCGAAGCTCGGCCCGAACAGGGTGACGATGGCGAACAGCATGGTCAGACCGACCTTTGCCGCGGTGAAGGTGGGGTTCACCTCGAACCCGAACAGGGCGAGGCCGGCCAGATAGGCGATGGCGGCCGGCGCCAGGATGCCGGTCACCCTCAGGATGCTGAGCGGCGGTTCCTTCGGGCTGAGGCGGCGGCACAGCGTCTCGGTCGCGCAGAGCATCACCAGCTCGCGCGCCAGCACGCCGATGGCACCGCCCATCAGGCCGAGCGGCCCAAGCGTCACCCCCATGATCGCCGTGCCGACCGCCAGCCCGCCCAGCGAGATCGCCGGCAGGACGCCGACCTTCTTGGTCTTCACCAGTCCGACCTCGGCATGCATGCGCACACCGTGCAGCACATAGGCCAGCACCAGTAGCGGCATGCAGGGCAGTACGGTGTCGTATTCGCTGGACGCGATCAGCCACAGCACCTCGGGCGAGGTCAGCGCCATGCCCAGCGCCGCCGCCGACAGCAGGACGAGAAACAGGTAGAAGACGAATTCCGACTGTTCGCGCCCGGCGGCGTTGTCGCCGACGTCGTGCTGGGCCTCGATCCGGCTGACCGACCAGATCTGCAGGAAGGAGGCGGTCAGGAACATGTAGAGCATGGTGGCGAGCCGCAGCCCGAAGGACAGCACGCCGACCGCCGCCACACCCATCAGCAGGTTGACCAGATAGCGCATGGCGAACTGGTTGCCCATGTCCAGCATGGTCTGCGGCATGAAGGGCAGGCCCAGCACCGACACCCGCTTCAGGATGCCGAAGGAGAAGCCGACGCCGTTCGCGCCCAGGATCGCCACCGTCAGCGCGATGCCCAGCCCGACGAAGGTGATGGCGTTGGCCAGGAAGATGCCGGTCACGCCCAGGTCCATCACCAGCAGGAAGGTGAGGTTGAGGCCGATCAGCCCCACCGCCTTGCCGACCGAGATCAGCAGGCAGGTGCCCGACCGCTTGTGGACCCGGTAATAGGCGAGCGCCAGTTCGAACACCGCGCTGAAGGCGATGCCGGCAAAGGCGAAGGCGATGATCGGCGCCTGGTCGCTGCCGCCGAACAGCAGGTGGCTGGCGCCCCATCCCGCCGGCAGCGCCACCGCCAGCAGGAGCAGCGAGGCCGCCCAAAGCCCGATCATTGTGGTGCTGACCACGCGGGCCCGGCCGCGGGTGTCCGCATGTTCGAAATAGACGACGGTGAAGGCATTGATCATCCCGATCATCAGCATGACCGCGACGATGTCGCCCACGACGCTGATCAGGGCATAGACGCCGAACTCCGCCGGCGACAGGACCTTCGTATAGAGCGGCAGCAGAAGCAGTCCCGCGGCGCGGTTGACCACGTTCGCCACCATGAACATCCAGCCATGTTTGATGATCGTACCAGCTTCGAGAGCCATCCGGTTTCCTTCGCCCCCTATAGTCCGCTTCTTTTTCCGGTCCCGCCTGAGAGGGGAGCGCCTGCATCCGCCAAGTCGTGTGGAGTGGGGACGCAGATAAGGAAAAAGAACGCGCCAAATCTTGGCGGCGGCTGGGAAAGCGTCAATTCGGCCTTGAAGCGACCGCAGCACTCTTCGGTGCTAGTCACCACGGCTTCGGTCAGAGAAGCAGGACGTTCCGATTAGGCTTTCCGGCGAGCCCGCACGCTGCCTCCTACGCCCCGCAACAGGCAAGGGTTCCTTCGCGCCATGCTCCCGCTCGGAATTGCCCGGCGCCTCCCTTCGGTAAATCCGGGTGGCGGACCCACTCCGCAAGTTCGGCGAACACCTCCCTTCGCGCCCAGCGGTTCCGGCCGGTCGGGGTGGAGTTTGCCGGCCTCTACCCAAAAATTGCGGGGATCGAACGTGCCGCCGGGGGTGCGACACCACCTTGCCGCTAACCCGAAACGCTATCCCCGGCGGGGACGGCATCCGAAAGTATCCCCTTAAATATTCGGACACCCGCACCCTTTGAAACCCGGGTGGTATCGCGGACGCGAAATGAACGCCCGTATGCACTGTTGCTGGCCGAGCCTCCTCATCCTAATTCGTCCTCAACGAACTGCGGATCGGCCGATCGAAATCATGAAAGAGCGATCTTTACATAAATGCGCAGCTGAGATTGAGGCGGCGCAGCAAAGTAAAGACCGGCCGAATCCCAAGAGACGCTGATGACGAGCGACCATCCGCACGAATGGCCGTGCGGTGGCTGGCATTCCCTTCAACCACGGGACCTGCGATGAGCAAACTGGACCCAGAAGTGGTCATCGATCTGACCTCGGCGAAAAAGGCGACGATCCCGACGATCGCCCCCGGGCTGCTGCTTGCACTGTCCGACGGGCTGGTCCTCGCCCTTGTGGGGTGGACGCTCAACCATTTCCTCGGCGCCGATGCGCTGACGGAGCCGCTGGAGGCCGCCGCGTGGCAGCGATCACTGGTGACCGGACTGATGCTGGTGCCTTTGGTCAAGTCGGTGTTCGGCATCTACACGCTGGGCCGCTTCGACTATATGGAACGGACGCGGCGGACATTTCAGGCGGCCTTTCTGTGCTGCGCCGTGCTGGCCGTTCCCTTCATCGTGATGGAGGGCTTCCGCTCCTTCTTCGTGGAGGCGCTGTCGATCGCGCTGCTCGGCTTCGCGGTCACCTATGTCGCCGACCTGCTGCTGATCCAGGGGCTGCTGTCCAGCGCGCTGGACTGGCGCACCCCGGTGGTGATCGTCGGCGCCGGCCCGCAGGGTGCCGCCATCGCCGAGAAGCTGCAGCGCCTGCCCTGGCTCGGCATGCGTCCGGTCGGCTTCGTCGACGACGACGACAGCCTGTGGCAGACCCGCGTCTCCGGCCTGCCGGTGATGGGTCCGGTGGAGCTGCTGGCAAAGTCGCCCGCCGTCGCCGGCCAGGCCAGCGCCGCCATCGTCGCCGACATGAGCCGCCACGGCAGCGACCTGACCGGCCTCGTGCGCACCCTGCCCTTCCGCCAAGTCTATTGCGTGCTGGGCGAGGGCAACGTCAGCGCGGTCGACGCGACCTATCATAACCTGCACGGCTCGCTGGCCCTGCGCGTCAGCGTCCGTCCGCCGACCGGCTACCTGCGCATCCGCCGCGCCATGGACATCGTTCTGTCGTCCATCCTGCTGGTGCTGGTGGCGCCGCTGATGCTGGGTCTCGCCGTCGCCATCAGGCTGGACAGCCCCGGCCCGGTGATGTTCCGCCAGAAGCGCTGGGCCGGCGGCAAGCAGACCTTCGACCTGCTGAAGTTCCGCTCCATGCATGTCGACGCGGAGGAGCAGCTGCAGCAGCTGCTGGAGAACGACCCGGTCGCCCGCGAAGAGTACATGACCTACCACAAGCTGACGGTCGACCCGCGCATCACCCCGCTCGGCCGCTTCCTGCGCAAGACCTCGCTCGACGAGCTGCCGCAGCTGTGGAACATCCTGATGGGCGACATGAGCCTGATCGGTCCGCGCGCCTACATGCCGAAGGAGCTGCCGGAGGTGGGCGAGTCCGCCGCGGTGATCGGTACCGTCCGTCCGGGCCTGACCGGCTACTGGCAGGTCTCGGGGCGCCACCGCACCACCTTCCAGGAACGTGTGTCGATGGATGTCTTCTATGTCCGCAACTGCGGCCTGCTGTTCGACTTCTTCATCCTCTGCAAGACCGCCGTCATGGTCCTGAAGGGCGACGGGTCGTAACCCGTCCACCCAGAGCCGGATGCCAGCCGGACCCCCGCGCCGACCGCGCGGGGGTCTTTTCGTTGGAATGCTTCTTGTTGGAATGCTTCGGCTCCATTCCCTTTTTCGGCCGGCAAAGGAAGGGGGGAGCGCGAAAGCGGCTACCTCTTTCGGGTCCAGCCTCCTTCGGTCTAATGCCACCGCCCGGCTACGAGAAGGGGTGTGCCAACCGCATCTTCAGGTCTGCAAAGCCGAACGCGGTACGGCAGCAAGGGAAAGCCGATGAAAGTCCTCGATTTTCTGGAAAAGAGCATCGCCGTCATTGGCATCATCGCCTTCGGAGGCTCGGTGCTTCCGCTGATGCTGACCGGCGGCGACCCCCTGGCCGGCGATCTTGAGTCCGCCGGCGTCACCGTTCTCTACGGCGGCCTCTATCTGCTGGTGCTCGCCGCCATCGCGCTCAGGCCCGGCATCGCCTTCCAGATTCCCTTCGCCAGCCCGGCGCTGACGGCGATGATCGCCTTCGCCTTCCTGACCGCGCTGTGGTCGCTGTTTCCGGACGTGACGCTGCGCCGGTCGATCGCCTTCATGTTCACGACGGTGTTCGGCATCTGGCTCGCCCTGCGCTTCCGCTTCCCGGAGATCATGCGGCTGCTGGTGGTCGGGCTGTCGTTCCTGATGTTCGTGTCCTTCTACATGATCTTCGCCATGCCCTCGATCGGGCTGGACAGCACCCAGCATGTCGGCGCCTGGAAGGGCGTGTTCTTCCAGAAGAACGTGACCGGCCGCATGATGGTCTGGCTGGTGCTGGCGCTGGTCTGGCTGGACTGGCAGAAGGAGCAGAGCCGCTGGGTCAGCCGGCCGCTGATCCTGCTGGCGATGCTGCTGATCGTGATGAGCCGGTCCGGCACCGGTCTGGTCACCTCGGTCCTGGTGTCGGTGGCCCTGCTGTCCACCACCATGCTGCGCGGCAGCATCCGCAACTTCGCCCCAACCATGGCGCTGCTGATCGCCCTGCTGGTCATCATGGTCACGGCCGGCGCCACCTTCTGGTACGACGTGCTCTATGCCCTGGGCCGCGACCCGACCCTGACCGGCCGCACCGTGCTGTGGCAGCACATCGTCCAGTCGGTCACCGAACGGCCGCTGCTGGGCTACGGCTATGCCGCTTACTGGTTCGGCTTCAACGGGCCGGGCGCCAGCTTCACCCGCGACTGGGGCATCACCTCGGCCCACAGCGGCTGGCTTGAGCTGACCCTCGACCTCGGCCTCGTCGGCGTGGCGCTGGTGCTGGTGGTGCTGAGCCGGATGCTGTTCCAGGGCTTCTTCGCCGCCCGCTACGGCAACAGCCGGCCCGAGGCCGCCTGGGCCTTCGCCGTCGGCTGCGCCCTGCTGGCGGTGTCGGTGTCGGAGAGCGTGTTCGCCGAGCGCCATTCCATGAATTGGGTGATCGCCACCATCGCCGTGGTGCGCCTGATCCAGCAAAGCCGCTGGCAGCGCCTGCTGAACGACCGGGCGGAAGAGCAGCATCGCCTGCGACGCCATGCTCCCGCCGGCGCCGCTCCGGCCTATGCCGTCCAGAGCCGGGCGCTCTAGCCACGGACCTGACCAACGATTTCGGGCCCCAGGCCCCTTTCCCAGCGACCCTTCCCATTTTGCTTCGACCGAAGGCAGACCCATGAGCCCGAAGAAAGAACCGGCGAACAGTTACCACCCGGCGAGCAATGAAAAGGTCACCGTCGTGATCCCCACCCGCAATCGCCCGGACATGGTGATGCGGGCGGTGCGTAGCGCGCTCGACCAGACCTATCGGGACCTGGACGTCGTCGTGGTGATCGACGGGCCGGATCCTGCCACCGCCTCCCATCTGGCGACGCTCGCCGATCCGCGGCTGACCGTGATGGAGCTTGAGACGAACCACGGCGCCGCGGAGGCGCGCAACATCGGCGTGCGCAGCGCGCAGGGCGACTGGATCGCCTTCCTCGACGACGACGACCATTGGATGCCGGAGAAGGTGGCGCTGCAGATGGCAGCCCGCCCGGCCGGCATCCGCCTTCCCATCGTCAGCTGCCGCTGCCAGGTGGTGACCGCCCGCGGAACCTTCGCCTGGCCGCGGCGGCTCGCCACCCCGTCCGATGCCATCGGCGATTACCTGTTCGTCCGCCGCGGCCTGTTCAAGGGCGAGACCTTCGCCCCCACCACCACGCTGCTGGCGCCCAAGGCGCTGCTGCTGCGCAACCCCATTCCCGAATCCCGGTTCGACGACTGGGAATGGCTGATCACCTGCGGCCGGATCGACGGCGTGGCCCTGGTCCACATCCCCGAGGTGATGGCCGTCCATTACACCGAGAACAACCGCGTCACGCTTTCGACCTGCCACAACATCAACCACGCCCTGGAATGGGCGGAGTCGATGCGCGATAGCCTGTCGCCGCGCGCCTATGCCAGCCTGCTGCTGCAGGCGACCGGCGGCGAGCAGGCTGCCCGCACCGCCGGCACGCGCTGGCGCATCCTGAATTCCGCGCTGCGCGACGGGCAGCCGACGCCGATGGCGCTCGCCACCTTCACCATGCATTCGCTGATGCCGGTCGGTCTGCGCCGCCGCCTGCGGCAAGCCTTGTTTTCCGCGTCCGACGCCGCCTGAGCACGAAAAAGGACCCAGACGCCTATGGACAGCACAAACGACAGCCGTACCCCCGCAAGCCTGCCGGATGCATCCCACCGGATCGCGATCGTGTTCGCGACCCCGGGTGCACTCGACGGCGGCGGCGGCATCGGCCGCATGACGGGTTACGTGGTCGATCAGTTCGACAAGTCGGGCACGACCCGATCCATCATCCTCGACACGCGCGGCACCGGTAGCGTTCTGCTGTCACCCTTATATCTCGGCCTGACCTTAACGCGCATGGCCTGGATCCTGGCGCGCCGCAAAGCCTCGGTCGTGCACATCAACGTGTCCGAGCGGGCAAGCTTCCTGCGCAAGGCGGCGGTCCAGGCGGTGGCGGGGCTGATGTCCTGCCCCACCGTGGTCCACCTGCATGGCGCCTCCTTCGTCGAATTCTTCGAGGGCGGCATCTTCGCGCGCGCCATCAGCCGCTGGCTGTTCAACCGCTGCGGCCGGGTGGTGGTGCTGGGCGACAACTGGCGCGATTTCCTGGTGCAGTCGGTCCGCACCGACCCCCGCAAGATCCGGGTCCTCTACAACGCCGTGCCCGACGTCGGCGCCGACCTCGGCCCACCGGTGCCGCCGGAACCTGACGCGGTCCTGTCGCTGCTGGTGCTCGCCAACCTGTCGGAGCGCAAGGGCATCGGCACGCTGCTGCGCGCCGGCGCGCTGCTGAAGGAGCGCGGGCAGCCCTTCCGCGTCACCATCGGCGGCGGCGGCGACGTGGAGGGATATCGCGCGATGGCGGCCGAACTGGGGATCGCGGAGAACTGCAGCTTCCTCGGCTGGATCGGCCGGGAGGAGGCGCATGCGCACATCCGTTCCCACGACATGCTGCTGTTGCCCTCCACCCATGAAGGGCTGCCGATGGTGATCCTGGAGGCGCTGTCGGCGCAGCTGCCGGTCATCACCACGCCCGTGGGCTCGATCCCGGAGGTGCTGACCGACGGAGAGACGGCGCGGATCATCCCGGTGAACGATCCGCAGGCGCTGGCCGACGCCGTCGTCCAGGTCGGCCACGACCCGGATCTCTACCGCCGCCTTGCGGAGAACGGCCGCCGCCTGTTCCTGAAGCAGTTCGTCATCGACGCCTATGCCAAGTCCCTGCTGGCGATCTACCAGGAGCTGGACCGCAGCGGTGCCGAGTTGTCGGGGGATCTGGACAAGCTCGCCGGATCGGCCGCCACCGCTTCCAAACGGCGATGATCCAAGGTCATGGCGGCTTCGATGATCGGTCTGGAAAACAATCAGGGTGAGTATGACCGGAAGGAAGATGCCCATGCACAGGTTGGGTAACCATACCGGCAAGCCAACCCGTTCGGTCGCTCCACAGCGTGCGGGTGCCGTATCGCGTAAACTTGCAAGCGGACGTCGCCCGGCCTTGGGTCGCGGCATGTTCCAACCGGCGGCAGCCGACCGGCCGCACCACCACGCACCTCCCCGTACGGCCTGAAAAGCAAGCCGATCTGGGACCGAGGCCAAAAACATAACAAGCCCGCCGCAGCCGTCGAAGGACGGTCGTCACACGGTAAAAGCCGGGGCGCAACGCAGGAACGGCGGGCCGGGAAAGGATCAGGAGCGGACATGATCTATATCGTCTCCCCCGGCGGCACGCAGGAGAAAGGCGGAATGGGCCGTGTGGTCGACAACTTCACGACCGATCTGCGGCAGAACTGCCCGGACGTGAAGTTCGAGGTGGTCGACAGCTACGGTCCCGGCAAATTCCACCTGATGCCCCTCTATTTCGCACGGGCGACCGCCCGTCTCGCCGGCTGCTTCGCCGCCGGCAAGGCTGACCTCGTCCACATCCATATGGCGGAATATGGCAGTGTCCTGCGCAAGGGCATCCTGATCGCCATGGCCCGCAGCTTCGGCGTGCCGGTGGTCCTGCATCTGCATGGCGGACGCTTCCCGAAGCACTTCAAGGACAGCAGCCCGCTGATGCGCTGGGCGATCCGCCGCATGATGGCGATGACCAGCGAGATCGTCGTCCTGGGCGAGTTCTGGCGCGACTGGGTGGCTGAGGCCTTCGGGCCGGAGATGCGGCAGCGCACCACCCTGCTGCACAACGCCGTGCCGGGTCCGGCCTCCCCGCCGGTGCGCGACGACGCGGAGGAGGGATTCTCCGGTCCGGTGCGCCTGCTGTTCCTCGGCCGCCTGATCAAGCTGAAGGGCATCGACGTCCTGCTGAACGCTCTGGCCTCCTCCGCCTGCCGCGACCGGAACTGGCAGGTCACCATCGCCGGCGACGGCGATCTGGAGACTTACCGCGGCCTTGCCGCCCAGCTTGGGATCGCCGACCGCGTGCGCTTCACCGGCTGGCTCGATCAGGCCGGCTGCCGGCGCGAACTGGCGAACGCCCATGTGCTGGTCCAGCCCTCGATGTTCGAAGGCCTGCCGATGTCGGTGCTGGAGGCGATGGCGGAAGGGCTGACCATTGTCGCGACGCCGGTCGGCAGCGTTCCGGACGCCATCGCCGACGGCGAGACCGGGCTGCTGGTGCCGCCAGGCGATGTCGCCGCGCTGGCCGACACGCTGGCGCGGGTGATCGACGACCGCAATCTGCGCCGCAATCTGAGCGCCGGCGCCCGCGCCCGGTGGGAGCGCCAATTCGACGTCGCCGTCTTCCGCGAGCGTCTTCTGGAGATCTACCGCCGCAACGCCCGCGGCAGCCTGACCACCACGCCCGCCGTTCCCGCCGGCCCGGTGCCGGCCTCCGGACCGGCCGGCCACACGAAAAGCACGACCGGCTGACGCGGAGAGCGGCAGGCCGCTTCCGGCCAAGGCCTTACGCGGCCGGAGCCGGACGCATCGACATGAAGGAGGGGGCACCATGAAAAACGCCATCGCCAATCTGGTGCGCTGGTCGGGATTCGGCGCGATGCAGCGGTTCCTGAAGGCGCGGCACGCCGTGACCATCGTGGTCTACCACGACCCGGCCCCTGAAGTGCTGCGCGAGCATCTGCGCTGGTACGCCAAGCACTACGGCTTCACCACGCTGGACGCCGTCGCCGCCGCGATGGAGACAGGCCGCTGGGACAAGCTGCCGGCCTATCCGCTGGTCATCACCTTCGACGACGGGCATCGGAACAACACGGCGCTGGCGCCCTTGTTCCGCGAGTTCGACTTGCGGCCGACGATCTATCTCTGCAGCCAGATCGTCGGCACCGCCCGCCCCTATTGGTGGAAGACCGCCGCCGCCGATGGCATCGGGGTGGAGCGGCTGAAACGGGTGCCCGATCCCGAACGCCGCCGCCTGCTGGCCGAAGCCGGCGACGATCCGGACAGCGACGGCGCCGACCGTCAGGCGATGACCTGGGACGAGATCGCGCGGATGACCGATGTCGCCGACTACGGCGCCCACACGCGCACCCACCCGATCCTGCTGCAATGCGACGACGGCCGCTGTGCCGACGAGATCGCGCTGTGCCGTGCCGAGCTGGAGGAGGCGCTGGGCCGCCCCTGCCGCCATTTCGCCTTCCCCAACGGCGACTTCAGCGACCGCGAGGTGGAGGAGATCCGGCGTGCCGGCTACCGCACCGCCCGCACCATCGATCCCGGCTGGAACGACGCCTCCACCGACCCGCTGCGCCTGAAGGCTTTCCCCGTGTCCGACGATGCGACGGTGGACTGGCTCAGCGTCCAGCTGACCGGCATCCCGGCCTGGCTGCGCAAGCGCAAGGCCGCCACCGACGGCATCCCCGCCGGTGAGGCCATGCCCGAATGGGCAGGTTCCATGGCAAAGCCCAAGTCAGCAGGCGTATGACTGCCCCCGTGTGCGCCAAGCCGAAGGTCAATCGGCAAGCGACAAGCCCTATTACCGGACAACAGAGTGGCTAACCACAGACTTCAATCCACTCCTATCCTTTGATCCCTCGCAAACCGCCTCAATCATCACAATAAAATTGCATATCACGCGGATGCGAAAACAAGGAGCCGATCCACCGCGGGACACATGACCAGGGATGGCCGGCCCCACACCCCCATCCTCATCCCCGCGAGCCACCCGGCCCCGACCACACCGCACCCATTTCGACAGACCTCGTTAGACCTCGTTTCGACCGAACCCAAGTCGACCGAACCCAGCAGGAGTTTTCAGAGACATGCGGACCGCCACCCTGACCGACACGACCCTGACCGCTCCCGCCCTGCCGGAAATCCGCGCCTTCATCGTGGAGAATTTCCTGCTCGGCAAGGACTCCGGCTTCGACAACAGCGAATCCCTGCTGGAGTCGGGGATCATCGACAGCACCGGCATCATGCACGTCGTCGCCTTCCTGGAAGAGCGCTTCGGCATCGCCGTCGACGATGACGACATGATCGCCGACAACCTGGAATCGGTGGACCGCATCGCCAGCTTCGTCGACCGCAAGCAGGAACTCCGCAACGCCGCCTGACGAAGGTCGAGCGAGGGGCGCCAACGGTAGAACCCGGCGGAAGAGCCCGGCGGAAGAGCGATGGCAAGAAGGACGGTTCCATGGCCCATCTGGTTCACCAGTTCCTCAGCGAGTCGGCCGGGCGGGATCCCTCCCGGACCGCGCTGATCGCCGGGGATGCCCGCCGCAGCTTCGCCGAGCTGGACCGCGAGAGCGACGCCGTCGCCTGCGCGCTCCAGTCGGCCGGGGTGGCCCGCGGTGACCGCGTGGCGGTGATGCTGGAGAACTCGATCGAATATGTCGCCGGCCTGTTCGGCACGCTGAAGGCCGGCGGCGTGTTCGTGCCCGTCAACCCCTCGACCAAGGCCGACAAGCTGACCTACCTGCTGGCCGATGCCGGCGTCCGGGGCCTGATCGCGCCGGCGGCTTTGGCCCGGCAGGTCCTGCCGGCACTGGAGGCGGTGGAAACGCCGCCGGCGGTGTTGTGGGTCGGCGCCGGGCTGCCGGCCGGCGCATCCGGTCTGCTTTACGCCGACGCGCTGACCGCTCCGCAGCGCCGGCCGGCCGATCCCGGTCTGATCGACCAGGATCTGGCGGCGATCATGTACACCTCCGGCACCACCGGCCGGCCGAAAGGCGTGATGCTGACCCACGGCAACTACGTCAACACCAGCTGGTCGATCTCCACATATCTGGGGAACACCCCCGACGACGTGGTGATGTGCGTGCTGCCGCTGACCTTCGGCTACGGCCTGTCCCAGGTGCTGACCGGCGCCCGCGTCGGCTTCACCCTGGTGCTGGAGCGCTCCTTCGCCTTTCCGATGGAGACGCTGAAGCGGATGGTGCAGCATCGGGTCACCGGCCTGCCCGGCGTCCCGACCGTCTTTTCCACCCTGCTGGGGCTGGAGGCGGCGAAGACCGCCGATCTCGGCAGCCTGCGCTACCTGACCAACGCCGCCGCTCCGCTGCCGGCCGCCCATCTCCGCCGGCTGCGCGAACGCTTCCCGCAGGCCGTCTTCCATTCCATGTACGGCATGACCGAGTGCTGCACCCGCATCAGCACGCTCGACCCCGCCGACCTGGACGCCAAGCCGGCGTCGGTGGGACGCGCCATCCCGAATTGCGAAGCCTTCGTCGCCGACGAGGACGGCAACCGGCTTCCCCCCGGCCAGGTGGGCGAGCTGGTGGTGCGCGGCGCCAACGTGATGCGCGGCTATTGGAACCGGCCGGAGGAAACCGCCCGTCGCCTGCGCCGCGGCCCGCAGGGCGAGACCCTGCTGTTCACAGGCGACCTGTTCACCCAGGATGCCGAGGGGCACCTCTATTTCGTCAGCCGCAAGGACGACGTGTTCAAGTGCCGGGGCGAGAAGGTCAGCCCCAAGGAGGTCGAGAACGCTCTGTACGAGTTGGAGGGCGTGCTCGAGGCCTGCGTCATCGGCGTCCCCGACGATGCCGATGGGCTTGCAGTCAAGGCCTTCCTCGTTCCCCGCGAGGGCGCCGCCCTTTCCGAGGCGGCCATCCGGCAGCACTGCCGCGGCCGGCTGGAGAGCCACCTCGTGCCGAAATTCATCGAGTTCCGCGACAGCCTGCCGAAGACGGACTCCGGCAAGATCAGGCGGACGGAATTGATGGAGGAGGTGCAGGTGCATGCCCCCACCCCAACCCTCCCCCGCTGGGCGGGGGAGGGAGATTAGGCGCTTGAGCAGGACGGCAGCGGCAGTCCCTCCCCCGCCCAGCGGGGGAGGCTAGGTGGGGGTCCAACTCCGCCAAAACACAACAACACCCACCCCAGGACAGAGAGCACGCTCATGTGTGGTGTCGCCGGAGTTCTCGCAGGATCGCGTGCCGAACCGGCCGATCTGGACGAGCTGAAGCGCATGATCGCCATGCTGGGTCACCGTGGCCCGGACGGCTACGGCTTCTACCGTGACGACCGGATCGGGCTTGCCCATGCCCGGCTCAGCATCGTCGGTCTGGCCGGCGGCTTCCAGCCGATCCACAACGAGGACCGCACCCTCTGGATCAGCTTCAACGGCGAGATCTTCAACCATGTCGAACTGCGGCAGGATCTGGAGGCGCGCGGCCACCGCTTCTACACCCAGACCGACACCGAGGTGATCGTCCACGCCTTCGAGGAATACGGGCCCGCCACCTGGGCCAAGCTGAACGGCCAGTTCGCCATCTGCCTGTGGGACGCCACCCGGCGCGAGCTGTGGCTGGTCCGCGACCGGCTCGGCATCCTGCCGCTGTTCTACGCCCGGCGCGGCGACCATCTGGTCTTCGCATCCGAGGCCAAGTCGCTGTTCGGCGGCGGCCGGGTGACGCCCGCCTTCGACCCGGCGCGGCTCGCCCAGGTCTTCACCCATTGGAGCACCGCGCCGCACGGCAGCGTCTTCGCCGGGGTGGAGAGCGTGCCGGCGGCCACCGCCATCCGCGTCGACTCCACGCTGGCGCTGCATGTCGACCGCTATTGGCAGCCTGACTTCGCCACCGACCCGTCGCTGGCCGACCTGTCGCTGGACGAGGCGGCCGACCGGCTGGAGGAGAAGCTGCTCGACGCCATCCGCCTGCGGCTGCGCGCCGACGTGCCGGTCGGCGTCTATATCAGCGGCGGACTCGACAGCTCGGTGATCGCAGCACTGGCCCGCAAGCTCGACACCACCCACATGCACAGCTTCGGCGTCCGCTTCACCGATGCCGGCTTCGACGAGACGCCGCAGCAGCGGCTGGTCGCCGGCCATGTCGGGACCGACCACCACGACATCCTCTGCGGCCCGCAGGACATCCAGGCAGCCCTGCCCGACGTCATCCGCCATGGCGAGGCGCCGCTGGTCCGCACAGCCCCCGCCCCGCTGTTCCTGCTGTCGCGTCTGGTGCGCGAGAGCGGCATCCGCGTGGTGCTGTCCGGCGAGGGCGCCGACGAATGGCTGGCCGGCTATGACATCTTCAAGGAGGACAAGGTCCGCCGCTTCTGGGCGCGCCAGCCCGGCAGCAAGGCGCGGCCGAAACTGCTGGGCCGTGTCCATCCCTTCGCCGCTGTCAACGGCCAGAAGGACAGCCCGCTGTGGCAGGCCTTCTTCAAGCGCGGGATGATGGACACCGACGAGACCTTCTACGCCCACCGCACCCGCTGGCGGAACACCGCATGGTCGCAGCGCCTGCTCTCGGCCGATGTCCGGGCCACTGCCGTCGATGCCGCCTTCGAGGCGCATGTGGCGGCCCATCTGCCGGACGGCTGGTCGCGCTGGTCGCCGCTGGCGCGCAGCCAGTGGGCGGAAATCGCCACCTTCATGACCCCCTATCTGCTGTCGGCCCAGGGCGACCGGGTCGCCATGGCCAACAGCATCGAGGTCCGATATCCCTTCCTGGACCCGGCGGTCGACGATTTGTGCGCCGCCCTGCCGGACCGGGTGAAGATGCTGGGCCTGCGCGACAAGCTGGCTCTGCGCCGGCTCGCCGCCCGCCATCTGCCGGCCGAGATCTTCCAGCGGCCAAAGCGGCCCTATCGCGCACCGATGACCACCGCCCTGTTCGGCGACGGCGCCCCGGACTATGTCCGCGACCTGTTGTCGCCGGAAGCGCTCGCCCGCTACGGCCTGACCGATATCGACGCCGTCTCGGCGCTGGCCGACAAGGCTCACCGCCAGAACGGCCGCATGGCCGGCGAGCGGGAGGAGATGGCGCTGGTCGGCACGCTGACCCTGCAGATCCTCGCCCACCACGTCCACGACGAACTTCCCCAGCGCATCCGCGACCAGCGCGACACCCTGGACCGCGCCGAAATTCATGTGCTGGAGGACCGGGCTGGCGACGCCCGGACCGCCACGCCACAGCCCATTGCCCAGCCCACCGCGGCCTGACCTCCGCGATCTTTCCGACCGACGATGCATCAACCCCCATCGGGAACCGTGACCATGCTGAACGCCCTGTCCTCGTTCGACTCCAAGGCCCTCGATCTGGATTGCGCGTCCACGGCGCGCGAAATCGAAGCCGCCATCCAACGCATCGTCGCCCATGATCTGCGCCGCCAGGGCATCGTGCTCGGCGTGTCCGGCGGCATCGACAGCTCGGTCTGCGCCACGCTGGCCGTCCGCGCCCTGGGACCGGAGCGCGTGCAGTGCATCCTGATGCCGGAAAAGGAAAACTCGCCGAAGAGCACCCGCCTCGGTACCCTGCTTTGCGAGCATCTCGGCGTCACTCCAGCGATGGAGAACATCACCGGCCCGCTGGAGGCACTGGGCTGCTACGAACGGCGCGACAACGCCATCCGCCGGCTGTTCCCGGAATTCGGTCCGGGCTGGAAGCAGAAGATCGGTCTGGCCGGCAACCTGCTGGACGCCGACCGCGTCAACTACTTCACCCTGACCGTCGAATCGCCCGACGGCGAGCGCCAGACCAGCCGCATGCCGGTCGACGTCTATCTCGACGTCGTCGCCGCCACCAACCTGAAGCAGCGCATCCGCAAGACGGTCGAATACACCCATGCCGACCGTCTGAACTACGCCGTGCTCGGCACGCCGAACCGGCTGGAGTACGAGTTGGGCTTCTTTGTGCGCGGCGGCGACGGTCTGGCCGACCTGAAGCCGATCGCCCACCTGTACAAGTCGCAGGTTTACCAGATGGCGGCCTATCTTGGCCTGCCGGCGGAAATCCAGGCGCAGTCGCCCAGCACCGACACCTACACCCTGCCGCAGTCGCAGGAGGAGTTCTACTACGCCCTGCCCTACGACAAGCTGGACCTGGCGCTCTGCGCCTATGGTCGCGGCGCCAGCGAGGAGGAGGCCGCAGCGGCGCTGAACCTGACCGTTCCGCAGGTCCACCGCGTCTACAAGGACATCATCGCCAAGCGTCGCACGTCGGCACGCATCCTGCGCAATGCCCATCTGGTGCAGCCGGTGTCCGTCGGGGATGAGGCATGAGCGTCATCGACTGGAAGCAACGTGGCGTCGCCCGGTATGAACCGGGCGACCATGCCGCTCTGGACAGCTTCCAGCGCGCGCATTTCGGTGCCGAGGCGATCCAGCTGTGTCCCGACCATTTCCACTGGCTGTTCGAAGAACCGCCGGAGCGGGAGCACGAGGGGCCGCAGCTCTGGCTGTGCAAGCGCAATGGCGCGGTGGTCGGCCAGCAGGGCGGCATCCCCTTCGCCCTGAAATTGGGCGAACGCAACCGGCGGGCTTCCTGGGCGATCGACCTGATGGTCGCCCCGGAATGGCGCCTGCGCGGGGTCGGGCCCGCCCTGTCGGAGACACACTCCGCGGCCAGCGACCTCGCCGTGTCGCTGTCGATGACGGAGGCCGCCTACAAGTCCTACAAGCGCGCCGGCTGGCTCGATCTCGGCAATGTGCCCACATATCTGCGGGTGATCGATCCGCTGCGCTGCCTGCGCGTCAGCCCCTATGGCGGGGGTTTGGCCAAGCTGGTTGCCAGGGTGGGCAAGCCGGCACTGACCACCGCCTCCATGGGTTACGGACTGTCGGCCAAGCTGCTCGGCGCGAAGCTGGTGGAGATCGACCGCTTCGACTATCGGGTCGACGACCTGTGGGAAGCGGCCTCGCCACAGCATCCTGTGATCGCCCGGCGCGACTGGGCCTTCCTGAACTGGCGCTTCGACCTCACGCCGCAGGCCGACCGCTTCCGCCGTTTCTACGTCATGCGGGGCGAGACCGTGCTGGCCTATGTCGTGCTGCGGGTCGACTACTGGAAGGGCGAGCCGGTCGGCGTGGTCTGCGATTATCTGGCCCGGCCGGGCTGGCTGGTGGCGGCCTTCTCGCTGATGACCGAGCTGGCGCGCCGGCAAGGCATGGTCGCGCTGATGTGCCGGACGCTGAATGCCCAGGCGGCACGGCCGTTGTCGATGATGGGCTTCCTGTGCCTGAAGAACGGCCTGCGCACGCCCACCCGCATGATGGTGCGGCCGGCGCTCGACCAGCCGGAACTTGCCGGCACGGTCGGCGATCCGAAGAACTGGTTCGTCACCGTCGCCGACAGCGACATGGGCTTCAGAAGTCTGGGAGAGTAGGCGGAAACCATAACGCCAAATGCGAAAAGGCCGCCTTCCCATAAGGGAGGCGGCCTTTTCGCTGATCGCGATAAAATCGAGTTTCAAGTGACGGGATGCGTCTTCAGATCGTCCATGAAGCGGCTTACCGCTGTGCATGGCGCCCGGTGAGATCAAGCCGATCGAGCGATTAGTAAGGCTTAGCTTCAAGCATTGCTGCCCGTCCACATGCCTCCTATCGACGTGATGGTCTGTCACGGCTCTCAAGGGAGCTCTGGTTTAGAGGTGGGTTTCCCGCTTAGATGCTTTCAGCGGTTATCCCGTCCATACTTAGCTACCCGGCCATGCCACTGGCGTGACAACCGGTGCACCAGAGGTATGTCCATCCCGGTCCTCTCGTACTAGGGACAGATCCTCGCAAAACTCCGACACCCACGGCAGATAGGGACCGAACTGTCTCACGACGTTCTAAACCCAGCTCACGTACCACTTTAATCGGCGAACAGCCGAACCCTTGGGACCTGCTCCAGCCCCAGGATGTGATGAGCCGACATCGAGGTGCCAAACGACTCCGTCGATATGGACTCTTGGGAGTCATCAGCCTGTTATCCCCGGCGTACCTTTTATCCGTTGAGCGATGGCCCGTCCACGTGGAGCCACCGGATCACTATGGCCGACTTTCGTCTCTGCTCGACTTGTCAGTCTTGCAGTCAGGCGGGCTTATGCCATTGCACTCGACGAGCGATTTCCGACCGCTCTGAGCCCACCATCGCGCGCCTCCGTTACACTTTGGGAGGCGACCGCCCCAGTCAAACTACCCGCCATGCAGGGTCCCGGACCCGGGTAACGGGCCACGGTTAGATGCCAGAGACTTCAAGGGTGGTATTTCAAGGATGGCTCCACACGAGCTGGCGCCCATGCTTCCAAGCCTCCCACCTATCCTACACATGAAGTCCCTAGCACCACTGCAAAGCTGTAGTAAAGGTGCACGGGGTCTTTCCGTCTGACCGCGGGAACTCCGCATCTTCACGGAGAGTTCAATTTCGCTGAGTTGGTGTTGGAGACAGCGGGGAAGTCGTTACGCCATTCGTGCAGGTCGGAACTTACCCGACAAGGAATTTCGCTACCTTAGGACCGTTATAGTTACGGCCGCCGTTTACCGGGGCTTCAATTCAAGGCTTGCACCTCTCCTCTTAACCTTCCGGCACCGGGCAGGCGTCAGACCCTATACGTCGCCTTGTGTGGCTTCGCAGAGCCCTGTGTTTTTAGTAAACAGTCGC
>NZ_CP118487.1:0-302500 GCF_051124815.1 Azospirillum sp. B2RO_4 | reverse complement strand
TGCCGGCTGTCGGGGCTTGGGCTGGCGACCTCGCTCAGGATCGGGTTGCTGCTGTCGCAGGGCGGCGAGTTCGCCTTCGTCCTGATCGGCAAGGCAGTCGGCCTGTCGGTTCTGGACGGTCATACCGGCCTGCTGCTGTCTTCGTCGGTGGCGCTCAGCATGGCGGTGACGCCGGCGATCGGCGCGGTCGCCCAGCGCCTTGCCCAGCTGATCGAGGCGCGGATGGGGGCCGAGGCCTTCGGAATCGAAACCAGCGATCTGAAAAGCCATGTGCTGATCTGCGGCTACGGCCGCGTCGGCAAGGCGGTCGCAAGGCTGCTGACCGAGCACAACATCGCCTATGTGGCGCTGGACCTGGAGCCGCAGCGGATCGCCGCCGCCCGCCATGACGGGCTGCCGGTCTATTATGGCGACGCCAGCCAGGGGACCGTGCTTCGCGCCGCCGGGATCGAGCGGGCGCGGGCCGCCGTCATCACCCTGAACCGGCCGGATGCCGCACACCGTGCGGTGGAGGCGATCCACGCGACGGCGCCGAAGCTGCCGATCATCGCCCGTGCCCATGATCTGGGACAGAGCGCCACTCTGGCAGGAGCCGGCGCCAGCGCCATCGTGCCGGAGACGATGGAGGCCAGCCTGCAACTGGCCGGCCTCGTCCTGCGCAGCGCCGGCGTCGATTCCGCCGCCATCGACCTCAGCCTGAAATCCTACCGGGACGGCAATTACCGCGCCCTGGCCGAGCAGAAGCTGGCTGAATAAAGGTCCTACCGCGCGAACACCCGCGCCCGGTCGATGTGGACGGCACAGCGGTCGCCGGCGACGATGCCGAGCGTGGCGAGGCGCTCGCGGTCCATCTCGGCTTCCAGCGCCAGACCGGCGAGGTCGATGTCGATGCGGGCGTCCGGGCCGACGACATGGATGCCGGAGATGCGCGCGGGACCACCGGCGGCCGGTGTGACGCCGAGATCGTGCGGGCGCACATAGGCCACCGCCGGCCCCTGCACCCCGCCATCGGTCGCAATGGCGAGCGCGCCGCCGCCGACGCGGGCGACGCCGCCTTCCACCGTACAGTCGAGCCGGTTCACCTGCCCGAGGAATTCATAGACGAATGCTGAGGCGGGGTGATCGTAGACTTCCGCCGGGGTACCGATCTGCTCGATCCGGCCCTGGTTCATCACCACCACGCGGTCGGCAAGTTCAAGCGCCTCCTCCTGGTCGTGGGTGACGAAGACGGAGGTGACATGAATGTCGTCGTGCAGCTTGCGCAGCCAGCGCCGCAACTCCTTGCGAACCTTCGCGTCGAGCGCGCCGAAGGGCTCGTCGAGCAGCAGCACCTTCGGCTCGATGGCGAGCGCGCGGGCGAGCGCGACGCGCTGGCGCTGGCCGCCCGACAGTTGCGCAGGATAACGGCCGGCGAAGGGCGACAACTGCACCAGATCCAGCAGTTCGGTCACCCGCCGCCGGATCTCGGTTGAGCTTGGGCGCTGGCCGCGCGGCCGCACCTTCAGGCCGAAGGCGACATTCTCGAACACGGTCATGTGACGGAACAGGGCGTAATGCTGGAAAACGAAGCCGACCTGCCGGTCGCGCGGCTTCAGCCCCAGCGCCTCCTCCCCATTCAGCAGCAGGCCGCCGGCATCGGGACTTTCCAGCCCGGCCATGATGCGCAGCAGCGTGGTCTTGCCCGAACCGGAGGGACCGAGCAGGGCCAGAAGCTCCCCCGACCTCACCTCCAGATCGACGGAGTCGAGCGCGGTGAAATCGTTGAAGCGCTTGGTGATGCCTGAAACCTGGATCGCCATGGATTGCGTTTCCTCTGCCTGCCGGCGATCAGTGCCGGGTCGCCGCAAGCTCGTCCCCGAAGCGCCACTCCAGCGCGGTCTTCACGACCAGCGTGACCAGCGCCAGCATGGCCAGGAGCGAGGCGACCGCGAAGGCGGCGACGAAGTTGTATTCGTTGTAGAGAATCTCGACATGGAGCGGCATCGTGTTTGTCTCGCCCCGGATATGGCCGGAGACGACCGACACCGCGCCGAACTCGCCCATCGCGCGGGCGTTGCACAGCAGCACGCCGTAGAGCAGGCCCCATTTGATGTTGGGAATGGTCACCCGCCAGAAGGTCTGCCAGCCGGACGCGCCCAGCACCAGCGCGGCCTCCTCCTCGTCGGAGCCCTGCTCCTGCATCAGTGGGATCAGTTCGCGCGCCACGAAGGGGAAGGTGACGAAGATGGTGGCGAGCACCAGTCCCGGCACGGCGAAGATGATCTGGATGCCCATATCGCGCAGATAAACGCCGAACAGTCCGTTCAGGCCGAAGAGGAGGACGTAGATCAGGCCCGAGATCACCGGCGAAACCGAGAAAGGCAGGTCGATCAGTGTGATCAGCAGGTTCTTGCCGCGAAACTCGAACTTGGCGACGCACCAGGAGGCGGCGACGCCGAACAGCAGGTTGGCCGGCACCGAGATGGCGGCGACGATCAGCGTCAGTTCGATGGCGGCGACCGCGTCCGGTTCGGTCAGCGCCGTCCAATAGGCATCGAAGCCGTGGCGCAGCGCCTCCGCAAACACCGCCACCAGGGGCAACAGCAGGAACAGCGCCAGGAACAGCAGGGCACCGGAGATGAGAAGGATGCGGACCCAACCCGGTTCGCTCAGCGCCGAGCGCACAGGCGGAACGGGCATGCTGGTGCCGGTGACCGTATCAGCGGGCATGGCGCGACCTCATCCACTGCTGGAGGAGATTGAGGATCAGGAGCATGACGAAGGACACCCCCAGCATCGCGGTGCCGACCGCGGCGGCGCCGGCATAGTCGTACTGCTCCAGCTTGATGACGATCAGCAACGGCAGGATTTCCGTCAGGCCCGGCATGTTGCCGGCGATGAAAATGACGGAGCCGTATTCGCCGACACCGCGGGCAAAGGACAACGCGAAGCCGGTCACCAGCGCCGGCAGGATGGCCGGAAGGATGATGCCGCCGAAGGTCTGCAGGCGCGACGCGCCGAGCGAGGCCGCGGCCTCCTCCTCTTCCGGCGGCAGATCCTGAAGGATCGGCTGCACCGTGCGGACGACGAAGGGTAGACCGATGAAGGTCAGGGCAATGGCGATGCCGAGCGGGGTGAAGGCCACCTTCAGGCCGAACAGCTCGTCCAGCGGCCTGCCGATCCAGCCGTTCGGAGCGTAGAGCGCGCTGAGCGCGATGCCTGCCACCGCCGTCGGCAGGGCGAAGGGCAGATCGACCAGCGCATCCACCAGCCGCTTGCCGGGAAAGTCGTAGCGGACCAGCACCCAGGCGACCAGGAAGCCGAAGACGGCATTGGTCAGCGCGGCGGCGAAGGACAGCCCGAAACTGACCTGGAAGGCGGCCAGCACGCGCGGCGTGGTCACCGCCGCCCAGAATCCGCTCCAGCCGAGGCCGCTGGATTTGAAAATCAGGGCCGCCAGCGGCAGCAATACGATAAAGCCGAGGTAGCTGAGCGTGAAGCCGAGCGTCAGTCCGAAACCTGGAAGGACGCTGGGCTTGCGGAGGAGGGGCAGGGAGGCGCGGATCGTCACCGCGTTCTCCCGTCCGGCGGGGACGGCGCCGCTGCCGGCGGCGACCATGGGTCAGCGCCCCATCTGGAAGATCTGGTCGAAGACGCCGCCATCCGAGAAGTGCTTCTCCTGCGCAGCACGCCAGCCCCCGAACTGGTCGATGGTGACCAGCTTAACATCGGCGAAGCGTCCCGCATACTGGGCCGCCAGTTCCGGCGAGCGCGGGCGGTAGAAGTTTCGGGCCGCAATCTCCTGCCCTTCGCGGGTGTAGAGGAACTGCAGATAGGCCTCGGCCACCTTGCGGGTTCCCTTGCGGTCGACGACCTTGTCCACGACGGCGACCGGTGGTTCGGCCAGGATCGACAGGCTGGGCGTCACGATCTCGAATTTGTCGGCGCCGAATTCCTTCAACGAGAGGTATGCCTCGTTCTCCCACGCCAACAGGACATCGCCAATTCCGCGCTGGGTAAAGGTGACGGTGGAGCCACGGGCGCCGCTGTCCAGCATCGGAACATTCTTGAACAGCTTCGACACGAACTCCTTGGCCTTGGCCTCATCGTTGCCGTTGGCCTGCATGGCGTAGGCCCAGGCGGCCAGATAGTTCCAGCGCGCGCCGCCCGATGTCTTCGGGTTGGGGGTGATGACCTGCACGCCCGGCTTCACGAGATCGTTCCAGTCCTTGATCCCCTTTGGATTTCCCTTCTTAACCAGGAACACGATGGTCGACGTGTAGGGAGCGCTGTTGTTCGGCAGGCGGTTCTGCCAGTCCTTCGCCAACAGGCCGGCGTCGGCGATGGCGTCGATGTCATAGCCCAGCGCCAGGGTCACGACGTCCGCATCCAGCCCGTCGATGACCGACCGGGCCTGTTTGCCCGATCCGCCATGCGCCTGCCGCACAGTCAGGACGTGGCCGGTCTCCGCCTGCCAGGTCTTGGCAAAGGCCCTGTTGAACTCGACGTAAAATTCCCTGGTTGGATCATAGGATACGTTCAGCAGCGAGTCCTTGGAATCCGCGGCGGCGACACCCAACCAAGCCAGCGTCAGGCCGGCGGCGAGAAGAGTCAGACGACGAAGCGACATGGCAGAAGCCTCCTTCGGTGGCTGCCGATTTTCACTGTTATCTTTCGTGGTATACGGCTCTATTTTTCTATCTGATGCGTAGAGTTTGCATGCCGATGCGGTGCTTGGGAAGCGGTTTTTTGCATCCGGATGCGGGAAAACCGCGCGCCGCCGTCAACCCGTTGGCGTTACGGCGAAAAGTGACCGGGGGAACTCCGTTCGGCACGGCCCGGCCATTCCCATGCCGGACGAGGGATCATGATCGGAACCGGCAACTTTGCCGGCCACGCCCTGTTGAGTACCGACAGATCGAAACTGTCAGGAGCAAACACGATGGCTGGCCCTTTCCGGAAAGTGGGCACTGAACTCCCGAAGGCCGGCACCTCGCGGGGCATGGGGCGCCCCGCCATGTGGGGCATTCTGGGCATCCTTGCGGTTCTGGCCCTGCTGCTGCTGTTCTTCCCGACCTGGTAACGGCGGCCGGTCAACGTCGGCAAGACGAGGAGCGGTGACGACAATTTTTCCCGCCGCCGAAGGGAGCGGGCCGATTGCATTGACACCCGGCGGCGTCACTCCTATGGGTGGAAACGGATGCTGACCGAGTCCCGCCCGTCGAGGCGCCGCCGGCGGTCGTCGTGCCAACCGGGACCGTTCGAACGATGCATGCCTCCGACCGCCACGCCGCCACGCTGACCGACCTCATCGCCCGGCTGCAGGGTCCGGCCGGCACCGGGGAGGCCTTGAAGGCGATTTCGGAAAGCTGCGAAGCCGCGCGGGCGACCGGGCTGGGCCGCGATGTCGGGGCGATGGAGGCGCTGGACGCCGCGACCGCCAGCCTGGACCCGATCCTGCGGGAATCGGCGCTGGCGGCCGTGTCCGGCGACCTGCGGCGATACCTGCGCATTCTGGACATGCTGGACAATGTGCTGGATCTGGCATCGCTGGACGGGATCAACCAGATCTATTGGTCCATGCAGCGTCAGCTTTTCCTGATGCGCATGGACATGGCCACCGTGCCCGACTTCGTCACGGACCACCTGTTCGCCTTCTACGAACGCTTCCTGCGGCAGATCGCATTGCGTCTGGGGCTGACCCCGGCGGCAAGGCCGGCGGGGATGCCCGATACCGGACGGGTCGTCATCGTGACGAACCAGTTCCTGTCGGCCGAACACCAGCCGTCGCGCGACCTGCTGCTGCTGGCGGTGCGGCTCCAGCGCGACCTTGGCCGGACGGTCCTGGTGCTCAACACCAACATGATGCCGGACCGCTATTACAGCCCGTTCGTCCCACCCTTCGCCGCCGCGCTCGAAGAGAGGCTGTCGGGCGAGCAGACGGTCCGCTGCGGTGGCGAACGGATCCGCATGCTGTCGTCCACCGCGCCCGGCATCACGGCGGAGAAGCTGGGCGGCTTCCTGTCGGCGGTGGAGGCGTTCGACCCCGATATGGCGATCGCCTTCGGCGGCTCGGTGATCGTCTCCGACCTGCTGGAATGCGCGCGTCCGCTGATGTGCATCCCGACGACCAGCGGGCGGATCGTCTCGCTTGCCGACATCGTGCTGGATTTCGGCGGCCACGCGCCGCCGGCCGGCAATGGACGGCTCGCCCGGTCCTGGCGCCCGTCGCGCTTCGGCCTGTCGCTGCGCCGCAGCGGGGATACCGCGACGCGCGCCGAGTTCTCTCTGCCTGACTCCGCATTCGTCTGCGTCGTGGTCGGCAATCGCCTGGATGCCGAGGCGGACGGCGCGTTCCTGGGTCTGCTGGGGCGGATTCTGGACGCCGTGCCGCGGGCGCTGGTGCTGTTCGCCGGCGGGGTGGAGACTTTGCCCGGACGGCTGGCCATGGACGGGCATGCCGGGCGGCTGCGCAGCCTCGGCCATGTCGACAGGATGGAGGCGCTGATGTCGGTCTGCGACCTGTTCGTCAATCCGCGCCGCACCGGCGGCGGAGCGGGGGCGGCGCAGGCGATGGCGGGCGGCGTGCCGGTGCTGTCCTTCGACGGCGGCGATGTCGCCAGCGTGGCCGGCCCCTCCTTCCTGGTCACCGATGACGCGGCCTTCGTCGCCCGCGCCGCCGCTCTTGCCGGTGATCCCGTGCTGCTGGAAGAAGCGCGGCAGGAGGCCCGCGCCCGCTTCGCCGCGGTGGAGCGGGAGGGCGCCGACAACACACAGCTCTCCGCCTACATGGCCGAGGCGGCCGGCCTGTTCGCGGCGCGGAGATAGCGCATGCGCTTCCTGCTTTGCGGACAGGGCACGTCGGAAATCCTGTGGTCCATCCAGGCGGCTCTGGTCGATCTGGGGCACGAGTCCGTGCTGGCGTTGCCCGACATTTCGCAGGATGTGATCGACCGCCGCATCGACGTCCTGTTCGTGCTGAACCTGTTCGAGATCCCCAGGCCGACGGTGGAGATGCTGCGCGCCTACATCGCGCAGTTCGGTGGCCAACCGGGCAAGGGGCCGGCCATCGTCCACATCTGCCTGAAACACCCGCTGGAGGAGATCGGAGCCGCCACGACGGAGCAGATCCGCGACGCCGACCGCTGGATGGCCGACAACGACGTCACCATGTGGTGCATGTGCCAGGGATCGGCGGAACAGGCCATCCGCCTGGGGCTGAGCCGGGTCTTTCACGAGCCGCTGGGGGTTCATCGCACGATCTGCACCGCTCCGGCAGCGGACGGGACGGTGGACCTGTACAAGCGCTGGATGGCGCAGGACACGCCCGGACTGCGGCGCCACCCCTATGCCGCGATGAAGGGACAATCCGATGCCGGGGCCGAAGCTCCGGTGGGCGACCGTTTCCTCTATCTGGGGCAGGGCTGGCCGGAGCATCTGGAATCCGGACGCGCCCCGGCTTCCCCGGCGATCCAACGCGATGCGGAGGCGGTGGCTGCGGCAATGATGGAACAGCCGATGCTGCATCGGCTGCAGGCGATGGATCGCTGCGGGCTGACGGATCGGTCGGCAGATCCGGCCTGGACCCTGGAGTTCAACCGGGCCTTCACCATCGCCTTCGCCGTGGAGAACCGGCGCCGCTTCGCCGGCGCCCTGCGCCGGGGCTTCGGCGAGGGATTTTCGCTGTGGGGCAACGGGTGGGAACGGTTCGGCCTCGAAGCCGGCCCGGTGTCGGCGGCGCCGCGCAATGCCTACCCCACGGCGGCGGCCTGCCTGGATTTCGGCAGCCTCGCCTACGACACGGCGATCTTCCCGAGGACGCTGGAGATCGTCAAACGGAACGGGCTGCTGGTGAGCTGGCGTCACGCCGACACCGCCCGGCTGTTCGGACCCTATGAGGATGAACTGACCTTTACCGGAGAGGACGACGCCGTGCGCCTGCTCTCATCGCTTGCCGGCGACGCCGACCGCCGCGCGAGGTTGCGGTCGGCGTATCTGGAGCATTGCTTCGACGCCCTGGCCCTGACCGCCATCCTGCCGCGGGTGATCGGGCGCGCCTGCAACTGACCGGACCTATCCCCGCTTTCGCCGCTGCGCCTTGCGGACGATCGCCTCGATGCAGTCGAGCACGCGGGCCGCGTTGGCAAGCCGGCCATCGGCGTCCGGCGCCTCCACCGCGGCGGACAGCCGGTCGTCCTGGGCGCGCAGGAATCCCTTGGAGCGTTTCGCCAAGGTCACGGCCTTTGCCGCGGCGCGCTCGCCCCGCAAGGTGACGGCGACGCCAGCCGGGCCGCAGCCGAGCGACGCGATGCCCAGCGCCCGGCAGCGGCACCGAAGATCGGCGATGGCCAGCAGCCGCTCCACCGGGTCCGGCAGCGGGCCGAAGCGGTCCTCCATCTCCTCGCGCAGAGCGTCCAGTTCGCCCGCCTCGCGGGTGCGGGCGATGCGGCGGTGCAGGCCGATGCGCAGTTCCTCCTCCGGGATGTAGGCGGAGGGGATGCAGTGGGGAACCGCGACCGTCACTTCCGGGTCCCAGCGGTCGTCGGGCTGGCGGCGCAGCGCCCGCAGGGAGTCGGCCAGGATGCGCTGGTAGAGTTCGGTCCCCACCGCGCGCAGATGGCCGCTCTGGTCCTCGCCCAACAGGTCGCCCGCCCCGCGCTGATCGAGGTCGAGCATGCTCAGCACGAAGCCGCCGCCCAAACTCTCGATCACCTCCAGCGAGCCGAGCCGTCGGGCCGCCCGCTCCTCCAGCGGGTGGTCGGGATCGGTCAGCAGATAGGCGTAGCCCTGCACAGAGCCCCGCCCGACCCGGCCGCGCAGCTGGTGCAACTGGCCCAGCCCGAACAGGTCGGGGCGGAACAGCAGCAGCGTGTTGGCGCGCGGGATGTCGATGCCGGATTCGATGATCGGCGTCGCCAGCAGGATGTCGCTCGCGCCATCGACGAAGCCCATCACCGCATCGTCCAGCGCCGCCGCCCCCAGCCGGCCATGGGCGACCGCGATGCGGGCCGTCGGCACAAGCTCGCGGATCCACGCCTCCAATTCGCCGAGGTCGGCGATGCGCGGAGCGACGCAGAAGGCCTGCCCGCCGCGTCCCAATTCACGCAGCAGGGCGGCGCGGGCGGTGGCGGGGTCGCGCGGGGTGACGGCGGTGCGCACCGGGCGCCGCCGCGCCGGCGGCGTGTCGATGATGCTGAGCCCGCGCAGGCCCGCCAGGGCGCCTTGCAGGGTGCGCGGGATCGGCGTGGCGCTCAGTGCCAGACTGTGGACGCCCTTGGTCCGCCGCTTCAGCGCCTGCTTCTGGGCGGCTCCAAAGCGCTGTTCCTCATCCACCACCATCAGGCCGATTCGGTCGAACCGGACATCCTTGGACAGCAGGGCATGGGTGCCGATGACGATGTCCACCGACCCGTCGGCCAGCCCGGCACGCACCCGGTCGGCCTCGGGCTTGGTCATGGCGCCGGTCAGCGGCTCCACCGTCACGCCAAAGCCGGCGAAGCGGCGGCGGAACACATCCAGATGCTGGCGGGCGAGGACGGAGGTCGGTGCCATCACCGCCACCTGATGACCGGCAAACGCCACTGCCGCCGCCGCGCGCAAGGCCACCTCCGTCTTGCCGTACCCGACATCGGCGCAGACCAGATGATCCATCGGATGGCCCTGGCGCATGGCGTCGAGCACCGCCCGGACGGCACGCCGCTGCCCCTCGGTCGGATCGAAGCCGAAGCGGGCGCCGAAGCGGCGCATGCGGTCGGCCGGCGGGTCGATGACCGGCGCCACCTCGCGGGCGCGGCGGCGGGCCTCGCGCAGGATGCCCTTGGCGGTCTCGGCGATCTCCGCCTCCAGCACGGTGCGGCGCTCCAGCCAATGGGCGTTCTTCAGGCTGTCGAGCCTGGCCCCGGTGTCGGCGGAGCCATGGCGCCACAGCCGGTCGAAATCGGCGGTCGGCACCAGCAGCCGGTCGTCATGGGCATAATCAAGGACCAGGAAGTCGGCTGCCGAGTCCCCGCCGTCGCCATCGGCGGAGGCGATGGTTTCCAGCCCGATCAGCCGGCCGATGCCATAGTCGAGATGCACGACGAAGTCGCCGGTCGCCAGCTCCGACGGGGCCAGCGGCGGCCGGGTGGGCGCCTCCCCACTCCGCTCATCGCTATGGCGTGGCGCCACCAGAACGGTCATGCCGTCGCAGACGAAGCCGTCGGCACTCCGCAGCGGCAGCACGGCGCAGCCACCCGCCGCCAGCGGCGGGTCGGGCCAGCGGTCCAGACACGGCACCGGACGCCCCAAGACCGAAGACGCACGCTCTGCCAGCCGGTCGGCCTCGCCCGAGCCCGCGCCGGAGCGGGCGGCGACCAGCACCGCCCTGCCCTCGCCGACCAAGGCGCCAGCGCGCCGCAGCAGCGTGCGCTCGGTTCGCGCCGCCTCCACGGGGGCACCGGCTTTCACCTCCACCGGCAGCACGGAGCGGGCGGCCAGTTGCTCCTCCAGCGCGTCGGCATCGATCAGCCGGCGCTCCAGTGCGGGAACCGGCAGCAGGCAGGGATCGTCACGGCGGAAGCGCCGGTCCACACCCGCCTCGGCCAGATCGTCGGCCCGTGCCTCGATGCGGTCATGCGCACCGGCATCCATCACGACCAGCGCATCCGGCAACAGGTCGAGCAGCAGAGGGCAGTGGTCGAAGACATTGGGTAGCTGAAGGTCGAAGCCGTAGGGGCGCCGACCCTCCTCCAACTGCCGCCGCAGACTGTCCGGCAAGCCGGACCCAAGTCGGGCGAGGCCGGTGGCCAGCCGGTCGAGTATCTCCGGCCCGACGATCAGCTCGGTGACCGGCCCCAGCGTGATCGCGTCGATGGTCTCGGTCGACCGCTGGGAAACCGGATCATACAGGCGCAGGTCGCGCACGATACCATCGGCGATGTCGCAGCGGACGGGGCGGTCGCAGTCGCCGGGAAAGACCTCGACCACTGCGCCACGGATCGCCACCTCGCCGGGCTCATCCACCCGGTCGTCGAGCACATAGCCGGTGCGGCCGAACCAGTTGCGCCACGCCGTCTCGTCATAGGCCATTCCCCGCGTCAGGCGGAAGCGCCCGTCCGCCCAGGCGTCCGGCGGCGGGAGCCGTTGCAGGGCGAGATCGGCCGAGGCCACGACCAGTCGGCCGGCGGCGGGTCTTTCCCTTTCGGCAAGCCGCATCAGGCCGGCGGCACGGCGCCCCAGGACGGCCCGCGACGGCGCGGCACGGTCGCCGGCCGCCGTCTCGTCGATGGGCAGCAGAACGACATCGATGTCGGGGGAGAGGTCACCGGCCAATCGCGCCAGCCGGGTGGCGCGCGCGTCGCTGCGGGCGAGCACCAGGACACCGCCGGGCCGGCGGGCGAGCGCCGCCAGCCGAACCGCCAGTTCGCCTTCGCTCTGCACGGATAGTGTGGCGGGAGACGACGCCGGAACCGGGGGCGGCGCGTCGGGCGACGGATCGGCGACGGGAACTCCGTCAAGCATGATGGGCGTACATGGTGGGCAGGCTCCGCTCGATGGCACCGCACACCCTTCGGCAGGAAGGGCGGCGGGGCTGCGGAGGTTCAACACCGCCGGGTGCCCCGCGGTTGCTTACCCTTCAGTGTAGCGGAACCTTCCGGTTCAGTGCAGCACCAGCCAGCCGACCAGAACCGCCAGGAAGGCGCCGGCCGTCGACCCCAGCACGGTCAGCAGCGGCGACCAGCCCGCTCCGCCGGTCTTTTCCGCCGATGCGCTGTCCAGGCCACGCAGGCTCTGGTCCATCCGCATCAGGAACACCTCCAACCCGCCGACCCTCTCCGTCAGTTCCCGCACGGACTCGGCCAGAGCGTCGGATCGCTCGCCCTGGGCCGCTTCCAAACGGGCGGCGTCGGCGCGCAAGGCCGTCATCCCCTCGCTCGCATCGCGCAGCATTCGGCCGATGGTTTGCTGGGCGGCGGCAAGCTGGCGCTGGTCGCGGCGGAGCGCGTCGATCCGCTCGCCAATGCGCTGAAGATGCGGCGCCAGCAGGCGGTCGAGCCGCTGGTCTTCCGGGTTCGGCTGGGCAAAGGTCGCCGTCTCGCCGGTGGAGGGCGAGCGCACCACCGCCACCACCCGTGACGGGTCCGCCCCCTCCGGCAGGGTCACCTCCGCTTCGAAGGCATGGGCGCCGTCGCCGATGCCGCCGCCGGCCAGATCGGGCCGCGGCCGGTCGGCCGCCACCCGCGCCAGCGTTTCCGGCGGGCCGCCGTCCCGCTCCAGCCGCAACTCCACCTCCAGCCGGTCGGCCGGATGGTTGCCGTCCCAGGCCCAGCCGAACACACGGCCACCCTGCAGGGCGTCGATGTGACCGACGATGGCCGCCGCTTGCGGTGCGTCGATGGGATCGGCCACGGGGGTGGTCTCGCGCAGTTCGACGATTTTGGCGGTGGCGGACATGGGACCGGCTTCCGGTTGTTGTGCTGGAGAGGGCGTTCGCGCTTACGCCGCCTTGCGGTCGGTGGCGCGGCGCAGGGTGTGGCTGGGCATGCGGTGGGGGACGTAGTTCTCGTCCAGGAACTCCCGCATGTCGCGATAGCGCTGGTAGTAGGTGCGGTTGAATTTCTCGAACAGGCTCTGGTCCCAATATTCCTCAAGGACGAAGGGCTTGTCCGAATAGACGTTGTAGCAGGGGATCGCGAAGGTCTCCGCGAACTCCGCCGTGCGGCTGTCATAGCTGAAATAGACCGACGGCGTGGCGTTCGACAGAGCCATCAGGTTGCCGTGCAGGCGATAGCCCAGCACGAGGTCCTTCGACCGCACCAGATTCTCATAGTCGGCGACGACGTCCGAATACCACAGGCGTTCGCGGTACAGCGCGTCCATCTCGTCGTCGAAATACCACTGCTTCAACCAGGCACTGTCATGCAGGTGCGCCCAGGCCTCCACCTTCTGCTCCTCGGTTCCCCACAGTAGCTTCTTCTCCTCCACCTCGCCCTGCATCATCAGGACGGTGTCGAAGCGGCGGGAAATGTCCTTCACGAAGTCGCGGTGGCGCTCCAGATACTTGCGCACGTCCGGCGAATAATGCTTGGAGACCTCGCGGCGCATGGTGATGCCGACCTTGCGCACGCTGTCCAGCGCCGGAAGGTCGATGCGCAGTTCCGGGTCGCGGTTGCGGAAGGCGGTCGGGCAGCCGACGATGCGGGTGTTCTTGATGCCGAGGTCCCACAGCACTTCGGCGGTGTAGGTGCCGCGCACGCCCAGCGTCGTCGATTTGTCGGCGATCATCCGCCAGATGCGCTTGCTTTCCTCGGTCAGCGTCAGCTTGCCGGTGGCCGGCGCCTGGGCGCCGACGCCGAAGGCGATGACGGGAATGCGCAGCTTCGCCAGCACCTGGATGGTCGCCGCCGGCCAATCCATCGAGTCGTGGATGTAGTTGCTGCCACGCAGGAAGACATAGTCGTATTCCGCGTTGATCCGGTCGACCACCTCCTGCCGGAACTCGCGGATCTCCAGCACATCCAGCTTGTCGTAGGTCAGCAGCTTCAACGAGGAGTCGAAGACGAATGCGTCACCGATGTTGTGGTAGTGGTCGATGCTGCGCTGAATATCCTGGTAGCTGTACCAGCGCACGCAGTCGTGATCGTAGACTTCGCCCGACGGAATCATGACGAGGATGTTGGCCACGGCGGCTCTCCCTGAGTTGGGCAACAATAGGGGCGGACGACGCCCGGATCACTGCCGGGCTGAATCGAATATCCACGCAGGACTTGCAAGACGTATCCTGTGATTTTCATTCCAACGCTACCAAATTTTCCGGCCAATGTTGGAAATAAATCTGCTGTGTATTTTAAAATATCACAGGTCGTTCCAACATTCCCTAATCACGACCGCTGCGCCACTGCCCGCTCGGGCATCGAGGCCGCGGCCCCTCCTGCAGCCATCAGCGCGTCGAACACCTCCGCGTGCTGGCGGGCGCACTCGGCGCGGTCAATTGGGCGGCGGATGCGCAGGCGCAGGCGGTCCCACAGGTCGGGCGTGGTCAGCGCCTCCGTCATGCGGTCCACCAGATCCTCGACGCTGCCGTTGCGGAAATGCAGGCCATCGACACCGTGGGTCACCTTCTCCGCCATGCCGCCGATGTTGCTGGCGATGATCGGGCGGCCGTGCAGGAAGGCCTCTTGGATGACGACGGGGGAATTCTCCCACCAGATCGACGGGATGATCATCCAATCGACGTCCTTCATCAGCCCCGGCAACTCGGCGGAGCGGTAGCTGCCGTAGAAGCGCACCCGGTCCCCGGCCTTCTCCACCGCCTCGTTGAAACGCTTCTGATAAGCTTCCGGCTGGCGTTCCAGATTTCCGCCGAAGATCATCAGCGCACCGTCCTCGCCCCAGGCCTTTTCGGAGATGCGCGACACCGCCTCCACCAGCAGATGGGCGCCCTTGAACTCGGTCAGCTGGCCAAAGAAGGCGAAGCGGTTGCGCTTGCCGGCTCGGGTGACCGGACGCGGCGGGGCGATGCCCTCGATGGTCAGGCCGTTCTCGATCATGCGGAACTTCTCGCGCGGGAGACCCCAGTCGACATAGCGGTCGATCAGGAAGTTCGACGGGCTGACGTAGAAATCCGCCTGCTCCAGGAAGGTCTTCAGGAACAATTCGCGCTTGAAGAACTCCGCCTCGCCGATTTGCGGGAAGCAGCCGGCGCAGTCGGCCGGGCTGGCGCGGTAGCACAGCGTGTTGCGGCTGGTCTTCACCATCTGGCCATGGTGATGGCAGATCGACAGGTACTCGTGCAGCGTCACCACGATGGGCACGCGCGGCAGGGCCTGACGCACCGCCTGGATCGTCTCGATCCCCAGCCCGAGGAAATGGTGGAAGTTCACCACGTCCGGCTGTAGGTCGCGGACGTAACGGACGAAGTCCTTCTCCAGCCCCGGCAGGTTGCGGTTGGACAGGCGGAAATGGTCGTAGTCGTTGGCGTAATACAGCACCTCCCGCTCCTTCTGGCGCAGAGCCATCAGGGCGGAGCCGCGATGCTGGGCGATCGGCGGCGCCACGCGGGCCAGATAATGGCTTTCCCAGCCCGGCAGGTCGTGCAGGCCGTTGTGCAGGTTGTAGGAGGCGACCTCACCCCCGCCCAGCGAGAAGGAGGGGTGGCCATGGCTGATGATCAGCGCGCGCTTGGTCTTGCTCATCGGGTGACCGTCTGTCCTAAGCGGGGGTGGTGAGAAACGGAATAGGGTCAATAACTCAGGCCGCGATCGACGCCTTCCAGCGCTCCGCGAAGTTCCATTCGTCGACCAGCGCGCTCATGCGCTCCAGCCGGGGGTCGCGGGCGTGGCGGGACTGTTCGTCAACCGCCACCAGCCGGACCTTCGGCAGCCACAGGCAGGAACCGCCGGCCGCCCGCACCCGCAGGCACAGGTCCAACCCCTTCGGCTCCGGCCCGAGATAGCGGCCGCCGTCGGCCATCGCCCGCACCAGCAGCTCGCGCGGCAGCAGCGCGCAGTCGGCCGACGCGGCATCGACCGCCGACACCTCCTGCTCCTTCAGCCAGTCGCGCGGATAGCCGGCGAAGCGGCGCTCGTAGGTGAGGACGCCGCCCGGCCCTTCCACCGCGACGATGCCGGCGAAGCGGACGGAATGGTCCTCATACAGAAGGGTCGGGCTGGCCATCACCGGCGCCAGTGCTGCGGAGCCCACGGCGTTCGGCTTGCGGATCGCACGCTCCAGCGCCGACAGCCAGCCGCGCTCGGTCGGCAGAACCGACGGCGACAGCAGCAGGACGCGGTCGGCGCGGACATGCGGCAGGGATGCCGCGACCGCTTCGAACGGATCGGCGGCGGTGGGTGCCGCGACGAAGCCGACCGCCAGCCGGTAGAAGCCGGCGGCTTGCCGGACCATGCCGGCCAGCCGTTCATGGGTGCCGGCACCGGCCACCACCAGGATTTCCGCTTCGGCGAAGTCCGAGTCGTTGGCCATGCGGGCAAGGTTCAGGTCCACATCCTCGCGCCCGTCGCAGACCGGCAGTATCACCGACACGCGCGGGCTCTTCACCGCGCGGCCCATCGGGTGCAGGACGGAGGAGGGAGCCGGCTGCCCGGACGCAGCCATGCGCAGCATCGGCCCGAGATGGGTGGCGATGACGCGGTCGATGGACGGGCTGTCGGGATTGACCGCACCCAGCATGCGGCGCAGCGCGTCACCGGTCGGCGGCTGGCAGGGCAGCGGCAGAAAGGCGATGCCGTCGGCCAGCGTCAGTTCCAGATGGAACTCGACGTCGGCGGCGATGCCGGCCGGTTCGCGGGCGAAGGCGGTGAAGCCGTGGCCGTCATTGCCCGGCAGCAGACGGCCGGCGAACATCGGGTCGTGAGCGAATGCCTCGGACACGTCCTTGCGGGCCAGCCGCGACCAGTCGGTGTCCAGCCGCGCCGTCATGCCACCACCCTTGACGGTCACCGCGCGAACCGCCTGGGTGGGGTCGAGCAGCCAGCCGCAGACGAACAGCCCGGCGCCCGGAACGCGCACCGCCATGTCCAGCCCCATACGCACCGGCGCCTGGATCTGCGATACCGTCTCCACCCCGTTGTAGCGGGCGGCGATGGCGGCTGCGACACCGCGGCGGGCGGCATCGCCCTGCAACTGGCCCAGCATGTCGCGGGCATGGGCGGAGGCGACGCCGTCGGCCAGCAACTGCCGGTGTTCGAAGATCGCCAGATGGCGCCAGCCGTCGGCGGCGCGGAAATGGATGCGGCGGATGGTGTCGGGGGCGGCGACCGGGCCTTCCAGAACGGTCAGCAAACCGGAGGCATCGTCCGGCAGGTCCGGGCGGTGGAAGGGCGCGGCGGCGCTGGCATGGGAGCGCAGATCGTCGGCCTCGACCAGCACGGGAGCGGTGCCGGCCGGAAAGCCGTGCGACCAGCCCTGCACCATCAGCGCGCCGTCGCGGAAGCGCCCCAGCACCTCGGCGAACCCGTCGGGGCGGGAGGCTTCATGGGCAAGACCCGACAGCAGGCGGGTGCGGCGGTCGCCGTCCCCCGCTTCGCCCTCGCCCATCTCCGGGCCGGACAGCAGGGTCACGGCGACATCCAGCGCCACGCCGAGCGACTGCGGCTGCACCTCGCGCAGTGCTGCGACGAGATGGGCGGGGTTGGTGCGGACATTGGACAGGCGCGGCAGCAGCAGATGCTTGCCCCGGGCATCCTCGATCTCGATGCGGGACGGGCGCATGTGGGCCAGCCCGGTGACACGGATGGCGCCCAGGAACCAGCGCTCCCCCGCCGCGTCGGTCCAGCAGCCGCCACGGAACCGTCCGTCGATCATGCCGTCCAGCATCACCGCGCTGTCGGCCGGCAGGGGCTGGTCGATAGCGCCGAACAGCATCAGCGTGTCCTCGTCCAGCAGGACGGCGGCGGTGATGTCGGCCTTGGTGCTGCGGTCCTTCATCGGGTGCGGTTCCCCTGGTTGAGAGCGGCGGGTGCGGATGACAGAAGTTCGCCGTAGAGCGCGAGGTGGAGCGACGCGGCCTCCTCCGTCGGGCGGACGGCGGGGATGTTGGCCGACAGCCGCTCCCACAGATCGGGTTCGGTCATGGCACGGGTCATGACGCGGGCGAGGTCGGCCGCGTCGTTGGGACGGACATGCAGGCCGTCGATGCCGTCGCGCACCGCCTCCGCCATGCCGCCGATGCCGCTGACGATGACCGGCCGGCGGTGCTGGAAGGCCTCCTGGATCACCAGCGGCGCGTTTTCCCACCAGATCGACGGCATCACCACCCAGTCGGCGGCAGCCATCAGCGCCGGCATCTCCTGCGGCCGATAGGGACCATGGGCGGTGGCAAGGCCGTTCGTCGCGTCGAAGCCGTCGGCCACGCGCTGGCGGAACTCCGGCGCCTGATAGAGGCTGCCGCCATGGACGGCGAGCGAGGGGAAGAGCCCCTGCCGCGCCATGCGGGCGACGGCGTCGAGCGCCACGGTGACGCCCTTGAATGGATTCAGGTTGCCGAAATAGGCGAAGGCGTCGCGCGCAGCACCGGGGGCGAGGTCGCGCCTCGGAGCCGGCTCCACCGCCGGCCGGCTGTTCGCCATCACCTCGATGCGGGCGGGGTCGAGGCCCCAGGCGACATAGCGGTCGCGCAGGAAGCGGCTCGGTGCCAGGAACTGGTCGACCAGCCCGAACATCGCCTTGATGTGCTTCTCGCGCAGCAGGAACTGGTCGGCCGGCCTGTCGGGGAAGCAGCGGTGACAGGCATCGGGCGACGCCTTGCCGCACAGCGCGCGTCCGCCCTCACCGCGCGGCGGCGTGACCATCTGCCCGTCATTGGCGCAGATCGGGTAATAGTCGTGCAGAGTGTAGACGATCTTCGCATCCGGGCAGACGCGGCGGATCAGGAACAGCATCTCCACGCCCAACAGCAGCGTGTGATGCACATGCACGATGTCGGGCCGGAAGGCGCGCAGCAGGTTGGACAGGTCGGGAACCAGCCCGTGCAGGTCGATCTGGCTCTGGTGGAAATGATCGAAATGACCGGCCCACAGCAGCACCTCGTCGGCGCTGCGGCCCAGCGTCTGGAAGCCTGTGCCGGGACGCGGCGCGCGGTGGGTATCGTTGGTGCAGGCCAGGAACAGGCATTCCGCCCCCGCCGCCTTCAGGCCGCCGAACAGCTCGTGCGCGAAGATCTCGGTGCCGCCGGGATGCAGGCTCGGATGGTTGTGCGCGATCAGCAGCACCCGCGGCGGCCGGGCGGCGACCAGCGGGCGCGCCGGCTGGCGCGGGGCGGGACGGGCGGCAGTGTGGTTGGCGGGAAGCAGCGGAAGGCGGCGGCGGCTCATGGCATGGCCCCCTTCTCCAGAACCAGCAGGTCCTGGAAGTTTTCCGCCTCGCGCTGGCCGCTCCAATGCCCGCGCATCACCGGACGCGCCGGGCGCAGGCCATGGGCGGCGAAGCGGCCGAGCAGGAACGCCTCGTCATAGGCGACGGCGGCGTTGGGGTGCTCCGGATCGGCCAGCAGTTCCACTCCCGGCGCATCGCGGCCCGGATCATCGCGGAACGGCGGCCGCGCGGTGCCCTTGGCGATGCCGGCGCGGGCGGTGGCGTCGGCCAGGAACAGGCTGAGGAAGCAGCGCCCGCCCGGCTTCAGCACACGCGCGATCTCCGCCGCGTAGCGCTCGGTGTCGGCCGTGCGCAGATGGGTGATGACCGAGGTCAGGATGACGAAGTCGTAGGATGCCGCCTTGAAGGGCAGCGTCGCCGTCTCCCCTTCGATCCTGCCGTCGGGATTGTAAAGGCCGTTGGCGACGTCGAGATGGTGGAAGCGGAACTCCGGATAGGCCGGCGTGATGGTCGAGGCGCACCAGCGGATGCCGTCCAGCACGATGTCGATGCCGTCGTAGGACGAATCGAGATATTGCGTCAACGGCAGGGCCATGCGGCCGACGCCGCAGCCGATCTCCAGCACCTTGTGGTCGGGACGCAGGCCGCCGAGACGAACGAAATGGCGCAGGAACTCCGCCCCGATGGCGCGGAAATCGCCGTCGCCGATGAAATGCAGTTCGGACGGCGGCACCGGCAGGAAGCGGTTGCGCGCGATCTGGGCGCAGAGCCATTCCAGCCGCGGATCGGTCTGGCGGCGCAGGACTGCAAGCTGCGGGGTCGGCAGAAGCGCATTCATCGGGTCACCTGTGCGGTCTTGCGGCTGCGGCCGGCCTTGGAAGGCCGTGCCTCGTCGTCGGCGCACCAGTCGCGCGCCATCAGCTCGGCCATGCGGTCGGCCCAGCGGCGGCCATGGAGCCAGCGGTTGTATTCGGAGGCGACTCCGCGGGTGTAGCCCTGGTGCCGGCCGATGGAGCGGCGCTCCAGATGGTAAAGCTCGACCGCCGGGGCATAGCGGATGTCGAGACCCTGGCCGCGAATGCGCAGGCAGAGGTCCGAATCCTCGAAGTCGCCGATGATGTAGTCCTCGCAGAAGCCGCCGGCGGCGGTGTAGGCGGCCCGCGTGGTCAGCAGGCAGGCGCCGGTGACGCCGGGAACCGCGCGCGGACGGCAGGCGGCGGCGAAGTCGCGCGGCAGGCCCTTGAAGTAATGGTGGTTGTACCAGGCGCCCTGCAGATCGCGGTCGAAATAGAGGCCGGCATGCTGGAGACTGTCGTCATCGAACAGCAGTTTCGGCCCCACCGCGCCGATACCCGGACGTTCCTCCAGCGCCGCGACCAGTTGCGGCAGCCAGCCGGCGCGGTCGGGCACGACGTCGGAATTGAGGAACAGCAGACGGTTGCCGCGGGCCACCGCGACGCCGGCATTGTTGGCGGCGGAGTAGCCGTAGTTGGCGCTCTGCACCAGCAGCAGCATCGGCAGGCCATAGAGGCCATGGAAGCCGCGCAGCAGATGCACCACCTCGTCGCGCTGCTCCGGGCTGTCGAGCACGAAGACCAGTTCGGCGTCGGCCATCGCCGGATCGGTGGCGAAACACGCGATCTGAAAACGCAGGAATTCCAGCGTGCGGTAGAGCGGGATGATCACCGACACCGCGGGCTTGGCCTTGCGCTCGCCGTAGACGACCAGTTCCGGCTCGCCACGGGTGGCGAGATGGGCGGCGTGCAGCGGGGCGACGGCTGGGCCGATGACGGTCTCCAGCAGTTCCGGCGTGGCGAAGCGTGGCGGCAGGCTGCCCAGCACGGCGGCGCGGGCGTCGGCATGGGCGCGTGGACGCGGCGGCGGGACGAGGCGCAGCGCGCCGCCCGACGCCAGCCGAAGCTCCGCCGTCACCTGAAGCGCCTCCGCCGGTTCGGGCGTACCCGGCAGATGCAGGATGAAGCCGCTGCGGTCGATGCCCGAGGTGGCGTAGAGCTTGGCGACATCCTCGCGCGGGAAACGGTGGGCGAAGCGCTCCACCCGGCGTTCGCCGCCGAAGGGAGTGCGCACCACCAGTTCCGCCGCCAGCGCATGGGGATCGTGCAGCCAGCCGGCAAGGAACAGCCCGCCGTCGGACGTGGGAACCGCGAGGTCGAGCGAGGCGCCGATCGGCCGCTTGGCATCGGCCGCCTGCCGGCGCGGCAGCGGGGCCAGCGCCTGCAACTCGCTGACCGCCGAGGCGGCGGACGCATCGCTGCGGCCACGCTGGGCGAGGCAGGTCAGCAGATAATGGCGAAGGGTGGCGGGCGTGTCGGGACGGGCGTTCAGGCGGTCGGTCAGGGTCGGGAGGCCGACCGGTTCTTCGGGGAAGCGGCGGCAGGCGACGCCGTTGGCGCCCAGCACCACCAGCAAGTTGCCCGGCGCGCACAACCCGTGGTCGATCAGCAGGTCGAAGGCGATGCGCCCCTTCCCAGCCGGATCGGCACCGATGCAGGCATCGAATGGCGCCCGTGCCACCGTGTTCGGCGACAGTACCACCAGACCATTGATGGCGCCGAAACGGCCGGACAGCGCGCCGGCACACAGCAGAAGGCCACCGCCCGCCGTCGCGCGGACCGCCAGATCGGCCGGCTCCGCCGCACGGTCCAGCACCAGCCGGCGGCACAGGCCAGCGAAGGCGGCATCGCGGCGAAGCGCCGGGGTGGAGCAGGCGAAATCGAACAGGAAGCGCAACACCCGCAGCCGGGCCGCGCCGTCCAGGCTGCCGAGCAGCCCGGTGGCGTCCAGATCGGCGGCGCCGGATTCGGTGCGAAGTTCGGCGATCACGCGGTTGTTGGCGATGAAATGGATGGGCATCCGCGGGTCGCGCGGTGCCGGCAGGATCGACAGGACGCGCCGCCCGCCCCAGCCGGTCTCGACGGTCAGCGTGGTGAAGGGCGGACGCACCGGCTCGCCGTCGACGCTCGGCGTGATCGGGCCGACCGGATCGGCCGTGCCGTCCACCTTCCCGTCCATGGTCCAGGAGACGAGGAGGAAGCGGCGGCCCAGCGCCAGACGTTGGGCGGGGGCGATCGACACCGAATTCGGCAGGACGGCGATGACGGTCATGATTGGGATTCCGGCAGCGTCGATGGGTTTGAAAGTCAAAGAAGGTGGACTTCAGGCAAAGGGGGACCGGCGGCGGCCTTGACACCACCGGTCCGTCCCTCTCGTCAGACGTTTGAAAAAGCGTCGGACGATCAGTGCCCGATCAGTGAATGACGAAGAAGTCGTTCGGGTGGTTGTGGATGTCTGCGGCCGAGACACCCTTCAGCGTGATGCTGTCGCCATGGCCGAGGTCGATCACGGCGTCGCCATGCTGGTCGGTGACGCGGGCGGCCAGATCGGCGGCGTCGGTCACCTTCAGACCGTTGATGTTGCGGGAGATCTGCAGGACGTCCTCGCCGGCCTTGAAGTCCAGGACCACGTCCTGGCCACCGCCGCCGGAGAAGATGAAGACGTCGTGACCGGCGCCGCCGGACAGGATGTCGTTGCCCTTGCCGCCGTCCAGGATGTCGTTGCCGTCATCGCCGAACAGCACGTCGTTGCCGTCGCCGCCGGACAGCATGTCGTTGCCGGTGCCGCCATGCAGGATGTCGTTGCCCTTGCCGCCGTCGAGGATGTCGTCGTGGCCGCCGCCGGACAGGATGTCGTCACCCTTGCCGCCGGTCAGAATGTCGTTGCCGTCCCCCCCGGACAGCACGTCATTGCCGTTGCCGCCATCCAGCACGTCGCGACCGGCGCCGCCGATCAGAACGTCGTCACCATTCCCCCCCAGGATGATGTCGTCGCCCGAACCGCCGTCGATGATGTCGTTGCCGTTACCCCCCAGCAGCACGTCCGCCGCGGTGCCGCCATGGATCACGTCCGCACCGTTCCCCCCGAACAGAGCGTCATGTCCATCGCCGCCGAGCAGAGTGTCGTTCCCGTTGCCCCCCAGCACCAGGTCGTTCCCCTGTCCGCCAACCAGCAGATCGTCATGATTCGTGCCGACATGCACGTCGTAGCTGCCCCCAGGAACCGTAGCCATCGTAGGTGTCTCCTTGCGATGTGATTGGGATTGTTGGGCCGTCTTTCGGCCTCGCTCGAAAGGCTGAGCTCGCCTTTCGGTGTAACCAAATCTATAGGGCGGATAGTGTGATAAAACTCGGGCACATGGAAGAGAAAGTTGAGTCAAGACAACGGATTCTTGCAGTAGAGCGCATTGTCGATATTTTCAAAAAGACAGTTAGTCTGATTTACATCGAAATTCTAAGCAGTTTCCGTCTTAAAAAATGATGGCCTATCCCTCATTCTGACTCCGAGGAGCCCGCGGACCCGTGTCGACATCAACCAAGACCGATTTTCGTTAAAGGATAGTTTTCAAATCCGGGCGGTCCGAACAAAGCCACAGAAGCAAAGGATGGGTTGTCGCCTGTCACCTTGTCCCATTCGCGGATGTGCAAAAGGGCCGGCGTGGGGGACGCCGGCCCTTCCACGGGGCCGCTTGGCAGGGGATGGATACCCAGGCAAGCACCCCAGCCCGCACCGGCCCGAACGGGGGAGGACCGGGGGGATGGCGGTTACGCTTACCGCTCGCGGAAGGCTCTCTGCAGGCCATCTGTCAGCGGTGTCAGGAAGTAATCGATGGCGCGGCGGGCGTGGCCATGGATCATTACTTCGGCCGGCATGCCGGGATGCAGCTCGACATTGGGCAGGGCCTTCAGTTCCGCCGCATCCATGCTGATCCGCGCCGCAAAGTAATAGGCGCCGGTGCGCTCGTCCTCCAGCTGGTCTGCCGACAGCGACACCACCTGCCCCGCCACCGGCGGCACGGCACGCTGACGGTAGCCGGTCAGCTTCACCATGGCCTTGCTGCCGACCTCCACATTCTGGACATCATGCGGTGAGACGCGCGCCTCCACGATCATGGCGTCGTCCTGCGGCACGATGTCGAGAATGCCGGCGCCGGCGGGGATCACGCCGCCGGAGGTGAAGAACTTCAGCCCCGTGACCCGCCCGGCCTGGGGCGCGGTGACCGCCTGCCGCAGCAGCACGTCGTCGGCGCTGCGCAACCGTTCCGACAGGTCTGAAACGCTGGCCTGGGCCGCCTGCAGGTCGGTCGAGACCTCCGACCGGCGGGTGTTGCCGATGTTGATCATGGTCAGTTCGGCAGCGGCGATGGCCTGTTCCGCCTTGGACTTGTTCGCCATCAGCTCGCCCAGCCGGCCTTCGGAGTCGGCTACGTTGCGCTGAAGCTCCAGCATCCGCGGCTTGCGCTCATAACCCTTGGCCAGCAGGCCCTGCACCACCCGCAACTCGTCCTGGGTGTAACGCAGCCGATCGGCGGTGGCGACGCGCTGGGCCTCCAGCGCCACGATCTCGTCGCGCAGCTGGGAGATTTGCTTGCGCTGGATCCCCAGCTGGGCCACGTAGCTGTCATGGCGGGAGCGGAACAGCCGTTCTTCGACCGCCATCGCCTCGGCCGCCACCGGATTGTCACGAGCGGCCTTGACCAATTCATCGGCGAACAGTGGATTGGCCGCGTCCGACTGTTCGGCGCGCAGCCTGCCCATCTTTGCCAATGCCGTCCAATACTGCCCCTGCAGCTGCGCGACCACCGCTTGGCTTTGCGTGGAGTCCATCCGCAGCAGCACTTGGCCGGCCTGCACGAGGTCGCCGTCCTTGACCAGCAGGTCGCGCAGGATGCCGCCCTCAAGATGGGAGACGGTCTTGCGGTGGCTTTCCACCATTACCGTACCGGCGGCAAGGGCGGCGCTGTCCAGGCTGGCGGTGAAGCCCCAGGTCAGGAAGCCGCCGAATCCCACCAGCACGGCCAGCGCTCCCGCCAGGGCGGTACCCCGAAGCGACGGTTCGACCGGCGCCATGTCGATGGTCGCGGTCCAGACGGGCTGGGACGACAGAAGGGGCGTTTCGCCGGTCATCGTTGTTCTCCACTGCGGACGAGACGGGTCACGCCAGCGGGTACGCCGCCCGGCTGCACCAGTTTCAGGACGTCGCTGCGGGCGCCGAAATGCTCGACGGCGCCCTCCTTCATCACCACCAGCTTGTCGGCGATGGCGACGATGGACGGACGATGGGCAATCATCACCACCGTCGTGCCGTCGGCCTTCACCTTGTGAACGGCGTTCAGCAATGCCTGCTCGCCTTCATGGTCAAGGTTGGAGTTGGGCTCGTCCAGCACCAGCAGGCGCGGACGGCCGAACAGGGCGCGGGCAAGCGCAATGCGCTGCCGCTGGCCGCCGGACAGGGAAAAGGCGCTGTCGCCCACCGGCGTGTCGTAACCGAAAGGCAAGCGGCCGATCATCTCGTGCACGCCCGCCAGCCGGGCGGCGCGGACGATCTCCGCCGGATCGGCGCTGGCCATGCGGGAGATATTCTCGCCGATGGTGCCGTCCAGCAACGCCACCGACTGCGGCACGTAGCCGACATATTTGCCGAAGCTCTCACGCTCCCACAGATAGGTGCTGGTGCCGTCCAGATAGATGCCGCCGGCCGTCGGCTGCCAGACGCCGACCAGCAGGCGGGCCAGCGTCGATTTGCCGGCGCCCGACGGGCCGATGACGCCCAGCACCTCCCCCGCCTCGATCGCGAAGGAGACGTTGCGCAGCACCGGGCGGCTCATCCCGGCCGGCACGTGGCTGACGCGGTCGACGGTCAGCGCGCCGGTGGGTTGCGGCAGCGGCATGGTCGAGCGGGCCGAAGCGCCGTTGTTCAGCAGGTCGCGGATGCGGCGATGCGCCTCCAGCGCCTTTACCCACTGGCGCCAGCCGTCCACCAGTTGTTCGAAGGGGTGCAGCAGCCGCCCGGTGATGAGGCCGGCGGCCATCATGCTGCCGGGGGTCACCAGATTGTCGATTACCAGCGTGGCGCCGGCCGCGATCACGCCGACCTGAAGGATCATCCGCAGCGAGCGGGAGGACGCCGCCAGCCCACGCGACAGCGTGGCGCCGCGGTCGATCATCCCGGCCGATCCGCTTTGCGCCGCTTGCCAGCGCCGGGCCAGGGCCGGCAGCATGCCCATCGCCTCGATCGCTTCCGCATGACGGACGGTGCCGGCGATGTCGGCGAAGACGCGGGCCGAGGCCTCGTTCGCCTGGGCCATCGGCCGCCGGGTCAGCATATCGGTCAGCACGCCCATCACCAGCAGCACCAGCGCCGAGATGATGGCGAGCACGCCGTAGACCGGGTGCAGCAGAAACAGGATCGCCAGGAAGATCGGCGCCCAGGCCAGTTCCAGCGGGGCGGTCACGGCGCTGCTGGTCATGAAGCTGCGCAGGTCGTTCAGGTCGCGCATGGTCTGCGCCGCATTGCGCGGGCCCCCAGACAGCGCGTCGACGATCGAGGCCTCCAGCGCCGGGACGTTGAAGCGGTGCGCGATCACGGCACTGGTCACCAGGAAGGCGCGGGCGCGGATGAAGTCCAGCACGCCGTACAGCGCCAGCGCCCCCACCGCGATGATCGCCAGCATCGTCAGCGTTTCCAGGCTGCGGCTGCTCATCACCCGGTCATAGACCTGCATGGTGAAAAGCGGCAGCACCAGCATCAGGACGTTCACGAACAGGCTGAGGATGCCGGCCAGCAGGAGGCCCTGTCCGATCTTCCGGTAGGCTTGGGTCAGCAGGGGCCGATCCACGGAACTCATAGTCGATCCTTCCTGATGGAGGACTCGCCGGCTCGTACGGCGCTGGAAAATGGGCACAAACGGAAAAAGCTGCCGGCGACGACGGGCGCGGGACAGGAAGCCGGCTGGGGGGATGCCGGATGCGGCCAGTCCCGTGATCGGGCGGTCGCCTATGATTGGACAGGTTCGGACGCGGGGGGAGGCGTCGGCGGACTTGGCACGCTTAAGCCCTACACCAGGGACATTTTAGGGACGTGTGACAAGTTTCGGTCTCCACTCCTTTCCAGCAGTCGAAAAAGGGGTATATGTGCGCCTGTAAGGCACTGACAGAAAACAGAAACTCAGCACTTCACCGAAGGTCTTAGGCCATTGGTGGCAGTTTTTGCAGCCATCTGGTCAGACGCGTCCGACATCGTGCATGCTGCGCTGCATGAGTTTTCGCAAGGCGCCGCGATCCCCCCATCCGGCCCGCCCTGCACCGCCCCCGCTTTCCTTCCACCATGCCGGCCGCCCGCTTCAGGTTGCGGCCCAAAATCCGGTTCAAGGAAACCCACGCTCCATGACGACCTCCAAAACCATCCTCGTCACCGGCGGCGCCGGCTATGTCGGCAGCCACTGTGTGGCAGAGCTTCTCGACCGCGGCCACAAGGTCGTGGTGTTCGACAATCTGCGCCAGGGCCATGCCGCCGCCGTTCCGGCCGAGGCGACCTTCGTCCAGGCCGATCTGGCGGACGAGGCGGCACTGGCCCGCGTGTTCGGGCAATGGCGCTTCGATGCGGTGTTCCACTTCGCAGCCCTGTCGGTGGTCGGCGAATCGATGCGAGACCCGCACGCCTATCTGCACGGCAACACCGTCACCTCGCTGAACCTGATCCGCGCCGCGGTGAAGGCGGGGGTGATGAAGCTGGTCTTCTCCTCCACCGCCAACCTGTTCGGCTCGCCCAAGCGGATCCCGATCGACGAGGACGAGGCGATCGATCCCGGCAGCCCCTATGGCGAATCGAAGTTCATGATCGAGCGCGCCCTGCATTGGGCCGACCGCTGCCATGGACTGCGCTCCGCCTGCCTGCGCTACTTCAACGCCGCGGGCGCCCATCCCAACGGACGGCTCGGCGAGGATCACAGCCCGGAGACGCACCTGATCCCGCTGGTGATGGACGCCGCCACCGGCAAGCGGCCGCACATCGAAATCTTCGGCGACGACTATGAGACCCGCGACGGAACCTGCATCCGCGACTATATCCATGTCTGCGATCTGGCCGACGCCCATCTGCGGGTGCTGGACGCGCTGGACGAGCGGTCGGTCCGCTACAACCTCGGCAACGGCACCGGCTACAGCGTGCGCGAGGTGATCGCGTCGGTGGAACGCATCACCGGCAGAAGCGTGCCGGTGAAGGTCGGTCCGCGCCGCCCCGGCGACCTGCCGGTGCTGATTGCCTCGTCGGAGCGCATCCGCCGCGACCTCGGCTGGCAGCCGCGCTTCCCGGAGCTGGACAGCATCATCGGCAGCGCCTGGGCGTGGCGCAGCGCACATCCCAACGGCTTCCGCGGTCTTGCCGCCGCGGCTGAGTGAGTCAGCAGGAAGGACGACGGCAATGCTAGAGCCGGGATCATGGACGCGATGAGCAATCTGGACTGGGACGACGACGACGCGCCCGAACCGGGACCGGACGACAAATCCGTGGACCAGCCGAGTGGCAAGCCCGGCGAGGCTCTCGACCTCGCCGACTTCCACGGCATGGCGCGCCTGATCGAGCGGATGCACCGCCGCTACCTCGATGTCGTCCGCGTCGGGCTGTCCAAGCAGGGGATCGAGGACATCGGGCCGGTCCAGGCACTGATGATCATGCTGATCGGCGAGGACGAGCTGTCGGTCCGCGACCTGATGGAGCGCGGCTATTACCTGGGTTCCAACGCCTCTTACAGCCTGAAGATCCTGGTCGACGCCGGATACATCAACCGGGCCGCCAACCAGCGCGACCGCCGCACCGCCCGCCTCCAGCTGACCGACAAGGGTCGGGAGCTGTGGGAGGGGCTGCGGCGGATGGAGCAGGCGCAGGCCGAGGCGCTGGTCCGCAACGAGACCGAGGTCCGCGACCTCAAGGCCAGCTACCGCACGCTCCGCCGGCTCGACCGGCTTTGGGGCGACATGGTCCGTTATTCCTGCCTCGATTTCGATTGAGCGAAGGTTTTCTCCGATGCCGCAGCCGGGTGCCATGATGCCACACGCCGCCGCCCACCCCGACGACCCCCACCCCAACGGCCTGTCAGCCAAGGACGTGGAGCGGCTGCTCGTCTCGCCGAACGCGGAAACGCGGATCGAGACGATGAACAAGCTGTTCCATGACCTGGAGGCAGGCGCGCTCAGCCCGGCCGAACGGTCGCTGGCGATCGAGGTGGTGCATTGCTTTGCCGGCGACGCCCAGGTGGCGGTGCGCGAGGCGGTGGCCTGGCAGCTGCGCAACAGCCCGCTGCTGACCGGGGATCTGGCGGAGCGGCTGGTGCGCGACGTCGGCCGGGTGGCCTTCCCCATCCTGCGCGACGCCGCCGGACTGACGGACGACCTGCTGCTGGACGTGCTGTCCGATCCCGATGCCGGCAAGCATGTGGCGGTCGCCAGCCGCTCCAAGGTCTCGGCCCGCGTCTCCGGCGCGATCGCCGAGCGCGGCAACGTGATCGCGGTGACCGCGCTGCTGCGCAACGACGGCGCCGAGGTGCCGGACAGCGCCATGAGCCGCGCGCTCGACCGCTTCGGCCGCGTCCGCATGGTCAGCGAGGCGGCGGCGACCCGCCCCGGCCTGTCGCTGGCGATGGTGGAACGGGTGGTCGCCTTCGTCTCCGACAGCATGCGCACCACGCTGATGCAGGCGCACGGCCTGTCGCGCGAGCTGGTCGAACGGCTGGTCGAGCGCGGGCGGGAGGCGGCGACCATGCGCATGCTGCGCCCGGTGCTGCGCGGGGCCGAGGACATCGACGCGGTGATCCAGTGGCTGCACACCAACCGCCGCCTGACGCCGGTCCTGCTGTTCCGGGCGCTGTGCGCCGGCGACCTCGGGCTGTTCGTCGCCGGCATGGCGCTGCGCGCCGGCATCCCACAGGAGAATGCCCGCCGGCTGGCCTGGGACGACGGCGAGCTGGGCATGGCGGCGCTGATGAAGAAGGCGACCGTCGCCCCCGGCCTGACCCACCCGTTCCAGGTCGCGGTCGGCGTCGCCAAGCGGATGGAGTATGAGGGCGGCGACGCAGGCCGCGAGGATTTCCAGGCGGAGGTCATCAGCGAGCTGTTCACCGCCTGCACCCCCACCAACGACTGGATGGTCGACGACCTGCTGCTGCAGCTGTTCGACCAGAAGTCCGAGGAGGTGATCGACCGGGCGCTGGATCAGGCGGGGCTGCCCTTCTCGCCGGTGCGGACGGTGCAGTAATCGGGTCAGCCTCCTCCCGCCGGGGCGCCGGCAGTGACGCCGCGGAGGATGTCGGACATGCTGAGGATGGCCTCCGCCACCTCGATGATTCGTTTGTTCTGGTTCATCGCCGTCTTGCGGATCAGCTTGTAGGCCTCCTCCTCCGACAGGTTGCGGGTGGACATCAGCAGGCCCTTGGCGCGGTCGATCACCTTGCGTTCGTTGAGCGCCGCCTTGGCGGTCTCCAGTTCCAGGCTGACGTCGCGCAGGCGCTGCGACTGTGCCTGCACGACGTCGAGGACCGAGCGCATCAGCTTCGGCCGCAGCCCGTCGGGGGCATAGAGGCCGGAGGTGTCCTGCCCTGCAAGGGTCGGATCGGCGTCGACCAGCACCATGGCGACCGGCATCACCGCGTCGGGGGTGCGGCCGTCGGACCGTTCCAGATCGGCGCGGGCCTGGACCAGCTTCGCCTCGCACAGGTGGCGGAGGTCCTCGGTCAGCCGGTCCTCCACCGTCTTCAGCAGATCCATGCGGCGGGTGGAGCGTTCGAACCAGACCTCCGGCGTGATGCCCGACAGTTCGCCGTGACGGGCATCGTCGGAGAGCGCCACCGCACGCATCCGCTCCACCTCCGCCACCGCCGGGTCGGCCAGGGCGGTGCGGAAGGCGGTGGCGTGGGCGGGATCGGCGAACTCCGCGAAGATGCGGAAGGCGCGGTTCTGTGCATCGATCAGTTGGGCGAGGCGGGCATGCTCCGCCCCGTCGAAGCGCCCGCGCGAGAATCCGGCGCTGGCGGTCGCCCGCTCCTGCCCGGCGAATTCCTTGCCCTGGACCATGTTGAACAGGGCGACAAGGGCGCGGGAGATCGCCGGGTCGGCGGCGATGTCGGCGGCCTCGAACACCACGGACAGCAGATGGCCGATGATGTCGGTGAAGGCCTTCACCGAATCCTGTGGCACCAGCGCCAGCGCCGACACCTGACCGCGCAGGCCCGGCAGCCCATCCAGGGCGTGGAGCGCGATGGCGACGCGGCTGTAGAACTGCGCGCCGGAACTGAGGCGGTCGAGCTGTTCGTCCACCAGATCCAGACGGTCGCGCAGCACCGCTTCCAGCGCCCTGGCATCGGCCTGCCAGCGGGCGCGGTCGTCGGCGAAGCGGCTGCCGCTGGAGCCCAGATAGATGGAGGAGGCGCCGCGTTCCTTCTGCAGGGCGTGGATCAGGGCGCTGAGATCGCGGACGAGCGCGCTGACCACCAGAAGCTGTTCGACGTCGCGGATGCGGCACAGCCTGGCGGCGCGCAGGAACCGCGCCGCGGCGGCGCTCGTCATGGTCTGCTGCTGTACGTCCATGCGGCCCGCTCCCCCGACATTGCCCTGCCCCACGGCCCTGTACGCAATGGATATGCCAGCGTGAATACGCATTCGCTCCGGGCGGAAATGCGGTTTCCTGCCCAAGATTCCGGCGGCGTTGCCGGAAAATTGGGCGGATCGGTGGCGCGAGGATGTGCAGTGCAACATCCGAGCGTCGGCCTTGTTTGTATGGGAGTTCTCCCGCACCGGAGTCGTCCGACGATGACCAAGAACCCTTTCATGAGCGCGTGGTTGTCCTGGGCCAACCGCGCCGGCGGCATGTGGACCTCCGCCGCGATGTCGGCGGCCCGGCGCAACCAGGCGACGGCCCAATCGGCGATGATCAAGGCCATGATGACGCCGCCCAAGTCCGGACACGCCAAACCGAAGCGCAAGTCCAAGCCGGCGCGCTGATCCGCACCGCGTGAACCGGGCAAAGGGCAGCGTTGCCGCAGCCATGGCTTGACGGTGCGCGGAGGGAGTGGCCAAATCCACCCCCTTCCGTTTCACGCGCAACCGTTCGAGACACGCCCCATGACCTCCGTTCGCATGCCTTCGTCGCGGCCGCCGTCGCGCTGGGCGAACCTGTTCACCGACCGGCCCGTCACCTGCATCGAGGATCTGCGGCAGCTGGCGGAATGGCGCGTGCCGCGGATGTTCTACGATTACGCCGATTCCGGCTCCTACACCGAGTCGACCTACCGCGCCAACGAGTCCGACTTCGGCCGGATCAAGCTGCGCCAGCGCGTGGCGGTGGACATGACCAACCGGACGCTGGCCAGCAGCATGGTCGGCCAGCCGGTGGCGATGCCGGTGGCGCTGGCCCCGACCGGCCTGACCGGCATGCAGCATGCCGACGGCGAGATCCTGGCTGCCCGCGCAGCCGCCAAGGCCGGCGTGCCCTTCACCCTGTCGACGATGAGCATCTGCTCCATCGAGGACGTGGCGGAGAACACCGACAAGCCCTTCTGGTTTCAGCTCTACGTCATGCGCGACCGCGCCTTCATCGACAAGCTGATCGACCGGGCCAAGGCGGCGGGCTGCTCGGCGCTGGTGCTGACGCTGGACCTGCAGATCCTCGGCCAGCGCCACAAGGACATCAAGAACGGACTGTCCACCCCGCCGAAGCTGACCATCGGCAACATCCTGGACATGGCGACCAAGCCGCGCTGGTCGATCAACATGCTGCGGACTCATCGCCGCACCTTCCGCAACATCGTCGGCCACGCCACCGGCGTCAGCAACCTGTCGTCGCTGTCCTCCTGGACGGCAGAGCAGTTCGACCCGACGCTGAACTGGGACGACGTTCGCCGCATCCGCGACCGCTGGGGCGGCAAGCTGATCCTGAAGGGCATCCTCGATCCGGAGGACGCGGTGATGGCGGCGGACACGGGCGCCGACGCGCTGATCGTGTCGAACCATGGCGGGCGGCAGCTGGACGGCGCGATGTCCTCCATCGCTGCACTGCCGGCCATCGTCGAAGCGGTGGGCGACCGCATCGAGGTGCTGATGGACGGCGGCATCCGCTCCGGCCAGGACGTGGTCAAGGCTCTGGCGCTGGGTGCCAAGGGCACCTTCATCGGCCGCGCCTTCCTCTATGGGCTGGGCGCCGGCGGCGAGGCCGGGGTGGCCCAATGCCTGGAGATCATCCGCAAGGAAATGGACGTGACCATGGCCATGTGCGGGCTGCGCGACATCAAGGACGTGACGTCCAACATCCTGGCGGGGAAGCCGAATTTCGGGGTTTGAGCGGGGTCTTGTCTCCGTCCTGGCCTGCGGTGGGATGGAACGGCGTGGAACGCTTTTTCCGATGCCGTTTCAACCTGCCGAGAGCTACGGGCGTCCCGACAGGCGCCAGGAGAAGGCACCGGCGGCGCGGCGGGACACCGGGCCGGGGATGAGGTTGGGGTAATGTTCGTACTGGTTGACGGTCCAGGGGAAGACGCCCTTCGGGCCGGCGGCTTCCGGCCGGGCCAGGATGGCGGCGACCATGGCCGGATTGGGCGGCGTGCGTTCGCGCAAAGCGCCGGGAATGTCGTCGTCGAGTTCAGGGACGGTGACGGCGGGCGGGTCTTCGGGACGGGGCGGCTGCGGCCCGGCATCCTGGATGTCCCTGGGCGGGATGTCCCTGGGCTGGATGTCCCTGGGCGGGATGTCCCTGTGGGTGTTCCTCATGGTCTCCCGGCCCGAGGCGGCCCCGGGAATCAGGCCCAGCCGCTCGGCCAGCCAGCGGACGGTGGTGGGATCGCCGGCCGACACCAACCGCTCGATCTGCTCGGCCACCAGAATGCGCAGCGAGGAGAGGCGCAACTCGGCCTCGCGGTTCAGCGCCTGCCGCTCCCACCACACACGCAGGCGGAAATCCTTGGAGCCGTAATAGGCGCGCCACAGCGTGGTGCGGCTGCAGCCCATGTCGCGGGAGACCTGAAGGAAGCTGTTGCCGCGGGCCAGCATGCCGGCGGCCATGATCCACTGTTCCTCGTGGAACTGCGATCCGGGAACCAGCGAGCCTTCGGCGGGCACCGGCGGCTCCTCCGCCCAGCAGGGGAAACGGTCGGCGGCGGCTTCGGCGGCGAGGGTGCGTTGGTCGAGGGGCATGGAGAGGCTCCGCGGAATGGTGGCTTTCGCGGAAGATTATAGGATAGTTTTCAGATTGATAGGACTTTGCGCAAATCGGCTTGGCGCAAACGGCCATTGGCCGCCTGTGTCGCCGCATCACGTTCAGCGATACTGCGCCTCTGGAACACGGAAATAGCCCTGGATGCTCGTTTCCGGTGTCAGCACGGCGATCTGGATGTGGGTCTTGCTCAAGATCTTAGATCCGTCGAAGACCGGATCATCTTCCTGATAAAGCCCCCGGACAGAGTTGAAGGGTGGGAGCGGGCTTGGGTTTCCATCGGCATCGACGTTCTCGGCCAGCATCTGGTGCAGATGGTTGATTACCGCACAATCGAGATTATGAGCCGGCCCCTTGGTTGTGCGCTTGTTTTCAGGTAACGGACTTCCGGGAAAAGATCTGGCGTGGAATTTTTCGAATGATCGGTAGGCGGACTTCAGCGCGTCAAGGGAACCGCGATCCATAAGGTTGAGGCAGTTGCCAAGATGAATGACAGCGCCGATCACGAATGGCTCACCACCCTTCGCCTTACAAGCTTCGACGGCCCACTCATAGCCACGTCGTGGGTCTGCCTCCCAGAAATACACGCCCTTGCCGAGCCAGTCCCAGGCGTTGTCGCTGAATTTCAGGTGCCGGTCGGCGTCGGCCAAAATAGCCTCCCCGATATCCCGGCGGCATCCATGATAGCCGAGGACAAAGGGGTTGGATAAGACAGACATGCTTTACCGATAATGCTTGCCGGGCTCACCGTTCTCTTCATAAACCCCCTCGCGGACGAGCATCTCCTTGGCAAATCCTGCATCACGCTCGGCTCGCTCATTGGCGCGCTCGATGGCCTCCAGGATGGCCTTCCTCTGCTCATCGCTCATCGTCGTCCCCGTCACATAGATCGTCATGATCGGTGCTCCCTTAAACCAGCCTGGAGTGACGACAGCAACCAGTTTTGCAGATATCTGCAAAATCGGGAAGCATCCGGGCTTTCGGGGATCTGGATGACTTGAGCCGCTCTTTCAAGCCGCCGACGAAGACCACCGTTCCGCAGTGTGCTGGCGGCTCGCACCTCCTTCCGACCGAACCACATCGCCTGGGCGATAGCTCGACCGCCACCCCCGCAACGCTTCCCGCCCTGCCCTGTTGTACCGAAGCAACGTGCCCGTTCCGGCGCATCTGGGGGAGTGGTCCATGAGCGAACTCCGTGAGGGCAGCGCCACCGTCACCGCGGAGGCCGAGGCCTTCTATACCGAAAGCCTGAAGCTGCTGACCCAGTCCGGCATCCCGTTCCTGCTGGGCGGGACCTACGCCATCAGCGCCTATACCGGGATCAACCGGCCGACCAAGGACATCGACGTCTTCTGTTGCGGCGGCGACTTCCCGCGCATCCTCTCCCATTTCCAGGACCATGGCTTCGAGACGGAGATCGAGGACGAGCGCTGGATCGGCAAAGTGAAGCATGGGGAACTGTTCTTCGACGTCATCTTCAATTCCGCCGTCGCCATCAACCCGGTCAACGACCGCTGGTTCAAGGAGGAGCACCGCGCGGTGATCTGCGGCGCCGACGTGCGGCTGGTGGCGCCGACGGAGATGATCTTCTCCAAATCCTTCGTCCAGATGCGCCACAAGTACGACGGGCCGGACGTGGTCCACATGATCCTGAAGCAGCATGACAGGATCGACTGGAAACGGCTGCTCGCCCATATGGAGCAGTATTGGGAGGTGCTGCTGATCCACCTGCTGAACTTCCGGTTCATCTATCCGACCGAGCGCGACCGCATCCCCGACTGGCTGGTGGCGGAGTTGCTGGAGCGGATGCAGGAGCGCGCCAAGCTGCCGGTCGCCCAGACCCGCATCTGCCGGGGACGGCTGTTCTCGCGCGAGGATTACCTGATCGACGTCACCCAATGGGGCTTCGCCGACGTGGTCGGGGAGGAGGGAACCAAGGAGAGCCTGAGGGAGAGTGGAAATGGATGAGCGCAGGCTGACCGTCGCCGCCATCGGCGACATCCATGTCGGCGAGACGACGCAGTTCCCCTATCGCGAGCTGTTCCAGGAAATCGCCGGCAAGGCGGACGTGCTGGCGCTGTGCGGCGACCTGACCAACCACGGCAAGCCGCGCGAGGCGGAGATCCTGGCCGACGCCCTGCGCTCCATCGGCATTCCGGTGGTCGCGGTGTTCGGCAACCATGATTACGAATGCGGCCATGTCGAGGAGATCGAGCATATCCTGACCCAGGCCGGGGTGCGGTTCCTGGACGGTGCGCCGCAGGAAATCGGCGGGGTCGGATTCGCCGGGGTGAAGGGCTTCGGCGGCGGCTTCGGAAACCGGATGCTCGACAGCTTCGGCGAGCCGGCGATCAAGCAGTTCGTCCACGAGGCGGTGAACGAGGCGATGCGGCTGGAAAGCGCGCTGCGGCAACTGGACACCGAGCGGGTTTTCGTCGTGCTGCACTATGCCCCCATCGCCGCGACGGTGGAGGGGGAGCCGACGGAGATTTTTCCCTTCCTGGGCTCGTCCCGGCTGGCGGAGACCATCGACCGCTTCGACACTGTGCGGGCGGTGGCGCATGGGCATGCGCATCACGGGAGCTATACCGGGAAAACGCTGCGGGGGACGCCGGTCTACAATGTGGCGCAGACGATCCCCAAGGAGACGGGGCGGCCTTATGCGTTGATCGAGGTTTGAGGGGTTCTCCTTCTCCCCCCCGGGGAGAAGGTCGGGATGAGGGGGTTCGGCGTAGCCGAAGAGGTCCGGCGGGAGCATCCCCCTCACCCTAACCCTCTCCCCGGGGGGGAGAGGGAATCTTGGGGCGCGAGAGGCCCCCCTCAAAACACCCAGAGCTGCTCCGGCGGCAGGTGCAGCCAGTGTGTGCCGGCCGACAGTGGACGGCCGAAGGCCCGCAAGGTCTGGTCGCCGCAGCGGAAGACATGCTCCCAATGGCTGCCGAGATAGACCGAGGTCTCCAGCTCCGCCGGAACGCAATTCTCGCCGTCTCCGTCCACCACCTCGACCTGTTCCAGGCGGATCACGCCGGTCGCCTCGTCCGACACGGACTTGCCGGCGCGGTCCTTGCCCCACAGCGGAATGCCGGACAGGTCGATGCGGGCGTAGCCGCCGCGCTTGTCCTGCACGCGGGCGCGGATCTGGTTGTTGACGCCCATGAATTCCGAGGCGAACAGGCTGACCGGCTCGGTGTAGAGCTGTTCGGGAGTGCCGGCCTGGACGATGCGGCCGCCGTCGAGCAGGACGATGCGGTCGGCGATCGCCATCGCCTCGATCTGGTCGTGGGTGACGAAGACGGCGGTCAGGTTCATCCGCTTGATCAGGTTGCGGATCCAGATGCGCGCCTCCTCCCGCAGCTTGGCGTCGAGGTTCGACAGCGGCTCGTCGAGCAGGATGACGGGCGGGTTGTAGACCAGGGCGCGAGCCAGGGCGACGCGCTGCTGCTGGCCGCCCGACAGCTGGTGCGGATAGCGGTCGCCGAGATGGCCGAGGCCGACGCCGTCGAGAACGGTGGCGACGCGCTGCTGAAGCTCCGCTTTCGGCACGTTGCGAAGGCGCAGGCCGTAGGCGACGTTCTCGAACACCGTCTTGTGCGGCCACAGCGCGTAGGACTGGAAGACCAGACCGAGCCCGCGCTTTTCCGACGGCACGTTCAGGCCGGCGGCGGCGTCGAACACCGGCTGGTCGCCGATGGAGATGACGCCGCGCTTCGGCTCCTCCAGTCCGGCGATCGAGCGCAGCAGCGTGGTCTTGCCGCTGCCCGACCGGCCGAGCAGGGCGACGATCTCGCCCTGGGCGAAGGTGGCGGTGATGCCCTTCAGGATCTCGGTGCTGCCGTAGGACAGGTGCAGGTCGTCGATGATGAGCTTAGCCATGGGAGCGTTTCCCGAAGAGCGACATCAGCAGCAGGCCGCCGCCGATCATCGCGATGTTGACGGTGGAGAGCGCGGTGACGAGATCGACGGCGCCGGTTCCCCACAGCGAGACCAGCAGCGAACCGATCACCTCGGTGCCGGGGGCCAGCAGATAGACGCCGGTCGAGTATTCGCGCATGAAGGTGACGAAGATCAGCAGCCAGCTGGAGAACAGGCCGACCTTGATCAGCGGGATGGTCAGGTCGCGCGACACCCGGCCGGGGCTGGCGCCGACGATGCGGCCGGCTTCCTCAAGCTCGGGGCCGATCTGCAGCAGGGCGCCGCTGACCAGACGCATGCCGTAGGCGAGCCAGACCAGCGTGTAGGCGACCCAGATGGCGATCATGGTCTGGCGCAGCGGGGCCAGGAAGGGCGTGAACAGGAACACCCAGAAGATCGCCAGACCGGCGACGAGGCCCGGCATGGCGCGCGGCAGCAGGACCAGATAGTCCATCAGCCGGGTCCAGCCCGACGGCCAGCGGTGGGCGGCGAGGTTCAGGACCGTGTAGACGCCGACCGACAGCGCCCCGCCGACCGACGCGATCAGCAGCGTGTTGACGATGCCGCGGGTCAGGTTGGGGAACTCCATCAGCTCGCGGAAATGGGCCAGCGTCAGCACGTCCAGCAGGTTGACGCCCTCGCCCCAGCTCGACACGAAGGCGCGGAGCACGAGGCCGCTGAGCGGGACGACGACGGTGAACAGCAGCCACGCGGTGATCATCGCCGCAGCCGGCCAGCGCCAGACGCCGATCGACACCGGCTTCTGCGCCGCGGCCTTGCCCTTCACCGAGACGTAGCGGTTGGCGGCGCGCAGCAGGAAGCGCTGGAGGGCCACCAGCGGCAGGGCGATGCAGATGATCGCGACCACGACCACCGCCATCAGCTGGTAGGACGGCGTGCCGAGCTTGTTGGTCAGCTTGTAGAGATAAGTCGCCAGAACCAGGATGCCTTCGGGGTCGCCCAGCACCAGCGGCAGGCCGAACAGCTCGAATCCCAGGAAGAAGACCAGCACCGCCGAATAGAGGATGTTCGGCATCACCATCGGCAGGCTGACGGTCATCGCCGTGCGCAGCGGGCCGGCGCCGGTCATCCGCGCCGCTTCCTCGACGTCGGAGCCCAGGCTGCGCAGGGCGGACGAGGTGTAGAGGAAGATGTGCGGGACGTGGGTCAGGCCGGCGATGACGATCAGCATCCACTTGGAATAGAGATACCAGGGGACATAGCCGAAGACGCCCTTGAACCACAGCGTGACGAAGCCGGCCGGGCCGAGGCTGACCACGAAGCCGAAGGCCAGCACCACCGACGACACGAACATCGGCACCAGGATCACCGGTTCGATCCAGCGGCGGCCCGGCAGGTCGGTGCGGGTCATCAGGAAGGCGAGCAGAGCGCCGACCGGCACCGCGATGGCGGTCATGCCGAAGGCGATGACGCACGAGTTGTAGAGGGCGTCGAAGAAATCCTCGTCGTCCAGAACGAACTCGTAGGCCGACAGGGTGAAGGAGATCTTGGGCTGGAAGAACGGCCCGTCGAGGAAGCTCTGGTAGACGACCAGCCCGATCGGGGCCAGCACGGCAATCGCCATGGCGACGATCACCGCGATGCGCGTCGCGCGGTTCATGGGGGGATTCCTTGAATTCGGCGGCTTCGGCGCCCTCCCCGTGGGGGATTCCCCCTCTCCCCCCGCTCACGCGCAAACGGAGTTTGCGCTGACGCGACAGGCGGACCCTTGGTCCGCCGAAAGCGGGGAGAGGGTCGGGGTGAGGGGGAGGCGTGGGGTGGATTTCGGGGGCACGCGGGGCGCTTTCCGGCGAACTAAGCCACGCCATGCGTCCCCCTCACCCTAACCCTCTCCCCGCTTTCGGCGGATCTTCGATCCGCCTGTCGCGTCAGCGCAAACGAAGTTTGCGCGTGAGCAGGGGGGAGAGGGGACTTTGGCGGGGTCGAGAGGAGGTGTTTAAATCACTTCCCCTGCAGGGCCTTCTGCCAGTCCTTCAGGAACTTCAGGCGCTTCACCTGATCGAGGTAGGTCAGCAGTTCCGGGCCGACATGGATCGGGCGGAGCGTGCTTTCCGGAACGCCGGCGGTCGGGTTGGCGCTCGCCAGATCGGGGCGGATCGAGCCCATGTAGCGGGCCTGCATCGCCTGCTGGCCGTCCTTCGACAGCAGATAGTCGAGGAACAGCTTGGCGGCGTTCGGGTGCTTGGCGCCCTTCGGGATGAAGGCGATGCGCGACATCACGATGGTGTAGTCGGACGGCAGCACGATGCCCAGCGAGTCCGGGTCCTTGTGCTGGCGCTCGAAGACGTAGGAGCCGATCATGTTGTAACCGATGGTGTGCTCTCCCGAGGTCAGGCGCTCGATCATCGCGCCCGACGAGGTGTAGAGCTTCACCCCGGTCTGGCCCATCGCCTTCACCAGATCCCAGGTGCCCTTGCTGGCCTGCACGTCCTGGGTGATGTAGAGGAAGCCGACGCCGCTGCGCTCCGGATCGTAGGAGGTGACCTTGCCCTTGTAGGCGTCGGGCTTCTCGGTCAGCAGCTTGGTCAGGTCGGCGTGGGTCTTCGGCACGTCGGCGGCGGGGACGACGCGCTTGTTGTAGGCGAAGACGATCGGCTCGGCGGTGGTGCCGAAGGCCTCGTTCTTCCAGTTGGCCCAATCCGGGATGTTCTTCGTTTCCGGCGAGCCGTAGGACTGGGCGTAGCCGTCGTTGACCAGCTTCATCTGCAGGTCCATCGCCGACGACCACATCAGGTCGGTGGTGCCGGTGTTGGCCGCCGCCTCGCTGATGAAGCGGTTGTACATCTCGGTGGAGTTCTGGTCGGCGTATTCCAGCTTGATCTTGGGATAGAGCGCCTCGAACCCCTTCAGGAGCTCCGACACGGCGGCCGCGTCGGTGGCGGAATAGATGCTGAGCGCGCCTTCCTGGTTCGCCGCCTCGATGACCTTGGCATAGGAGGGATCGTAGCCGGCGGGGACCGACTGCGCCATCGCGGTGCCGGCGGTGAAGGCCGGAACGGAGATCGTCAGGGCGGTCGCAACCAGAAGGGCCAGTTTGGTGCGCATCGTTTCCTCTCCTGCGGTTGGTTTCCACGGCGCCGTTGCGGGCCGGGTTGGTTGGGCTTACAAGCGACTTTGTCGTGACTATAGGCGGCCAACCTGTCGTCAATCTGTCGCGAGTGGAAATTGTTGGCGGAACGGAACAGGGGCGTTCGGATGATGGCCCGGTCTGACGAAGGGTGCCGCGCTTGCGCATCCTGATCGTGGAGGATGACGCCGCCCTGGCGCGCGGGCTGACCGCGTCGCTGAAGCTGGCCGGCTATGCCGTCGACCATGTCGCATCGGGCGAGGAGGCGGCGCGGCTGGAGCGGGCGGAGCCCTATGGGCTGGTGGTGCTCGATCTCGGGCTGCCCGACCTGTCGGGGTTCGAGGTGCTGACCCGCATCCGCCGCCGCGGCTCCACCGTGCCGGTGATGATCCTGACCGCGCGGGAGGCGGTGGCCGACCGGGTCAAGGGGCTGGATCTCGGCGCCGACGACTATCTGCTGAAGCCCTTCGACCCGGCGGAGTTCGAGGCACGGGTGCGCGCGCTGATGCGGCGCGGCCAGGGCACCCCGGTGCCGGAACTGGTGTGCGGAGGGCTGCGCTACGACCGCTCCACCGCGACGGTGACGCTGAACGGCCGGGCGCTGGATTTGCGCAAGCGCGAGCTGGCGGTGCTGGAGGGGCTGATCACGCGGGCCGGCAAGGTGGTGCCGAAGGACCGGCTGGCCGGCGAGGTGTTCGGCTTCGACGAGCCGGTGGCGCCGAATGCCATCGAGCTGTATGTCGCCCGGCTGCGCAAGAAGCTGGAACCCGACGGGCCGCAGATCCGCACCATCCGCGGGCTTGGTTACCTGATGGAAAGCACCTGATGGCAAAAAAGCCGGAGCGGGTGCCGTCGCTGCGGCGCCGGCTGCTGACCCGGCTGCTGGTGCCGCTGGGTGCGCTGGCGGTCGGGCTGGGCGTCGGCGGGTCGGCGCTGATCCATGGCTTCGTGCAATCGACCCATGACCGGCTGCTCGCCGGCTCGACGCTGGCCATCGCCGAGCGGCTGGCGGTGGACGACGACAATGGCGAGGTGACGGTCGACCTGCCCGCCGTCGCCTTCGGCATGCTGGAGAGCCAGGCGCGCGACAGCATCTACTACAACGTCGCCCATGAGGGCGGGGTTATCACCGGCTATCTCGACCTGCCGCTGCCGGACATCTCGAAGATGCCGGCCAACGTCACGGTGTTCCGCGATGCGACCTATCGCGGCCATGCGGTGCGGGTGGCGGCGCAGATCCGGCGGCTCTACGGCGTGCCGCAGCCGGTGCTGGTCCAGGTGGCGGAGACCACGGCCGGGCGGCGGGCGGTGGAGGTCGATCTGCTGCTGTGGCTGACCCTGCTGGAGGTGGCGCTGGTCGGCGGCAGCGGATTGCTGGTGTGGGGAGCGGTCGGGCGCGGGCTGGCGCCGCTGGGGCGGCTGCGGCGGGTGATCGACAGCCGGTCGGCACGCGGCATAACGGGAGGCGGAATGGCGCTGGTTCCGCTGCCGCTTGCGGTGGTACCGGTGGAGGTGCTGCCGCTGGTGATCGCCATCAACGGGCTGCTGGCCCGGCTTGACCAGTCCATCGGCACCATGCGCCGCTTCACCGCCGACGCCTCGCACCAGCTGCGCACACCGCTGGCGGTGCTGCGCACCCATCTGGCGCTGCTGCGCCGCTTCGGCACCGACAGCGCGGAGGGTCGCGCGGCGCTGGACGATGTCGAGGGGGCGGTGAAGCGGCTGGAACGGCTGCTGGTCCAGTTGCTGGCGCTGGCCCGCGCCGACGAGGACCCGCCGGCGGTGCCGGCCGCGCCTGAGGTGACCGACCTGCGGCAGGTGGCAATGGAGGTCGCCGCGGAGCAGGTGCCGGCGGCACTGGCCCAGGACATCGAGGTGCGGTTCGAGGAGCCGGAGGGCGGGGACGCGGGGCTGCGGGCGGTGGGAAACCCGGTGCTGGTGGGGGAACTGCTGGGCAACCTGCTGGACAACGCCATCCGCTACAACCGGCCGGGCGGCACGGTGACGGTGCGGGTTGGAGAGGGTCCTGTCCTGGAGGTGGAGGACGACGGCCCCGGCATCCCGGAGGCCGAGCGCGAGCGGGTGTTCGAGCGCTTCTACCGCCTGGACCGTCCGGGCGAGCCGCCACGCACCGGCAGCGGGCTGGGCCTCGCCATCGTCCGCGCGCTCGCCGACCGGCTGGGGGCGGTGGTGCGGCTGGACGCCGGGCCGGACGGCCGGGGGCTGAAGGTGACGGTGACGCTGCGGCCGGCGGATGGGGGGCACACGCCGTAAAGGCAATGGCCGAATTGTTCCGACACGCCGCAGGATCATCCACCGCTTTTTCAGCGTCATTCCCGCGAAGGCGGGAATCCAGCCGTTTCAACGGTTTCATTGCGGAGTTTCTGGATCCCCGCCTTCGCGGGGATGACGCAAAGTTCCTTTCGTTTCAGAAGCTTAGCGATGCCTGGAATTGTGTGAATGCCGTAGCTCCCCCCGGGGAGAGGGGATGGAGGCGCCACCCCAACCTCTGCCATGACAATTTTGTTAACCTGAGCTGCGCGGATATGTCGCCGGCTTCCATTGCCAGTTCGCAGCTGCGGGACTATCTGACCGCTCCGCGCAGACTGTGCCGGCAAGGTGTTGGAAGTAAAGACTGTCCGGATAACGGACGATTATTTTTCCTCATCACGGTCCAGTCCACGGAAGAATGAAGCAGCGTCCGGCGTCTATTGCCGGGAAGACCGCGGAATAAGGGTCTGGCTGCCCCGAACGGGTGGCCGAAAGAGGTTAGGGAAAGGGTCAGTCGCCATGCTTTGCAACATCGTCACCGTCGCCTCGCTGGGCGTCCTTCTGCTGTCGGGCATCGGCTTCAGCATCACCAAGACGCCGAAGCAGGACCGCCAGCATCAAACCGACATGCCGCGCCGTATCGCGGACGAGAACATCATGGGGTGATGCGTATCGCTGCCGCCGCTTGGCGGGAGCGCTTGTTTGTTGCCCTCTCCTGAGTTGGGGAGAGGGCGGTGGAACCGACCGGCGGATGTGCCTACACTCCAGGCGATCGTTTTCATTCGCCGGATGGACACAGCCGATGCCCACCCTCATTCCGCAACCGGCCGACGCGCTGGTCCTGATCGACATCCAGAATGATTTCTGCCCCGGCGGCGCTCTGGCGGTGGCGGATGGGGATGCGGTGGTACCGGTGGCGAACCGGCTGGCGCAAAGGTTCGGCACGGTGGTCCTGACGCAGGACTGGCACCCGGCCGGCCACCGCTCCTTCGCCAGCGCCCATCCCGGCAACGCGGCGTTTTCGGCCGTCGAGTTTCCCTATGGGCCGCAGGTGCTGTGGCCGGACCATTGCGTGCAGGGCACGAAGGGGGCGGAGTTCCATCCGGATCTCGACACCACGCGGGCGGAGCTGGTGCTGCGCAAGGGGTTCCGCGTGGGGATCGACAGCTATTCGGCCTTTTACGAGAACGACCGCAGCACGGCGACCGGACTGGCGGGCTATCTCCGCGAGCGCGGGGTTACGCGCGTGGTGCTGGCCGGGCTGGCGACGGATTACTGCGTGGCCTATTCGGCGGAGGACGCCGTGCGCTGCGGATTCGAGGCGGTGGTGGTCGAGGACGGCTGCCGCGCCATCGATCTGGACGGGTCGCTGGAGACGGCGCGGAATAGGCTGGTGAAATGTGGGGTGGTGTTCTGTTGGGAGGGGGAGATCAGGGGATAAGTCCCCTCTCCCGCCCCTCGCACAGACTTCGTTTGTGCTGACGGCGTCAGGCGGATCGGAGATCCGCCGAGAGCCGCGGGAGCGAGCATTTTTCCGAGGAGAACGCTGCCATGAAGCTTTCCGGTTCCTGCCGCTGCGGCGCCGTCCGCTTCACGCTGAACTCGCCGACGCCGGTGCCCTACATGCGCTGCTACTGCACGATCTGCCGCAAGAGCGCCGGCGGCGGCGGATACGCCATCAATCTGGGCGGCGACGCCGACACGCTGGAGGTCGAGGGGCGTGAGGCCGTCGCGATGTGGCGGGCGCCGATGGCGGACCCCGATCATCCGGAGCGGACCCACCTCGGCCCGTCGCACCGGCATTTCTGCAAGCACTGCGGCACGGCGCTGTGGGCGGAGGATCCGGCCTGGCCGGAGCTGGTCCATCCCTTCGCGTCGGCCATCGACACGCCGCTGCCGACGCCGCCGGAACGGGTGCACATCATGCTGGACTTCAAGGCGCCGTGGGTGGAGGTGCCGAGCGGGCCGAACGACGTGCATTTCGCCCGCTATCCGGAGGAATCGCTGGAGGACTGGCACCGGCGGCACGGGCTGCTCGACCGCTGACGGCGGTCGGCGATGGCGATCGGCGATGGCGAGGCTGTTGCGATGGCTGGCGCTGCTGGTCCTGCTGGCGCTGGCCGGGGCGGCGGCGGGGGTGTGGGCCGGGCTGATCGTGGTGCCGGCGCGCTATGATCCGTGGGCGCGGCTCGATCTGCGGGCGGAGCCGGACTGGCTGACCGGGTTCAAGCTGTCGCGGCTGGAGCGCGAGCCGGAGCAATGCCGGGCGGCGCTGGGTGAGACGGGCTTGCGCTTCACCGCCCTGCCCGACCGCGATTCGGATGAGAATTGCGCGCTGCGCGGCGTGGTGCGGGTGGCGCGGTCGGATGTGGCGTTCAGCAGCGGCTTCATCGCCACCTGCGGGCTGGCCGCCGCCTGGACCCTGTTCGAGGCGAACGCCCTGCAGCCGGCGGCGGAACGGCATTTCGGGCAGCGGGTGGCGCGGGTCGAGCATCTCGGCAGCTTTGCCTGCCGCAACGTCTATGGCCGGACGTCGGGGCGGCGCAGCGAGCATGCGACCGCGAATGCCATCGACCTTGCCGCCTTCGTGCTGGCCGACGGGACGCGGGTGGGCGTGCTGGGCGACTGGGAGGTGAAGCCGGACGGCCGGAAAGCGGCCTTCCTGCGCGATGTGCGCGACGGCGCCTGCCGCTTCTTCGACGTGGTGCTGGGACCGGACTACAACGAGGCCCACCGCAACCACTTCCACCTTGATATGGGGACCTTCCACACCTGCCGCTGAGACCCATCCGGTTCGGAATATGCCCAGCGGCTGCGACACCGACTCTACGAAAGAAAGGGTTACCACGCAGCGGTTTCCTCGCCATTTTCATAAGTAAAAATGGGAGGAACGCCATGCTGACTCTGCTCTACCGGAGTGATGCGGTCTCTCTGCTGCCTTTTTCGGCATTGGCGGACATTTGCGTACGAAGTTCCGCAAAGAACCGGCGTCTGGGCATCACCGGCTTCCTTATCGAACATGAGGGCACGTTTCTTCAGGTGCTGGAGGGCGAGCCGAAGGCGGTGAACGAACTCTTCGACCGCATCTCGCACGACGAGCGGCACTGCAACATGGCGGTGCTGGGCCGGTGGGAACGGACGGGACGGTCCTTCGGCTTCTGGGCGATGAATTTCGGCCCGCTGGACGATCCGTCCTTCTGGCAGGGGGAGTTCGCCGATCTGCGCGACGGCGATGCCTTCCGGCGCAAGAGCGGCAATGCCGACACCGCGCTGGCGGTGCTGTGCCGCGCCTATGCCTTCGCCGGCATGGTCGCGGGGTCCGATCCGGTGATCGGCGGCTTCGTGATGGGATACCCGCGGGCCTTGCCGGGTCCGGCGAGCGTCTGAACGGTCAAGTCTCTGATTCGATTGAGCGGATTCAATTGACCGCTTGACGGGAGGGCGCGTGCTCGTGCCATCGTCGCCCCTCGCCCGGCCGAGGTTGGCCGGCGGCCGAGGAGTCCCCGTCGATGAACGCCTTGCGGCGTCTGTCCGCCCCTGCCCTGGTCCTGGCCCTTCTGGCCGCGCTGGTCGCCGCCAAGCCCTGGCTGCACAGCCATCTGGAGCCCTTCGTCGGGCTGCCGCTGAGCGGCGGTTTCGACATCGCGGTCGCGTCGGCCGCGTGGCTGGTCGCCGCCTGGGGCGGGGCGCGGGTGATCGACATGCTGGCGGCGGGCAACGGCGGCCGGCCGCCGCGCATCCCCCGGCTGCTGGCCGACCTGCTGCGCTTCTTCGTCTATGGCGTCGCGGTGCTGGCAATCCTCGCCTTCGTGCTGGAACAGCCGGTGACGGGGCTGCTGGCGACCTCGGGCGTCGCCATCGCCGTGCTGGGCTTCGCGCTGCGCAACATGATCGCCGACATCTTCGCCGGCATCGCGCTGAACATCGAACATCCCTACCGGCTGGGCGACTGGCTGGAGCTGTCGCCCGGCGTGGCGGGGCGGGTGGACGAGATCAACTGGCGGGCCACCCGGCTGATCGCCAGCGACGGCACCGCCATCGTCGTGCCGAACGGCATCGTCGCCGGCAGCCGCTTCGTCAATTACAGCCGCCCCAACCCGGCCTTCCGCGCCTCCGTCCCGATCCTGCTGGACCAGGAGGTGCCGGTGGAGCGCGCCAAGCGCATCCTGCTGTCGGCGATGCTCTGTGCCGACGGCGTGCTGCCCACGCCGCGGCCGGACGTGATCGTCGAGGCGGTGACGCCCAACGGCGTGTCCTATCTGGCGCGCTTCTGGACCGACGACGGCGGGCGGGTGTCGATGGTGCGCGATGCCGTGCTGACGGCGGCACTGTCCAACCTCGCCCGCGCCGGGATCGAGCCGGCCCGACCCAAGCAGGAGATCCGCCGGCGCCAACCGGGGCCGCCCGACGGCGGCACGCTGCGGCGGGGGCTGCTGCGCCAGCTGGAGCTGTTCGACGCCTTCGACGACAAGGAGGTCGACGCGCTGGCCCAGGCGATGCGCCAGTTCCACATCCCCGCCGGCACCCCCGCCGTCCGTCAGGGCGACGCCGGCGAATCGCTGTTCGTCATCGCCGAGGGGGTGTTCGACGTCCAGGTCGCCGCCACCAGCGCCGCGGACGCGGAGGATGGGCAGCGCTCCGGCGTGGTCCACCTGACGCGGTTGCGGCCGGGCGACCTGTTCGGCGAGATGTCGCTGCTGACCGGGCAGCCGCGCAGCGCGTCGGTCGTCGCCTGCACCGACGCCGTGGTGTTCGAACTGGCCCGCGGCCATCTGGACCCGGTGCTGCGGCGACGGCCCGAGCTGGCGGAACGGCTGGCGGAACTGATGGCCGAACGCCAGACCCGCAATGTCAGCCAGTCCAAGCGCCAACAGGGCGTCACCCCGCCGCCGCCGGCGGAATCGCAGGCGCTGCTGGCACGGCTGCGGGGCTTTTTCGGGCTGTAGCCGGAGCTTTATGTCCCCTCTCCCCCCGGGAGAGGGTTAGGGTGAGGGGGAAGCGTGGCGGCCCCTTATCGAGAATCCTCGCGGTGCATCCCCCTCACCCCGACCCTCTCCCCGGGGGGGAGAGGGAGAATTCCGCCGTCCACAAACGGTGGCAAAATTGGAACTCCATCCCTATCTAAGCAGTCCCGGTCGTTATACGGCCGGCTGCGAGCGGTGATGCCCGGCGGTCTTTCTTCATGGAACCTCGGGCGGTGCGCGGCGTTATGCGCGCGGGTGCCGGCAATGATTTTGCGATCGGAGCATCGTCCATCGCTCGCAACGGGTGGCGGCCGCATTCCGCAGCCGGCGCCCCCGGTGTTTGGCCCTTCTTGCGGGTCGAGCGCCCCTTCGTCCTGAACCAACGAGGAGGCTCGACAGCCGATGTGCGGACTGAGTGGTGAAATTCGTTTCAAGGCCGGCGAGGCGGCCAGCACGGTGGCCGTCCAGGCCATGTGCGACAGACTGGCGCCCCGCGGGCCGGACGGCCACGGCCTGTTCGCCCATGGGCGCGTCGCCTTCGGACACCGCCGGCTGAAGATCATCGATCTCAGCGAGGCATCGCAGCAGCCGATGGTGGATGCGGCCCTGGGGCTCGCCATCGTCTTCAACGGCTGCATCTACAATCACCGCGATCTGCGGGAAGAGCTGGTCGGGCTCGGCTACCGCTTCTTCTCGGAGGGCGACACCGAGGTCCTGATCAAGGCGTATCACGCCTGGGGTCCGGATTTCGTCAAGCGACTGAACGGCATGTTCGCCTTCGCCATCCACGAGCGCGACAGCGGCCGGGTGGTGCTGGGCCGCGACCGGCTGGGCATCAAGCCGCTGTACTTGGCGGACATTCCCGGCGGCCTGCGCTTCGCGTCCTCGCTGCCGGCGCTGGTCGCGTCGGGCGGGATCGACACCGACGTCGATCCGGTGGCGCTGCACCATTACATGAGCTTCCACGCCGTCGTCCCGGCGCCCTACACCATCCTGAAGGGCGTGCGGAAACTGCCGCCGGCCACGGTCATGATCCTGGAGCCGGACGGCACCCGGCGCGAGAACAGCTATTGGTCGCTGACCTTCGGGCCGCAGTCCGGCGACGAGGGGCGCGACTTCGCCGACTGGCGCGAACTGGTGCTGGAGACGCTGACCCGCGCGGTGCGCCGCCGGCTGGTCGCCGACGTGCCGGTGGGCGTGCTGCTGTCGGGCGGGCTGGACAGCTCGCTGATCACCGCGCTGCTGGCCGAGAACGGGCAGAGCGGCCTGAAAACCTTCTCCATCGGTTTCGAGACGGTGGGCGACGAGCGCGGCGACGAGTTCCAGTATTCCGACATCATCGCCAAGCATTTCGGCACCGACCATCATCGCCTCTTCGTCGACAGCGCCCGCGCCCTGCCGGAACTGACCGACTGCGTCCGCGCCATGTCGGAGCCGATGGTCAGCCACGACAACATCGGCTTCTTCCTGCTGTCGCAGGAGGTGGCCAAGCATGTGAAGGTGGTGCAGTCGGGCCAGGGCGCCGACGAGGTGTTCGGCGGCTATCACTGGTATCCGCCGCTGCTGGACAGCACGGACGCCGTCGGCGATTACGCCCGCGTCTTCTTCGACCGCGATCAGGCGGAGATGGCGGAGGCGCTGGACCCGCGGCTGGTCGGCGAGAACCATTCCCGCCGCTGGCTGGAACAGCGCTTCGCCATGCCCGGCGCCGAGCGGCCGGTGGACAAGGCGCTGCGGCTCGACACCACCGTCATGCTGGTGGACGACCCGGTGAAGCGGGTCGACAACATGACCATGGCGGCAGGGCTGGAGGCGCGCGTGCCCTTCCTCGACCATGAACTGGTCGAGCTGGCCGCCCGCATCCCGGCGGAAATGAAGCTGCCGGACGGCGGCAAATACGTCCTGAAGGAAGCGGCGCGGCGCGTGGTGCCGGCGGCGGTGATCGACCGGCCCAAGGGCTATTTCCCGGTGCCGGCGCTGAAATACCTGCGCGGTCCCTTCCTGGAGCGGGTGCGCGACGTGCTGAACGCCCCGGTGGCGCGCGAACGCAGCCTGTTCCGGCGCGAGTATCTCGACCGGCTGCTGGCCGATCCGGAAAGCCACATCACGCCGCTGCGCGGGTCGAAGCTGTGGCAGGTGGCTCTGCTGGAATTCTGGTTCCAGGAACAGGGCCTGTAAGCGGTCCATCAAAGCTAAGAACGCTCCGCCGGCAACCGACCGGGCGCGGGACCGATCCGCGTCCGGCGGCGTTTTCCGAGCGAGGAGCCGCATCCGACGATCAGGGGGATCCCAATGAGCTACGCCCGCGTGAAACCGCACCGGCTGGAACGCGCCGCCAGCGCCACCCTGCGCCACACCCGGCGCTACACTGGCCGTCCGCCGGCCGGAGAGACCGAGGCCGACGCGCCGCGCGCCGACGTGGTGGTGGATTGCGGCTGGGGCCGGCTGATCTTCGCCCACACCTTCGGCGATCTCGACCGCATGATCGAGACGCTGCGGCAGGAGGCGCCGGGCACCCGCGACATCGTGTTCTATCTGCAGGACCCGCATGTCGCGCTGTCGCGCGCGCCGCAGGAGCTGTTCCTCGACCCCTCCCACACCTTCCGCCTATGGCTGACCGATTACCGGCCGTCGCGGCGGCGGCCCAAGGGCTACAGCGTCCGCCGGCTGCGCACCCGCGAGGATGCCGAGGGCGTGCAGCGCATCTATGCGCGGCGGCGGATGGTCCCGGTCTCCTCCTCCTTCCTGGTGGCGTCGCGCAACAGCCGGGTGCTGACCCATTTTGTCGCCTGCGACGATGCCAGCGGCGAGGTGATCGGCTCGGTGACGGCGGTGGACCACGCCCATGCCTATGGCGATCCGGAAAACGGCAGTTCGCTGTGGTGCCTGGCGGTCGATCCGCAGGCGTCGTTTCCGGGGATCGGCGAGACGCTGGTGCGCACCGTGGCGGAGCATGTGCAGGCGCGCGGGCGGGCCTTCCTCGATTTGTCGGTGCTGCACGACAACGAGAACGCCATCGCGCTGTACGAGAAGCTGAATTTCCGCCGGATTCCGACCTTTGCGCTGAAGACCAAGAACCCGATCAACGAGCGGCTGTTCACCGGCCCGCAGCCGGGCGAGCGGCTGAACCCCTATGCCACCATCATCGTCAACGAGGCGCGGCGGCGCGGCATCGGCGTCGATGTGGTGGATGCCGAGGCCGGCTATTTCTGCCTGACCTGGGGTGGGCGCAGCGTGGTCTGCCGCGAATCCCTCAGCGAGCTGACCAGCGCCGTCGCCATGAGCCGCTGCGATGACAAGGCGGTGACGCGGCGCGTGCTGGAACGCGCCATGCTGAAGGTGCCGGCCCAGGCGGTGGCGGGGAGCGCGGAGGAGAACGCCGCCTTCCTGGCAACGCATGGCCGCGTCGTGATCAAGCCGGCGCGCGGCGAGCAGGGGCGCGGCATCACCGTCGACGTGCGCGACGCCGAGACGATGGAAAAGGCCATCGCGTCGGCCCGCCAGCATTGCGACACGGTGCTGTTGGAGCAGTTCTGCGAGGGGCAGGATCTGCGGATCATCGTCATCGACAAGAAGGTGGTGGCCGCCGCGGTGCGCCGCCCGGCCGAGGTCACCGGCGACGGCACCCACAGCGTGCGCGAACTGATCGAGGCGCAGAGCCGCCGCCGCGCCGCCGCCACCGGCGGGGAAAGCCACATCCCGATGGACGCGGAGACCGACCGCTGCCTCGCCGCCGCCGGCAAGAGCCTGGACGACGTGCTGGCGGCCGGCGAGGTGCTGCCGGTGCGCAAGACGGCGAACCTGCACACCGGCGGCACGATCCACGACGTGACCGACAGCCTGCACCCGGAACTGGTGGAGGTGGCGACGGTGGCGGCCCGCGCGCTGGACATCCCGGTGGTGGGGTTCGATTTGCTGGTGGAGGCGCCCGACCGGCCGGGCTACGTCTTCATCGAGGCGAACGAGCGGCCGGGCCTCGCCAACCACGAACCGCAGCCGACGGCGGAACGTTTCGTCGACCTGCTGTTTCCCCAGACGCGGGGGGTGCTGTAGGCCCCCCCTCTCCCCCCCGGGGAGAGGGCCGGGGTGAGGGGGATGCACCGCGTGGATTCTCGGTAAGGGGTCACCACGCTTCCCCCTCACCCTAACCCTCTCCCCGGGGGGGAGAGGGGACTTTCAGCAGGAGGAAAAACCGACCATGGCCGTGCCGCTGCCCATCGATATGGGCTATGTCACCGACATTCTCTACCGGCTGCTGACCACGCCCAGCCCGACCGGCTATACCACCGACGTGGTCCGGCTGTGCTGTGCCGAGCTGGAGCGGATGGGCATCCATTACGAGCTGACACGGCGCGGCGCCATCCGCGCCGACCTGAAGGGCGTGCGGGCCAGTCCCGACCGGGCGCTGGTCGCCCATGTCGACACGCTGGGCGCCCAGGTGAAGATGCTGAAGGACAATGGCCGGATGGAGCTGGTGCCGATCGGCCACTGGTCGTCGCGCTTCGCCGAGGGGGCGCGCTGCACCGTGCTGACCGACCGCGGCCCCTGGCGCGGCACCATCCTGCCGCTGAAGGCGTCGGGCCACACCTTCAACAAGGAGGTGGACAGCCAGCCGGTCACCTGGCAGCAGGTGGAACTGCGCGTCGACGCCCCCTGCCGCAACCGGGCGGAGTTGGAGGAGCACGGCTTCAACATCGGCGACATCGTCGCCATCGACCCGCAGCCGGAATTCCTGGAGAACGGCTTCATCGTCTCGCGCCATCTCGACGACAAGGCGGGGGTGGCGGTGATGCTGGGCGCGGCGAAGGCGGTGGTCGATGCCGGGGCCGCCCTGCCCGTCGACTGCCACCTGCTGTTCACGATCTCCGAAGAGGTCGGATCGGGCGCGTCCTCGATCCTGCATCAGGACGTGGCGGAGATGGTGACCATCGACAACGGCACCACCGCCCCCGGCCAGAACAGCAGCGAATACGGCGTCACCATCGCCATGGCCGACAGCACCGGCCCGTTCGACATGGCGCTGACCCACTCGCTGATCACGCTGTGCAAGGCGCAGAACATCCCGCACCAGCGCGACGTCTTCCGCTATTACCGCTGCGACAGCGCGTCGGCTATCGAGGCCGGCAACGACATCCGCACGGCGCTGGTCTGCTTCGGCATCGACGCCTCGCACGGCTACGAGCGCATCCATGCGAACGCTCTGGAAAGCCTGGTGCGGCTGCTGGTGCTGTATCTGCAGAGCCCGCCCCGGGATTGAGGGTAATGCGCCGGACCTGCTAAACTGGAGTGGCTTCAGTGAGGACGATATGCAGGGCGCCGAACGAGACAGCCACCCTCCCACGCCGACGGTGCCGGACGAACTGCTCCGCCCGGTCATCGCCCATTTCCAGCCGCGGAAGGTGATCCTGTTCGGCTCGCAGGCGCGGGGCGATGCCGGAAGCGACAGTGACTTCGACCTGTTCGTTATCGTCGAGGACGATACGCCGCCGGAACGGCTTTCCTGGCAAAGCAAGTACGAAGCCCGCAGGACCTATCACCGGGCGGTCGACATCGTCGCCTGCCGTGCTTCGGTATTCGAACGCAAGCGCGGCGTGGCAGGGTCGCTTTCGAACATTGCCGACCGGGAAGGCGTGGTCGTTTATTCGGCTGATCTGGACCGGCGGCCCGCAATCGGAGATACCCCCTCTCCCCCCCGGGGAGAGGGTCGGGGTGAGGGGGTGGCACCGCGTGCCTTTCCCAAGAGTCCTCGTTGCGCTTCCCCCTCACCCTAACCCTCTCCCCGGGGGGGAGAGGGGACTAATGGGCCATTCCCGCCGTCCCGTCCCGCCGCACCTCCTCCAGCACGCGGCGCAACTCTCCGGGGTGGAGCGGCTTGTGCAGGAAGGCGCAGCCGCGGCGCTGGCCCTCCAGCAGGGATTCGGGCGCGGTCTCGCCGGTCAGGACCACCGCCGGAATGTCGGCCTTGAACAGCTTGCGCACGCGGTCGATCACGTCGAAGCCGGAGACCTTTCCCGGCAGGCGCAGGTCGGTCAGGATGGCGTCGGGCGGCCCCTCCAGCCCATCGACAGCCGCAAACACCTCGCGCATGTTGGATGCGGAGACGAAGGCGCAGCCCCAGCTTTCCAGGGTCAGCAGCAGGCCGGACAGCACCATGCTGTCGTCGTCCACCACCAGGATGCGCATGCCGTCCAAGGGCACGGCCGCCGCCCCGTGGTCGGCCGATGCCGTCGCCGACAGGGTGTCGGCAGCCGCCCCCTCCCCGTCCAGCCGGTCCACCGTGACGGCGAAGACCGAGCCGCGGCCGGAGCGCGACCGCACGTCGATGGGCGCGCTCAGCAGAACCGACAGGCGCCGCACGATGGCGAGGCCGAGGCCGAGGCCGCGCGTCGGGTCGCGGGCCGGGTTGGTCAGCTGGTGGAATTCGTCGAAGATGACATCCAGCTTGTCCTGCGGAATGCCGAAGCCGGTATCCCACACCTCGATCCGCCACTGGCCGTCGCGCCGGCGCAGGCCCAGCAGGATGCCGCCGCGCTGGGTGTAGCGGATGGCGTTGGCCAGCAGGTTGCGGACGATGCGGCCGAGCAGCACCGGATCGCTGCGGGTGAAGGCCCGGCAGGGCAGATGGACGCGCAGGCGCAGGCCCTTCTCCTCCGCCTGCGGACGGAACTCCTCGGCCAGCGACTGCAGCATCGCGTCGAGCGACACCGGCTGCAGATCGGCCTCCACCGTGCCGGCGTCCAGAGTGGAGATGTCGAGAAGCGCGTTCAGCAGTTGCTCGCCCGCCGTCATGGCGTTGGCCAGCATGCCGGCGGTGCGGCTCGCCCGCGCGTTGTCCTGCACCTGTGTGGTCAGGGCGTCGAGGAACAGCCGCATCGCCTGGAAGGGCTGGCGCAGGTCGTGGCTGGCCGAAGCGAGGAAGCGGGAGCGCGCCGCCGTGGTCCGCGCCACCTCCGCCCGCATCGCCTCCTCCAGCTTTGCGATGGCGCCGTCCAGCGTCGCCGTCGCCAGCACCCCCACCACGCGCCCGTCGACCAGCAGCGGCGTGGCGCGCAGGCTCAAGGGCGGCTCGGTCGGCAGCTGCAGCGGGGCGCTCTCCGGCGGCATGGCCGGGCCGTCCGTGCCGTAGAGCGGGCGCAGCGCCTCGGCCACCGCCGGCCAGCCGCCGGACAGCAGGGTCGGCCCGCTCTCGTCGCGGGTGGCGGCGCGGGGCTGGTTCAGCAGGGTGGCCAGCGCCTCGTTGCAGCGGACGGCGGCCATCTCCGGCCCGCCGATCACCAGCATGGTCGGCACCGTCCCGGCCGCGCAGACCCGGCGCGCGTTGTCGAGACACTCGCGATAGCGCAGATCGGTCGGGGACATTGGGGTGGCCGAAGATCGGTGCATCGCGTCGGGGTCTCTCGCGTCGGTGTCGCCGGTGAGCGGGGTGAGGATCGGAGTCTCGTGGAACGGCTGGAGGCTGATCGCCATCGGAGTAGGCACCGGCACCGGTCGGACCGTAGGACAGTTTCAGAAAGTCCGCAGAGAATAAACGGACAAGCCGGCTTCCGAAATCACACGATGGCTCTACTCCCTTCCTATGCGGAAGGTGCAGGCCGCGGCCGCCGCATAAGATGATCCTCCACAAAATATTTCCGACGCAGAAGCGCCATCAGGCGGGTCTTCAGGACATCCATTTCCTGCGCCTTTCCAACGAAATCGTCGGCGCCGGCGTTCAGGCTGATCATCAGCTGCTCCTCGTCGTCCTGGCTGGTCAGGATGACGATTTGGAAGAACAGGCCGCGCTGGCGCCGGAACCTGTCGAATCTTTCGCAGAGCTGGGTGCCGCTGGTGCCCGGCATTACGAGGTCGAGGATGACGCAGTCGAGCCCACCGCCGGCGAGCGCCGTCACCGCCTCGTCGGCGTTGCGGGCGGCGGTGACGGTGCAGCCCTCCTGCTCCAGCTCGGCGCGTAGGAACTCGCGGTAGGTCGCGCTGTCGTCGACGATCAGGATGCGGGCGCGGCGGAAGATTTCCGGCACGGTCGGCGGAGCGCTGCGCCGCTCCAGCAGCGCGCAGGCGGTCTCCACCAGCGCCTTGGGGTCGGAGGGATCATGCTCGCCCTCGCCACGGCCGAGCACCATGACGGCGGCGTCGCTGCGCGCGCGCAGGTCGGCAAGGCCGGTGGGGCCAGCAAGCTCGCCCTCGACGATCAGCAGGTCCTGCGAATTGCCGGCGATCTCGGCCAGGGCGGATTCGACGCCTTCGACGCAGACGGTCTCGACGCCGCGTTCCTCCAGCAGAAGCTTCAGCAGAAGCCCCTGCGTCTGGGAACCCATGACCACCAGGCTGCGGAGTCCGTTCATGGCGCCATCTTCTCGTCGGAGGTCAGTTGCAGCAGCCGTCCGGCCACCCGGTCGAGAGGCAGTTCCTCCACCGCGCCGCCCAGCCGCACCGCGGTGCCCGGCATGCTGTGGATCACCGCCGTGGAGGCGTGTTCGGCTATGGTGTAGGCGCCCACCCGATGCATGTCCACCAGTCCCCTCGCTCCGTCCTCTCCCATGCCGGTCAGCAGCACGCCGATGCCCGAGGCCCCATAGGCGCGCGCCATCGACTGGAACAGCACCTCGCCGGACGGGCGCTGGCCGCACACCATCGGGTCGCCCGACAGGTGGATGGCGCCGTTGTCCACCAGCATGTGCCGGTCGCCCGGCGCCACATAGACAGTGCCGGGGCGCGGCTTCACCCCCGCCTCGCCCAGTTGCACCGGCAGCGGGGAGACGGTGCCCAGCCAGTTGGCGAAGCCTTCCATGAAGGGAGCGCCCATGTGCTGGACCACGAAGACCGGCAGCGGGAAGCCGGCCGGCAGTTCCCGCAGGACCTTGGACAGCGCCGCCGGGCCGCCGGTGGAGGCGACGAGGCCCAGCCCACGGAACCGGCGGATGCGGCCGTCGGCGGTCACCGCCGCCTCGGGCAGGCGGCCGTCCGGAGCCGGGGTTTCGCCGGGGACGCTGTAGGACCGCGCGCCCCGCGCGGTGATGCGGTGGCGGATGACCTTCACCTGGCTCATGATGACGAGCTGGGTACAGAGATGGTGCGCCACCGTCTGGTAGTCGGCGCGCGCCATGCTGCCCGGCTTCTCCACCACCGCCAGCGCGCCGGCCTGCAGCGCCCGCATCGGGATGTCGAGGTCGCGCACGTCGGACGCCACCACCACGATCGGCAGCGGGGTCTGCCGCATGATGCGGCTGGTGACCTCGAAGCCGTCGATGCCCGGCAGGCGGATGTCGAGCGACACCACGTCGGGGGCGTTCTTCTCGATCATGCGCAGGGCCTGCTCGCCGCTGGAGGCGATGCCCGCCACCTCCAGCCGCGGGTCGGCGCCGATGACGTGGCTGAGAAGCTGCTGGATGACCGGACTGTCCTCCACCACCAGCACGCGGATGCGACGGTTTCCGGTGGTGGAGGATCCGGCGTTGCCCGCCCCGCTCACAGCAGCCGCCGGATGCCGGCCAGAAGCTCGTTCTGGTCGAAGCGCGTCTTGACGATGTAGGCGTCCGCCCCCAGCCGCAGGCCGCGCTCGCGGTCCTCGTCGCTGGCGCGCGAGGTGACGAGGATCACCGGAATCTCCTCCAGCCGCCTGTCGGCCTTCACCGCCTGCAGCAGGGCGAACCCGTCCATCCGGGGCATCTCGACGTCGCTGATGATCAGGCCAACCTCCATCCCTTCGGAAAGGCGCTCCAGGGCCTCGCGCCCGTCCACGCACAGCGTCACCCGATAACCATGGGCTTCGAGGATGCTCTTTTCCAGCGTGCGGGTGGTGATGCTGTCATCGACGACCAGGATATGCGCCCGGGCAGGGGTAACCTCTTCCGCCGGGCGTGCGGGGGGCGGCAGGACGCTGCCGGGCAGCGGCATCAGGCCGGAGATGTTCAGCACCAGCGCCGGCCCGCCGTCGTCCATCAGCACGGTGCCGAGATAGCGGCCGCTGTCGAGCCCGGTCTCCTCCGCCGCCGTCACCACCGTCTCGCGCGTCGCGACGAAGCGGTCGACCGCCAGCGCCAGCCGGCGGTCCGCCGCCCGCACCACCACCAGCGACAGCGAGCGTTCGGCGGCGGGCACCACCGGCGCCTCCATACCCAGCAGCGCGGCCAGCGAGGTGACGGGGGTCTCCTCTTCGCCGATGCGGATCATCGGGGTGCCGACGCCGGAGAACAGCGTCTCGGCGGTGGCGGTGCGCAGCCGGACGACGTCGGCGGACGGGATCGCCAGGATCTGGTCCTGCACGGCGACGAAGACCAGACGCTGGCTCAGCAGGCTCAGCGGCACCTCGATGGTGACGGCGGCGCCGCCTTCCGGCCGGTCGGCGATGGTCAGGTTGCCCTGCAGCCGTTCCACCTCCCGCCGGGCGATGGCCAGCCCCATGCCGCGCCCGGCCAGTTCGGTGGTGCGCGACGCGGTGGAGAAGCCGGGGTGGAACAGGAACTCGGTCAGCCGCTCCAGCGGCATCTCGTCGCCGGCGGACAGCTCGTCGGCGTCGATCAGGCCGCGTTCCGCCGCCTTGCGCAGGATCGCCGCGCGGTCCAGCCCGCGGCCGTCATCCTCGATGCGCAGGCGCAGGCGGGAGCCTTCCACCGACGCGGCGATGGTGACGCGCGCCGCCGGCCGCTTGCCCAGCGCCAGCCGTTCCGCCGGCGTCTCGATGCCGTGGCTGATGGCGTTGCGGGCGATGTGGAGGATGGGGTCCTTCAAGCGCTGGAGGACGTTGCGGTCGGCCTCCACCTCCAGGCCGCGGACGTCGACCTCGACCTCCTTGCCCTCGGCCCGGCTGATGTCGCGGATCATGCGGCCGAGACCGCTCAACTGGTTTTCCGCCGGCAGCATGCGCAGGCGCCGCATGTCCTGCTGGAAGCCGCCGCCCCAGCGCCGCATCGACCACAAGAGCCGGTCATGGCTGCGGTGCGCGCCGTCGAGCGCGCCGCCGAGCGCGCGGAAGCGCCGTTCGAAGGCCATCAGGGCGGGCAGCGCGCCGCGGCCGTCGAGCGCGTCGGCACCATCCTCCGGCCGGGCGTCGAGCCGGGCGCCGCGGCCGAGCTGCACGCGCAGATGCCGCCATGCGCGGTCGAGCGCCCGCCATTCCTGCCGCATGGCGCGGAGCTGCTCGCCGAGGCCGGCCTGCGCCTCCACCTCCGGCAGCAGGGCGGAGGCGGTTTCCGACAAGCGCTCCAGCCCCTGGGCGGCGATGCGGACCAGGGCGGCGGAATCGGCATCGCCGGCGGGCTCGCGCCGGCGGGTCGGACGGCCTTCGGCGGCACGGGCGGGCGTTGCCGGGGCGGGGACCGGAGGGACGCCGCCCCCGCCGGCCAGCGCGTCGAGGTCGGCGAGCACGCCGGCCGTCTCCACCTCGCCGCCGCCCTGGAGCGACCAGGCGACCAGATCCTCGATGGCGTCGAGCGAGCGGCGGAACACCCCGACATTGGCGGCGTCGAGCGGGATCTCGCCCTTCTGCACGGCGATGAAGGCGGCTTCCAGCCGGTGGGAGATCGCCTCCACCTCCGGCAGGTCGACGGCGCGGGCGGCGCCCTTCAGGCTGTGGGCGCGCCGGTGGATATCGACCAGATCGGGCGCCTCGCCCGTCGCCTCCGCATCGCGGAGCGCGTTGCGGATCGCGGCGAGATGGTCCTTGTGCTCCAGGTCGAAGGCGGCGAGCAGGCGCTGGCGGATGTCCATCAGGGTCCTCTCACGCCCGACGCCGGTCCCCTCTCCCCCCCGGGGAGAGGGTTAGGGTGAGGGGGACGCGCGGCGGGACTTTTGGGGCAATCATGCAATGCCTCCCCCTCACCCCGACCCTCTCCCCGGGGGGGAGAGGGGGAGTGGGGCGGGCGAGAGGTAAAAAGCCGCATCATCCGCATCACACCCGGTAGTTCCGCACCGCCTCGACCAGGCCCTGGCCGAGGTTGTTCAGGTTGGCGGCGGCGCCTTCCAGCTGGCGGGTACCGGCTGCCGTCTGGCTGCTAGCCTCGCGGATGTTCTGCAGCGCCTGGATCACCTGCTCCAGGCCGATCTGCTGCTGGTTGGTGCCGGCGACGATCTGCTGGAAGGCGAGAACGCTCTCCTGGATGTTCTCCGCCATGGTGCGGATGGTCGATTGGGTGGCGTCGGTCTGGCGCTTGCCGGCGGCGACGCGCTTCACCGCCTCCTCCGTCAGCATGACGGACGCATTGATGCCGTGCTGGATCTCCGACAGGTTGGAGCGGACCTGGGCGGTCGCCTCCTTCGACTGGTCGGCGAGGCTCTTGATCTCGCCCGCCACGATGGAGAAGGTGCGGCCATGCTCGCCGGCCGCCGCCGCCTCGATGGCGGCGTTCAGCGCCAGCAGGTGGCAGCGCTCGGCGATGTCGTTGACCGTCACGATGATCTCGCCGATCGCCTGGGTGCGCTCGGACAGCATGACGATGTTCTCGGCCACCGCCTCCGCCTGTTCGCGGATGGCGTCCATCGCCTGGATGGTGTCGTCCACCGCCTTCATGCCGGAATGGCTGGAGGACGCCACCGACTGGGCGCCGTGCGAGACGTCCTGGGCGCGGCGGTTGATCTGGGCGCCGGATTCGGTGATCTCCGACAGGGTCGCCGTGGTCTGCTCCACCGCCGCCAGCTGTTCGGCAACGCTGGCCGACTGCTGCTGGGTCGAGGCGCGGATCTGGGCGGTGGCGGCGTGCACGCTCTCCGCCGTCTCGCGGGTGGTGCGGGCCATCGACTTCAGCCGGCCGGCCATCTCGTTCAGGTGCTGGCCGAGGACGGACAGCTCGTCCTTGCCGGCGATGGCGATCTCCTGCGTCAGGTCGCCGTGGCCGACCTTGGTGACGAAGTCGATGGCGCGGCCGAGCCGCCGGGTGATGGAGCTGCCGATCAGATAGGCGACCGCCACCGCGATCAGGAAGACGACGACCAGCGCGATGACCGAGGACTGGATGGCGGAGTTGTAGATCGACCGGATGTCGGCGCGGCCGGCCTGGGTCAGATGGTCGATGGCGGTCTGGGCCTGGGCGATGCGCGCCTCCATGTTCTTGCGCAGCTCGTCCACCCGCTGGCGGCGCTGCAGCGCCTCGGCGATCTGGTTGCGCTCCAGCATGGTGTAGATCGTCCGCGCCTCGTCGCCGACCAGGGTGATGGCACGGGACATCTCGTTGACCGACGTGTCCAGTTCGACCCAGCCGCGGCGGCGGCTGTCGGTCACGCCGGTGGAGGACCGCTCCGCCACCATCGCCCGCAGCTGGCCCAGCCGGTCGCGCAGCTGGGCGCCGACTTCGTCGTAATGGCGGCGCAGCGGTGCCAGCAGCGTCGGGATCTCGGCCGTCCGACCTTCGGCGTTGGCGACGGACACGGCGTTCAGCGCCGTCTCGCGCGTGCTGCGCAGCTCCGCCTGCAGGTTGCCGACGTCCGTCACCATGTCGGCGGCTTCGTTGTCGTAGGTCGACACCGCCATGATGACGTCCAGCGCATCGGAAAAGCGCGACATCTGATAGAGCGCCAGCAGCGCCGTCAGGACGCAGACCACGCCGAATCCCAGGACCAGCTTGTGCGCGACTTTCATGTTCATTCTTGGACTCCAGCCCCGGACGGCTCTTCAGGTGGATCGGTCTTGATCAGGTCTTCACGAGGTCGAGCAGTGCCGCCATGTCGAGGATCGCCATGCGGTCGGCGGCGATGGCCCTGACCAGCGGCCCGGCCTCCGCCGGAGCGGCGCTGCGCGGCGGCACGATGTCGGCGACCCGCTCCACCTCGTGCACGCGCAGGGCCGCCGGGCGGCCGGTGCCGGTGCGCAGCACGATGGCATAGCCGGACGGGTCGGTCCCGACATCGGCCCTGGCAAGAGCGGCGGATACACTGGCCGACGTTCCATTGCACAGCCGGTCGAGGTCGAACAGCCGCATCACCCGGCCGGCGACGGCGATCACCCCCAGCACGGCGGGCGGCGCCCCCGGCACGCGGGCCAGCCGCGGCATCGGCACGATATGGCCGAGATGGCGCAGTTCCAGCCCATAGAGCGTTTCGGCGCCGCGGGCGACCAGCATCGGAATGCCGGCGCTTTCCTCCCCGTGGAGTTGCGGGATTTCGGCCAGATCCTCCGCCCGGCGGGCCAGCACCGCGTCGGCCCAGGGGCCGCGCCCGGCGAAGGTCGCCTCCAGCTCGGCATTGCGGCGGGCCAGCTTCCTGTGCACATCGTCCCAGTCGATTGCCGCACGGGCGGCGGCGCGGTCGGGGGATGCGCTTTCGAGGGCGGCGATCAGCGGTGCGGCGCCCGCTCCCGCTCCATTGACCGCCCCTGTCCCGGCGAGCGTGTCGTCCATCATCCCTCCTCACCGGTCAGCCAGAGGTCCAGCATGCCGCGCAGCTCCTGCACGGTCAGGCCGCCGCCCTCCGCCACCGCCTCGTCGTCGGGACGGCTCTCCAGCGCTTCGCGCGCATTGCGGAAATGGCGCTGCGCCGGGACCAGCCGGCCGCGCCGCCAATAGGCCAGCGCCAGATGATAATCGGCCAGGACGAAGCGCGGGTCGAGATACAGCGCGCGCTTGAAGGCCGCCACCGGGTCGCCGACGCCCAGTTCCTCCTCCGCCAGACCGAGCTGGTAGTGGGCGCCGGGGTCGAGCCGGTTGGCCTCCACCCGGGCCAGACAGGCTTCCAGAACGGTTGACCGCTCGTTGGTCTCGGCGGTGTCCGGCGGGGTCGGCGCGGCGGGAGGCGTCGCGGCCGGTGTTGCTTTGCGCGCGCGGGGAGCGGGGCGGAGGGCGGGATCGGCTGCGGCGTCCGGCGCCCGGCCGGTAGCGCTGCGGGACTTGAGCAGGGGGGCCGGAGCCGCCGCTGCCGGGGCCGCCTGTTCGACCTGCTTGCGGTAGAGGGTGGCGCCGGGGACCGAGACCGGGATGAACAGCTCGTTCATCTGCGGACCCGCCTCGGCATGGCCGACCACCAGCCAGCCGCCGTCGGCCAGCGCCTTGTGCAGGTTGCCCAGCAGCCGGTGCCGCGTCGCCTCGTCGAAATAGATCATGACGTTGCGGCACAGGATGATGTCGAAATGCCCGATCCCGTGCGGATAGGAGGGAATCGACCCGTCCACCAGGTTGAAGGGCATGAAGCTGGTCCATTGCCGGAATTTCGGCTTGACCGACCACAGCTTGTCCTGGCGGTCGAAGCAGGCCTCCAGCGTTTCCGGCGACAGGCCGCGCACCGCCCAGTCGCCGTAGGCGCCGCGCCGCGCCTGTTCCAGGAAGGCGCCGTTGATGTCGGTGCCGACGATGTGGACCTGCCAGCCGTCCAGCTGGGAGGCGAAATGCTGCTTCAGCAGGATTTCGAGCGTGTAGGCCTCCGGCCCGATGGAGCAGCCGGCGCTCCAGATCCGCAGCAGGCGGCTCGACTGGTTGCGGCGCAGGCATTCGGGGATGGCGACGGCGCGCAGCGCGTCGAACTGCTCGATGTAGCGGAAGAAGAAGGTCTCCCCCACCGCCAGCTCGTTGATGAGGCCCTGGTACTCGGCGCCGGACGGCCCCTCCGCCTCCAGCGCGGCGAGATAGCCGCCGACCGTGGCGATGCTGCCGAAGGGCAACCGGCGGTTGATCCGCTCAGCGAAGGCGGCGTCCTTGTCGGCGTAATAGGCGAGCCCGGTGGCGTCGATCACCATCGACTTCAGGCGCGGGAAGTTCGGATCGCGGCGGATCGCCTCGATCCCGGCGGCGACGGCGTTCGGCATCATGCGGCACCATCCGCGGACGGCGCATCCGGTGTCGTGGGATCGGGGGATGCGGTTTGCCACTGCGCCAGCCGGCGCTCCGCCACCGCGCGGAAGGCGTCGAGCAGCCGGGCTTCCGCCTCGCTGAGCAGCCGGTCGGGGTCGAGCAGGGTCACGGTGCCGCCGCGGCCGGTGACCCGGTCGGGAAAAGCGCCGGCGGCGCAGCCGTTGAAGGTCAGCGACGGGTCGGAGTGGGTGCGCTCGGCGGGATCGACCAGGGTGTCGCCATGGACCCGGTCGGCCAGCAGCGCCGCCGGCCGGCCCTGCCAGGTGACGAGGAACAGCGGCGAATAGAGGTTCGGCTCCGCGATTTCGGCGCCCTCCGCGGCCAGATCCAGCAGCACGTCCAGGCGCAGGACCGGCACCACCTCACCCTGATAGCGGAACACGCCCTCGACCGGCAGCGGCGCCGTCGGCAGCCGGTCGAGACGCGGCAAGGGCAGGAAACGCCGCACGGACTCCACCGGCAGCGCCAGCGCCCGGCCGGCTACCGAAAACACGACGCAACGGAATGACGATGGCGTGGCGGTGGTTTGCGCGGGGTTTGGTGACATCCGTCCGTCGATGGTCTGGAATCCGACCGGGAACATGCCCCATCACGACCGGAATGCGAATTACGCCAATGGTTTACGCCGTAGGGCCTATGCCCCCGCCGCAACCGTCCCTGCCCTTTGCCGGATGGACCCGGCGGGCTACTCTCCTGCGGCAAGGATAAACCAAGACCTGGGGAGAATCGATACGATGACCGGCCGCTATTTCGAGGATTTCCGCATCGGCGACGTGATCTTGTCGGAAGGGGCGACCCTGACCGACAGCCAGATCATGGATTTCGCCCTGCGCTTCGACCCGCAGCCCTTCCACATGGACGCTGCGGCGGCGGCCGACGGGCCGTTCCAGGGGCTGATCGCCAGCGGCTTCCACACCCTGTCGCTGACCTTCCGGCTGATTCGCGACACCGGCATCATCACCGGCACCAGCCTGGGCGGGTCCGGCATGGACGAGCTGCGCTGGCTGCGGCCGGTGCGGCCCGGCGACACCATCCGCGCGCGGGTGGAGGTGGTGGAGACCATCCCGTCGCGCCGCGGCGGGCGCGGCACGGTGCGGCTGGCCTACACCACGCTGAACCAGCGCGGCGAGCCGGTGATGACCTGCATCATGAACCACATCATCGCCGGACGGGGCGGGCCGCAGACCGTCGAGGTCTGAACGCCGCCTGTCCGCCGCCGCCACTCCACCGCCTTCAGGCCCGCGCGGCCAGGGTGCGGATCGCCAGCGCGGCGGCGGAGGCGCGGTTCTCCACCCCCAGCTTGGCGAAGACCTGTTCCAGGTGCTTGTTCACCGTGCGCGGGCTGATGCCCAGGATCTCGCCGATGTCGCGGTTGGGCTTGCCGTTGGCGATCCACAGCAGAACCTCCGCCTCGCGCGCGGTCAGGCCGAGCGCGTCGCGCAGCACCGCCTCCTGCCGGCCGGCGGTCGGCTCGCTGAGACGGAACAGAAATTCGTCAGGGTTGGCCGGGCTGAGATAGGTGAACTCCAGCCGCCGCACCCCCTCGCCGTCCGGCAGGTCCAGCGTGAAGCTCTCCGCCGAGGCGCCGGGGGACGAGGGCCGGCGCAGCCGGACCAGACCGGCGGCCAGGGCGGATGCCGCTTCGGGGCGCACGCCGTCGGGGCCGGGCAGCAGGCCGCAGAGCAGCCGCTCCGCCTGCGGGGTGCACCACAGCAGCCTGCCCTCCCCATCGGTCGCCAGCAGGAAGCGGCCGGTAGCGTCGAGCGCGGCGCGGGCGCCGTAGGCGACGCGGGCGTTGGTCAGATGGACGCGGATGCGGGCGATCAGCTCGTCCACCACGATCGGCTTGGTGACGTAGTCGACGCCGCCGGCCTCCAGCCCCTTCACCACATGCTCGGTGTCGCTGAGGCCGGTCATGAAGATGACGGGGATGTGCGACAGGTGGGGGATCTGCTTCAGCCGCCGGCAGGTCTCGAAGCCGTCGAGACCGGGCATCACCGCGTCCATCAGGATCAGGTCCGGGGTGATCTGGCCGACGAGGTCCAGCGCACTCTCGCCGTCGACGGCGACCAGCACGGTCAGGTCGGCCTGCTCGATGGCCTCCGTCAGGAATCCCAGCGTGTCGGGGGTGTCGTCCACCACCAGGATCATGTCGCGGCGCTTCATCCCGTCACGGCCCCGTCTTCTTCCAGATCATCTTCCGCCCGATCATTGTCGCTCCGCGCCGCGTCGCGCTGCGCCGCCGCCTCTTCCACCGCACGCATATAGCCTTTCAGGTCGAAGGCGCGCACCAGCGTTCGCAGCCGCTCGACGAAAGGCAGGGTGGCGGCATCCTCCGCCTCGATCTCGCGCAGCTTGGCCTCGATCCCGCGAATATAGCCGATCCGGCCAAGCTGGCGCAGGTCGTCGAGATGACGCAGCGCCGACTCCGGCAATTGGTTGGACAGCGTTTGATTGGACGGCGTTTGATTGGACGGCTCCGGCGTTTGATCGGCCGGCGCGGGCGGCGGGGCAAGCGGTTCCGCAGGCTTTTCCACCGCATGGATCCATTCCAGGCCGGTCAGCGCCTGCAGGCGGTCGAGCAGCGCGTGGATTTCGATGGGCTTGGCGACGAAGGCGTCGTGCGGCGCCCGGCCGTCGCCCGGCCCCTGCGCCTCGTAGGCGTTGGCGGAGACCATGATGATGCGGATGCGGTCGGCGAACTGCCGGCGCAGTTCCTCCGCCACGTCCCAGCCGCTCTCGCCGGGCATCGAGATGTCGAGCATGGCGACGTCGGGCTTGCACTGCGCCGCCAGCTCAAGGCAGGTGGCGGCGTCCGACGCGATGAACAGCACGAATCCAAGCGGGCGCAGGATGTCGGTCATCAGCGCCAGATGGTCGCGGTCGTCGTCGGCCAGCAGGATGGTGATCTGCGGCCCGGCATAGCCGGTGATGGCGCGGCGCTCCACCTGCTCGCCCGGCCGGTGCATGGCCTCCGACAGCAGCAGGCGGACGGTGAAGACGCTGCCCCGCCCGGCTTCGCTGCGCAGCGCGATGTCGCCGCCCATGATGCGGGTCAGCACCCGCGTGATGGTCAGGCCGAGGCCGGTGCCGGCCACCGCCCGCACCGCCGCCCCCCGCCCGCGCTCGAACGGTTCGAAGACGCGGTCGAGATCCTCGGCCCGGATGCCGATGCCGCTGTCGGCGATCTCGAACTCGGCGATCTGGCTGCGGTAGCGCACCGTCAGGGCGACATGGCCGCTCTCGGTGTATTTCACCGCGTTGGACAGCAGGTTGATCAGGATCTGGCGCAGGATCTTGCTGTCGGTGTGGACCCAGACCGGCAGATGCGGCACGCGGGCATAGCGGAACTCCAGCCCCTTGGCCGATGCCTGGATGCGGAACATGTCGGCCAGCTGGTCGAGGAAGTCGATCAGTTGCACCTTGTCGCGGCTGAGCCGGCGCAGTCCCGATTCGATCTTGGAGATGTCGAGCAGCCCGTCGATCAGGTTCGACAGATGCTCCGCGCTGCGGCGGATGACGCGGACGGCGTCCTGCGGGCGCTGGGTGCTGTTGCTTTCCAGAAGCTGGGCATAGCCGGAGATGGCGTTCAAGGGCGCGCGGATTTCGTGGCTGACGCCGATGATGTAGCGGCTCTTGGCGGCATTGGCGGCCTCCGCCACCTCCTTGGCCTTCTGGAGCGCGGCGTCGGTACGTTCGTGGGCGGCGATCTCGTCCATCAGCATGGCGGTCTGGCGGCCGGTCTCCTCCTCCGCCTTGCGGCGGCTTTCATGGGCCAGCACCAGGAGCCAGGCGGCGACGCCGGACAGGATGAACAGGCAGACGAAGACGGTGACCAGCGCGGCGTGGATCGCCGCCCGTTCCGCCGCCTCGGCATTGGCATATTGGAAGTCGATGACCAGCAGCACCCCGCCCAGCACCAGCGAGAACAGCGTCATCACCCCGATGAAATGGCCGGTGCGGGTGTGGACCCCGGCGGCCATGCGTTTGGGCAGCACGCGTTGCAGGGCGCGGGCGATCTGGTCGGCGAAGCGGCTGTCGGTCTTGCACAGATCGTGGCAGCGCGCCTCCAGCGTGCAGCAGAGCGAGCAGATCGGCGCGTCGTAGGCCGGGCAGAAGGCCATGTCCGGCCGTTCGAAATGGTTCTCGCAGATCGAGCAACGGACGGTCGCGCCCTCGCCGGGCAGGGGATCGGACTTGCGGGCGAGGTAATAGCGGCCTCCGGTCCTCCAGGCGATCAGCGGCGCGGCGGCGAAGGCGACGACCAGCCCGATGAAGGGGGCCAGCGCCTGGGCCACCGGGCCGAGAAGCCCGAAGAAGGCGGTGGTGGAGCAGAGGACCGACAGCCCCATGGCGCCGGTGCCGACCGGGTTGATGTCGTAGAGATGGGCGCGCTTGAACTCGATTCCCGGCGGGCTGAAGCCCAGCGGCTTGTTGACGGCCAGATCGGCGGCGACCGCCCCCAGCCAGCCGACCGCGACGTTGGCGTAGAGGCCGAGGATGCTCTCGATCACGCCGAGGATGCCGATCTCCATCAGCAGCAGGGCCAGCAGCACGTTGAACACCAGCCAGACGACGCGGCCGGGGTGGCTGCGGGTCAGGCGGGAGAAGAAGTTCGACCAGGCGATGGAGCCGGCATAGGCGTTGGTGACGTTGATCTTCATCTGGCAGACGACGACGAAGATGCCGGTCAGCGCCAATGCCGCGATGGGCGAGCCGAACACGTCGAGGAAGGCCATGTGGTACATGCCGTTGGGCTGCACCGCGTCCTCCACCGCCAGCCCGTGCTTGATGGCGAGGAAGGCCAGCAGCGACCCTGCCGCCAGCTTCAGGCTGCCGATCACCACCCAGCCCGGCCCGCCGGCCAGCATCGCCGTCCACCAGCGCACCCTGCCGATGCGGGACTGCGCGGGCAGGAAGCGCAGATAGTCGACCTGCTCGCCGATCTGTGGCAGCAGCGACAGCAGGACGGAAGCCGCCATGCCGAAGGGCAGCAGCGACAGCCCGCCGTCAGGGGCGTAGACGCCGGGCAGCGAGGTCCATTGCGCCAGGGTTTCACGGTCGAGCAGGAAGAAATAGGCCAGCGGCACGCATTGCAGCAGGATCCACACCGGCTGCGTCGCCCATTGCATGCGGCTGATGAAGCGGATGCCGTAGACGGCGATGGGGATCACCGCCAGCGAGCTGATGACATGGGCGAGCGAGGCCGGGATGCCCAGCACCATGGTCAGCCCGGCCGACATGATGCTGGCCTCGATCGAGAACAGGATGAAGGTGAAGGAGGCGTAGACCAGCGAGGTGATGGTGGATCCGAGATAGCCGAATCCCGCCCCGCGGGCCAGCAGGTCGATGTCCACCCCGGCCTTGGCCGCATGGTAGGTGATCGGCAACCCGACCAGGATGCTGAGGACCGCCACCGCCAGGATGGCGGCCATGGCGTTCTCGAAGCCGTAGGTCAGGGTGACGGCGGCGCCCAGCGCCTCGCAGGCCAGGAAGGAGATGGCACCGAGCGCGGTGTTGGCGACCCGCCATGCGCTCCACCGCCGCGCCCGCTCCGCCGTGTAGCGGAGCGCGTAGTCCTCCAGCGTCTGGTCGGCGGCGAGCTGGTTGTATTGCCGGCGTTCACGGACGATCCGTTGCCTCGCGCTCATGCCCGTCCGCCGTTCCCGCCCGTCGCCTGTGATGGTCCGCATCGTCGGGAGTTTCGCGGGGCTTGGCAAGGTGCAAGCGCGTTGACAGCGCCCGACCCTGCCTCTAGCTGTCGAACCCCACGACCCGGAAAATCTCTGAAAGCCCAAGCATGACCGTCGAGCTTGTCGTTTGCGAAACCTGCCGCCGGCCGGAGGACCCGCCCGAGGCCGTCCGGCCGGGCGCGGAGTTGGTGGCGCTGATGGGGCGGGCGCTGGCCGAGGCGCCCGATCTGGCCGAACAGGTGCGGCTGCGGCCGATGCGCTGCCTGATGAGCTGCCGGCGCCCCTGCGCCGTCGCCGTGCGCTCCGCAGCAAGGATGAGCTATGTGCTGGGCGACTTCGCCCCGGACGAGATGACGGTGGAGACGCTGACCGCCTACCTGCGCGCCTATGCCGCCACCGGGGACGGGATCGTTCCGTTCAAGCAATGGCCACAGGGGGTCAAGGGTCGTTTCGTTTCCCGACTCCCGCCGCTGGAGGGGCCGGACGGACAGGTTTGACAGGCGCGGGCCGCGGCCCAATTATTGTTGGCAAGACCAACGATATTCGCCCTTACGGGCGGGGAGGAGCGCCCGATGAAGGTCGACCCCGAGGTCCTGAACTGCGCCACCGGCCTGCTGCACATGGCGCGCGAGGCTGAACGCTCCAACGGCTGGGAAGCCGGCGACCTGTTGCGCACCACGCTGCGCCTGCTGGTGGTCGCCGGCGCCGACGGCCATGGCTGGGACGCCGACGATCTGTCGGAGGAAGTCCGCGATCTGGTCGAGGCTGTGCGGACGACGAACGAGGACGATGGGGAGTTCGAAGTCGGAGAGATGGTGGTGCATTGAGGGGGCGTTGAACTTCCGCCCTACCCCTCCGAAACCTCCGGGTTCAGCTGGATCAGCACCTTGTCGATGCGGCGGCCGTCCATGTCGACGACCTCGAAACGGATGCCGTTCCAGTGGAAATGCTCCGCCGCGGTCGGAACGTGGCCGAAATGATCGAGCAGGAAGCCGGCGATGGTGTGGAAATCGCCCTCCCCCTTCATGTTCTTCACGCCGACCAGCGCCTCGACCTCCTCGACCGGGGTCATGCCGTCGACCAGCCAGCTGCCGTCCTCGCGCTGGACGGCGGAGGAGTCGCCCTCCTGGGTGCTGTCGGGCAGTTCGCCGGCGATCGCCTCCAGGATGTCGGTCATGGTGACCAGACCCTCGACGCTGCCGTACTCGTCCACCACCACCGCCATGTGGACGCTGGCCTGCTTGAACAGGTCGAGCAGGCGGAAGACCGGCGTGCCGTCATGGACGACCAGCGGCTGGACCATCGCCGCCCGCACGTCGAAGGCGATCCCCTTCAGCGACTGGTCGAGCAGCGCCTTGGCGGCGACGATGCCCTGAACCTCGTCGACATCGCCGCGGCAGACCGGGAAGCGGGAATAGCCGCTTTCGCAGATCTCGCGGCCGATGGCGTCGGGGCTGTCGTCGATGTCGAGCCAGATCAGGTCGGGGCGCGGCGTCATGATCGACCGCACCGTGCGGTCGGACAGATGCATCACGCCCTCGATCATCTGGCGCTCGGCCGGCTCGAAGACGCCGCTCTGGGTGCCTTCGGCGATCAGGGTCTTGACCTCCTCCTCCGTCACCGTCTGCTCGCGCGAGGTCGGCAGGCGTAGCAGCTTCAGCACCGCGTCGCTCGACACGCCGAGCAGCCAGACCACCGGCGCCGACAGGCGCGACACCGTCCGCATCGGTGCGGCGACCAGGACGGCGATCCGCTCCGACGAGATCAGGGCGACGCGCTTGGGCACCAGCTCGCCGATGATGAGGGAGAAATAGGTGATGGCGGCGACCACCAGGGCGAACGCGACGGTGTGGCCGTAGGGGGCGATCCAGGCCACCTGCTCGTCCAGCACGCCGCCCAGCCGTTCGGCCAGGGTGGAGCCGCCATAGGCGCCGGCGATGATGCCGGTCAGGCTGATGCCGACCTGCACGGTGGACAGGAAGCGGCTCGGGTCCTCCGACAGCTCCAGCGCGGCGCGGGCGCCGGCGCCGCCCTTCTCCTCGGCCATCTGCTGAAGCCGGCCGCGGCGGGCCGACACCAGCGCCATCTCCGACATCGCGAAGAAGGCGTTGAGCAGGATCAGCAAAACGATGACCAACAGTTCCCAGATCATGGCTTTATGCCCTTTGCGGGCGCTCCCTCAACCGATCAGTTGTTGCGCCACGGCGATCGCCGCCTGCCCGAGACCGAGCAGGACGGCGGCGACGATGGCGATGGACAGAAGGCCGGCGATCAGGCCGGCCGTGACGAAGGCACCGTCGGATTCCATCAGCCCCAGCGCGATCAGCGCGATGGCGAAGGCGGGGGGCTGGTTTCCGAAGACGATGGGAAGGGACAGGATGCCGGCCAGAACCACCACCGCCAGCCCCAGCAGCCGTTCGGCGGCGGGACCGGCCAGCGCCGGCATGCGGGGCCGCAGATGCCGCTCCACCCGCTCCGCCCACGGCTTGGCCCGGCGGATCACGCCCAGGAAGGATTGGCGGTCGAAGCTGGCCGCCAGCATGCGGCGCGGCAGCCAGGGGCCGTGCCGGCCCAGCGCCATCTGGGCGCCGAGCAGGATCATCGGCACGCCGGTGGCGGTCGACAGGCCGGGAACCGGCAGCACGTTGGGTATGGAGAGGATCAGCAGCAGCGCGCCGAAGGCACGGTCGCCCAGCGCGTCCATAATCTCGCCCAGCGAGATTCGAGAAGGCGTCTCGCCCAGCGAGATGCGGGAGGGGACGGCCGGATCGCTGGAAAGGGGATCGCCGGTGGCGGCCCCGGTGGCAGTGGTGGCGCCGCGCGTCAGGAAGTCGTCCAGCAGGTCCGAAATGCGCGCACAGCTCCCTACCGCACTGGGATTGGGTGCGTCGTACGACCTGGGGGACGACCCGGGAGGTCGGTCTTTGCTCACGGCTCTCCCCGATGCCGGAAACGGGATCGGAGCGGGCCGGGCGAAGGATGGCAGGAAACCATGGACCTTTCGCGTCGCGGCGGCAATGACGTCCCTTCTACAGGAAGGGCGGCCAAAGCGCCAGCGCCGGTTGAGGCGCGGCGGGAATCGGACGGAAGAGCGTCCCCTGCCGCCCCCATCCCACGTCAGGGCTATTGCCGCTTCTGCATGACGAAGGTCAGGCGCTTGGTCAGGTCGGCCTTCGACACCGGCTTCACCAGATAGCCGGAGATGCCGTAGGCGATGGCGCGCTTCACCACGTCCGCCTCGCGGTGGCCGGTCAGCACCAGCACCGGCAGGTCGGCCAGCGGGTTGCCGGTGGCGGTGCGCAGGGCGTGCAGCAGGTCCAGCCCGGTCATGCGCGGCATCTCGAGATCGCAGATCGCCACGTCGACGTCCTCGCCGTTCTTGCGCAGGATGTCGAGCGCCTGGACGCCGTCCGCCGCCTCGAACACCGTCCGCAGCCCGATGTCGTGCAGCAGCCGGTAGATCAGCTTGCGGGTGAAATCGTCGTCCTCGACCAGAAGCACACCGAGATCCTGTATCGTCCGGACCTGGCGGGTCCGTCCGCCTGCCTCCACCACCATGACGCTCTCCGCTCCGCCTGTTTTCACCCGGACGCTGCCAATGCTGCCGGACGACACAGTTTTCTGGAAGTATTGTTGCGCAGTCGTTAACGGAATCATCATTGCGGGGCCGGCGACACATGGATCCCGCCGCCGGGGAATGGCAATCGGAGACGCAACGTCCTATCCTTGGCATTCGCCACAACGCCGGCCCTTCCGATCCAACCCCATTCGAACCGATCAGGACCGCTCCCCCCGTGACCCCGCCGCCCGCATCCCCCCTGTCCCCCTTCGGCAGCTCGCCCGACGCGGCGATGCTTGCCGCCGTGGTGGAGGCCGGCGGCGGCGGCATCGCCGTGTCCGACGCCACCCTCCCCGATCATCCGATCATCTATTGCAACCGCGCCTTCCTCGACATGATCGGCTATACGGTCGAGGAGGTGATCGGCCAGGACGGCAGCTTCCTGCAGGGGCCGGGCACCGATCCGGAAACGGCGGCGGCGATCCGCGCCGCGCTGGCCGAGGCGCGGCCGTTGTCGGTGGAGGTGCTGAATTACCGCAAGGACGGCACCGCCTTCTGGAACGCGCTGAACCTGCGGCCGGTGCCGGGGCCGGACGGAAACACGCGCTGGATCGCCGGCTCCTGCGCCGACGTCACCCACAGCCGCCGGTCGCAGGAGGAGCTGCGCGCCGCCGAGGACAAGCTGACCAAGCTGGCGGCCGAGACCTTCGCGCTCGCCGAAAAGCTGGACGGCGCGCGGGAGGAGGCGGAGGCCGCCCGCATCGCGGCGGAGAACGCCAGCCGCGCCAAGTCGCGATTCCTGGCGATGATGAGCCACGAGCTGCGCACGCCGATGACCGCGGTGATCGGCATGGGCGACCTGCTGATGGGCAGCGGGCTGAACGACCAGCAGAAGGCCTTCGTCAAGACGCTGCGCTCGTCGGCCGACACGCTGATGACGATCCTGAACGACGTGCTCGACTTCTCCAAGATCGAGGCGGGGCAGCTGACCTTGGAAGAGATCGACTTCTCGCTGCCCCGGCTGGTGGAGGACGTGGTCCAGCTGTTCCTGGTGCGGGCGGCGGCCAAGGGGCTGAGCCTGTCGGCCTCCATCGCCGAGGACACGCCGCGCCACGTCCGCGGCGACCCGACCCGGCTGCGGCAGGTGCTGTTCAACCTGGTGTCGAACGCCATCAAGTTCACCGACCGCGGCGCCATCGAGATCGCGGTGTGGTCGCCGGATCCGCCCGCCGCCCCGGCCGCGTCGGATGCCGCCGTCACCCTGCGGTTCGAGGTGCAGGACAACGGCATCGGCATGACGGCGGAGCAGCGCGCCCGTCTGTTCGAGGCCTTCGTCCAGGCCGACGTGTCGACCAGCCGCAAATATGGCGGCACCGGCCTGGGGCTGGCGATCTGCAAGCGGCTGGTCGAGGCGATGGGCGGCGAGATCACCGTGTCCAGCATGCCCGGCCGCGGCTCCACCTTCCGATTCTCGATCCGCAGCCGGCTGGCGGAGGCGCAGCCGGCCGCCGACCTCGGGTCCCGGCCGGCGCTGTCGGCGGCTGACCTGCCGGAGCCGACGCGGGTGCCGCTGCGGCTGCTGCTGGCCGAGGACAACGACATCAACCGCATGCTGATCGTCGCCATGATGACCCGCATCGGCCACCAGATCGACGCGGTGGCCGACGGGCGGGCGGCGCTGGCCGCGGTCACGGCGGCCGAGTACGACGCGCTGATCCTGGACATGGAGATGCCGGTGCTGGACGGCCGGTCGACGGCACGGGCGATCCGCCGGATGGATGGGCCGGTGGCGCGCATCCCCATCGTCGGGCTGTCCGCCGACGCCCTGCCGGAACATCGCGACGGCCATCTGGCCGCAGGGCTGGACGCCTATCTGACCAAGCCGATCGACTGGGACCAGCTGAACGCCGTGCTGATCGATCTGGCGACCCGCCCGCAGGACGGGCGCGTGGTGCCGATGCCCAGCCGCCCGCCGGCGGAGGGCGGGCAGTTCTCGGCATTGCCGCTGGTCGACCGGGTGAAGCTGGCGGAGCTGCGGCTGGCGCTGGGCGGCGAGGCGCTGGACGGCATGCTGCAGCTGCTGCCGGAGACGGCGCTGCGCGAGCTGACGGCGATCCGCTCCGCCCTGCAGGCCGGCCGGCCGAAGGAGCTGAAGCAGGCGGCCCACACGCTGGCCGGGCTGGCCGCCAATTTCGGCACCCCGCGCATGGCCGCCATCGCCCGCGCCATCAACGACAGCCCGGCCGACACGGAGAAGGTCGCCGCGTTGCTGCCCCTGCTGGAAACCACCGTCGCCGCCACCAGCAGCCTGGTGCGCGAACCGGCGGGAAGTATCTCTTCTCCCCCCGGGGAGAGGGAGATTACGCGCGGTTGAGCGGCGCGGGACCGATCTGCTAGAGACTCGGGGCATGAAGAAAGCAGCGCCGAAGCGGCGCGGCGGGTCGCCGCGCGTCACCCATCCCGACCAGTTCGATCTGCTCGACGTGCCCGAGCCGACGGCGGTGATGATCACCTACTCGGGCCGCACCGTCGATCTGGAGCGGCCGGATTTCGGCCCCTTCGACATCGAGGACATCGCCCGGCCGCTGGCCTACCAGTGCCGCTTCGTCGGCAACACCCAGCGCTTCTTCAGCGTGGCGCAGCACTGCGTCCTGGCCAGCCGGCTGGCGCCGCAGGGCTATGCCTACGACGCGCTGATGCATGATTGCGAGGAGGCCTTCACCGGCGACTGGCCGACGCCGTGGAAGGTACGGATCGGCCGCGACGCCATCCGGCAGGCGGTGGAGCCGATCAAGAGCGCGCTGGCCCTGCGCTTCGGCTTCCGCCATCCGGAGCCGAAGGCGGTCAAGCTGGCCGACCAGCGGGCGTTGGCGACCGAGCTGCGCGACCTCTGCGCGCCGCACCGCGTCAACTGGCGCGACCTGCCCGACCCGGACGAGGCCGCCATCGTGCCGCTCGGCCCGGAAGAGGCGCTGGCCGATTTCCTGGAGCATTACCGGCGGCTGAAGCCGGCCTGACACTGCCTGCGTGAGTCCAACCGGTCGGGATATCAGGCGTGGCCGCCCTGTTCCGCACGGCGGCCACGGCCGCGCTTGGGCGCCGGTGCGGCACCCGACACGGCGGTCCCGTCGGCCTGCTGCTCGGCGCAGCGCTCGGCAAGCTCGCGGATGGCGGCGCGGATCTGCGGATCGCGGATGCTCTGGAAATAGCGCGCCAGCATCAGCGCCTCGCGCGATTGCAGCGTGTTCTCCTGCTCCTCGCCGCCGCCGGCCGCCGGCATCTCGCCGCCTTCGGCCGCCTGCTGTCGGTTCTCCAGCCCTTCGAAGAAGACGGAAACCGGCACGCGGAAGAACTGGCCCAGCTTGAACAGGCGGCTGGAGGACACGCGGTTGAAGCCGCGCTCGTACTTCTGCAATTGCTGGAAGGTCAGACCCAACGCCGCGGCGACGTCGCTCTGGCTGAGGCCGGCGAGCATGCGCAGCTCCCGCAGGCGCTGGCCGACGAACACATCGACCTCGTTCAGGCCTTCCTTCTTTTCGCGCCCACGCCGTTTCATGGCTCTTCCCCCTTCGATCCTGTACTGGTTCCCGGCAGCCGATTCTGCGGAGTGACGTCGCCGGGAAAGACGAATCGGCCGAATGCGGGGATGGAATGCAACTCAGCTATGACCGAGACCTGCCGATGTCAACCGCGGCTCGACCAGATACCTCTTTTGGACAGTGAATTGTTCGCGAAAACCGGCCGGTTGGTCATAGGACCGCACTCTTTTCGCGCATCGGGCGGTATCCTCCTACCCCCAGTCGCGCCGGCCGGCCGGCACCGCTCACGCCCCGGCCAAGCTGCGGCATTGTGACCCAAGGTTGCAGCGACAACCGTGGCGCAGCCGCCGCAGGGCTGCAACATTTGCGGGGCACTAGGCATAATTTGCCGGGCGCCCGGCAAAAACTGCCGCCGATTAACCCTCTCTTCATCAAGACACCGCAGCATGCCCCGACATAGGCATGCCCGGCGCGGAACTTGCACAAACCGTCTCGCAATCGCGAAACGGAGACGTGTGGAGAGTATGCCGGGAAGACTTCCGATCGGGGACCGCGCGTGAACAACCTGCTGCAGACCTTGCGCAATCTCGGACCCGCCCGCCTCGCGGCGATCGGCGGGGTCGGGCTGCTGCTGATCGGATTCTTCGTCTATCTGACCACCCGGCTGTCCACGCCGGAGATGGAGCTGCTCTATTCCGACCTCCAGCAGACGGAGGCGGCGGCCATCGCCAAGAAGCTGGACGAGGCCAAGGTCCCCTACAGCGTCGACAAGTCCGGCACCAAGATCATGGTCCCCGCCGATCAGGTCGGGCCGATGCGCATGCGCATGGCGGCGCAGGGCCTGCCGTCGGGCGGGTCGGTGGGTTACGAGCTGTTCGACAAGGGCGAGGGGTTCGGCGCCACCAGCTTCATGCAGAACATCAACCACCTGCGCGCGCTGGAAGGCGAGATGGCGCGCACGGTGCAGACGCTGAACGGCGTCATGCAGGCCCGCGTGCATCTGGTGCTGCCCAAGCGCGAGCTGTTCGCCCGCCAGCAGAACCCGGCGACCGCCAGCGTCTTCCTGAAGCTGCGCCCCGGCGCCAAGCTGAGCCGCGAGAACATCCAGGCGATCCAGCAGCTGATCGCCGCCTCCGTCCCCAACCTGGACCCCAACCGCATCTCCATCGTCGACGACAAGGGCAACCTGCTGGCACGCGGCACCGGCACGGACACCGCCGAAGCGATGATGGCGAGCGCGGAGGAAAAGAAGCAGGCCTATGAGGGCCGGATGGCCCGCACCATCGAGGATCTGCTGGGCCGCACGCTGGGCTACGGCAAGGTGCGGGCGGAGGTGTCGGCCGACCTCGACTTCGACCGCATCACCACCCAGTCGGAAATCTTCGATCCGGACAGCCAGGTCGTCCGCTCGACCCAGACCGTCAACGAGTCGAACGAGAGCAGCGACCGCGACCCGCTGGCCCCGGTGACGGTGGACCAGAACCTGCCGACGGCGCAGGCCAGCAGCAGCGCCAGCCCGCTGTCCTCCAACAAGTCGTCGCGCGCCGAAGAGACGATCAACTACGAGATCACCAAGACCACCAAGTCCCATGTCCGCGAGGCGGGACAGGTGCGCCGCATGTCGGTCGCCGTGCTGGTCGACGGCACCTATCAGAACAACAAGGACGGGGCGCCGACCTACCAGCCGCGCAGCGAGCAGGAGATCGAGAGCATCAAGGCGCTGGTGCGGTCCGCCGTCGGGCTGGACGCCGTGCGCGGCGACTCGCTGGAAGTGGTGAACATGCGCTTCTGGTCGCCCGATGACGACATCCAGAAGCCCGAAGAGCTGTTCATGGGCATGACCAAGGACGACCTGTTCCGCATCGCGGAGATGGTCGTGCTGGGCATCGTCGCCGTCCTCATCATCCTGCTGGTCATCCGCCCGCTGATCTCCCGCGCCTTCGAGAAGGCGGAGATGCAGGAGGAGGACGAGATGGACCGCCTGCTGACCGATCAGGCCGGCATGCCGGCCGCGCTCGCCGCCCCCACCGGCGCGCTGGCCCAGGATCTGGCGCTGGAGGCGGCGCAGGCCGACGAGGAGCTGGAGCAGATGATCGACATCAACCGGGTGGAAGGCCGCGTCCGCGCGTCCTCCCTGCGCAAGGTCGGCGAGATCGTCGACAAGCATCCGGAAGAGGCGGTCTCCATCCTGCGCAACTGGCTGTATCAGGAGAGCTGAGCGATGCCGGCCTCCGTTTGCACAGTGTTTGAGGGAGGGTCGCGGCGATGAGCGTGCGCAAATTCCTCTTCGACGAGTCCTTCGACGTGGACGCCGTCCCCCGCATGACCCATGTGGAGGACGACGACCTGCTGCCCGAGGACGAGCTGTCGGCCCATCCGGAACCCGAGCAGGAGCCGGAACTGCCGCCCGCCCCGACCTTCGGCGAGGAGGAGCTGGCCGCCGCCCGCGCCCAGGGCTACGAGGAGGGCATGGCGGCCGGCAAGTCCGAAGGGACCGCCGCCGGCTACGGCAAGGGCTTCACCGACGGCATGGCCGCCGGGCAGAACACCGGCTACGAGCGCGGCAAGGCGGAGATCGAGGCGACGGTGAACAACCGCATCGCCAACGCGCTCACGCAGATCGCCGACGGGGTGCAGCGGCTGCTGGCGGAACGCGAGGCCGGCAACGCCGCGCGCAGCGAGCAGCCGGTCCATCTGGCGATGGCCATCGTCCGCAAGCTGCTGCCGGAATGGGCGCGGCGCGGCGGCATGGTCGAGGTCGAGGGCATGGTCCGCGCCTGCCTGACCGACCTGATCGACGAGCCGCGGCTGGTCATCCGGGTGGCGGAGGACACGATGGGTCTGGTGCGCGATCATCTGGAGGAAACGGTGGGCGCGCGCGGCTTCGGCGCCAAGCTGATGGTGATCGGCGACCCGTCGGTCGCCCCCGGCGGCTGCCGCATCGAATGGGCCGAAGGCGGCATGGAGCGGGACACCGCCCAGCTGCTGGCCGAAATCGAACGCCGCGCCGCGCACATGCTGGAGGCTCCGGCCCCCGTCTAAGGGGTGTCCGGAATGAAGGAGGTCCGAGACCGACATGCCGAGCGACAATTTCTCGCTGAACGATCTGCAGGGTGGCGACGGCGACGACTATGCCAGCCCCGGAATCACCAAGGATCTGGAGGCGGTGTACGACATCCCCGTCCAGATCTCCGCGGTGCTGGGCAAATCGACCATGCAGGTGGCGCAGCTGCTGAAGCTGGGCCGCGGCGCGGTGGTGGAGCTGGACCGCAAGGTCGGCGAGGCCATCGACATCTACGTCAACAACCGCCTGGTCGCCCGCGGCGAGGTGGTGGTGGTGGAGGACCGGCTGGGCGTGACCATGACGGAAATCATCAAGTCGGACCGGGGCTGATGGCGATTTCGTCCGACAGCGCAGCGTCCCGCGCCAAGACCGCCGCAGCCGGCGGCGGCGCCCGTACCGCGGAGCAGGCTCCCACCGGCGCGACCGCGCCGGGGCGGAGCGTGCGGCTGCGCGGCGGGCTGGACGTGGCGACGCTGGTCGGGCTGGCCGCCGCCGCCGCGGTGATCCTGATCGCCATCACCACCGGCGGTTCGGCCCGCGCCTTCCTCGATCCGCCGTCGCTGCTGATCGTGCTGGGCGGGACGCTGGCGGTCACCACCGCCTCCTTCTCGCTGGGCGACGTGGCGGTGGCCTGGAGGAACGCGGCGGCGGTGCTGGTCCACCAGACGCTCGACCCCAAGGGCGTGGCGCGGCAGGTGATCCTGCTGGCCGAGGCCGCACGCCGGGCCGGGCCGGAGACCCTGCGCAACGTCCTGCCGGAACTGCGCGGCGAACCCTTCCTGCACCGCAGCGTCACCCTGATCACCGAAGGCCTGCCGCCCGACGCCATCGAGCGGATGCTGACCGGCGAGGTCGAGGCGACCGCCGGCGGCCACGGCAAGAGCGCCGGCGTTCTGCGCCGCGCCTCCGAAGTGGCGCCGGCGATGGGGCTGATCGGCACGCTGGTCGGTCTGGTGCAGATGCTGGGCAGCCTGAGCGACCCGTCGGCCATCGGCCCGGCGATGGCGCTGGCGCTGCTGACGACCTTCTACGGGGCCGTGCTCGGCAACGTCGTCCTCGCCCCGCTCGCCGCCAAGGTGGAGCGGGCGGCGGAGGAGGACGCGCTGGTCAAGACCCTTTACACCATTGGCGCCGTGTCCATCGCGCGCCAGGAGAATCCGCGGCGTCTGGAGATGCTCCTGAACGCCGTCCTGCCGCCTGGAAAGCGGATCCAGTATTTCGACCGGGAAGCCCCGAGAGTGGGAGCGTAAGGCTATGCGTCTGCTGATCGTTGGAACGTTGGAAGGCTACATCACCGCCGCCGGCAAGATCGCCATGAAGCGGGGGGCCAAGGTGTCGCACACCGACAGCATCGAAGGGGCGCTGAACGCGTTGCGTGCCGCCGCCGGCGCCGATCTGGTGATGATCGACGTCAAGCTGGACATCGCCACCTTCATCGACAGCCTGAAGTCGGAGCGGATCACCATCCCGGTGGTCGCCTGCGGCATCGGCACCGATGCGGCGGCCGCCGTGCGCGCCATCCGCGCCGGCGCCAAGGAGTACCTGCCGCTGCCGCCCAATGCCGAGCTGATCGCCGCGGTTCTGGAGGCGGTTGCCGAGGAAAGCCATTCCATCGTCTGCAGCGACCCCGCCATGCTGGCGACGCTGCGGCTGGCCGAGCAGGTGGCGCCCAGCGACGCCTCGGTGATGATCACCGGCGAGAGCGGCACCGGCAAGGAGCTGATGGCCCGCTTCATCCACCGCAAGAGCCGGCGGTCAGGCGAGCCCTTCGTCGCGGTGAACTGCGCCGCCATTCCGGAGAATTTGCTGGAATCGGAGCTGTTCGGCCACGAGAAGGGCGCCTTCACCGGCGCCGTCGCCCGCCGTCTCGGCAAGTTCGAGGAGGCCAACAACGGCACCCTGCTGCTGGACGAGCTGTCGGAGATGCATCCGCGCCTGCAGGCCAAGCTGCTGCGCGCCATCCAGGAGAAGGAAATCGACCGCATCGGCTCCAGCCAGCCGGTGAAGGTCAATGTCCGTCTGATCGCCACCTCCAACCGCAATCTGGAGGCGGAGGTCCGCGCCGGCAATTTCCGCGAGGATTTGTATTTCCGCCTGAACGTGTTCAGCGTGGCGATCCCGTCCCTGCGCGAACGCCCGGCCGACATCCCGATGATCGCCGAGCATTTCCTGAAGAAATACGCGGAGGCCAACGGGCTGGGCGAGAAGCGCCTGACCGAGGACGCGCTGCTGATGCTGAAGGCGCATCACTGGCGCGGCAACGTGCGCGAGTTGGAAAACACCATGCACCGCGCCGTCCTGCTGTCGCGCGGGGAAGAGGTCGGGCCGGAAGCGATCATGCTGACCAGCAAGCTGCTGGCGCCGGAAGGCAGCGCCCAGGCCTCCATCCCCACCGACTCGCCGGTCGCCAACCCGTTCGCCGGCCCGGCCGGCACGGTTCCGGCGGCTCCGGCCCAGCCGCAGCAGCCGTCCGCTCCGCTGGTGGTTCCACCGCAAGGTGCTCTGCCGACCAGCTACGGCCCGCCGAAGGGCGGCAAGCCGGGCCCCTATGGCATGGCGGCCAACAGCAGCGCGGCGGCAGCGGCCAGCGCCGGGACCAGCGGCGCCGGTCTGGCGGCGCTGATCGGCCGCACGGTGGCGGACGTCGAGCGCGACCTGATCCTGGAGACGCTGACCCACTGCCTGGGCAACCGCACCCATGCCGCCAACATCCTGGGCATCTCGATCCGCACGCTGCGCAACAAGCTGAAGCAGTATGGCGACGAGGGCCGTAGCGTGCCCACCCCGGGCAACGACGAACGGGCAACGGCCTGACGGCGCGTGCGGTCCGGAGCCATGTGCGGCAGGATTGAGCGGCGGGAGCATCCATGGCGCTGACGGAGCAGAATAGCGGCGGGGGCGGCAGCGGGAGCGGTGGCCCCGGCAACATGGCCGCCTTCGGCGAGATGTGGTCGGTCGCCAAGTCGTCGCTGAAGCGCGGCGACGTGGCGATGGCCATCGGCATCCTGATCGTCGTGGTCGGGCTGATCATGCCGTTGCCAGCCGTCATGCTCGACATGATGCTGGGGCTGAACGTCACCATCTCCATCCTGATCCTGATGGTGGTGCTGTTCATCTCCAAGCCGCTGGAGCTGTCGTCCTACCCGACGATCCTGCTGATCACCACGCTGCTGCGCCTGTCGCTGAACATGGCTTCGACGCGCCTGATCCTGACGCAGGGGCATGAGGGCACGTCGGCCGCCGGCCATGTGATCGAGGCCTTCGCCAGTCTGGTCATGGGCGGCGATTTCGTCATCGGCGTGATCATCTACGCCATCCTGACCATCGTGAACTTCAAGGTCATCACCGCCGGTTCGGGCCGCATCGCCGAAGTGGCGGCGCGCTTCACCCTGGACGCCATGCCCGGCAAGCAGATGGCCATCGACGCCGACCTGTCGGCCGGCATGATCGACGAGGGCACGGCCCGCGCGCGCCGCAAGGAGCTGGAGGACGAAAGCGCCTTCTTCGGCTCGATGGACGGTGCGTCGAAGTTCGTGAAGGGCGACGCGGTCGCCGGCCTGATGATCATGTTCATCAACATCCTCGGCGGCGTGACCATCGCGGTTCTGCGCCACGACATGCCGGTGATGACGGCGCTGGACACCTTCACCAAGCTGACCATCGGCGACGGTCTGGTGTCGCAGATCCCGGCGCTGGTGATTTCGATCTCCGCCGGCTTCCTGGTGTCGAAGGCCGGCATGGGCGGCTCCACCGACAAGGCGGTGGTCGGCCAGCTGACCGGCCACAGCCAGGCGCTGGCCCTGGCGGCCGGCGCCGTCGGCGTGCTGGCCCTGCTGCCGGGCATGCCGATCCTGACGCTGGCCCCGGTCATCGGCGCCGTGGGCTTCGCCGCCTGGTACATGCCGCGCCTGCGCGCCAGGAAGGACGCGGAAGAGGCCGCGGCGGCGGAGGAAGCGGCGGCGGCCGGCGGGGCGCCGGGCGGAATGCCTGGCGCCGGGCCGGCGCCGGACGAACCGATCTCCACCGCGCTGTCGATCGACCTGATCCGGCTGGAGCTGGGCTATGGCCTGCTGTCGCTGATCAACCAGCCGCAGGCGGGCAGCCACCGGCTGACCGACCAGATCAAGGGCCTGCGCCGGCAGATCGCCGGCGAGGTCGGCTTCGTCATGCCGGCGGTGCGCATCCAGGACAACCTGCAGCTTCCGCCCAACACCTACATCATCCGCGTCAAGGAGATCGAGGCCGGGCGCGGCGACATCCGGCCCAACATGCTGCTGGTGATGGACCCGCGCGGCGACGCCATGAGCCTGCCCGGCGAACAGACGGTGGAGCCGACCTTCGGCCTGCCCGCCATCTGGATCGAGCCGGGTTACCGCGAGGAGGCGCTGTTCAAGGGCTACACCGTCGTCGACCCGTCGACCGTGGTGACCACCCACCTGACCGAGCTGATCAAAGACAACATGCCGGAGCTGCTGTCCTTCACCGAGACGCAGAAGCTGCTGGACGAGACCGACAAGGAACACCAGAAGCTGATCGCCGATGTGGTGCCCGGACAGATCACTGTGGGCGGATTGCAACGGGTGTTGCAGAATCTCCTTGCCGAACGGGTCTCGATCCGGGATCTTCCCACCATATTGGAAGGGGTATCCGAAGCGACCAGCCAGACCCGAAGCATCACCCAGATCACCGAGCATGTGCGGTCCCGCCTTGCCCGGCAGATCTGCGACGCGAACACGAACGAGATGGGCTTCATCCCGCTCGTCACCCTGTCGCCCGAATGGGAGCAGGGGTTCGCCGAATCGCTGGTGGGCGACGGCGACGACCGGCAGCTGACGATGGCCCCGTCCCGCCTGCAGCAGTTCATCACCTCCGTCCGTCAAACCTTCGAGCGACATGCCATGATGGGCGAGAGCCCCGTACTGCTGACCAGCCCGCTGATCCGGCCCTTCGTCCGCTCCATCGTCGAGCGGTTCCGGCCGGCGACCGTGGTCATGTCGCAGAACGAGATCCACCCGAAGGCCCGCATCAAGACCCTGGGGCAGATCTGATGGTGCGTGCCGTCCCCTCCTCCTTAGCTGACGGAAGGCGCTGCCGATGCGGCTGAAGTCCTTCCACGCCAAGACCATGTCCGACGCCATGCGGATGGTGCGCCAGTCGCTGGGCGACGACGCCATCATCGTCGCCACGCGCGAGGAGGAAGGCGGCGGCGTGCGCGTCACGGCGGCGGTGGAAGAGGACGACCTGCCGCCGGCCCAATCATCGGGCACCGCGCGCGGCGGCCGGGGCAAGGCGCCGCCCAAGCCGGTGGAACCCGAGATCGACGTGGGCGAGGTGGTGGCCGACGCCCTGCAGCGCCATGGCGTGCCGGCGGCGCTGGCCGAACAGCTGATCGACGCGGCATCGGGGCTGGACACCGAGGATCCGCGGCTGGCGCTGGGCTCGGCGCTCGATTCCTTCTTCACCTTCAACCCGCTGCCCGACGGCCGCGCGCCGGTGAAGCCCTTGGCGCTGGTCGGGCCGCCGGGATCGGGCAAGACGCTGGTCGCCGCCAAGCTGGCGGCGCGGGCGGTCTTCCGCAAATGCTCGGTCGGCGTCATCACCACCGACACGGTGCGGGCCGGCGGCGTCGACCAGCTGGCCGCCTTCACCCGGCTGATGAAGCTGAAGCTGGCGACGGTGGAGGATCCCGACGCACTGGCCGGCGCCTTCGAAGTGCATCGCCGCACCGACCTCGTGCTGGTCGACACCGCCGGGCGCAACCCGTTCGATGCCGACGACATGCAGGATCTGCGCGCGATGCTGTCCGCCGGCGACGTCGAGCCGGTGCTGGTGCTGCCGGCCGGGCTGGACGCGATGGAGGCCGCCGACATGGCGCTGGCCTTCAAGGCGGTCGGCGTTCGGCGCATGCTGGTGACCCGGCTGGACATCGCGCGCCGGCTGGGCAGCGTGCTGGCCATCGCCGCGCGCGCCCGGCTGTCCTTCTGCGACGCCAGCATCTCCTCCAAGGTGGCGGAGGGGCTGACGGCGTTGAACCCGCTGGCGCTTGCCCGCATGATGATCCCGGCGGAAGAGAAGGCGCCCGCCGTGAAGGAACCCGCGCCGCGCCGCGCCGCCCGCACCCCGGCATGGGACGAGGACGACGACATCGGCGAAGACGGCCAGCCCGATCACGAGCCGGATCATGAGCCGGCCCATCGGCCCGAGCGCAAGCCTAAGTTCGGCCGGGGCTATGAGCCGGAGGACGACGAGCCGGAGTTGGAACCGGCACCGCCACCGCCGCCACCGCGCAGGGCCGCCGCCGCCAAGCCGTCCAAACCCGCAACCCAGAAATCCGCAACCAAGGCTAAGGCCGCCAGTTCCCCCTCGTCGAGGACCCTGCCATGACCGATCCGGTGTTCCCGGCCGCCCTCAAGAACGTTCGCCCGCTGCGCGGCGCCAACGTCATCGCCGTGGCCAGCGGGAAGGGCGGCGTCGGCAAGACGTGGTTCTCCATCACGCTGAGCCATGCCCTGACCAAGGCGGGCATGAACACATTGCTGTTCGACGGCGATCTGGGCCTTGCCAACGTCGACATCCAGCTGGGCTTCTCGCCCAAGAACGATCTGGGCGCCGTCATCAACGGCGAGGTGACGCTGGCCAAGGCCGCGCAGCGCTTCCCCGACACCGGTTTCGACATCATCGCCGGCCGGTCGGGGTCCGGCACGCTGGCGCAGCTGCCGAGCCAGCGGCTGTCTGGCCTGCGCAACGACCTGCTGGAACTGGCGAAGAGCTATGACCGGGTGGTGATGGACATGGGCGCCGGCGTCGACCGCACGGTGCGCACCCTGTCGGGTCCTGCCGGCACCACGCTGGTGGTGACGACGGACGAGCCGACCTCGCTGACCGACGCCTATGCCTTCATCAAGCTGACCCACGCCACCAACCCGTCCGCCGATTTGCGGATCGTGGTGAACATGGCGCAGAGCGTGAAGGACGGCGAGCGCACCTACGGCACCATCCTGAAGGCCTGCCAGAACTTCCTGAAATACAAGCCGGCGCTGGCGGGCATCATCCGCCGCGACCTGAAGGTGCGCGACGCCATCCGCAACCAGACCCCGCTGCTGACCCGCTCGCCCTCCAGCGATGCGGCCCGCGACGTCGAGGCGATCGTGCAGCGGCTGCTCGCCGGCGCCAAGTAAGGGCCGGGAGTAGGGACAAGGATGGGCGGGGCGATCCCACCGTCGGTCACGCCTGTCGCCGCCACCGCCGCGGCAGCCCCCGCCGCGCCCACCCCGGTCACCGCCGAGGCCACGGTCGTCCAGCTTCCAGAACGGCTGCCGGAGGTCACCCGCCCGGTGGTGCTGACCGGCACCGTCGCCGGCCAGACGCCGGAGGGGCTGACCCGCGTGCGCACCGCGGCGGGCGAACTGCTGCTCGACAGCGCGGCGGAGCTGCCGCCGGACAAGCAGGTCACGGTGCAGATCACGCCCGGGAATACGAGTTCGCCCACCACCGCCCTGCCGGCCAAGCCGACGGCGCTGATCCTGCTGCAATCGCTGGGCAATCCCACAGTGGGGAATCCGGCCGCGCCGCAGACCGGGGGGACGACGCCGACCCCGGCGGCCGGAAGCGGGGCGGCGCCCGCCGTCCTGCTGCCCACCCCGACGGCGGCGACAGTTCCGACCAACCTGCCGCCGCTGCTGCCGGGCACCGTCGTGCCGGCGCTGGTTCTGGCCGGCGGGTCGGGCGCCAAGCCGTCGGCTCCGGCCGCGACGCCGTCGCAGGGTGCACCCGCCACGCCGGCCGCTGGTACTCCCGGCCCGGCGAAGCCCGAGGCTCCGACCACCGGAACGCCGGCCGCGCCGATGGGCGGTTCACCGACGCCTGCTCCAACCATGGGCGGCGGCAGCGCCACCTTCGGCACGCCGGTCCAACTGGGCGGCGATGCGGCCCATCCCGGCGCCGAAACGCCGGCCATGCCCAAACCGCCCGCCGAGACCGCCGGCAATGCCGAGCCGCCCGACCTGCCGCGCGGCGCCACGGTGGCGCTGAAGATCCTGACCATCACCCCGCCGCCGCAACAGCCGCGCCCGCCCGGCGATCCGGAAGCCGGTGGACGCAACGGGCAGGCGGGGAGCCAGCCGGGCCAGCAATCCGGCGGGCAATCATCTCCGCAATCGCTCCCCGAGCCGGACGAGGCGGCGCTGCCGCCCGACACGCCCATCCTGCGCGGCACGGTGGCCGGCAGCACACCGCAGGGACAGCCGATCCTGGCGACCAGGCAGGGCATGCTGGCGCTGAACGTCCCGGCCAGCCTGCCGCCGGGGGCCAAGGTGACAGCGGCGCTGACCGACCTCACCCAGGCGATGCAGGCGGCGGGTCCCACCCTGCCCGGCCCGCCGGGTCCGCTGGACGGGCGCGACTGGCCGGCGATGCGGCAATTGATGGCGACACTGGCGGCGGCCGATCCGGCGCTCGCCAAGTCGATGCTGGCGACGATGCCGCAGCCGAACCGCAAGCTGACCGCCGCGATCGGATTCTTCCTGGCGGCGATGCGCGGCGGCGACGCGGCGGGCTGGCTGGGCGACGACGCGGCCGGCGCCCTCGACAAGGCCGGGCGGCGCGACCTGCTGGAGCGGCTGGAGAAGGATTTCGACGGTCTGCGCCGCGAGGCGGCGGAACCGCTGCCGGGCGACTGGCGCAGCTACACCATCCCGCTGATGGACGCCAACGGGCCGAAGCCGATCAAGCTGCATGTCCATCCGCTGAAGGAGGACGAGGAGGGCGGCGGCAAGGAACGCTCCAAGCCGGGCAGCCGCTTCGTCATCGATCTGGACCTCAGCCGCTTCGGGCCGATGCAGTTGGACGGTCTGGTGCGGCCCAACCATTTCGACCTGATCCTGCGCAGCCACGCCGCCCTGCCGCCGGAGCTGCGGGTGGAACTGATCCAGGTCTTCGCCGACAGCGTGCGGGCCGTCGGCTACAGCGGCGGTTTGTCCTTCCAGTCGGGGGCGCGCAGCTGGGTGAAGCTGACCCGCGCGGGGCAGGCAGGATTGGGGGTGTCGGCATGAGGCGCGAGCGTCTGACCACCCGCCCCTCCCCCGACGCCCGCCACGACTTCCTGGTCGAACTTCGCGGGGAGCCGCTGCCGGGGGTCCGGCTGACCCTTCGGCTGGTGCCGGACCTGCTGGTGGCCGATCCGGCGTCGGTGCTGGCCTATCTGGCGGAGTTCGCCGGCTTCTCCGACGGGCTGGAGGCGCTGGCGGTCGCCATCCTGGACGACGTCAACAACGAGTTGGTGCCGCGCTGGGTCGAAGTGACGGTGGAGAGCGACACGCCCCTGCCCCACCGGGTGGTGATCGAGGACCGGCAACCGACCTGGGACAATCCGCGCATGTTCGCCCTTTCGCCCCGGGGGGCGGGGTGAGGGCGATGCACGGGGTGGATTTTCGAGAATCCTCGCTGTGCGTCCCCCTCACCCTAACCCTCTCCCCGGGGGGGAGAGGGGACTCTTGCGGTGTTGCGAGGATTGCTGCTTCCAAGCTGCTCAGTCATCCTCATAAAGCCCCTGCGCGGCGGTGCGGTGGCAGGCTTCGCAGTTGCTCTTGGCGGCGACCGACTTGCGCGTCCAGATCGACGGCGAAAAGTCGTGCTTGCGCAGCCACCAGCGCTGTTCGGTGATGCGGATCAGCCGGCCGTCGCCGCTGCCGGCATTCTGCGTCAGATAGCTGCGGATGGCCGCGGCGGTGTCGGCAGGCAGGCTGGCATTCTCGCCGAAATGGTCCTGCAGGCCGTCCATGATGCGGGTCCAGGACGCCGCCGGCAGCAGGCCCGGCTGAAAGGCCATGTGGCACTCGCCGCATTCCTTTTGGGTGGCGGCGTGGGTGACCGGTCGGACCCGTTCGAACTCGCTGGCCGAAGCTGCGTTGTTGGGCGCAGCGCCGGCGGTCGCTGCGAGCATGGCGAGCACGGCGATTCCCGTGAGCGGGCGGAAACTGCGGTTGGGGGACATCGGCGGCTCGCTATCGGTTCGACAGGAAGGTGATGAAGTCGCCCTTTTCCTGCGCCGTGCAGGCGCGGCCGAGGACGTTGACGCAGTCGCGCTCGAACCGCTTTTCCACCTCGGCGGGATCGGTGAAGCGCTTGGGATTGGCGGAGACCGCCATCGGCAGGATGTCGCGCCCGGTCTTGTAGTGGCGGCCGGTTCCGGCCGGGTCGCGGGTGTGGCAACTGGCGCAGCCGGGGGTGTCGGCGACCTTGCCGCCGGCATGCGGCCCGAGATAGAGCGCGCGCCCACGCTCCGCCGAGAAACCGGCGAAGCCGGGGGTCTGCGCTTTCGCCTGGGCGGCATAGCCGTCGAGGATGCGGGCACGCTCCGGATCGCCGGAGGCCGCCAGGGCGACGCCGGCCCCCAGGGACACCGCGGCGGCAAGCAGGAGGATCGGTCCGGTCGGTCTGGTCGGTCTGGTCGGTCTCATGGAATCACCCGGTTGGAAATGGTGGACAGCCACGCGGTGCAGCGGGACGCGACATCGGATGGAATCCGCTTCAGGCCATGCAGCGCGAAGACCAGGACGATGTGCGCCAGGATGAGGAAGAGGGAGGCCTCGCCGATCTCCTTGTGCAGATGCTCGACCTTGACGAAGAAGTCGGCGACGGCGCCGGTCGCCGCCGCCACCCCGACGCCGATCAGCAGGGCGGCGGCCATCCAGGCGGTCAGCGGGCTGCGCTCCGCCCTCGCCTTGGCGTCGCCGGTGACCAGGCGGCGGAGCCATCCGGCGACCGCTGCCAATGACGGCCGGGGAAGGCGCAGCGGGCTGCCCGCCGGGGCCAGCGCCCCCGCCGCCACCCGCAGGCCGATGGCGCCAAGGACGGCATAGCCGGAGAAGACATGCATGCCGTAGGTGTCCTCGTCGCCGGTGAGGTAAGCGACGATGAAGGCGCCCGAGACGATGGCGTGGAAGGCCAGCAGGGCGGTCATCTCGGCGGCGGAAGGCTTGCGGGCGGACATAATGGTCTCCCTTTCCGAAGGCGGGTCAGTCGTCGTGGCCGGCGTCGTGATTGAGGCCGCCGGTCAGCAGGGCGGCGATGCCGGCGGTGCCGTCTGCCCTGGCCTGATAGGCGGTGGCGAGGGCGCCGACGATCAGGGCCGTCAGCAGGGTGTGCAGGATCATCTTCTTCAGCATGGCGCGGCTCCGCTCAGTCGTCGTCGCGGTCGCTGTCATGGCCATGACGGCGGCCCTCATGCTTGCCCATGGCGTCGCGGCCGAAGGCGGTGCCGTCCTGGCGGATGATCTGGCCGGCCTGGATCGCACCCTGGCGGACACCGCCGACGACGGTGATCTGGTCGCCGGTCTGGATGCCGTCGGGCAGGAAGCCGCGGCTGGCGACGTCGATGCGGTCGCTGCCGTCGGACACGACGAACCAGTTCGCCGCCACCTTCTCCACGGTGCCGGTCACGGTGCCGCCGCCGGCCTTCACCACGTCGGCGATCGGCTGCGGGCTGGCCGGCTGGAAGGCGGCGCCGCGGTGATGGTCGCCGGCAAAAGCGGCGGTGGCGAGGGTGGCGGTCAGGAGGGTGGCGAGGGTAGCGGCTTTCAGCATGACATCACCTGTGGTGCGGGGTTGAGCGTCGAAGCGCCCGATGGACCGCACAATGCTCCACGCTGGCTGAGCCGAGCCTGAACGGGCCGTTCATCCGCCGTTCAGGATGAAAAAATCCGGTGGACCGTCATCGAGGGGCCATCGAGGGGCCATTCAGCGGCGGTTCAGGGATGCGACGATATGCTGGTTCGATCGCGCGGCCCCGATGCGCGATGCTGTCCCAGGTTTAGAGGTCGATCATGAGGACCGGTCCCGCATTGCTCCTTCTCCCCATCCTGCTGTTGACGGCAGGAACCGGCGCCCGTGCCGACGACGACCACGAGCGCGCCCGCAGCGCGCTGCGGGAGGGGCGAATCCTGCCGTTGGAGCGCATCGTAGAAAGCGCGCGGCAGCGGTTCGGCGGCGACGTGCTCGACGTCGATCTGGAGGATGAGGACGACGGCTTCCGCTACGAGCTGAAGCTGATCGCGCCGGACGGCCGGATCCTGAAGCTGGACTATGACGCCGCCACCGGCGAGCTGCTGCGGACCAGGGGCCGCCACCGGTCCCACGGCGACGGGAGGTGAGGCCATGCGCGTGCTGGTGGTTGAAGACACGCCGGAACTGGCCCGGCAGCTGAAACAGCGGCTGGAGGGCGAAGGCTATGCCGTCGACACCGCCGCCGACGGCGAGGAGGGCCGCTTCCTGGGCGAGACCGAGCCCTATGACGCGGTGATCCTGGATCTGGGGCTGCCGAAGATCGACGGGCTGACGGTGCTGCGGTCGTGGCGGCGGGCGGGCATGGCCGTTCCGGTGCTGATCCTGACCGCGCGCGACGCCTGGAACGAGAAGGTGCAGGGCATTGACGCCGGCGCCGACGATTATCTGGCGAAGCCCTTCAGCATGGAGGAGCTGCTGGCCCGCGTCCGCGCGCTGATCCGCCGCGCCAAGGGCCACGCCACCGCCGAGATCGCCTGCGGCGGCGTCGTGCTCGACACCCGCAGCGGACGTGTCACGGTGGATGGCGAGCCGGTCGAACTGACCGCCTTCGAATACCGGGTGCTGTCCTACCTGATGCACCGCAAGGGGCAGGTGGTGTCACGCACCGAACTGATCGAGCATGTCTATGCCCAGGATTTCGACCGCGATTCCAACACCATCGAGGTCTTCGTCGGACGCCTGCGCCGCAAGCTGGGGGTGGACGTCATCAAGACGGTGCGCGGGCAGGGATACCGGGCGGACGAGCCGTAAAGGCGGGGCATAGGAACTGGCGATGAGATGGACGGACTCGCTGCGCTTCCGGCTGCTGGCCGGCGCGGCCGTATGGGTGGCGCTGGCGCTGATGCTGGCGGGATGGATCATCGCCGACCTGTTCCACACCCATGTCCGCCAGCGCTTCGACGCCGAACTGGCCAACCATCTGGAACAGCTGGCGGCGGTGCTGGAGATCGGGCCGGACGGCAGGCCGGCGCTGCGCCAGCCCTTGAGCGACCCGCGCTTCCGCCGGCCGCTGTCGGGACTGTACTGGCAGGTCGGGGAGAGCGGGGATTCGCCGCTGCGCTCGCGCTCGCTGTGGGACAGCGTGCTGGATTTACCCGCCGACCGGGGCGAGGACGGGTCGCTGCACCGCCATGAAACGGCGGGGCCGGCGAACCAGTCGCTGTTCGTGTTGGAGCGCTTCGTCCTGCCGCCTGAGCAAACCCAGCCGATCCGCATCGCCGTTGCCGCCGACCGGGCCGAACTGGCCGGCGTCACCCGCGCCTTCAACACGACGCTGGCGCTGTCGCTGGCGGTGTTGGCGGCGGCGCTGATCGTCGCGGCGCTGATCCAGGTGCAGATCGGGCTGAGGCCGCTGTCCCGCCTGCGCGGCGCGCTGGCCGAGGTGCGGGCCGGACGGAAGAAGCGCTTCGACGTGGCGATGCCGACGGAGATCCGGCCGCTGGTGGAGGATCTGAACGCGCTGCTGGCCCATGCGGAGGAAACCGTCGGGCGCGGACGGCTGCAGGCCGGCAATCTGGCCCACGCGCTGAAAACCAACCTCGCCGTGCTGGCGAACGAGGCCGCCACGCTCGACGAGCGCAACGCGCGCGCGGTGGGGGCGGCGATGATCCGGCAGATGGAGCTGATGCGCCGCCATGTCGATCACCACATGGCCCGCGCCCGCGCCGCCGCCGCCCGCGGCGTGCCGGGCATCAGCACGCCGGTGCCGGATTGCGTCGCGGCGTTGGCGCGGGTGATGCGCAAGCTGCATTCGGACAAGGGGTTGGACATCCGCGTCGTCGCCGCAGACGGCCTGCTGTTCGCCGGTGAGCGCGAGGATCTGGACGAGATGCTGGGCAACCTGCTGGACAACGCCTGCAAATGGGCGCGCGGCCGGGTCGACGTGACAGGCCGAATGGAGGACGGCGGCATGCTGTCCGTCATGCTGGACGACGACGGTCCCGGCCTGCCCGACGACTGCCGCGAGGCGGCGCTGGAGCCGGGGGTGCGGCTGGACGAGAGCACGCCGGGGACCGGGCTCGGCCTTGCGGTGGTGCGGGATGTGGCGCGGCTCTATGGCGGCGACATCCAGCTCGACGCCTCGCCGCTGGGCGGGCTGCGGGCGACGCTGCGGCTTCCGGCGGCGTGACGGGGCTTGGCCGGCGGTTACGTCGTCAGCCAGCGCGCGATGTCCTCCGCCTTCGGCAGGCCGCCGGCATGGACGAGCTTGCCGTCCACCACCACGCCCGGCGTCGACAGCACGCCATAGCCGGCAATGGCCGCATAGTCGGTGATCTTGTCGATCCGGACCGGCACGCCGAGGCGGTCGGCCTCGGCCCGGACCATGTCCTCCGTCGTCTGGCACCGCTTGCAGCCGGGGCCCAACACCTTCACGTCCCTCATCGCGTCCTCCACCGGTCAGGTGAACAGGAAGTTGAACAGGAAGCCGACGGCGAGGATGCCGAGCCCGACCACCCCGGCGAACAGGGCGATCAGGCGGACGGTCAGCACCTTGCGCAGGATGATCATCTCCGGCAGCGACAGGGCGATGACCGACATCATGAAGGCCAGCACCGTGCCGATGGCCGCACCCTTGCCGATCAGCGCCTCCACCACCGGAATGATGCCGGCGGCATTCGAATACATCGGAATCCCGAGCAGGACGGCGGCCGGAACCGACCACCAGGCATCCCGCCCCATGATCGCCGCCAGCAGGTCCGCCGGGGCATAGCCGTGGATCAGCGCGCCGACGGCGATGCCGGCGACGATCCACGCCCAAACCCGGCCGACGATGTCGCGCACCGCCTCGATGCCCGCGCGGATGCGGTCGACCGGGGACGGCGTCTCCTCCGGCGGAGCCGCGGCGCCGCTGCGCACGGCCAGAACCCAGGGCTCCAGCCAGCCTTCCAGATGCAGGCGGCCGATCACCCAGCCGGCGACGATGGCAACCGCCAGCCCGAAGCCGAGATAGGCCAGCGCCACCCGCCAGCCCACCAGCGCGAACAGCAGGCCGAGCGCCACCTCGTTGACCATCGGCGCTGCGATCAGGAAGGAGAAGGTCACGCCCAGCGGCACGCCGGCCGACACGAAGCCGATGAACAGCGGCACCGCGGAGCAGGAGCAGAAGGGCGTCACGATCCCCAGCCCGGCGGCGGCGACGTTGCCGATCCCCTCGCGCCGGCCGGCGAGCAGAGCCCGCGTCCACTCCGGCGAGAAGAAGCTGCGGACGACGCCCATGGCGAAGACCACCAGCGTCAGCAGCATCAGCACCTTCGGCGTGTCGTAGACGAAGAAGCGCACGGACTCGGCGGACGCGCTGCCGGGAACCAGCGGCAGGTGTGAAACCACCCAGCCGGATAGGGGAACGAGCTGGCTGTAAAGCGCCGCCCAGGCCGCCAGTGCCGCCAGGGTGGCCGCGAACCACAGGCCCGTGTTCGGGCGTCGGGGGTCCGCCGGCGATGCAATGGTCATGGCCGTCACCCGCCATAGTGCATCAGAGCATTCTAATGCCAACGCCATGCCGACGGCAATCGCCGGGCGGTATGGCATGTCGTCACAGGCGGGCACGGCCTTGCGCCGGGGGCATCGCGGCCATGCGTCGGCTCGCAGCACTGCATCCATGAAATCGAGGTGGGGCAGAGGGTTGCGCTGCGTGTTGGGCGCATTCCAGATTGCAGGTCGCACCGGGCCCGGACCTGCGACAAGCTGGCGCGGTCGCCATTTTATCAGAGAGGCCTAATATCGCCGTGGGGGTGCTGATTTTCGACGGGAGGTTCCGATGAAACGCTTCCTCATTGCCGCGCTGTGCACCGGGCTGCTGGTTGGCGGCGCCGCACTTGCCCAGACCGGGCCGGGTCCCGGGCCGGGTCCCGGGATGGGTCAGGGCATGGGTCAGGGCATGGGCGGCCAGGGTATGGGCCAGGGCCAAGGCATGGGTCCGGGTAAAGGCATGGGCGGCACCGGTGCGATGCACCAGCAGATGTTCGACCAGCTCGATGCCGACAAGGACGGCGCCATCAGCCGGAAGGAGTTCGTCGATGCGCCGCGCGGCGGTCCCGGTTCGATGACCGACCTTGCCAAGGATCGCCGCAGTGCGCGGTTCGACCAGTTCGACAAGAACAAGGACGGCAAGCTGACGCCCGAGGAATGGGGCGCCTGGACGCCGGCCAAGGCCAAATAAACAAACCGGCTGAAACCCGGCCAATGCCCCTCGCCGCCATGCCCATCCTTCTGGGAATGACGGCCGAGGGGCGTTGGCGTCGCCGGACCAATCATGGCGTCCCTGGCCTGCGGCAAACTGTCCGGCGGGGGTTCGGAATGCCGATGCGGTTTGCTTTCCACTCTAATATATTAGTATAATACAGCCACGATCCATCCGGCGAGGCCCCGTCATGACCGCCGACCCATTGGAGACGGCACTGCTCCTGCGCGTGGTGATGGTTCTGGGGCTGCTGCTTCTCGGCTTTTACTAACCTCTTCCACAGGGATGCCTGGACCATGGCAACCGACCTCAAGCGTGAGAATTTCTCCGCCACCATCGACGGCAAGCCGGTGGATCTGTTCACCCTGCGCAACCGCCGCGGCATGGTGGTGCGCATCACCAATTACGGCGCCAAGATCGAGCAGGTCCTGGTTCCCGACCGCGACGGCACGCTGGGCGACGTCGTCCAGGGCTATGACGGGATCGAGGGGGCGATGGGCGGGCAGGCGTCGATGGGCTCCTTCATCGGGCGCTATTGCGGGCGCATCCCCGACGGGCGCTTCACGCTGGACGGCGTCGCCCATCAGGCCGCGGTGAACAGCCCACCCAACACCCTGCATGGCGGCCTGCGCGGCTCGCGCTTCCGCGTCTTCGACGCCCGGCAGCTGGACGAGGCCAGCCTGGAACTGACCTATGTCTTCCAGGACGGCGAGGAGGGCTTTCCCGGCACCCTGCCGCTACGGCTGGTCTATTCGGTCGGCGACGACAATGCGCTGACCATCGCCTGGACCGCGGTGGCGGCCGACAAGACCACCATCGCCAACTTCACCGACCACACCTTCTTCAACCTGTCGGGCGATCCGGGATCGTCGATCCTCGACCATGTCGCCACCGTTCATGCCGGGCGTTATCTGGCGTTGAGCGACAGCGCGGTGCCGACGGGCGAGATGGTGGACGTCACTGGCACCCCGCACGACTTCCGCACGCCCACGGCGCTGGGCGCCCGCATCGACGCCGACGACCCCATGCTGGCGCTCGGCAAGGGTTATGACCTGCATTACGTGATCGACAGGCCGGCGAATGGCCCGGCACCGGTGCTTCATGCCCGCTTCCTGCATCCCGGCAGCGGCCGGACGCTGGAGGTGCTGTCCACCGAACCCGGCCTGCAGTTCTACACCGGCAATTTCCTGGAGGGCAAAGCCCCGCGGGACGTCGGCAAGGGCGGCATCCTCTACACGAAGCACAGCGCCTTCTGCGCCGAGCCGTCGAAATTCCCCAACGCCGTCAACCTCTCCTCCTTCTGGCCCTCCTTCCCCTCGACCGTGCTGCGTCCCGGCCAATGGACCGCCGGGTCCATCGTCTACCGGTTCGGGGTCGCCTGAGGCGGCATTCCCGCCGCCCGCCTCCATCCGCATTGCACGGCCGCCCATCGTCTCCCTCGGAGTCCCTATCGCCATGAACACCGCCAAGCCGATCCGCCGTTACCGGCAGACGAAAGTCGTCGCCACGCTGGGTCCGTCCTCGTCCTCGCCCGAGATGATCCGCCGCCTGTTCGAGGCCGGCGTCGATGTCTTCCGCCTGAATTTCAGCCACGGCAGCCACCAGGACCACGGCGAGCGAGTCCGCGCCATCCGCGCGCTGGAGGAGGAGACCGGCCGCCCCATCGCCATCATGGCCGACCTGCAAGGGCCGAAGCTACGGCTGGGCCGCTTCGCCGACGGGCCGGTGACGCTGACCGCCGGGCAGCCCTTCTGCCTCGACCTGCTGGCGGAGCCGGGTGACGCCCGCCGCGTCGGCATGCCCCATCCGGAGATCTTCGCCGCCCTGGTGCCGGACGCCGAACTGCTGCTGGACGACGGCAAGGTGCGGCTGCGGGTGACCGCCTGCGGCGCCGATTACGCCGAGACCGTTGTGGTGTCGGGGACGAAACTGTCGGACCGCAAGGGCGTCAATGTTCCCGGCGTGGTGCTGCCGCTGTCGCCGCTCACGCCCAAGGACCGCGCAGATCTGGACTTCGCGCTCGACCAGGGGGTGGATTGGGTGGCGCTGAGCTTCGTCCAGCGGCCGGAGGATGTGGCGGAGGCGCGCAAGCTGATCGCCGGCCGCGCCGCCCTGCTTTCGAAGCTGGAGAAGCCGCAGGCGATCCAGCATCTGGACCGCATCGTCGAGATGTCGGACGGCGTCATGGTGGCGCGCGGCGACCTTGGCGTGGAAATGCCCCCGGAGGACGTGCCGTCGATCCAGAAGCGCATCATCCGCGCCGCCCGTCTGGCCGGCAAGCCGGTGATCGTCGCCACCCAGATGCTGGAATCGATGATCTCCGCCCCCGCCCCGACGCGGGCCGAGGCGTCCGACGTCGCCACCGCGGTGTTCGACGGCGCCGATGCCGTCATGCTGTCGGCGGAGACCGCGTCGGGCGAGTATCCGGTGGAAGCGGTGTCGATCATGGACCGCATCGCGCGGCGGGTGGAAGGCGATCCGCTGTACCGCGGGCTGATGGACGCCCAGCATGCCGATCCGGAACAGACGGAATCGGACGCCATCACCGCCGCCGCCCGGCAGGTCGCCCACACGGTGAAGGCGGCGGCCATCGCCACCTACACCACCAGCGGTTCCACCACCCTGCGGGCGGCGCGCGAGCGGCCGGAGGTGCCGATCCTCTGCCTGACCGAAAACCCCGCCATCGCGCGGCGGATGGTGCTGGCCTATGGCGTCCATGCGGTGCTGACGGAGGATGTGCAGAGCTTCTCCGACATGGTGCACAAGGCGGCGCGGCTGGCCTATGTCCACGGGCTGGCTGATGAGGGCCAGCGGCTGGTCATCACCGCCGGTGTGCCCTTCGGCATGCCGGGATCGACCAACGTCCTGCGCATCGCCTGGGTCGAGCCGCCGAGCCGTCCGGAGCGGCAGCAGGAAACGCGCGCGCATCAGCCGATGGCCTTCGCCGACGCCTGAGTCGCGGGGCCAAGTCCGACCGGGGTGGTGCGGCTTTCCGGCCACGCCGCCCCGTGGTTCGAATCGCATATCCCGCAGACCGCCAAGCTTCCGATCCGAACAAAGGTCGGCTCGCCAAAGTACCGACCGCAAGACCGGTCCGCCTTGCGGCCTATCGACTTCTATGCTCTTGACACCGATCAAATAAAGATAGCTTTTTAGCTAACTGCCGGCTTTTGCCGGATGCCGACCGGTGCCCGACTGTCGCAGTCGGGGTTTCCCCGTCTTGAAACCCGACCGGCGGAACAGGCAATCAGAAAGACCGGCGGTCGGGTGTTGCAGGAGAGTGGTGGGATGTCGATCGAACTGGCCGGGCTTTGTTTCACGTCGGCGTCCGGACTGCCGTTCTCCCACGACCATTGGCTGGTGACGCTGTCCTACGTCGTCGCCGCCTTCGCCTCTTACTCCGCGCTCGACATGGCGGAGCGGATGCACCGGACCAGCGGCGTCGCCCGCGTCATGTGGCAGGGCTGCGCCGCGGCGGCGCTGGGCGGCGGCATCTGGGCGATGCATTTCATCGCCATGCTGGCGCTGACCGTCGACACGCCCATCACCTATGACCCGGCGATCACCCTGCTGTCGCTGCTGACGTCGATCGCCTTCGTCGCCACCGGCTTCCGCATCATCCAGAGCCGCCGGACGCCCGCTGCGATCGCCGCGGCCGGCGTCATCGTCGGGCTGGGAGTGGCGGCGATGCATTATCTCGGCATGGCCGCGATGGTGCTGCCGGCGCGCATCGCCTACCAGCCCGTCCTGTGGTGCCTGTCGGTCGCCATCGCCGTGGCCGCGGCGACCGCGGGGCTTTGGCTGTCCACCCGCATCCACCACCGCCTGCGCGAGCGCGCGCTGGCCGCCCTGGTGATGGCGGTCGCCGTCTGCGGCATGCATTACACCGGCATGGCCGCCCTGGTGGTGCAGGTCGACCCCATGCTGATGCCTGCGGACGGCTCGCTGGCGGAGGGGGTGTCCAGCGGGCCGCTGGCCGCCGCGGTGGCGATCGGCAGCTTCGGCCTGCTGCTGCTGGCGCTGGTGTCCGCCACCGCCGACCGCCGGCTGTCCGCCGCCGCCGCCCATGAGGCCAGCGCCCTGCGCATCGCCAACATGGAACTGCAGGCCACCCGCCTGCAGCTGGAGGCAACCCAGCGCGAGATCATCCGCCGCCTGTGCAGCGCCGGGGAGTTCCGCGACAACGAGACCGGCCAGCATGTGGCGCGCATGGCGCAGATCTCCCATCATCTGGCCCTGTCGGCCGGCTGCGCGCCCGGTTTCGCCGCACAGCTGCTGGAGGCGGCACCCCTGCACGACATCGGCAAGATCGGCATTCCCGACCATGTTCTTCTGAAGCCCGGCCGGCTCGACGCCCAGGAGTGGATGACCATGCGCCAGCATGCGACCATCGGGCAGCGGCTGCTGGGCGGCAGCGGGCTGCCGCTCCTCGACCTCGCCGCCGAGATCGCCGGGACCCACCACGAGAAATGGGACGGCACCGGCTATCCCGCCGGCCTGCGCGGCACCGAGATTCCGCTGTCCGGCCGCATCGTCGCCATCGCCGACGTGTTCGACGCCCTGCTGTCCGCCCGCCCCTACAAGGAGCCCTGGCCGCTGGAGTCCGTCGTCGCCCACATGCGCGAGCAGTCCGGCCGCCATTTCGACCCGGAGTTGGTGGAGGTCTTCCTCGGCCGCCTCGACGCCATGCTGGAGATCCGCGGCCGCTTCGTCGACGAGGGGACCGAACGGCAGCTTTTGTCACAATCGGACGCTGCCGAGTGAGTATCGGGGCTTTCCCCGATGCAGTCCCTTGAAAACAGCCGGCTCCGGCCACCGATGTTCTTGAAACGGCTCAACATTGCCGCGGCGGGATTGGCAACAACCACGATGCGCCATTAACTTTTTCTTCGGCGATACAGGAATAAGCGTGTGATCCGGCCATTTTCACGCCGGACTTCGCCATCCTTATCGATCCGGGACGATGCACCAAACCCTGACCGCCGAGTTCGACTGGCTCCCGGACCGCAAGCCCGCGCGGATCAACGCGCTCCACGACGCGATCCCGGTCGGGATTGCGGTCCTCGACCGCGAACTCCGCTGCCTGCGGATGAACCGGCGCATGGGAGCGCTGGCGGGGCTTCCCGCGACCGCCGCGACGGGGCTGCCTTTCACCGATGTCTGGCCGGAAGCGGAGGACGCGCTGCTGGCCGCCGCATCGCTGGCCCTGACCGGCACGGTGGTGGAGGACATCGCGCTGACCGGTCCGCTCACCGGTCCGGGGCGGGCGCTGGTCGCCAGCCTGCATCCCCACAGCGAAGAGGACGGCGACGCCCTGCTCTGCATCGTGGAGGACCGGATCGCGCTGCAGCGGTGCGAGGCCGAATTGCGCCATTTCAAGGACCTGCACCGCCACACGCTGGAACTGAGCGACCTGTACCCGTGGTACTGCACACCGGACGGCATGCCGCGCACCACCCGGCGCTGGCGCGAGCGCACCGGCCTCGGCGCGGAAGACGTGGCGACGCCGCAGGGCTGGATCGCGGCGCTCCACCCCGACGACCGCGCGCCCTTCGAGGCCGCCTGGACCCGCAGCCTGACCAACGGCGCCGCGCTGGAGATCGACCTGCGCCTGCGCGTCGCCGGCAGCGATGTTGCCGGCGGCGAGGCCCATCGCTGGTTCCGCCGCCGCGCCGCCGCCCAGCGCGACGCGGAGGGACGCATCCTCCAATGGCACGGCACCGACGAGGACATCCACGAACGCCGGATCGCCGAAGACGCCCTGCGCGAGAGCGAATCCTTCGCCCGCCAGATCCTGGACAACAGCCCGGAATGCGTGAAGGTGCTGGACATGGAGGGTCGCGTGACCTTCATGAACATCCCCGGCGTCCGGCTGATGGAAGTGGACAGCTTCGACTGCCTGAAGGACCGGCCCTGGGAAGACAACTGGCCGGAGAAGCGGCGGCCGCAGCTGCGCACTGCGATCGACATCGCGAAGCGGGGCGGCACCGGCCGCTTCCTCGGCTTCTGCCCGACGGCCAGGGGCACGCCGAAATGGTGGGACAATCTGGTCTGCCCCCTGCCCGGCCCCGACGGACGGCCGCAGCGGCTGCTCGCCATCTCCCGCGACGTCACCGACATCCAGCTCGCCCGGCAGGCGCTGGAGGAGACCACCGCGCTGTTGTCCGGCGTGCTGGAAAGCACCACCGACAGCGTGGTGTTCGTCGACCGCGACTGGCGCATCACCTACCGCAACCCGACCGCCGCCGCCATCCATGAAGGCCGCGGCATCCGGCTGGGAGACGACTTCTTCGACGTCTTCCCGCAGCAGGCCCAGAGCCGCAGCCTGTTCCGCAAGGCGATGGCCGACCAGACCCCCGCCGTCTTCGAGGAATTCGTCGCGGCGCTCGGCCAATGGACGGAAATCCACGCCTTCCCGACCGCGGAGGGGCTGTCCGTCTTCTTCCGCAACGTCACCGAACGCCGGCGGGTGGAGGAGGAGCGCCGCGCCGCGCAGGAGAAGATCGCCCGCCTCGCCCGGCTGGATTCGCTGACCGGCCTGTCCAACCGGCTCTATTTCCTGGAAAGGCTGGAGCAGGCTCTGCGCGAGGCGCCCGACGAGGGCGTGATGGCGGTCCATTACATCGACCTCGACCAGTTCAAGGCAGTCAACGACACGCTGGGCCACCATGCCGGCGACGCGCTGCTGCGGCAGGTGGCCGACCGGCTGCGCGGCTGCATCGGCGCCGCCGATCTGGTTTCGCGCTTCGGCGGCGACGAGTTCGCCGTGCTGCAGCCCGAGCTGTGGGGACCGGCGGAGGCGGAGGACCTCGCCCGCTGCATCACCTCGGCGCTGGCCGAACCGTTCGACATCGACGGCGCCCAGATCCGGACCGGCACCAGCATCGGCATCGCCCTGTCCCGCCGCGACGGCGCCGAGGCCGACGCGCTGCTGAAGGCGGCCGACATCGCGCTCTACCGCGCCAAGGCCGACGGCCGCAACACCCACCGCTTCTTCGCGCCCGAGATGGCGGAGCGGCTGAAGGCCTTCCACGACCTGAAGCTGGGCCTGCACGAGGCGCTGCGGCGGGGCGAGTTCGAGCTGCATTACCAGCCGCTGGTCTGCACCGGCGAGTCCCGCATCCGCGGGTTCGAGGCGCTGATCCGCTGGCGCCGCCCCGGCCGTGGCCTGATCCGTCCGGCCGACTTCATCCCCGTCGCCGAGGAAACCGGGCTGATCGGCCCGATCGGCGAGTGGGCCCTGCGCGAGGCCTGCCGCGAGGCGACGCGCTGGACCGACGGCATCGGGGTCAGCGTCAACGTGTCGTCCGTCCAGTTCCGCGACAGGGGGCTGGTGGAGACGGTGCGCCAGGCGCTGGCCGACACCGGACTGGCGCCGGAGCGGCTGGAGCTGGAGATCACCGAGTCCGTCCTGCTGCAGGACGACGACGCCAATCTCGGTACCCTGCGCGAATTGCGGGATCTCGGCGCGCGGATCGTCATGGACGATTTCGGCACCGGCTATTCGGCGCTGGGCTATCTGTGCCGCTTCCGCTTCGACAAGGTGAAGATCGACCGCAGCTTCGTCGCCAACCTGCCGCGCTGCGACGGCTCCATTGCCGTCGTGCAGGCGGTGGCCGGGATGGGCCGCAACCTGGGCATCGTCATCACCGCCGAGGGGGTGGAGGAGCAATCCCAGCTCGACGCCGTCCGCCGGCTGGGCTGCCACGAGGCGCAGGGCTATCTGTTCTCGCGCCCGGTCCCGGCGGCGGAGGTGCCGGCGCTGATCGCGCGGCTGCGGGAGGGCGGCTGATGAGGGACGGCGGGGTTCAATCCGAACACGGAATGGGTATGGAAGGGAACGCCTTGCGGAGCGTTCCCTTATCTCTGTTGTAAGCCCTTTATCGGAGGTTCCGCCCGTGCCCGATGCCGACGACACCCGTCTGAACCAGGACGAGCGGGACGAGGTCAAGGAACGCTCCAACCCGCCGGCGCTGATCCTGCACGAAGCCATCCGCCTGGAGGGGCAGGAGGAGCTGAAGCGCCCGACCTCCTCGCTGCTGTGGTCGGGGCTGGCGGCCGGGCTGTCGATGGGCTTCTCGATGGTGGGCGAGGCGCTGATGACGACCCATCTGCCGGACGAGCCTTGGCGGCCGCTGATCGCCAGCTTCGGCTATTGCTTCGGCTTCCTGATCGTCATCCTGGGGCGGCAGCAGCTGTTCACCGAGAACACGCTGACGGTGATCCTGCCGCTGCTGCACCGCTGGTCGACGGGAACGCTTCTGCGGGTGGCGCGGCTTTGGGGGTTGGTCTTTGCCGCGAACATCGTCGGCACCCTGCTGTTCTCCGCCTTCGCCATCGGAACGGATGCCTTCGCCCCGCCGATGCACGCCGCCTTTGTGGAGCTGGGCACGACGGCGGCGCGGTCGGGATTCTCGACGACGCTGCTGCACGGGGTGCTGGCCGGCTGGCTGATCGCGCTGCTGGTGTGGATCACCCCGTCGGTCGGGCAGGCGCGCTTCTTCGTGATCGTCGCCCTGACCTGGCTGATCGCGCTGGGCAAGTTCGCCCACGTCATCGCCGGCTCGGTCGAGGTGTCCTTCGCCGCCATGTCCGGCGAGATCGGCTGGGACCGCTACGCCTTCGGCTTCCTGCTGCCGTCGCTGATCGGCAACGTGCTGGGCGGAGTCGGGATGGTGGCGCTGATCAACCACGCGCAGGTGCGGCAGGACCAGTGAGGGGGTGGGTCAATTGAACCAGGGCGAGTTGACGAAGGCCGTCCCAATCACGTCCCAGGCGCGCTTGATGGTCGGGAGTTTCAGCGATTCGGGTGTGGCCACTGCCCACAGCTCGATACCGATCCGCTCGCCGATTGGCAGAACGGAGACCAGATCGTCGATCTCCTCCGAGAAGTCGGGCAGAAGTGCGATGCCACGGCCGGTAAGGACCGCGCGATGGAGGGCGGAGCTGGTGCTGACATTGACCAGCGGTCCGTTCGCGCTGCCATGCGCGATGTCCGCCCACTGCGTGAAGGATGGGTGGTTCGAGTAGATCAGGTGGTTGAGGAGGGGTGCCTTTCCCAATTCCCTGTAATTGGCCGGGGCAGCGTTCTTGACGAGGTAGCTTTTCGCCACCACGGGCAGGAACCGCATCACACCCAGCTTTCGCGCCTTGTACTCGCCCTGTCGGTGGATGTCGCTGCCGGGGTGAACGAGGATGATTTCTATGTCCGCGCGGGACTCCATGGGCAGGATGCTGACCTGCGGCAGCGCGTCCTGCGGAAAACGGATCGGCGTCGGCGTATCGGCGAAGCCGGCGAGCTGCGGCGTCAGCAGGTACGACCCGATCCCCTCCGGCGCCGAGATCGTGACCGGCTTCGCGTGTCTGTTGGCGATGGTCTCCAGCAGCAGGTCGAAATTGGTGACCGCAACGACGGCAGATTCGGCAGTGCTGAGAAGCTGCAGCCCTGCGTCAGTAAAGGCCGTCCCCGTCGATCGCTTCACAAAGAGCGGGACGCCGGCTTTGCGCTCCAATACCGCCATCCGCCTGCTGACGGTTGCGGCATCTACGCCGAGAGACGCGGCAGCGTTGTAGGTCGATCCGCCTTCGGACAAGGCCAGCAGCATGCGCAGCGTGGTCAGGTCCGTCGCCATCGGTTCATCCCCATTGTTCAAACAGGCTTTGGTGCTGCATCCGTGCAGCAGGGTGCCGCTACCGGCGAGGGTAGCATGGCATAACCGGACATCATACTACAGCATCAAGCAGCAGAGCCGCATTATTGGTTAGAGGTATCAGAAATATGGGCTTGTATGACCCGATCCTGAAGAACATCGCAATCAATGGTCATCGCACGTCCATGAATATGGAACGTGTCTATTGGGAAATACTCGATGAAATTTGCGCTCGAGAGGACCTGACTCGCGATAATATACTGACGATGATCTACAAGCGCAATGCCATCCCATCAAATACTGAAGTAACGCTTACATCCGCCGTACGCGTTTTCATCCTGTCCTATCAGAGGGCTGCGGCCACGGAGTGCGGGCACCTTTTGGCGAGGCATGGGAACGGCACACCGATGCTCGGCACCCCTCTGGAGCTTTCCGAAGATCGCGTTATCTCAATAAAGTCAAAATACCCGGACGTCGTCACGTTACCGTGAACCGACGCGTCTTAATTATTCGAGAATTTCTTTGCCACAGGGAATCAGCCACTATTTGGCTTGGCCCTGCTTTTACGTCAGCGCAGATGAAAACGAAAAGGGCTTAGCCGCTGAAACGGCTAAGCCCTTGAATTCGTGGCGGACCCGACGAGATTCGAACTCATGACCTCTGCCTTCGGAGGGCAGCGCTCTATCCAGCTGAGCTACGGGTCCATCGCTGGTGGAGGCGCAACATAGCCCAAGGTCTGCGGGGACGCAAACACTAAAATCGCTGTTTTTTCGACGGCTTGCAGAGGTCCCTCCCAGCCCCCGAACCGCTGCCTCGGACGAGCCGCGGTCACGCCACAAGAGCGGATGGAAACGTTTCCATTCTTCACGAAACCGTTTTCACGGCGTCACGCGATTGCAACACGCCATCGCCACTCTGCGCCTACGCCGGATCGGCCGGTGCTGGAAACAAGGGTTGCGGATGGTGCGGGGCGGTATGAGGGTTACGGACGGGAGAGCCATGGACCGCGTGGCGACGATCCGCGACGTGGCGGCGCGCGCCGGGGTGTCCATCGCCACCGTGTCGCGCGTCCTCAACGGCAGCGGCAACGCCACGCCGGAAACCATGGAGAAGGTGCGCGCCGCCGCCTCCGACCTGTCCTTCCGGCCCAGCACCATCGGGCGCAATCTGAAGGCGGCGCGCACCCGCACCGTCGGCGTGCTGGTGCCGTCGCTGACCAATCCCGTCTTCGCCGAAAGCGTCGCCGGCATCCAGGACGCCGCGGCGGAGGTCGGATACAGCGTGCTGATCGCCTCCACCGACTATGATCCGGCCCGCGAATCGCGCGCCATCGAAGGGCTGCTGTCCAACCGGGTCGAGGGGCTGGTGCTGACCGTGGCCGATGCCGACCGCAGCGGCTCGCTCGACACGCTGGACGAGGTGCGGCTGCCCTATGTGCTGGCCTACAACCAGCCGGAACGGGCGCCGCGCGCCCATGTGTCGGTCGACAATGTCGCCGCCTCCCGCGCGGTGGTCGAGCGGATGGCGGCGCTGGGCCACCGGCGCATCGGCATGATCGTCGGGCGCTTCCGCCAGTCCGACCGCTCGCGCCGGCGCCATGCCGGCTGGCAGGCGGCGTTGGCCGATGCCGGGCTGCCGCCGGGACCGGTGGTCGAGGTCGATTTCAACGAGATGCGGCTCGCCCACCGGCTGGCCCCCCATCTGGAAGGGCCGGAGCGGCCGACCGCGCTGTTCGCCTCCAACGACATGCTGGCGCTCGCCACCATCCGCGCGCTGCGCGACCTCGGCCTTTCGGTGCCGGAAGACGTGTCGGTCTGCGGATTCGACGGCATCGAGGTCGGACGGCTGATGGCGCCCAGCCTCGCCACGCTGGTGCAGCCGGCCCGCGCCATGGGCGCCACCGCCTTCGAATGTCTGCGCACCGGCTTTTCCGGCGAGCTGCAAGGCCGCGCCGTGATGCTGCCCTTCACCCTGCGTCCGGGCGAATCGCTCGGGCCCGCACCGTCTGAATCGACCTAAGCGCTTTCCGAACGGAGACACACGCAATCATGTTCAAGCCGTTCCTGCTCGGCGCCGCCACCCTGGCCGCCGCCTTCACCGCCACGGTTGCCCCCGCCATGGCGGCGGAGCAGACCGCCATCTGCTACAACTGCCCGCCGGAATGGGCCGATTGGGCGTCGCAGCTGAAGGCGATCAAGGCCGATCTCGGTATCGCCGTGCCGTTCGACAACAAGAATTCCGGCCAGTCGCTCGCCGCCATGCTGGCGGAAAAGGACAAGCCGGTGGCCGACGTCGTCTATCTCGGCGGGCCGGTCGGCATCCAGGCCAAGGCGGCCGGCGTCGTCACCCCCTACAAGCCGGCGGGCTGGGCCGGGATCCCCGACGGGATGAAGGACGCCGACGGCAACTGGTTCGCCATCCACAGCGGCACGCTGGGCTTCTTCGTCAACACCGAGGCGCTGGGCGGCAAGCCGGTGCCGCAGAGCTGGGCCGACCTGCTGAAGCCCGACTATTCCGGCATGGTCGGCTATCTCGACCCGACCAGCGCCGCCGTCGGCTATGTCGGCGCGGTGGCGGTCAATCAGGCGCTGGGCGGCGATTACGGCAACTTCGACAAGGCCATCGGCTGGTTCAAGGACCTGCAGAAGAACCAGCCCATCGTGCCGAAGCAGACCTCCTACGCCCGCGTGCTGTCGGGCGAGATTCCGATCCTGATCGACTACGACTTCAACGCCTACCGCGCCAAATACACCGACAAGGCGCCGGTCGCCTTCGTCATCCCGAAGGAAGGCACGGTGTCGGTCCCCTATGTGATGGCGCTGGTCAAGAACGGCCCGAATCCGGAGAACGGCAGGAAGGTGCTGGACTACGTCCTGTCGGACAAGGGCCAGACGCTGTGGGCCAACGCCTTCATGCGCCCGGTGCGGGCCGAGGCGATGTCGCCGGAGACCGCCGCCAAGTTCCTGCCGGCCGCCGATTACGCCCGCGCCAAGCCGGTCGACATGGTGCGCATGGCCGAGGCGCAGAAGGGCTTCATGGACCGCTATCAGGCGGAGGTGAAGTGAGCGCCTGCGTGCAGGACGCTCCCCTCCCCCACCGGCCGGCGGCGCGTCCGCCGGCCGGGCCGGGGTGGATGGGCGAGCCGCTGCGGCTGGCCGCCCTGCTGGCGCCGGCGGCGGCGGTGTTCGCGGCCTTCTTCCTGCTGCCGCTGGTCCGCCTGATCCTGATCGGCGCCGGCGGGGCGGACGGGTGGAGCGCCTATCTCACCACGCTGGCCGATCCCGGCCATCTCGACAGCCTGATCTCCACGCTGGCGCTGTCGGCGGGTGTGACGTTGGTGACGCTGGCGGTGTCCACCGTCGCCGGGCTGTTCCTGGTGCGGCACCACTTTCCCGGCCATGCCGTGCTGGTGGCGCTGCTGACCTTTCCGCTGGCCTTTCCCGGCGTGGTCATCGGCTTCATGGTCATCATGCTGGCTGGACGCCAGGGGCTGATCGGCACCATCACCCAGGCGCTGACCGGGGGGAAGCTGGTCTTCGCCTATTCGATGGCCGGGCTGTTCCTCGGCTACGTCTATTTCTCGATCCCGCGCGTGATCCTGACGGTGATGGCGGCGGCGGAGAAGCTGGATCCGCGGCTGGAGGAAGCGGCGCGCTCGCTGGGGGCGGCACCCTGGCGCGTGGTGGCCGACGTGATCCTGCCGGCGCTGAAACCGGCGCTGATCTCGGCAGGCGCGCTCTGCTTCGCGACCTCGATGGGCGCGTTCGGCACCGCCTTTACGCTCGCCACCCGGATCAATGTGCTGCCGATGACCATCTATACAGAATTCACGCTGCAGGCGAACATCGCGGCGGCGGCGACGCTCAGCGTCCTGCTCGGCCTCATCACCTGGGCGGCCCTGGCGGTGGCGCGCAGCGTCGCCGGCACCTCCGTCGCGGCGGCGGGGTGAGGGTCATGCACAGTCTCACCAATCGCCGGGGCTGGGGCTTCTGGCTGCAACTGGGCTTCACCCTGCTGGTCTGCGCGCTGCTGACCGTGCCGATGGCGATGTCGATGCTGGCAGGGTTGACCGCCAATTACTTCGTAGGCTTGAAAAGCGGCCTCACCCTGCGCTGGGTCGATGAGGTGCTGCGGGTCTATTCCGGCACCATCCTCCTGTCCCTGCAGATCGCCTTCGCCTGTCTGGCCTGCACGCTGCTGCTGGGCGTTCCGGCCGCCTATGCGCTGGCGCGCCGGCCCGGTCGCTTCGCCCGGCTGGTCGAAGAGTTGCTGATGATGCCGGTCGCCATCCCCGGCCTCGCCACCGCGCTGGCGCTGATCGTCACCTATGGCAGTGTGGGCGATCTGCGCAGCAGCTGGCTGTTCATCCTGATCGGCCATGTGCTGTTCACCCTGCCCTTCATGGTCCGCGCCGTACTGGCAGTGATGGGCGCCATCGATCTGACGACGCTGGAGGAAGGGGCGGCCAGCCTGGGCGCCGGCTTCCTGCGGCGGTTCTTCACGGTGGTGCTGCCCAACTGCCGCTCCGGCATCCTGGCCGGGTCGCTGATGGTGCTGACCCTGTCGGTGGGCGAGTTTAACCTGACCTGGCTGCTGCACACGCCGCTGACCAAGACGCTGCCGGTCGGGCTGGCCGACAGCTACGCCTCGCTGCGGATCGAGATCGGCAGCGCCTATACCCTCGTCTTCTTCGTGATGATCGTGCCGAGCCTGATCCTGCTGCAGGGTCTGGCCAAGCGCGGCCGTCCGTCCGTTTGAGAGCGCCCGCCATGCCCGACAGCTTCCACCTCGACGCCGTGCCGATCCGCCTGGAGCGCTGCGGCAAGACCTTCGCCGGCGGCGCCCGCGCGCTGGAGCCGCTCGACCTGACCATCCGTGGCGGCGAGACCATCGTCTTCCTGGGCCCAAGCGGCTGCGGCAAGACCACGACCCTGCGCATCATCGCCGGGCTGGAAAGCCCCGATCCCGGTGGCCGCGTGCTGTTCGGCGAGGAGGATGTGACGGCGCTTCCCATCGAACGGCGCAATGTCGGCATGGTGTTCCAGAGCTACGCCCTGTTCCCCAACATGACGGTGGCGGAGAACGTCGCCTACGGCCTGAAGGTGCGCAAACTGCCGCGGCCCGAGCGCGCCCGCCGGGTCGAGGAGATGCTGGACCTGATGCATCTCGGCGAGTTCGCCGGGCGGCGGATCGACCAGCTGTCCGGTGGCCAGCGGCAGCGGGTGGCACTGGCCCGCGCGCTGGTGGTGCGGCCGCGCGTGCTGCTGCTCGACGAGCCGCTGACGGCGCTCGACGCCAAGCTGCGCGACAGCCTGCGGCTGGAGATCGACCGGCTGCTGCGCGGGCTGGGCATCACCGCCGTCTATGTCACCCACGACCAGGGCGAGGCGATGGCGCTGGGCGACCGCATCGTGGTGATGGCCAAGGGCCGGGTGGCGCAGGTCGGCACCCCGCGCGAGATCTATTACCAGCCGGCCGACGGCTTCGTCGCCGACTTCATCGGCACGATGAACCGGCTGGGCGGTTTGGCGCGCGGCGGGATGCTGAGCATTGGCGCGGCATCGGTGCCGTGGTCGGGGCCTGAGGGCGCAGTGGAGCTGCTGGTGCGGCCGGAGGATCTGGCGCTGGCATCGGAAGCCGACGGGCATCTGGGCGGCACGGTCGCCGCCGCGGTGTTCCTGGGCGACCGCACCCGGCTGGTGGTGGAGCCGGCGGACGGGCCTGCGCTGACGGTCGACACCCTGGGGCGGAGCGAGTTGGGACGCGGCGACCGGGTCTGGCTGCGGGTCGATCCGGCAAGGCTGCTGGCGGTTCCGTGAGGTTCGTTGACGCAGAGTTAGACCCCCACCCCAACCCTCCCCCGCTGGGCGGGGGAGGGGGCAAGTGCTTAGGCGGAAGAGTGGCGGTAGTCCCTCCCCCGCCCAGCGGGGGAGGATAGGTGGGGGTCTAGCGCCCCCAAGAATTGAACACTCATTCCCAAGGCCCCACCATGATCGTCGTCCAGATCACCGACACCCACATCAAGCCCCCCGGCCGCCTCGCCTACCGGCGCGTCGACACCGCGCCCTTCCTGGAGCGCGCCGTCGCCGCCATCCTGGCGCTGACGCCCCGGCCGGACGTGATCCTCGCCACCGGCGACCTCGTCGATGCCGGCCATGCGGAGGAGTATGAACGGCTGCTCGGCCTGCTGCGCCCGCTCGACATCCCGCTGTTCGCGGTGCCCGGCAACCATGACGAACGCGCCGGCCTCGCCCAGGCCTTCCCCGATCTCAAGGCCCGTGTCGGCGACAGCCGTTTCTTCCACTACACGGTGGAGGACTGGCCGGTGCGGCTGGTCGCCATGGACACCGTGCTGCCCGGTTCCGGCGCGGGGGAGGTCTGTGCGGAGCGGCTGTCCTGGCTCGACGCCCGCCTGTCCGAGCAGCCCGAGCGGCCGACCATCGTCTTCCAGCACCATCCGCCCTTTGCCACCGGCATCGGTCATATGGACCGGCTGGGACTGAGCGGCGCCGAGGCGATGGCCGAGGTGGTCCGCCGCCATCCCCAGGTGGAGCGGGTGCTGTGCGGCCATCTGCACCGGCCGATCCAGGTGCGCTGGGCCGGCACCATCGCCTCCACCGCGCCGTCCACCGCGCATCAGGTGGCGCTCGACCTGCGCGACGATGCGCCGTCGGCCTTCGTGATGGAACCGCCGGGCTATCAGATCCACATGTGGCGCGCCGACACCGGCGTGGTCAGCCACACCGCGGTGATCGGCGACTATGACGGCCCCTACCCCTTCTTCAAGGACGGGAAGCTGATCGACTGACTTGGTCATTCGGCCGGCCGTCACATGCCTGTCACGGGCTTGGCGTAAGACACACCTCACCGCCGATCCAACGGAGACGACAGAGATGAAGGCGTTCCTCGCCACCCTCGCCACGGTTCTGACGCTGGCGCTCGGACATGCTGCGCAGGCAGACGGCGCCACCGGCAGGCTGGTGCTCTACACCTCGCAGCTGGAACCGGACGCCCGCCAGACGGTGGAGGCCTTCAAGGCCAAGAATCCCGGCGTCGAGGTGGAGTGGATCCGCAGCGGCACCACCGAGTTGATGAACAAGCTGCGCGCCGAGTTCACCGCCGGGGCGCCGCAGCCCGACCTGCTGCTGATCGCCGACGCGGTGACGATGGAATCGCTGAAGGCGGAGAAGCGCTTGCAGCCCTACCAGGGCGCGCCGGTGGCCGGCTACCGGCCGGGCACGCACGATCCGCAGGGCTATTGGTTCGGCACCAAGCTGATCACCACCGGCATCGTCTACAACACCGCCGCCCCGATGAAGCCGACCTCCTGGCAGGATCTGCTGAAGCCGGAGGCCAAGGGCACGACCGTGATGCCGAGCCCGCTCTATTCCGGCGCCGCCGCCATCCACATGGCTTCGATCAAGGCGCAGCCGTCGCTGGGCATGGCGTACTATGAGGCTTTGCAGCGCAACGGCACCACGGCGGCCAAGGGCAACGGCGGCATCCTGAAGGACGTGGCCGGCGGGGCGAAGCTCTACGGCATGGTCGTCGATTACCTGCCGATCCGCGAACAGCTGAAGGGCGCCCCGGTCGCCTTCGTCTTCCCCAAGGAAGGCGTCAGCGCGGTCAGCGAGCCGGTGGCGATCCTCAGCACCGCGAAGAACCCGGCGGCGGCCAAGGCCTTCATCGACTTCCTGCTGAGCCCGGAGGGGCAGCAGCTGGCCTCGGCCCAGGGCTTCCTGCCGGCACTGCCGGGGGTGAAGCCGCCGGCGGGCTTCCCCGATCCGGCGACGATCACCCTGCTGCCCTACGATCCCGCCAAGGCGCTGGCCGAGGACGAGGCCAACAAGCGCGCCTTCGCCGATCTGTTCGGCGGGTGAGTGGGTTGGTGCAAAATATCCCTCTCCCACCCCGGGAGAGGGAAGGGGCCCATGCGGAGCATGGGAAGGGTGAGGGGTGGCGCAAGGAACCTTGGGCTTCCGGTTCCTTGGAACACCCCTCACCCTCCCCACGCCTTTGGCGCGGGTCCCCTCCCTCTCCCGGGGCGGGAGAGGGTGTTTTTTTACTCGTCGGCCTGCTGGTCCTTCTTCCGGTCCTGCGCCTGCTGTGGGAGGCCGGCGACACCGCGGTGCTGGCCCGCGTGCTGGACTCCCCCGCGACGTGGCGGGCCACCACCAACAGCATCGCCATCGCCGCAGGGGCCACACTGGCGGCGGCGCTGATCGGCGGGCCGTTCGCGCTGCTGGTCGGGCTGACGGACCTGCGCGCCCGCACCGCGGTGACCTTCGCGCTGATCCTGCCGCTGATGATTCCGCCGCAGATCGTGGCGATGGCCTGGACCCATCTCGCCGGCTCCGGCAGTCCGATCCTGAAGCCGCTGGGGCTGGCGCCGCCGGTCGGCAGGGCGAACCCGGTGCAGTCGGCGGCGGGCATGGTGCTGGTGATGGGGATCGAGCATGCGCCGCTGGTCTTCCTCGCCCTGCGCGCGGCGTTGCGCGCCATCCCCGGCGACGTGCTGGAGGCGGCGCGGGCGTCGGGGGCCGGGCCGTGGCGGGCGGTGCGGAGTGTGGTGCTGCCGCTTTGCCTGCCGGGGCTGGTCGCGGGACTGGCGATGGCCTTCGTCGCGGCGCTGGGGAATTTCGGGGTGCCGGCGCTGCTGGGTATTCCGGCCGGCATTCCGATGCTGCCGACGTTGATCTACCGGCGGCTGGCCGGGTTCGGGCCATCGGCCCTGCCGGAAGTGGCGGTGCTGGCCGCCCTGATCGGCATCGTCGCCTGCCTGGGCATCGCCACTCAGACCATCCTGCAGGCGCGCATCGCCAGCCGCCTGCCCGGCGGCGCCCGGCCGCTGGCGCCGGTGCCGCTCGGGTCAGCCCGTGTGGCTGTCGAGGGGCTTGCATGGGCCGTGCTGGTACTGATGGTCGCGGCACCGCTGACGGCGCTGCTGGCGACCAGCCTCGTCAGCGTCTATGGCCTGCCGGTCGGACTCGGGACGCTGACTCTGGCCCATTACCGCGAGGTGCTGGCGCTCGATCAGGTCGGGCGGGCCTTTGCCAATTCGATGCTGCTGTCGGGATCGGCGGCGGGGCTGCTGGCACTCCTGGCGGTGCCGCTGGCCCATGGCATGGCGCAGGGCGGCGGAGCCGGGCGGATCGCGCGGGCGGTCGGCGTGCTGGTGGAACTGCCGCACGCCGTGCCGGGGGTGGTGCTGGGCATCGGCTGCATCCTGCTGTTCCTGAAGCCGCTGCCGGGACTGGGCGTCAGCCTGTACGGCACGCTGTGGATCATTCTGGCGGCCTATCTGGTCCGCTTCCTGCCGCTCGCCCTGCGGCCGGTGCAGGCGGCCTGCGCCGCACTCGACCCGACGATGGAGGAGGCCGCCCGCGCGCTGGGCGCCGGGCCGCTGCGGCGGCTGGTGACGGTGGTGGCGCCGCTGGTGGCGCCTGCGGCTGCCGCCGGCGGGCTGCTGGTGTTCCTGACCGCCTTCAACGAGCTGACCGTCTCCATCCTGCTGTGGTCGCAGGGACGGGAGACGATCGGCGTCGTCGTCTATGCGCTGGAGGAGGGCGGCAGCCCGACTTTGGGCGCAGCGCTTGGCGTCATCGCCATCCTGGTCGTGCTGGTTGCGATGCTCGCCGCCGGGGCGCTGGGCCGCCGGTTGCCGCAGGGTGTGGTGCCCTGGCGAGGATAGAGTCAGGCCGGCAATCCCGCCGCCTTCCTCACCATTTCCAGTACCGTCAGCACGTCGCGCGCCTGCTCGGCCGTCACCGGCGGCGGGGCGCCGTCGAGGATGGATGCGGCAACACCTCGGTAGAAGGCAGGGTAGTCGCCGCGCAGTGTCTCCAGCCGCCGTTCCGTGCCGTCGGCCCGGACCAGCAGGGCGAAATTCTCCGGATCGTCCACGCCCCAGCCGGCTTCGGTCGGCATGCGGCCGGCGCGCAGGGCCGCCTCCTGCCCGTCCATTCCGTGCTTGAGGAAGCTGCCGCAGTCGCCATGCAGTTGGAAGCGCGGACCCGGCCGGCAGACCACCGTGCCGCAATGCAGGATCGCCCGCATCGGCCCATAGCCGAGCACGATGTGGAACCAGTCGTCGACCTGCGCGCCCGGCCGCTGGGCACCGACATCGGCGAGGATGCGGTCGGGCATGCCGAACAGGGTCAGCGCCTGATCGATCAGATGGGCGCCGAGGTCGAACAGCACGCCGGAGCCTGCCAGCGTCTGCTCGCGCCAGCCCTGCTTGATCTGCGGCCGGAAACGGTCGAAATGCGCCTCGTAGTGGTAGGGGCGGCCGACCTCGCCATTGTCCAGGCAGGCACGCAGGGTCAGGAAGTCGTTGTCCCAGCGCCGGTTGTGGAAGACGGTCAGCAGCCGCCCCTGCCGCTTGGCGAGGTCGATCAGCTCGTCGGCCTCGGCGGCGGTGGTCGCCATCGGCTTGTCGATCACCACATGCTTGCCGGCCAGCAGTGCCTCGCGGGCCAGGGGGGCGTGGCTGGTGTTGGGAGTGGCGATCACCACGAGGTCGATGGCGGGGTCGGCGATCACCGCCTCGGCCGTGGTCGCTTGCGCCCCCGGCGCGGCGCGGCGGATGTCGTCGGTGCGCGAACTGGCGATTGCCGTCAGGCGCAGGCGCGGTTCGCTGAGGATCAGCGGCGCGTGGAATACCGACCCGGCAAGGCCGAAACCCAGCAGTCCGACCGACAGACTCTTCATCGTCTCCAAATCCCTTCGTGACGTGTTGCCCGGCTAAGCCGCCGGTTCACGGTGCCCAGCAGACCATGGTGTCGGCCCCGCCCCGGCGCAACAGGGCGCGCACCGGCATCGCGTCTTCCGGACCTGCCGCGCGGGCCTGTTCCAGCACCGCGCGCTTGGCTCCGCCGGTGATCAGCACGACGATGCGCCGGCTGTCGAGCAGGCGCGGCAGGGTCAGCGACATGCGCGGATGCGGCGCGGTGGGGGAGCGCATGGCCCGGCACGGTGCCGCCCCCTCCCTGGCTGCGGCGAGCCCCGGAGCGTCAGGGAAGAGCGAAGCGATATGCCCGTCCTCGCCCATGCCGGTCACCATCAGGTCGAACGGTCCATCAAGCACGCGCAACGCCTCGGCGCAGGCGGCCTCGCCCTCCTCCGGCGTCGCGGCACCGGTATAAAGCGGGACGAAGCGGATGGCGGGCGCGGCGGACAGGAGAGACGCATGCAGGGTGGCGGCGTTGCTGTCCGGACTGTCGGGCGGCAGCCAGCGGTCGTCGACCAGCGTCGCCGTCACCCGGCTCCAATCGACATCGCGCCGGCCGAGCGCCGTCAGGAAGGGCGCCGGCGTCCGTCCGCCCGGCAGCGCCATGGTAGCGCGCCCGCGCGCCGCGATGGCGGCGGTCAGCAGGGCCGCCGTCTCGTCGGCCAGGGTTTCGGCAAGGTCCTGGGCATCTCGGAACACACGAAGGCGCGCGGTCATGATGGAAGCTCCCCGTCAAATCTTGTTCGTTGGCGCAGACCATAATCCGCCCGCCCCGCACGTGCGCGCGCATCTGTGTAACGGTTGCGTAACAACGCGGGCGCCGGGAAAGCGCCGCGTTACCAAATTGTCCGCCCCGCGCATCATCGGCAGCGTACAGTGACCGCCAAGCGAACGACCGCCGGACGAGACCTCATCCGGACGGTCCAACAGCAACCCGTCACGGGAGGGAACCGACATGCGCGACCTGCATCCGTGTGCAGCGCCGGCACACATGCTGCCGAGCATCTCACCATGACCATGCAGACCCCATCCTTGCGACCGGCCGCCGGAGAGGACGCCGGGGCCGTTCCTGGCAACGCCGCTCCGCCGCGGACGACCGGGCTGCGCGCGGTGGCGCAGCGGCATCTGTCGAAGCTGGTGGTCGCCCCGTCCTTCGCGGCGATCCTGCTCTTCGTCTACGGCTTCATCGCCTGGACGGTCTATATCAGCTTCACCAATTCCCGGATGCTGCCGTCCTACGATCTGGTCGGGGCCGAAGCCTTCTCCAAGCTGTGGCGGATCGAGCGCTGGTACGTCGCCATCGAGAATCTGCTGATCTTTGGCGGGCTGTTCATCGGCATCAGCCTCGTCATCGGCATCCTGCTGGCGGTGCTGCTCGACCAGCGCATCCGCGGCGAAGGGGCGTTGCGCACCGTCTATCTCTACCCGATGGCGCTCAGCTTCATCGTCACCGGCACCGCCTGGAAATGGATCCTCAATCCCGGCATCGGCATCCAGCAATTCGTACGCGACCTGGGCTTTCCCGCCTTCACCTTCGACTGGATCGTCCAGCAGGACACCGCCGTCTACACACTGGTGATCGCGGCGGTCTGGCAAAGCTCCGGCTTCGTCATGGCGCTGTTCCTGGCGGCGCTGCGCGGCGTCGATCAGGAGATCATCAAGGCGGCCTATCTCGACGGCGCCAGCCTGCCGCGCATCTATTGGGGCATCGTCCTGCCGTCGATCCGGCCGGTGTTCATGAGCGCCTTCGTCATCCTCGCCCACCTCGCGGTCAAGAGCTACGACCTCGTGGTGGCGCTGACCGGCGGCGGTCCCGGCTACGCGTCTGACCTGCCGGCGACCTTCATGTACGAGATGACCTTCCGCCGCAACCAGATCGCCATCGGCTCGGCCAGCGCGCTGATGATGCTGGCCACCGTGGTGGCGATCATCGTGCCCTACCTCTATTCCGAACTGAAGGGAGGCAAGCGTGTCTAGCCTGACCTCCGCCCTGCCGCCGGCGCAGGGCACCGGCGCCCGCATCGCCCGCTGGGGCCTGTACCTGATCCTCCTGCTGTTCGCGGCCTATTACCTGCTGCCGCTGCTGCTGATGATCACCACCTCCTTCAAGAGCCCGGAGGAGATCCGCACCGGCTCGCTCTTGTCGCTGCCGCGCGATTTCAGCCTGGACGCCTGGAGCTATGCCTGGAACCGCGCCTGCATCGGCGCCGATTGCCGCGGCATGGCGCCCTATTTCCTCAACTCCATCGTCATCGTCGTGCCGGCGGTGGTCATCTCCACCATCTTCGGGGCGCTGAACGGCTATGCCCTGACCAAGTGGCGGTTCCGCGGCGCCAACGTGGTGTTCGGCATGATCCTGTTCGGCAGCTTCCTGCCGTCGCAGGTGATCCTGCTGCCGATGGCGCAGACGCTGGGGTTCCTGGGGCTGGCCGGCAGCGCCGGCGGGCTGATCCTGGTGCATGTGGTGTACGGGCTTGCCTTCACCACGCTGTTCTTCCGCAATTATTACGTCAGCATCCCCGACGATCTGGTGAAGGCCGCGACCATCGACGGCGCCGGCTTCTTCCAGATCTTCACCAAGATCATGCTGCCGCTGTCGCTGCCGATCCTGGTGGTGACGATCATCTGGCAGTTCACCCAGATCTGGAACGACTTCCTGTACGGGGCGTCCTTCGCGGCGGGCGGCGCGCAGCCGGTGACGGTCGCGCTGAACAACCTCGTCAACACCACCACCGGCGTGAAGCAGTACAACGTCGACATGGCGGCGGCGATGATCGCCGGCCTGCCCACCCTCGTCGTCTATGTGCTCGCCGGGAAATACTTCATCCGCGGTCTGACCGCCGGCTCCGTCAAGGGGTGATCTTCCGATGGCGACTCTCAGCATCAACAATGTCCGCAAGCAGTATGGCAGCGTCGAGGTCCTGAAGGGCATCGACCTGGACCTGACGGACGGTGAATTCCTCGTCCTGCTCGGGCCCTCCGGCTGCGGGAAATCCACCCTGCTCAACATGATCGCCGGTCTGGAAACGATCAGCGCCGGCGAGATCCGCATCGACCAGCGCGTGGTCAACGAGGTCCATCCGAAGGACCGCGACATCGCCATGGTGTTCCAGTCCTACGCGCTCTATCCCAACATGACGGTGGCGCGGAACATCGGCTTCTCGCTGGAGATGCGCGGCCAGTCGAAGACGGAGCGCGACGGCGCCATCCGCCGCGTCGCCCGGCTGTTGCAGATCGAGCATCTGCTGGACCGCAAGCCGGCGCAGCTGTCGGGCGGCCAGCGCCAGCGCGTCGCCATGGGCCGCGCCCTGGTCCGCGACCCCAAGGTGTTCCTGTTCGACGAGCCGCTGTCCAACCTGGACGCCAAACTGCGCGTCGACATGCGCACCGAGATCAAGAAGCTGCACCAGCGGCTCGGCACCACCGTGGTCTATGTCACCCACGACCAGATCGAGGCGATGACGCTGGCCAGCCGCATCGCCATCATGAAGGAGGGCGTCGTCCAGCAGTTCGCCCCGCCGCAGGAGGTCTACGAGCGCCCGGCCAACATGTATGTGGCGAGCTTCATCGGCTCCCCCACCATGAACTTCGTGCGCGGCACTTTGTCGGCCGAGGGCGACCGGCTGGGCGTCAGCGTCGGGCGCGAGCGCAGCGGCTTCCTGCCGCTGTTCCAGGCGCCGGAGCAGGCCGGCCATTGGTTGGGCCAGGAGGTGATCCTGGGCATCCGTCCGGAGGCCATCACCTGCTACGACCCGGCGATTGCCGCCGGCAACCCGGCGCTGGTGAAGGTCGCCTGCGGCGTCAATGTGCTGGAGCCGACCGGTGCCGACACCATCACCTATGTCGAGCTGAACGGCCACGAGGTGGTCGCCCGCATCAAGCCGAGCGACCGGGTTGCGGAGGGCGAGACCGCCGACTTCATGATCGACATGGCGCGGGCGAACCTGTTCGATCCGAAGACCGAACAGCGGATCTGAATGGCTGATTAATCCCCTCTCCCCCCCGGGGAGAGGGTTAGGGTGAGGGGGGCGCGTTGGGAGGTTCTTCAAGAACCGCTTCCCCCGGCCCGTCTATGAAAATCCACGCTGTGCATCCCCCTCACCCCGACCCTCTCCCCGGGGGGGAGAGGGGGATTTGCCCAACCCGGAAAATTTTTCCCCGACCTGCGTGATTTCCCGCGTCGCTGACGGTTGATACGCCGGCTCAATCCGCCCGCAAGGCGGAGGGGCCGGCCGCCGGCTGCCGTCGGCCAGGACCCGCTCCGACATGGGGAATGCGCTGATGAACTTCACCATCAATGGACAATGCGTCGAGGTCGAGGCGGACATCCGCAGCTCGCTGCTCGACCTGCTCCGCAACAGTCTGGGCTTCACCGGCACCAAGAAAGGCTGCGACCAGGGCGCCTGCGGCGCCTGCACCGTTCTGGTCGACGGCGAACGCATCAATTCCTGCCTGGCGTTTGCGGTCCAATACCAGGGCCGCAGCATCACCACCGTCGAAGGGCTGGGCGACGACGACGAACTCCACCCGCTGCAGCAGGCCTTCGTCGAGCATGACGGCTTCCAGTGCGGCTACTGCACGCCTGGCCAGCTCTGTTCCGCCGTCGGCATGGCGCGCGAGATCGAGCGCAATGTTCCGAGCGTCGTCACCGCCGACCTGTCGGCGGCCAGCGTCACCGTGGACGAGCGGGAACTGCGCGAACGCATGAGCGGCAATCTCTGCCGCTGCGGCGCCTACAACGGAATCATCGAGGCGATCTCCGAAACGCTGGACAAAATGCAGGAAGGGGCGCGGGCATGAACCCCTTCACCTATGAACGGGCATCCGACTCCTCCGCCGCCATCGAACTGACCAAGGGCAACGCCGCGGCGCGCTATCTTGGCGGCGGTACCAATCTGGTCGATCTGATGCGCGAGACGGTCGAGCGGCCGGAGATGCTGGTCGACGTCACCGGCCTGCCGCACGGCATCGAGCCGCGCGCCGACGGCGGTCTGCTGATCGGGGCGGCGGCGACCAACACCGCGCTCGCCGCCGATCCCCATGTGCGCGCCCATTATCCGCTGCTGGCCCGCGCCATCCTTGCCGGGGCCAGCGCCCAGATCCGCAACATGGCGACGGTCGGCGGCAACATCCTGCAGCGCACGCGCTGCCGCTATTTCTACGACAATGCTGCGGCCTGCAACAAACGGCAGCCGGGGGCCGGCTGCGACGCCCGCGATGGTTTCAACCGCTACCACGCGATCCTCGGCGCGTCGCCGTCCTGCGTCGCCACCCATCCGTCCGACATGTGCGTGGCGCTGGCCGCCCTCGACGCCACGGTGCATCTGGACGGTCCGGACGGGACCCGGAGCATCGCGCTTGCCGACCTGCACCGCCTGCCCGGCGACCGGCCGGACATCGAGACGGAACTGAAACCGGGCGAGCTGATCACCGCGGTCGAACTCCCGCCCCTGCCCTTCGCCCGCCGCTCGACCTACCGCAAGGTTCGCGACCGCGCGAGCTATGCCTTCGCGCTGGTCTCGGTTGCCGCCGCCCTCGACATCGACGACAACGACACGGTGCGCGATGTGCGGCTGGCGCTGGGCGGCGTCGCCCACAAGCCGTGGCGGGCCTCGGCGGCCGAAGCCGCGCTGAAGGGCCGGCCGGCCAATGCGGAGAGTTTCCGCGCCGCCGCGGAGGCGGAACTGGCCGCCGCGACCGGGCTTCGCGACAACGCCTTCAAGATCGAGCTGGCGAAACGGACGATCGTCGCCGTCCTCGGCGAGCTGACGGGAGACGACGCATGAGCATGCAATCCGACTCCGCAAACAGCCGGCCCGGCCGCTGGCAGCCGGCGGTCACGCAGGATCCCCTCATTCAAAAGCATGGCGCGCTGGGCCAGCCGGTCTCGCGCATCGACGGGCCGCTGAAGGTTCAGGGCAAGGCCCAATTCGCCGCCGAGTTTCCCTATGAGGGGCTCTGCCACGCGGCACTCGCCTTCAGCACCATCGCGCGCGGGCGGATCACGGCGCTCGACACCGCGGCGGCGGAGGCGGCCCCCGGCGTCGTGCTGGTGATGACCCACCGCAACGCCCCGCGGATGAAGGCGCCATCGCTGATGATGTCGTCGCCGACCGCCGCCGGGGCGAGCGACCTGCCGGTCATGCAGGATGACGAGATCCATTGGAACGGCCAGCCCATCGCCGTCATCCTCGCCGAGACGCAGGAGCAGGCCGACCACGCCGCCTCGCTGGTGACGGCCGACTACGCGCCGCTGCCGGCGGTGACGTCCTTCGACGAGGCCAGGAAGACGCCGCGCCAGTTGGACAACATCCTGGGTCAGCCGCCGGTGGTCGAGATCGGCGATGCCGAAGCCGCCCTGAAAGCCGCAGCGGTGCAGGTGGACCAGATCTACCGGACGCCGCGCCACAATCACAATGCCATCGAACTGCATGCGGCGACGGTCGCCTGGACCGGCGACGAGTTGCGGGTGCATGACGCCAGCCAGCTTCTCGACCTGACCGCCGGGCAACTTGCCGACATCTTCGGTCTGGAGCCGGAGAAGGTCCGTGTCTCCTCCCCCTTCGTCGGCGGCGGCTTCGGCGGCAAATGCCTGTGGGACCACCAGATCCTCGCCTGCGCCGCCGCCAAGCTCGCCGGCCGGCCGGTGCGCATCATGCTGTCGCGCGAGGGGGTGTTCCGCGTCGTCGGCGGGCGGACGCTGACGGAGCAGCGCGTGGCGCTGGGCGCCAACGCCGACGGCAAACTGGATGCGCTGATCCACACCGGCATCGTTGCGATGACCACGCACAACTCCTGTCCCGAGCAATTCACCTTTCCCGCCCGCCATCTCTATGCCGCCAAGTCGATCCGGCTGGCCCAGGAGGTCGCCGACATGGACATGCTGGCAAACACCTTCATGCGGGCGCCCGGCGAATCGGTCGGCACCTTCGCGCTGGAATGCGCCATCGACGAGTTGGCGGAAAAGCTCGGCCTCGACCCCATCGAACTGCGGCGGCGCATCGAGCCGGGGACGGACCCGACCAGCGGCAAGCCCTTCTCCGCCCGCCACCTGATCGACGCCTATGACAAGGGCGCGGAACGGTTCGGCTGGGACCGCCGCAGTCCGAAACCGCGTGGGCGGCGGGACGGCGAATGGCTGATGGGCATGGGCTGCGCGACGGCCACATATCCCTACCACCGCTTCCCCGGCGGTGCCGCGCGGATCAGGCTGACGGCCGGCGGGCAGGTCACCGTCTCGACCGCGGTGCATGACATGGGCATGGGCACGGCGACGGCACAGGCCCAGCACATCGCCGCCCGGCTGGGCGTGCCGCTTACCCAAGTCAGCTTCGAATATGGCGACACGACCCTGCCGCGCGGGGTGATCGCCGGCGGCTCGACGCAGACGGCTTCCATCGGCGGCGCCGTGATCGCCGCGACGGAGGTGTTCGTCGAGGAGCTGCTGAAGCTCGCCGGCAACGACTCGCCGCTGGCCGGCCTGTCGCTGGCCGAGGTCGAGACGCGGGACGGCGGCATCGGCCACCGCGAGGATGCGGCGCGCTTCGAAAGCTACGAGTCGATCCTGCGCCGGTCGGGACGGGACGAGCTGGTCTGCGAGGGCGAAGCTCCGCCGCCGGCGGAGATGGAAGCCTTCTCGATGCACTCCTACGGCGCGCAGTTCTGCGAGGTCCGGGTCAGCGAGATAACCGGCGAGGTCCGCGTCTCGCGCTTCCTCGGCTCCTTCGACGCCGGCCGCATCCTCAATGCCAAGACGGCGACCAGCCAGTTCAAGGGCGGCATCATCATGGGGATCGGGCTGGCGCTGACCGAGGAAACCAACTTCGATCCGCGCAGCGGCCGCATCGTCAACGCCTCGCTGGCCGACTATCACGTGCCGGTGCAGATGGACGTTCCCGCCATCGAAATCCTTTACACCGACATCCCCGACCCGCAGGCGCCGATGGGTGCCCGCGGCATCGGCGAGATCGGCATCACCGGCGTCGGCGCAGCGGTCGCCAACGCCGTCTACAACGCCACCGGCAAGCGCATCCGCGATCTGCCGATCACGCTCGACAAACTGATGTGACGCTCCGCCGGGGTCTAACTGTGAATTGAATTCACAGGTGATATGGCGGGAGAGGCGGTTTCCAGACCGCCCTTCCCGCCATATGTCTGCATCCGAGACAAGAAAAGGCGCCACGGCGCCGATCAGGAGAGAGCAGAATGCAGACCGTGAATGCGAATGGAGCCGAAATTCCCGCGCTTGGCTTCGGCGTGTTCCGCATGTCGGACGAGGAGGTCGAGCGGGTGGTGCCGGCGGCGCTGGAAGCCGGCTTCCGCCATTTCGACACCGCGCAGATCTACCGCAACGAGGCGGCGCTGGGCCGCGCCCTGCAAGCGGCCGGTGCCCGCCGCGACGAGCTGTTCCTGACCACCAAGGTCTGGGTCGACAAGTACAGCCCCGACCTGTTCGCGGCGTCGGTGGATGAGAGCCTGGAGAAGCTGAAGGTCGACCGGGTCGATCTGCTGCTGCTGCACTGGCCGGCCGATCAGGTTGCCATCGCCGACCAGATCGGGATGCTGAACGCCGTCCAGGCCGCCGGCAAGACCCGCTTCATCGGCGTCAGCAACCAGAACATCGCCCAGCTGCGGGAGTCTGTGCAGCGCAGCCAGGCCCCCATCGTCACCAACCAGATCGAGGTCCACCCCTATCTCGACCAGAGCGCGATGGCTGCGGCAGCCAGGGAACTGGGCGTGGCGATCACCGCCTATTACGCCATGGCCGACGGCAAGGTGCCGCGCGACCCGGAATTGCAGCGGATCGGCGCCAAGTACGGCAAGACGGCGGCACAGGTGACGCTGCGCTGGCTGATCCAGCAGGGGCACATCGTGCTGTCGAAGACCGCCAAGCCGGAACGGGTGGCGGAGAATTTCGCGCTGTTCGACTTCACGCTGGACGACGGCGACATGGCCGCGATTGCGAAGCTGGCGCGGCCGAATGGGCGGATCGTCAGCCCGGCGGGGCTGGCGCCGGCTTGGGATAAGTGAGTGTAGTTTGGTACGAGCTTAATCAGTAGAGCCGGATCTTCGCCAGCGGAAGGCCATGCGCTTCGACATAGCTGTTGGAAGAGCGGATGGCCTCCCGGTTCTGCGCCAGCCATTGCAGGGCGTGCAGGCTATTTTGCTTACTCGCTGTTTTTGCGGGCTCCGGTACAGAGAACTTCACTGCATGGACAGGCTCGGTCATCGGCTTCTCCAGATGTCGGTCAATCTCAGAGTGCAGGTGATCGCCATATCGATCAAGGGGCTTTGCCCATCGCTCCCTCTCCCGCCCCAGGAGAGGGAAGGGGCCCATGCAAAGCATGGGAAGGGTGAGGGGTAGTGCAAGGAACCATGCGCTTTTAGTTCCTTGGATCACCCCTCACCCTCCCCACGCCTACGACGCGGGTCCCCTCCCTCTCCCGGGGCGGGAGAGGGCGTTTATCGTCGTCCCCTCACAACATCCGCGGCAGCGTCACCCTGACCCGCAAGCCGCCGCTGGCGCGGTTGCTCAGCTCGATCCTCCCTTGGTGCGCTTCGACGATCGACTTCACGATGGACAGTCCCAGCCCGCTGCCGCCGGTCTTTCGGTTGCGGGAGCCTTCCAGCCGGACGAAGGGCTTGAAGACGTTGGCGATCTCCGCTTCCGGGATGCCCGGCCCCTCGTCGCAGACGTCGACCACGATCTCGGCGGCGTCGGCATCGACGGAGACGGTGGCGCGCTCGCCGTATTTGATGGCGTTGTCGATCAGGTTGGCGAAGGCGCGGCGCAGGCTGGACGGGCGGCCGGCGAGGCGGAGCTGGCGCGGCTGGTCGAAACGGTCGCTGCGCTCCATCCCGCCGCCGAAGATGGTGCGGACGGCGGCGAACTGCAGCGGCGGCGGCTCGTGGTAGGTCACGGGAGCGCCGGTGTCGGCGTAATCGTCGCACAGGCTCTGCAACAGGCTGGCGAAGGCGACCACCTCGACCTCCTCGCGCAGCACGTCGTCGCCGAGGAATTCCAGCGTCGCGGTCACCATCGCCGCCATCTCGTCGATGTCGGCCATCATCTTGGCGCGCAGTGCGTCGTCATCGACATATTCGGCGCGCAGCCGCAGCCGCGTCGCCGGGGTGCGCAGGTCGTGGCTGATCGCCGCCAGCAGATGGGTGCGCCCCTCCATCAGGTCGCGCAGCGCGTTGCGCGCCTGGTTGAAGGCGCGGGCGAGCGAGGCAACCTCCTCCGGCCCGTCCTCCGGCAGCGGGCGGGGATGCAGGCGGTCGTGCGGACGGGTCGCCTGCTCCGCCAGGGACTCCAACGGGCGGACCAGCCGGCCGGGCAACCAGAGCAGCACCGCCAGCGCCAGACCGAAGGCCGCCAGCCCGGCCAGCACCATCTCGAACGGCGTGCTGCGCGGCCGCCAGAAGCGCGGGCTAGCGAACTCCAGCCAGCCGCCGCCGGCAAGCTGGACATAGACGCGGGCGTCGCGCAGCTGGGCCGCCGTGTCCTCCGCCACCATCGACAGCGATTCCGCCAGCGTCTGGGCATGGGCGGGCTGGAGCGGCAGCAGGGCGCGCGCGGCGGCGACGAACACCGGGCGCGGCGCGTCGACAACGCCGTCGAGCACCCAGCCGGGCGGCACGGTGGGGGTGCCGGGCGCCTGCCAGGACACCGAGAGGTCGGGCAGTCCGTGCAGAGCCAGCGCCGGCCCGGCGGCGACGCCATCCAGCACGGCGCGGTCGGCCGCCTCCACCGCCGCGGCCATCGCCGGACCCAGCCGATGGGCGGTCAGCAGTTCCCGCGCGCGGTCGTCCACCAACCGCATGCCGACCAGCGCCCCGCCATGGGTCAGCGCCAGCAGCGCCACCATCGCCGCCAGGATGCGGTGGCGCAGCCGGGCGGCGCGCAGGCGGGCCGGCAGCAGACGCTCAAGCGCCACGGCCGGTTCCGGCGCTGGTTCCGGAGCTGACGGATTCGCCCTGGTCCACCACCGTCGCAGTGAACTGATAGCCGATGCCGCGCACCGTCTTGATCAGGGCCGAGCCGCCCGGCCCCTCCTCCAGCTTGCGGCGCAGGCGGCTGATCTGGATGTCGATGCTGCGGTCGAAGGGGATCGAGGTGTCGCCGCGGTGCTTCTCCAGCAGTTCGGTGCGCTCCACCACCTGCGGTGCGCGTTCCAGCAGCGTGCCGAGCAGGGCGTATTCGCCCTGGCTGAGATGCACCACCACCCGGTCGGGCGTGCGCAGCTCCCGCCGGCCCTGGTCGAGCGACCAGCCGGCGAAGCCCAGCACGCGCGGCCGTTCGCGCACCGGCTCCGGCCCGCCGCAGCGACGGAGGATGGCGCGGATGCGGGCCAGCAGCTCGCGGGCGCTGAAGGGCTTCACCAGATAATCGTCGGCGCCGACCTCCAGCCCGACGATGCGGTCGACCTCGCTGCCCATGGCGGTCAGCATGATGACCGGGGTTTCCGACTTGGCGCGCAAGGATCGGCACAGGCTGGTGCCGTCCTCCCCCGGCAGCATGACGTCCAGCACGATGAGGTCGACCGGCCATTGCGCCAGCACCCGCGCCATCTCGCGCCCGTCGCCGGCGGTGGAGACGCGGAAACCGCTCTTCACCAGGAAATCATGCAGCATGTCCCGGATCTCGGGATCGTCGTCCACGACCAGCAGATGGCGCGCGCGCTCCATGGTTTTCCCGTCCCTGTTCCGTATGGAGGTTTCTTCTTGGTTGGCGCCGAGTGTAGCCTCCCCGGCCGGTCCGGGTACAGTGCGCCGCCGGGGCCGGTTTGTAACGGTTGCGTAACAGCGGCGGTGGCGTGAAAAGGCGTTGTTACCAAATAATCCGGGCATCGAATTGCGTGCGGGATAGAGTTCCTCCAGCGGCCGGAGGGCCTGGGGCCAAGGCCAACAGAAAGACCGAACGAAGAAGGGAACAGGGGGAAATGTCCAAGATGCCGTCTCTCAGCACATCCATCCTCGGCATGACCGCGATCGCGACGGTGATGGCCGGCGCCCTGCTGGCCGCTCCCGCCCGGGCCGAGCCGAAGGTGGAGGTGCTGCATTACTGGACCTCCGGCGGCGAATCGAAGGCGGCGGGCGCACTGCGCCAGGACTTCGAAGCGGCGGGCGGCAAGTGGATCGACGCGCCGGTGGCGGGCGGCGGCGGCGACGCGGCCAGCACCGTCCTGCGCTCCCGCGTGCTGGCCGGCGACCCGCCGAACGCGGTGCAGCTGAAGGGCCCGAACATCAAGGAATGGGCGGCGCAGGGCAAGCTGGCGACGCTGGACGACGTCGCCAAGGCGGAGAACTGGGACGCCATCCTGCCGCCGCAGATCCGCGACGTGGTGACCTACAAGGGCCATTACTACGCCGTTCCGGTGAACATCCACCGTGTCAACTGGATGTGGGTCAACCCGCAGGCGATGAAGAAGGCCGGCGTCGAGATCCCCAAGACCTGGGACGAGTTCAACGCCGCCGCCGAGAAGCTGAAGGCCGCCGGCATCATCCCGCTCGCCCATGGCGGCCAGCCCTGGCAGGAAGGCGCGCTGTTCGAGGATGTCGTGCTGGGCCTCGGCGGTCCCGACTTCTACCGCAAGGCGCTGGTGGAGTTGGACGAGAAGGCGCTGACCAGCGACACCATGGTCAAGGTGTTCGACCAGATGCGCAAGCTGCGCGGCTATGTCGACGACGGCTTCCCCGGCCGCGAATGGAACCTCGCCGCCGGGCTGCTGATGAACGGACAGGCCGCCATGCAGATCATGGGCGACTGGGAAAAGGGCGAGCTGACCGCCGCCGGCAAGGTGCCGGGCAAGGATTTCGTCTGCGCCCATGTGCCGGGCAAGTCGGGCTACATCGTCAATTCCGACAGCTTCGTCATGTTCAGCTCGTCCGACCCCGACCGCACCGCCGGGCAGAAGCTGTTGGCCAAGCTGATCCTGGGCAAGAAGTTCCAGGAGACCTTCAACCTGCTGAAGGGCTCGATCCCCGCCCGCCAGGACATGGCGCGCGACAGTTTCGACGAATGCGCCGTGAAGTCGATGGACGACCTGAAGGCCGCCATCGACAGCAACAGCGCGGTACCGTCGATGGCCCACGAGATGGCGGTGCCCGGCGCCGTCCGCGGCGCCTTCCTGGACGTCGTCACCGCCCACTTCAACTCCACCATGTCCTCGCAGGATGCGGTGAAGCGTCTGGCCGAGGCGGTCGATCTGGCGAAGTAAGCCTCCGGTTTTCTTTGGTGTCGTCTCTCCTTCCCTGGTGTTGCGCGTGACCTTGAAGCCCCCCTTCCACCTTGGGAGAGGGGCTTTCTTCTTTTGCCCCGCGCATTGCGCGAGCATCGCGGTTCCGGCGGTGAAACAGGATGGCGCCGGCCCGCCGGAAGTTCGGCATGGCAACCCGGCAGCCGTTGCGGCTGTCTCCGATGGGACCTGAATTGGTTCCTTAGGCCCGACAATAGCCGCCGAGCCGCGACCCACGCCCCCGTCCGCGCGGAAGCGAAAGATTCCGGTGGGCACGCAAGGAGAATGGCCATCGTCCGACTGGCAATCCCGGCATTGGTGCAGGCGCAATCTCCCTAGAATCTCTTTAGAAATTTATCGGTTCCACAGTCTTCCGCTAACGTGTTTACCGGCCTTCCCGTCGGGAACATCATTGGTGGGCGAAATGCGGATGCCGTTTCAAAAACTGATACCGCCTGCGGATGCCCCCTCACCCGGCGGAGGTGACGATAAATCGGTCAAGACTCTGGATCGTCTTGGACTGACAACAACCCTGTGCCTGCTGTCCTTCTCGGTGCTGAGCTATTTCTTCGCCGCGTCGAACGCACGCCATGGGGAGGTCGGCTTGCCAAATCAGGCTGCCTTCTTCGACAATCTGGCCGCGTTGCTTGCAGATTTTTCAATCCCGCTGGCGCATGCGCTGACCGCCGGCAACGTCTTCACCCATGACGGCCTGTATTTCCTGGCCTATTGCCTGCCGCTCGCCCTTCCGGTCGCCTTGGCCGCATGGCTGTTCCACTGGCTGTCCGAGCCCGGCCGGCCGGTCACGAAGGCAATGACGGATCGGCTTTTCCTGTGGCCGGTCGGCTTCACCGCCGTCAGCCTGCCGGCCTTTCCGGTGATGACGCAGGACATCTGGTTTTCCGCGCTGTGGGGCGAGCAAATCGTCCGGGGACAGAACCCCTACTATGTGCCCTTCACGCCGGGGCACGCCGCCGCCTTTCCGTTCGACGAGGTGCCGGCGATGATGACCTACGGGCCGCTGTGGGCGGTGGTATCGGCCGGGGTCATGGCGCTCAGCGGCGGGAATGTCTGGGTGACCGCGCTTCTGTTCAAGTTGGTCCTGGCCGGCGCCTGGATCGGCGGGCTCGCCATCATCCGGCAGATCGGCCGGACCCGTGACGAGGCGACCGCCGCCGCCGGGCTCGTCGCTTTCGGCTGGCTGCCCATCGGCCATATCTATTCGGCCGGCGAGGGGCACAACGACATGGCGATGGTCGTCCTGATGATGCTGTGGCTGATGCGCCTGTCCGCCGGCGACCGCGCCGGCCCGCTGGCGCTGGCGGCCTCGGCCGCCTGCAAATACACCAGCGCCGCCCTGGTTGCCGTCGATCTGCTCTACAGGCTCGGCAGAACCGGGACTCGGGATCTCAAGGGCGGGGTCACCGCCTATCTCCTGCGCGGGATCCCCGCGGCCGCCTTCTTCCTGGCCGTCCTGTTCCTGTTCTTCCGCTCGCCCGCCTTCTTCGACGCGGTGCGCGGCATGTCCGGCTGGCAATGGCTGCATCCGGTGGACGTCGTCCGGGTGGCGGAGCGGTTGCTGGGCGTCGACATGGCCCCCCTGCGCTGGCTGGTGCGCGGGGCCTTCGCCGGCTTCGCCCTGTGGTCGCTCGCAGCACTGTATCGGTGGCCGACCGCGGAGAATGCCTGGAAGGCCGCCGCCGCGGTGATGGCGGCGGTGGTGCTCGGCCTGTCGACCCATCTGTGGCCGTGGTTCATGCTGTGGCCGCTGGCGCTGGCAGCGCTGGTGCCATCCTGGTGGTTCTCGCGCTGGATCTTCGGCGTCGCGGCCTTGGCCCCCTTCGCGGTCGTCCCCTTCTGGCGCTACGAAGACGGATTCGATCCCTTCTACACCAAGACGCTGACCGCCCTGCCGCTCTATGCCGGCGCGACCCTCTTCATGGTCTGGATGCTTGGACGCAAGGAACGGGCAGCGGTCGCCGCATGGATGTCGTCGCTGCCGGGGCGCCTGCGCATCGCCCGGCCGCACCGGTCGTGAGGGGCCGCTCATGAAGGAGTGTCAGATGCCAGCCGGCACGATCGAAACCCTCGCCGCGACAGGCCGGAGCACGGCTCCGCCCTTGCCTGGGAGTGACCCTATGCTGATGCCGACCCCGCAGCCGGCCCGGGACAGAAGCCTGGACGTCGTCCGCGTCACCGCCCTTGTCTTCATGGTGGCGGCCCATTGGGGGCGAACGATCCCGGACGCCTATCCTCTGGTCAGCATCCTGCAGTTCGTTTTCGAACTGGCGCCGGTGATGTTCTTCTTCGCCTTCGGAATGACGCTCGATCACTTCCTGAGAAAGCCGCTTTGCAAGCGGATCGAAGGCCATCTGAAGCTGTTCATCCTGGCGGCCATCCACGGCCTGTACCAGGAGAAAAACCCGTTCACCAGCGACTTCTTCATGTTTCTGTTCGCCGCGCGGCTTCTGTTCGACATCCATGCCAGTGTGGGCGCCGCCAACCGGGTGTTCATCGCGCTTTTTCTTCTGGCGCTGTGCGGGGCCTGGATCGTCCTTCCGCTGCCCTACGTCTACGACCTGTTCGCGTCGCCCCTTCCGGGCTGGTTTCCGGTCTTTCCCTGGATCGTCTTCGTCGCCGCCGGGCGGATGTTCGCCCATCACCGGCACTCCTCCCGCACCGCGGCCGTCGCCCTGCTGGGGCTGTCGGTGGCGCTGTTCGACATCCTGATCCTCGGGCGCGGAGTGTCGAAATGGCCGCTGTCGCCCGACTATGCCCTGCTGTTCGGCAGCGGGACCGCGCTGGCGTTCATCGTTCTCGACCGTATCCGCTGGCCGTCCTTCCTGTACTGGCGGACGGTGGAGTTGCTGTCCGGCAATCTGCTGCTGGCGACCGCACTGCATTACATCGCCGTCGCCGCGGTGAAGTCGGCGCATGACGCGCTGTCGCCGGTCCTTGCCCGATCGGTTCCCGCCCCCTATCTGCCGGCGGCGATCACCCTGGAATATGTCCTGCTGGCCGGGATCGCCTTCCTCCTCCTGATCGTGCTGGTCCGCTCAACCCTGGCGGTGGGAGCATGGCTGGAGGGGCGCGGCATCCTCGGCATCGCCGACGCCCTGCTGCCGACGATCGCGGTGACCGGCATCGTTCTCTATGCCGCCATGCTGCACCTCAACAACGACCTTCGCGACGCCGGGTTGCCCTTCCTCGCCGCCGTCGCCTTCCTGATCGTCTACAAGCGAGGCATAGGAGGGCGGGCGTAGGAGGATCCCGGCGCCGCGACGGCCGTCAGTTCGGCGTGATCGCCACCTTCAGCACGCCGTCGCGCTGGTGGCCGAACAGCTCATAGGCCTCCTCGATCCGGTCGAGCGGGAAGCGGTGGGTGACGAGCGGCTTCAGGTCGACGCGGCCGGAGGCGACGACCCCCATCAGCCGCCGCATCCGCTCCTTGCCGCCGGGACAGAGCGAGGTGACGATGGTGTGGTCGCCCAGCCCGGCCGCGAACGGCCCCAGCGGCAGGCGCAGGTCGCCGGAATAGACGCCCAGGCTGGACAGCGTGCCGCCGGGCCGCAGGACGCGCAGCGCCGCCTCGAAGGTCGCCTGGGTGCCCAGCGCCTCGATGGCGACGTCGACGCCGCGGCCGTCGGTGAGACGCATGATCTCCTCCACCGGGTCGACCTCGCGGAAGTTGACCACGTGATCGGCGCCCATGCGCCGCGCCATCTCCATCCGCGCCGGCACGGCGTCGACGCCGATGATGGTGGTGGCGCCCTTCAGCTTGGCCCCGGCGGTGGCGCACAGGCCGATTGGGCCCTGCGCGAACACCGCCACCGTGTCGCCGATGCGGATGTTGCCGCGCTCCGCCCCGGCGAAGCCGGTGGACATGATGTCCGGGCACATCAGCACCTCCTCGTCCGTCAGCCCGTCGGGAACGGGGGCGAGGTTGACCATCGCGTCGGGCACCAGCAGGTATTCGGCCTGGGAGCCGTCGATGCTGTTGCCGAAGCGCCAGCCGCCCAGCGGCTTCCAGCCATGCCTGGTGCCGGCGCCGTCCTGGGAATGGCAGCCGCACAGGCAGGCGTTGCTGTGGCCGCTGGGGGTGATGGCTCCGGCGATCACCCGCTGCCCCTCCCGGTAGCCGGTGACGGCGGAGCCCAGCTTCTCGATGATGCCGACCGGTTCGTGGCCGATGGTCAGGCCGTGGGCAACCGGATATTCGCCCTTCAGGATGTGGATGTCGGTGCCGCAGATCGTCGTCGTGGTGATGCGGATCAGCGCATCGAGCGGTCCGACATCGGGAACCGGCTTGTCGTCCAGCACGATGCGGCCCGGTTCGACGAACACCGCCGCTTTCATCATGACCATGGCGTCCTCCCCTGGATGGTGGCCGCCGGCCAAGGGGCCGCGTCGCGCAAACATCGCAAACGGCCCGCGGCCGGCGTTGTGCTTCACGCCGTCCAGTCTGGCACGGCGGGGAGGAGCCGGCGTTGATGCAGATTAACTGGAGGGGAATGGAGCGCCGCGCCCGCTTCGATTCGCCCCGCATCTTCCACGTGCATTAGCTGTATCGAATACATTGGAATGGAATTAGGCGCCGCCTTGGCGTTCGCCGCCAAAAGTTGTTGTGTCTTGAGAAAATTTCCCCGTTACGGATGTATTATTTCGGTGATTCCTATTTTTAATCCGGTGACTCCGCCAGAATAAAACCCTAAACGGGAGTCGTTCACGTTCCACGCAATGAGGCAATTCAATGAAAACGTTTGCATTCGCCGCCGTATTCTCGATCGCTGCCGTTCTGTCCGCCGGTGTCGCCAACGCGCAGTCGAAGGGCGTCACCCTGTCGGCTCTGCCGCCGCAGAATTTTGCGTTCTGCCTGAACACCGATGCGACGGTTATCGTCTCCGACACCGTGGCCACCGAAGTCGGCGTCGTCATCACCAATGTCGGCAACAGCCTGACCAACACGTCCGGCACCGTCGTCGTCGCCGCCAACAATTTCTATAGCAAGGGCGCCGGCAGCGAGTGGAAGTCGGCGATGGGCCAGTTCAGCCTTCCCGGCGGCAACTGCTACAACGTCGCCTCGATGAACAAGACCACCTCGCCGGGCGCCGCGTCCTGGACCTGCGCCCTGACGAGCGGCGCCGCCTCCGGCGCCGGCGCCACGGTCACCGGCGTGATCTCGACGCAGACGCAGGTCACGCCGATCGCGTCGGCCTATGTGACGGCCGGTATCAGCTCGACGCTCAACGGCGCGCCGAAGGTGAACTGCCCGTACTGATCGGCATTGCCACTCCGGACGGCGCTTGCCGGACGGACGGTTTTCGAGCGGCCGCCCACCATCCCGGTGGGCGGCCGTTTTCGTCGGACCCGTGCCGCGGGCCTCGAATGGTCCCGGGAATCGGGGCGCCTCCGGAAGGACGGAAGTGTCTTGACGCCCGCCCGCGCCTGACTAGATTTCGCCCGCGCCGGAGTGCCTCGCCTCACAGGCTCCCGGCGTACCCGAAGACCGTGTCCTGCATGTTGCTCTGCGGAGGATATGTGCGATGCCGAGACTCCTGCGCCCCCCACCCCACCCCGTCCAACCGGAATCGGCGCCCGCCTGAAATAACGACCGAGACCGGCCGGCACGATATCAAGAAGATCCCAACGAGCAGATCACCCGTGCCTGCGGAAGCGGCCACGGGCACTCGGCGCTTGGGGTTAAATCTCAATAATCTCCAATGTTTTTTCTTGAAAATTCCTCTTGACGGCAAAAACAGCCTGAATAAATTTTTCAACCGCAAGCGCGGCCCATTCGGGCGCTCTTGGGAACTCGAGACATTCGCTTACGCTCAAGGAGTGTCACACCATGAAGTTCAAACCGCTTCACGACCGCGTTCTGGTCCGCCGCGTCGAATCCGACACCAAGACGAAGGGCGGCATCATCATCCCCGACACCGCCAAGGAAAAGCCGCAGGAGGGCGAGGTCATCGCCGTCGGCGCGGGCGCGCGGGACGAGGCCGGCAAGCTGATCGCCCTCGACGTGAAGCCCGGCGACCGCGTGCTGTTCGGCAAATGGTCCGGCACCGAGGTGAAGATCGACGGCGAGGATCTCCTGATCATGAAGGAGAGCGACATCCTCGGCGTGATCGAGGCTGCCGCCGAACCCGCCAAGAAGGCTGCTTGATAGGGGAGGAACAGGACCATGGCTGCAAAGGACGTGAAGTTCGGCTCCACCGCCCGCGACAAGATGCTGCGCGGGGTGGACATCCTGGCCGACGCCGTGAAGGTCACGCTGGGGCCGAAGGGCCGCAACGTCGTGATCGAGAAGTCGTTCGGCGCCCCGCGCATCACCAAGGACGGCGTGTCGGTCGCCAAGGAAATCGAGCTGGCCGACAAGTTCGAGAATATGGGCGCGCAGATGCTGCGCGAGGTGGCGTCGAAGACCGCCGATCTGGCCGGCGACGGCACCACCACCGCCACCGTGCTGGCCCAGGCCATCGTGCGCGAGGGCGCCAAGTCGGTCGCCGCCGGCATCAACCCGATGGACCTTAAGCGCGGCATCGACATGGCGGTCGACGCCGTGGTGACCGAGTTGAAGGCCCGCTCCAAGAAGGTGACCACCAACGAGGAGATCGCCCAGGTCGGCACCATCTCCGCCAACGGCGACCGCGAGATCGGCGACATGCTGGCCCGCGCAATGGAGAAGGTCGGCAACGAGGGCGTCATCACGGTCGAGGAGGCCAAGAGCCTGGAGACCGAGCTGGATGTCGTCGAGGGCATGCAGTTCGACCGCGGCTACACCTCGCCCTATTTCGTCACCAACGCCGACAAGATGCAGGTGGAACTGGATGACCCCTACATCCTGATCCACGACAAGAAGCTGTCCGGCATCCAGGCCATCATCCCGGTGCTGGAGAAGGTGGTGCAGTCGGGCAAGCCGCTGCTGATCATCGCCGAGGAGGTGGAGGGCGAGGCGCTGGCGACCCTGGTGGTCAACCGCCTGCGCGGCGGCCTGAAGGTCGCGGCGGTGAAGGCCCCGGGCTTCGGCGACCGCCGCAAGGCCATGCTGGAGGACATCGCCATCCTCACCGGCGGTCAGGTCGTCAGCGAGGAACTGGGCATCAAGCTGGACAGCGTCACCATCGACATGCTGGGCCGCGCCGGCAAGGTGGTCATCACCAAGGACAACACGACCATCGTCAACGGCGTCGGGTCGAAGGACGACATCAAGGCCCGCTGCGGCCAGATCCGTCAGCAGATCGAGGAGACGACCTCCGACTACGACCGCGAGAAGCTGCAGGAGCGGCTGGCCAAGCTGGCCGGCGGCGTCGCGGTGATCCGCGTCGGCGGCGCCACCGAGGTCGAGGTGAAGGAGCGCAAGGACCGCGTCGACGACGCCATGCACGCCACCCGCGCGGCGGTGGAGGAAGGCATCCTGCCCGGCGGCGGCGTGGCGCTGGCCCGCGCGGTCGCCGTGCTGGAGAACGTCAAGCCGGCCAACGACGACCAGCGCGTCGGCGTGGAGATCGTGCGCCGGGCGCTGACCGCCCCGGTGCGCCAGATCGCCACCAACGCCGGGGTCGACGGCTCGATCATCGTCGGCAAGCTGAACGACAGCAAGGACTACAGCGTCGGTTACGACGCGGCCAAGGGCGAGTGGTGCGATCTGGTGAAGGCCGGCATCATCGACCCGGCCAAGGTGGTGCGCACCGCGCTGCAGGACGCCGCCTCCGTCGCCGGCCTGCTGATCACCACCGAGGCGATGGTCGCCCAACTGCCGGAGAAGAAGCCCGCGGTGCCCGCCCCCGGCGCCGACATGGACTTCTGATCCGGACGGCTTCGGCCCGGACGTTCCCTGGACGGGGTCGCGCCGCACCGGCGCGGCCCCTCTTTTCATATGCCAGCGGGCCTGTCATCCGGCTCCGCTTCCCCGCAGCAGGGGAAGCGCAGTGTGACCTTCAGTCCCTGTTCCGGCCGGGGTTCGATGTCGAGGCTGCCGCGCAATTGCTGGGCAAGCTGCCGCATGATCCGGCCGCCCAGCCCGGTGCCCTGCGGCCGGTCCGACAGGATGCCCACGCCGTCGTCGCAGACGCTCAGCACGCACTCCGCCTCCCCCTTGCGGAAGGTCAGGTCGATGCGGCCGGCACGGCCGTCGGGAAAGGCGTATTTCAGCGCGTTGGTGATCAGTTCGTTGGCGATGGTGCCGACCGCCACGGCGACACCCATGTCGAGATCGACGTCGTCCACCTCGGCGCCGACCGCCACCGGCTGTATCCCGACGACGCCGAGCTGGATGTCCTCCACCAGGCTTTCCAGGAAGTCTTTGGAGCTGACGATGTTGACGCCCTCCACCCGGCGCAGGCGGACATAGACGCGCGACAGCACGCCGATCCGCTCGATGGTGCCGCTGACGATGTCCTGCCCAGTCCCCGACCGGTGGGCGGCAAGCGTCAGCTGGGCGCAGATCTGCTGCAGGTCGTTGCGGATCCGGTGGTGGATCTCGTGCAGCATCAGGTCCTTTTCCGCATTGGCGGCCGACAGCTGGTCCCAGGACAGGCGCAACTGCTCGTTTGCCCGGCGCAGAGCGTTGGCTCCGCCGGCGATGCCGAATCCCAGCCCCATGTAGATGAGGAAAGCCAGCCGGTCGCCCGGCTCGGCGATCCACAGCATCCATTCCGGCTTCATGAAGAACCACGCCGAACAGACCCCTGACAGCACCACGGCCAGATATCCCGCCCCGCGATCGAACAACAGCGAGATGACGAGGATGGTCGGGAGGAAGACCAGGAACGGGTATTTGAACAGCAGCGGTTCGAGCGCATAGCGCACCAGCGCGGTCAGCCCGACCAGCAGCAGCGTGATCCCGTATTGTGCCCAGGCCGCATGAGGCAAGCTGGAACTCAGCCGGCGCAAGAAATTTTCCATACTCCGTACTTTGCTCCCAACAGCGCAACCTGTGGCGCGACGGAAGGATAACAGCCGGAACGCGGATTCGGATGACCCGGGTATGCACACAATGATGTGACGAAATTCGTCGGCACGCGGTCCCACTATGACGGTTCTGAAGTCTTTCTGAGTGGGCGGCCTTGGCCGCCGACGTCACATCCCCACCTAGAAAGGTCAGCCCCCAAGATTTGCGAAAGATTCCGGAGGATCGTGATGCGCAGCACCCTGACCCTGTCGGCCGCCATTCCCGTTGCCGCTTTTCTTGCCGCGGGCCTTTTCGCCGCCTCCCCCGCCCTGGCGCAGTCGCAGGCGGTCAAGACCGTTCCGACCAGCGCCGGGCCGGTGGCGGTCAGCCGCTTCGCCGACGGGCTGGAGCGGCCCTGGGGCATCGAATTCCTCCCCGACGGCCGGGCGCTGGTGACGGAAAAGCCGGGACGGCTGCGGATCATGGCACGCGACGGCTCGCTGTCCGCCCCGCTGACCGGCACGCCGAAGGTCTTCAACCAGGGCCAGGGCGGTCTGATGGACGTGGCCGCCGATCCCGATTTCGCCCGCAACCGCGCCGTTTATCTCGCCTATGCCGAGCCCGGAGAAGGCAGCGGGGGTGGGGGCACCGCCGGGACGGCACTGGGGCGCGGCACGCTGGGCGAGCACGGGATCGAGGATTTCCAGGTCATCTTCCGCCAGTCGCCCAAGGTGGACGGCGGCAACCATTTCGGCACCCGCATCGCCTTCGCCCCCGACGGCCACATCTTCCTGACGCTGGGCGAGCGCTACAAGTTCGACCCGGCGCAGAAGCGCGACAACACGCTGGGCAAGGTGGTCCGGCTGAACCGCGACGGCTCGCTGCCGCAGGACAACCCCTTCGCCGGGGAGGGCAGGACGGCCGGCGCCATATGGTCCTACGGCCACCGCAACATCGAGGCGGCGGCCATCGATCCGCGCACGGGCGCGCTGTGGATCGGCGAGATGGGGCCGCTGGGCGGCGACGAATTGAACCGGCCGGAAGCGGGCCGGAACTACGGCTGGCCGGTGGTCAGCTGGGGCAAGCATTACGACGGCCGCGACATCCCCGACCCGCCGACCCGCAAGGAGTTCGCCGACGCGGCGGTGCATTGGACGCCGGTGATCTCGCCCTCCGGCATGGTCTTCTACACCGGCGGGCTGTTCCGCGACTGGCAGGGCAGCGCCCTGCTCGGCGGGCTCAGCGCCAAGGGGCTGGTGCGCGTCGCCATCGACGGAACAAGGGCGAAGGAGGTGGAGCGCATTCCGCTCGACGCGCGCATCCGCGATGTGGCACAGGGACCCGACGACGCCCTCTACGTCATCACCGATGCCGCCGACGGCGCGGTCCTGAGGTTGGCGCCGGCGAAATGACCGCCTGAAGATGGGGCAGATGAGGATCAGAGACTACCGACCATCGGACGCCCCGGTTCTGGCGGAGATCTATGCCCGCTCCGTCCGCGGCATCGGTTCGCGTTTCTACAGCGCGGAGCAGGTCGAGGCCTGGGCGGCGCAGGCGCCGACGGTGGAGCGGGTGCGCGAGGCCTATGGCGACGGCCGCGTCGCGCTGGTCGCGGTGGACGAGAGCGACCGGCCGGTTGCCTTCAGCGACGTCGAAACGGACGGCCACATCAACTTCCTCTATTGCGCGCCGGAAGCCGCCGGGCGCGGCGTGATGTCGGCGCTGGTCGACAGGCTGGAGGTCCGCGCCCGCGCGCTCGGCCACCGCCGCCTGCATGTGGAGGCCAGCGAGGCCGCCCGCCCCTTCTTCCTGCGCCGCGGCTTCGCCTTGCTGGAGCGCCGAGAGTTGCGGATCGGCGACGTGCCGATCCACAACTATGCGATGGAGAAGTGGCTGGCGCCGCAATAGGCGACGCGTCAGCCGGAGATCAGGCCGGCATCAGCACCAGGGCGCCGCTGGTGCCGCGCCCTTCCAGCGCGCGGTGGGCCTCGGCGGCGGCGTCCAGCGGCAGGCAGGTCACCGGGCCGGCGCTCAGGCCCTTGGCGACGCGGGACAGAACCTCCTCGGCGGCCACGCGGTAGGCGGCGAGGTCGGACATGTAGCCGAACACGCTGGGCCGGGCGAGGCAGAGCGAGCGGCGCGGTCCCAGTTCGGACAGCTCGATCGCCGAAACCGGGCCGCCGGCCTGACCGACGCTGGCCACGGTGCCGAACAGCCGCACCGCGTCGAAGGTCCGACGCAGCGTGTCGCCGCCGATGCCGTCCACCGCGACGTCGGCGCCGCGCCCGCCGGTCAGGTCGCGCACCGCGGCGACGAAGTCCTCTTGCCTATAAAGAATGGCGTGGTCGAGCCCGTGGGCGCGGGCGGTCTCCGCCTTGGCGGCGCTGCCGACGGTGCCGATGACGGTGGCGCCCAGGCTCTTCGCCCATTGGGTCAGCAGCAGCCCCAGCCCGCCGGCGGCGGCATGCACCAGGATCGTGCTGCCGGGTCCGACCGGACAGACCTTGTTGAGCAGCATGTGGACGGTGATCCCGCGCAGCATCAGCGAGGCGGCGGTCACCGGCTCCACCCCGTCGGGCAGGCGCACGACGCGGTCGGCGGCCAGCAGGCGCGCCTCGGCATAGCCGCCGGCCGGCAGCCCGGCCCAGGCGACGCGGTCGCCGACGGCGAGCCCCTGCACCCCCGGCCCGACCGCCTCCACCACGCCTGCGCCCTCGACGCCGAGCGTGGCGGGATATGCGGGCAGCGGATACAGGCCGGTGCGGTGGTAGATGTCGACGAAATTGACCCCGGCGGCCTCATGGCGCAGGCGGATTTCCCCGGCGCCGGGGGCCGGCAGGTCGTGAAGGGCGTGCGTCAGCACCTCGGCGCCGCCCGGCGCGGTCATCTGAATGGAGCGGATCATAGCGGCTGTCTCCGTCGGTCGTTGCGATGGAGTGGAGGTTAATCTGTGGTGCAGCACGCAGGAATTCGGCATAACTGCGCATTGTCTGGGTGTTTTTGCGCAGATAGGGCATAAGCAATGAACTGGGACGACCTGCGCGTCTTCCTGGCGCTGGCGGACAGCGGCAGCCTGTCGGCGACGGCGCGGCGGCTGGGGGTGGACCATTCCACCGTCGCCCGCCGGGTGGCGGCGCTGGAGGCCGATCTGGGCGTGCGCCTGTTCGACCGGCTGCCGCGCGGCTACGCCCCGACGGCGGAGGGGGAGGAGTTCGCGGCGCTGGCCCGCCGGGTGGAGGACGGCGTGCTGGCGGTGGAGCGCCATGCCCGCGGCCAGCCGGGCGAGCCGGCCGGCACGGTGCGCCTGTCGGCCCCGCCGGCCTTCGCCAGCCATTTCCTCGCCCCGCGATTGGCCGGGCTGCGGCGGATTCTGCCGAAGCTGGTGGTGGAACTGGTGGGCGATGCCCGCGCGGTCAGCCTGACCCGGCGGGAGGCCGACCTCGCCCTGCGCCTGCAGCGGCCGGAGGACGAGGGGCTGGTGGCTCGCCGCGTCGGCGCGATGGGCTACGGGCTCTACGCCACGCCGGGCTATCTCGACGGCCGCGACGAGGCAGGCTGGGAGTTCATCGGCTATGACGAGAGCCTGGACCATGTGCCGCAACAGCGCTGGCTGCGGCAGGTCGCCGGCCGCCGGCCCTTCGTCTTCCGCGCCAACGACCTGATGAGCCTGCGCGGCGCCGCCTCGGCCGGCGTCGGCATCGCGGCGATTCCGCATTTCATCGGCCGGTCCGATCCCTCGCTGGTCGCGGTGATGCCGGACCCCGCTCCCCCGCCGCCGCAGCCGCGCGAGCTGTGGCTGCTGGTGCATGGCGACCTCAGGCGGTCGGCACGGGTGCGGGCGGTGATGGACGCCCTGGTGTCGATCATCGCCGACGGCCGGCCGCTGCTGGAGGATTGAGGGTACCGCCGGCGGCGTCGGCGAAAATTTCGCGCGAACCGCGGGCATGGCAAAAAATCTTGGAACAGAATCGCAAGTCGTCCCGTTGATTCGGAAGCATCTGAGAGTTCTGCTCTTGCAACCTGCTGATCCGAATAGGGAGGCATAGCATGCCCATTCTTCTCTGGCTTCTGGGTGTTCCGGGAATCATCGTGATCCTTCTTTGGATGACGGGCATTATCGGCTTCTAAGTCGCCCACCCTGGCCTCCATCCGCCCAGGTTTGACGATCCCGACACACCAAGGCCTCCGCCGGCACCGCCGCGGAGGCCTTTGGTTTTTGGGCTCCGCTCATCGTTGGGACGCGGTGTAACCGACTGTTATTTCGATTGTCATGGAACTGTCGTTGACAGCATGGGTCGCGGCTGGCATTTCCATGTTTGTCGAAACATCGAATTCAGGAACGGCGGCATGGAGAAGAAGGACGTCCTGGCCGGGCTGGCGGCGCTGGCGCAGGAGACGCGGCTGGACATCTTCCGCCTGCTGGTGGAGGCGGGGCCGGAGGGCCGCTCCGCCGGGGCGATCGCGGAGGCGCTGGCGGTCGCGCCGGCCACCCTGTCCTTCCACCTGTCCAACCTGACCCATGCCGGGCTGATCGTGCAGCGGCGCGAGAGCCGGTCGCTGATCTACTCGGCCGATTTCGACCGGATGACCGGCATCGTCGGCTTCCTGTCGGAAAACTGCTGCGGCCGGTCGTCCGACGCGGGCGTCTGCATCCCGGTCTGCGCACCCAGGCCGGAGGCGGCCAACACGGAAAAGACCACGGCTCCGCGCTGCGGCTGCTGACAATCCGAATAACGGAGCGAAGAATGGCTGAGCAACGCGTCTACAACGTGCTGTTCCTGTGCACGCACAACAGCGCCCGCAGCGTCATGGCGGAATGCCTGCTGAACCGGGAGGGCAAGGGCCGCTTCCGCGGCTTCAGCGCCGGCAGCCAGCCGTCCGGACGCATCAACCCCCATGTCCGCGACCTGCTGGAACGGCTGGGTTTCCCGACGGCGGAGTTGCGGTCGAAGACCTGGGACGAGTTCGCCGCCCCCGGCGCCCCCCACATGGACTTCGTCGTCACCGTCTGCGACAACGCCGCCGGAGAGGTCTGCCCGGTGTGGCCGGGCCAGCCGATCAGCGCCCATTGGGGCTTCCCCGACCCGTCCAGCGCCACCGGCACCGATGCGGAGAAGGCCGCCTTCACCGCCACGGTGTTCGGGCAGATCCAGCGCCGCATCCAGGCCTTCGCCGCCCTGCCCATCGCGTCGCTCGACCGCATGGCGCTGAAGCGCAAAATGGACGACATGGCACGGGCGGAGGGCGGCACCGATGACCGCTGACGTCCACTCCACCGCCCCGGCGGCGCGTCCCGCCATGGGCCTGTTCGAGCGCTATCTCAGCCTGTGGGTGGCGCTGTGCATCGTCGCCGGTATCGCGCTCGGCCATCTGGTGCCCGGACTGTTCCACGCCATCGCGGCGGCGGAGGTCGCCCAGGTCAATCTGCCGGTGGCGGTGCTGATCTGGCTGATGATCGTGCCGATGCTGCTGAAGATCGACCTCGGCGCGCTGGGACAGGTGCGGGAACATTGGCGCGGCATCGGCGTGACGCTGTTCATCAACTGGGCTGTCAAGCCCTTCTCGATGGCGCTGCTCGGCACGGCATTCATCGGCCATCTGTTCGCCCCGCTGCTGCCGCAGGAGCAGATTTCCTCCTACATCGCCGGGCTGATCCTGCTGGCGGCGGCGCCCTGCACCGCGATGGTGTTCGTCTGGTCGAACCTATGCGAGGGCGAGCCGCACTACACGCTGAGTCAGGTGGCGCTGAACGACCTGATCATGGTGTTCGCCTTCGCGCCCATCGTCGGGCTGCTGCTGGGCGTCGCGTCTATCACGGTGCCGTGGGGGACGCTGCTGCTGTCGGTGCTGCTCTACATCGTCATCCCGGTGGTGGCGGCCCAGCTCTGGCGGCGCAGCCTGCTGGCCGGCGGCGGCGAGCCGGCGCTGGCGCGCGTGCTCGGCCGGATCCAGCCGGTGTCGCTGCTGGCGCTGCTGACCACGCTGGTGCTGCTGTTCGGTTTCCAGGGCGAGCAAATCCTGGCGCAGCCGCTGGTCATCGTCCTGCTGGCGGTGCCGATCCTGATCCAGGTCTATTTCAATGCCGGCCTCGCCTATTGGCTGTCGCGCCGGTTCGGGGTGGCGTGGTGCGTGGCGGCGCCGGCGGCGCTGATCGGCGCCTCCAACTTCTTCGAACTGGCGGTCGCCGCCGCGATCAGCCTGTTCGGGCTCGGCTCCGGCGCGGCGCTCGCCACCGTGGTCGGCGTGCTGGTCGAAGTGCCGGTGATGCTGTCGGTGGTGCGTATCGTCAAGGCAACCAAGCCGTGGTACGAAGGACGGGCGGGGGCGTGATTTTCATCAGTTCGGCGGGCTCTGCCGTGGATGACACGCCCGCTTTCAGCTTTAAATGGCATGTAGTTTAACTACATTGAGCGTCTTCAGTCGTTTGCCTGGAGTTTTGCTGAGCAGGGGCGTGCGCATAAGAACGGCGCCCCTGCATCCGCTCCAATCGACCTGATCCAGATCAATTCTGGCGGCAAATGGTAGGACCACTCTTGCGCGGCCGATAGGCGATGTGTAGGTTTACTACATACCGCATGGAACCGCGAGATCCGGGCGTTGCGGGCCGGAAGACCGGCCGCACGGCGACGCCCGACGGGAGAGGCCCGATCATGGCTACGACTGTCAAATCCCTTTCCGACCTGAACGCCCTGATCGCCCGGGTGAAGGCGGCGCAGGCGCGCTTCGCCGACTACCCGCAGGAGAAGGTCGACCTGATCTTCCGCAGCGCGGCGCTCGCCGCCGCCAACGCCCGCATCCCGCTCGCCAAGATGGCGGTGGCGGAGACCGGCATGGGCGTGATGGAGGACAAGGTCATCAAGAACCACTTCGCCGCCGAATACATCTACAACAAGTACAAGGACGAGAAGACCTGCGGCGTCCTCTCCGAGGATCACGACGGCGGCATCCTCACCATCGCCGAGCCGGTCGGCCTGATCTGCGGCATCGTCCCCACCACCAACCCGACCTCCACCGCCATCTTCAAGGCGCTGATCGCGCTGAAGACCCGCAACGGCCTGGTCCTCTCCCCCCATCCCCGCGCCCGCAAATCGACCTGCGAGGCCGCCCGCCTGGTGCTCGCCGCCGCGGTCGAGGCCGGCGCCCCCGACGACATCATCGGCTGGATCGACGAGCCCTCGCTGGAACTGTCCAACGCCGTCATGCACCATCCCGACATCAACCTGATCCTCGCTACCGGCGGGCCGGGCATGGTCAAGGCCGCCTATTCCTCCGGCAAGCCCGCCATCGGCGTCGGCGCCGGCAACACCCCGGCCGTCATCGACGAGTTCGCCGACATCAAGCGCGCCGTCGCCTCGATCCTGATGTCCAAGACCTTCGACAACGGCGTGGTCTGCGCGTCCGAACAGTCGGCGGTGGTGGTCGATGCCGTCTATGACGCCGTGCGCGACCGCTTCGCCCACCATGGCGGCTACATCCTGTCGGCCCGCGAGGCCGACGCCGTGCGCAAGGTCCTGCTGACCGACGGCCATCTGAATGCCGACATCGTCGGCCAGCCGGCCCACGCCATCGCCGCCATGGCCGGCCTGACCGTCCCCCACGCCACCAAGGTGCTGATCGCCGAGGTCACCGACATCGCCGACAGCGAACCCTTCGCCCACGAGAAGCTGTCGCCGACCCTGGCGCTCTACCGCGCCAAGGACTTCATGGAAGCCTGCGACAAGGCCGCCGCGCTGGTCGCGCTGGGCGGCATCGGCCACACCTCGGCGCTCTACACCGACCAGGACCAGCAGGCCGACCGCATCCGCCATTTCGGCGATAGGATGAAGACCGCCCGCATCCTGATCAACACGCCGTCGTCGCATGGCGGCATCGGCGACCTCTACAACTTCCGCCTCGCCCCGTCGCTGACGCTGGGCTGCGGCTCCTGGGGCGGCAACTCGATCTCGGAGAATGTTGGGCCGCAGCACCTGATCAACAAGAAGACGGTGGCGAAGAGGGCGGAGAACATGCTGTGGCACAAGCTGCCCAAGTCGATCTATTTCCGCCGCGGCTGCCTGCCTTTCGCGCTTGAGGAACTGCGCGGCAAGAAGCGCTGCCTGATCGTCACCGACCGCTTCCTGTTCGAGAACGGCCATGTCAACGACAGCGTCCGCGTGCTGAAATCGCTGGGTCTGGAGGTCGAGACCTTCTTCGAGGTCAGCGCCGACCCGACGCTGGCGGTGGTGCGCAAGGGCGTGGCGCTGGCGAATGCCTTCCAGCCCGACGTGATCCTGGCGCTGGGCGGCGGCTCGCCGATGGACGCGGCCAAGATCATCTGGGTGATGTACGAGGCGCCCGAAGTGGCGTTCGAGGATCTGGCCCTGCGCTTCATGGACATCCGCAAGCGCATCTACACCTTCCCCAAGCTGGGGGTGAAGGCGCAACTGGTGGCGGTGCCGACCACGTCCGGCACCGGGTCGGAAGTGACGCCCTTCGCCGTGGTCACCGACGAGCGCACCGGCACCAAATATCCGATCGCCGATTACGAACTGACGCCGACGCTGGCGATCGTCGATGCCAACCTCGTCATGGACATGCCCAAGGGCCTGACCGCGGCGGGCGGGATCGACGCGGTGACCCACGCGCTGGAGGCTTACGTCTCGGTGGTGGCGAACGAGTACAGCGACGGTCAGGCGTTGCAGGCGCTGAAGCTGCTGAAGGAGAACCTGCCCTCGGCCTACCGCAACGGGGCTCAGGACCCGAAGGCGCGGGAGCTGGTGCACAATGCGGCGACGCTGGCCGGCATCGCCTTCGCCAACGCCTTCCTCGGCGTCTGCCATTCGATGGCGCACAAGCTGGGGGCCGAGTTCCACCTGCCGCACGGCATCGCCAACGCGCTGCTGATCGCCAACGTGATCCGCTACAACGCGGCGGACATCCCGACCAAGCAGACGGCGTTCAGCCAGTATGACCGCCCCAAGGGCGTGGCCCGCTATGCGCAGATCGCCCGACACCTGGAGTTGGGCGGCAGCCGCGACCATGAGCGGGTGGAAAAGCTGATCCAATGGGTCGAGGAGATGAAGCGGGCGCTGGAGATCCCGGCCTCGATCCAGGCGGCGGGGGTGCCGGAGGCGGCGTTCCTGGCGCGGGTCGATGCGATTGCCGAAGCGGCCTTCGACGACCAGTGCACCGGCGCCAATCCGCGCTATCCGCTGGTCGCCGAGATCAGGCAACTGCTGCTCGACAGCTACTATGGCCGCGCTTATGCCGAGGCATCGACACAGGAAGTGGGGCCGGTCGAGGCCAAGCCTGCCAAATCCTCGGCGCGGAAGGAGACCGCGACCGTCAAGTAACGCCATTCGTGTCAGGACGGCCTTTGCGTTTTCAGTGTTTCACCCGCCGCAGGATGAGGGCCAGCGGCACGGCCGAGGCGGAAATCAGCATCAGCGCGAAGAACACGTCGATGTAGGCCCAATAGGCGGTCTGCATCTGCACTTGCTGGCCGATATAGGCGATGGCCCGTTCCCGCGCCCCCGCCTGCCCGCCGGCGGTGGAGAAATAGGTCGTCGCCTGTTCGAGGGTGTGCTGGTAGGCCGGGTTGGAGGGCACGATGGTCTCGACCAGCCGGCTGTGGTGGAACTGCTCCCGCATCGCCAGCACATTCTGGGCGATGGATACGCCGATGGAGCCGCCGACATTGCGCGCGACGTTGATGAGGGCGGAGGCCTGATCGGTCTTGTCGCGCGGGATGCCGTCATAGGAGGCGGTGGTGATCGGAATGAAGATCAGCGGCAGGCCGATGCCGATATAGATGCGCGACCATGCGAAGAACCAGAAGGTCGAGTCCGGGTTCAGCCGCGTCAGATCCCACATCGCCAGCGCGACGATGGTGGCGCCGGTGGCGATCAGGTATTTCGGCTGGATGCGCCCGGACAGCCGGCCGACGACGATCATCATCACCATGGTCACCATGCCGCCCGGCGACAGCGCCAGACCGGCCCAGGTGGCGGTGAAGCCGTAATAGGCCTGCAGCAGCTCCGGCAGGAACTGGGTCGTCGCGATCAGGATGGCGCCGGTCGCCAGCATCACCAGGAAGCAGGACCCGAACTGCCGCGTCGCCACCATCCGCAGGTCGAGCATCGGGTTCTCCCGCGTCATCTCCCACGGGATCATCAGGCAGAAGGCGGCGATGCAGATGATGGCGAAAGTGATGATGAAGCCGGACGCGAACCAGTCGTCGGTCTGGCCGCGGTCGAGGATCACCTCCAGCGAGCCGAGGAAGGTCGCCACCAGCAGGAAGCCGACCACATCCATGCGGATGCCCTGCCGCTTCATCCGCCGTCGCTCCTCAATGGCGGATTTGGGCTCCTGCACCAGAAGGCTGACCAGCGTGAAGGCGAACAGTCCGACCGGTCCGTTGATCAGGAAGCACCAGTGCCAGGACAGATTGTCCGACAGCCAGCCGCCCAGCGTCGGCCCCACCACCGGCGCCACCACCACGGCGATGCCGAAGATGGCGAAGGCCTGCCCGCGCTTGGCCGGCGGGAAGCTGTCGGCCAGGATCGACTGCGAGATCGGCACCATGCCGCCGCCGGCGAAGCCCTGGAGCACCCGGAACAGCAGCAGCGATTCCAGATTCCAGGCGAAGCCGCAGGCGATCGAACTGGCGGTGAACAGCCCCAGGCAGGTCAGGTAGAAGCGCTTGCGGCCATAGCGCTTGGCGATGAAGCTGCTGGCCGTCAGCACGATGGCGTTCGCCACAAGGTAGGAGGTGACGACCCACGACGCCTCGTCGGCGCTGACCGCCAGCGTGCCGGAGATGTAGCGCAGGGCGACGTTGGCGATGGTGGTGTCCAGCACCTCCATGAAGGTGGCGATGGAGACCACCACGGCGATCAGCCAGGGATTGCGGCCGCCGGCGGCACTCTGCGACGCATCGAAGCCGCCCGCACCGGCGCCTTCCGCCGCGGCGCTCATCGCACCGTCACCCGCGGCACCACCGACATGCCGGGGCCGATGGACACGCCGTCCGGCCAGCGGTCGACGACGATCTTTACGGGGATGCGCTGCACCACCTTCACGTAATTGCCGGTCGCGTTCTGGGCCGGCAACAGCGAGAAGGCGGTGCCGGAGCCGGGCTGCACGCTGTCGACATGGCCGGTGACCTTTTGGTCGGGATAGGCATCGATGCGGATGTCCACCGGCTGGCCCGGCCGCATGTCGGTGATCTGGGTTTCCTTGAAATTGGCGGTGACCCAGATGTCGTCAGGCACAAAGATGGCGAGGCTCTGGCCGGCCTGGACGAACTGGCCGACCGCGCCGCTCAGCTGCACCACCCGGCCCGGCTGCGCCGCGGTGACGGTGGTGTAGGATAGGTTCAACTTCGCCTGATCCAACTGCGCCTTGGCGCGCGCCAGATCGGCCACGGCGCTGCTGCGCTGGGCCTGCAGCGCACCGACCTGCCGTTCGGCGGCGATCACCGCGGCGTTGGCGCTGGTCAGCTTCGCCTGCTGTTCCTGCAGGTTGGCGGTCGACTGCTGCGCCTGCTGCACCGTTCCGGCGCCGCGGGACTGCAGGTCGCGGTAGCGCGCCGCATCCTCCTTGGCGAAGCCGACCGCCGCCTCTGCCTGGGCAACCTCCGCCTGGGCCTGATCGATCTGGGCGCGCTGGGCGGCGATCTGCGCGTCGTAGCCGGTGATCGCCGCCTGGGCGGAGTCGATCTGGGCCTGCGCCTGCTCCAGCGCGGTCTGATAGTCGCGCGGGTCGATGCGGAACAGCAGATCGCCGGCCTTCACATGCTGGTTGTCGCCGACCGCCACCTCCGTCACATAGCCGGACACCTTGGGCGCGACCGGGAACTGACGGCTGTCGATGAAGGCATCGTCGGTCGATTCATAGGGATGGATGTTGCGCTGCCAATAGATGTAGCCGGTCACCGCCAGCAGGGCGAGCACCACCAGCCCGACGATGATCGCCAGCGGATGGCGCCGGATGAAGCCGGGCTTCCTGCCCTTGCCGCCGGCATCCTCGGCCGGCTGTCCGCGTTCGCTGCGGCCGGCATCCTGATCGGCAAGTGTGACGACGTCCCTGTGCTGCTGGTCGTCCGGCATGGTGTGACGCTCCTGACCGAAATGCCGGGCAATCGGTTAGGGCCCGGTCGTTGTCGAGGCGGGAGCAGCGTGGCTCCCCAGCGCGAAACACCGCATCCCCCCATTACGTTGCACCGCAGCGGCAGAAAGCTGCCCGAAGCGTCCGCAGAACAGCCATGCCCCCGGTGGGGCTTTGATCCGGCAAGCACGCAGCACAGCGAGGCCGGACACGGCGCAGGCCTACAATTGCATCGGGCTTTCAACGTCACCGTGGAAGTACAGAGAAGCCGCCATCTGCGCTCATCAGAGAGTTCTCATGGTTATTTGTAAATAACTCTCAGAGAATGCCGCCGGTCTCTTCGCCATCTCAGCGCTATTTTATAGCCTGACCGCCATGGTCGGTCATCGTCACCGCTCGCGCCGTCTGTCCAAAACGCATGCGACATTTTGGCATCGGAGCGAATCCGCGCCAGTTCCCGTTTTGCCGACCCGACTTGATATATTAGTATAATTCCTCGACGGCTTCGGGAGCGGCCGCTCCGGGCAGCAGGCCCATGGGAGAGCCGCCCACACCGCCATCGGACGGCGGCACCGCGAATCAAGAACCGAGGAATCGACCATGAAGTCCATCGTCAAGCTCCTGGCCTCCACCGCCGTGGCGATCGTCGCCACCTTTGCGGTCGCGAACGCCCAGCAGGTCACGCTGCGTTCGGCCGAAATCCACCCCGACGGTTATCCGACGGTCGAGGCGGTGAAATACATGGGCGAGCTGATCGCCAAGGAGACCAACGGCCGCATCGCCATCAAGATCTTCCCCTCGGGCCAGCTGGGCGACGAGAAGGACACCATCCAGCAGACGCAGTTCGGCGTCATCGACATGAACCGCATCAGCATGGCGCCGCTGAACAACGTGGTGCCGGAAACCCGGATCGCCGGTCTGCCCTTTCTGTTCCGCTCGGTCGATCACATGCACAAGGTGATGGACGGCCCGATCGGCGACGAGATCCTGAAGGCCTTCGAGGCGCACGGCATGGTCGGGCTGGCCTTCTACGACTCCGGTGCGCGCAGCTTCTACAACAGCAAGCGCCCGATCAAGACGCTGGCCGACCTGAAGGGTCTGAAGCTGCGCGTCCAGCAGTCCGACCTGTTCATCGATCTGGTCAAGGCGATGGGCGGCAACCCGACGCCGATGCCCTATGGCGAGGTCTACAGCGGCCTGCAGACCGGCGTGGTGGACGGCGCCGAGAACAACTGGCCGAGCTATCAAAGCAGCCACCATTACGAGGTCGCGAAATACATGTCGCTGACCGAGCACACCATCACGCCGGAAGCGCTGGTGATGTCTAAGCGCAGCTTCGACAAGCTGTCCAAGGAGGATCAGCAGGTCGTCCGCAAGGCGGCCAAGGCCTCGGTCATCAAGATGCGTGAGCTGTGGCAGGCCAAGGAGAAGGAATCGGAAGAGATCGTCCGCAAGGCCGGCGTCGAGGTCACGACCGTCGACAAGGCCGAATTCCAGAAGGCGGTCGAACCGGTCTATGCCAAGCATGTGGCCGATCCGAAGATGAAGGACCTCGTCGCCCGCATCCGCGCCGTCCAGTAACGCCTGACCCGCCGCGCCGGATCGGTTCCGGCGCGGCAATTTTCGTGCGGAGACCACCATGAAAACCGCGCTCCACGCCCTCTCCAGACTTCTGGACCTCCTGGCCGGCATCGCCCTTTGGGTCGGCGGCACCGGACTGGTGATGATGACCGCCGCCGTCGGCTGGCAGGTCTGGGGCCGCTTCATCCTGAACGACAGTCCGTCCTGGACCGAGCCGCTGTCGCTGCTGCTGATGCTCTGGTTCATCCTGCTGGTCGCCGCCGTGGGGGTTCGCGAACGCTTCCACCTCGGGCTCGACCTGATCCGCGACATCGTGCCGGAGATCGTCCGCGTCGGCATGGACATCGCCAGCTTCGCCGTCGTCGGCTGCTTCGGCGCCGCCATGGCCTGGTATGGATCGGAACTGGTGATCGGCACCTGGGGGGCGACCATCCCGGTGCTGGACCTGCCGGAAGGCTTCAACTACCTGCCGGTGACGCTGTCGGGCGGGCTGATCGTGCTCTTTTCCATCGAGCGCATTCTCCACCTGCTGGTGGAGCGCCGGTCCCAGGCCGGGGCGGAAGCGCTGGCACAGGCGCATGCCCAGCCCCATTCGCAGGCCGCCGAGCCGGTCTGCGCCCTGGAACAGCCGGCCGACTAAGGCCGCCGGGCGTCTGAACGCAATCGGGCGGGCGTCCGGCCCGCCGGTATAAGGATTTCGGCCATGGAACTCACAGTCCTCTTCGGCACCTTCGTGGTGCTGCTGTTCCTGGGCGTGCCGATCGCCTTCGTGCTCGGCATCTCGTCGCTGGCGACCATCGTCTATATGGGCATGCCGCCGCTGATCGTCTTCCAGCGCATGGCGTCGGGCATGAACGTGTTCGCCCTGATGGCGATCCCCTTCTTCATCTATGCCGGCGAGCTGATGGTGCGCGGCGCCATCGCCGAGAAGCTGGTGCGGCTGGCAGCCGCCATGGTCGGCCATTTCCGCGGCGGGCTGGGGCTGGTCAACGTCACCGCCTCCACCTTCTTCGGCGGCGTGTCGGGCTCGGCGGTGGCCGACGCCTCGGCGGTCGGCGGGCTGATGATCCCGCAGATGGAAAAGCGCGGCTATGATGTGGACTATGCGGTCAACATCACCGTGACCTCGGCGATCATCGCGCTGATGATCCCGCCCAGCCACAACATGATCATCTATTCGATCTCGGCCGGCGGTTCGATCTCCATCGCCGACCTGTTCACCGCCGGCATCCTGCCGGGCCTGCTTCTGGCCAGCATGCTGATGGTCGCGGCCTATTACGTGGCGCGCAAGCGCAACTACCCGGCGGAAGCCTTTCCGGGCTGGGGCGCCGTGCGCAACATCTTCATCAACGCGGTGCCGGGCCTGGCCCTGATCGGCATCATCGTCGGCGGCGTGCGGTCGGGCATCTTCACCGCGACCGAAAGTTCGATGATCGCGGTCGGCTATGCCCTGCTGGTCACGCTGGTGATCTACCGCAGCATGAGCTGGTCGGACTTCGTCGCCGCCACCATGGGGGCGGTGCGCACCACGGCGATGGTGCTGCTGGTCATCGGCGCCGCCGCCTCCTTCGGCTGGCTGCTGGCCCTGCTGCAGGTGCCGACCGCCATGGTCAACCTGATGCAGGGGATCAGCGACAACCCCTATGTCATCTTCCTGCTGATCAACGTCGTGCTGATGGTTCTGGGCTGCTTCATGGACATGTCGCCGCTGATCATCATCACCACGCCGATCTTCCTGCCGGTCATCACCGCCTTCGGCATAGACCCCGTGCATTTCGGCGTCGTGCTGGTGCTGAACCTCGGCATCGGTCTGTGCACGCCGCCGGTGGGGTCGGTGCTGTTCGTCGGCTGCGCGGTGGGCCGCATTCCGATCATGCAGGCGGTGCGGACGATCTGGCCGTTCTACCTGGCATGCATCATCGCATTGGTTCTTGTCACCTACATCCCCTCGATCTCGCTGTTCCTGCCGCGTATGTTCGCGCAGTGAAATTTCCCGACACCGCGTTCCACCCTTCGTTTCCCGACTGCCGGTTCCTGGATGCCGGTCCCGGACGCCAAATCCGGGCGAAATCCAGGCAAGGAGACAAGATCATGCCGAACAAGATCTCCGCAGCCCTGGCCGGGGCACTGGTCCTGCTGCCGGCGACCGCCGTCCTGGCCGATACCGGTCACGATCACTTCGCCTATTCGACGGACAGCGGCGCCCAGATCGCCGTCGGGCTGCTGCTGGCGGCGCTGTTCGCCACGCTGATCGCCGAGACCTTCCACAAGACGCTGGCGGCCGGCGCCGTGGTCGCGGTGATGCTGATGGTCTCGGCGGCGACGCCGCTGCACATCATGGAGTTCGACACGGCGGTGCGCGCGGTCGACTGGAACGTCATCTTCCTGCTGGGCAGCATGATGGCGATCGTGTCGGTGCTGATCGGCACGCGGGTCTTCGACTGGCTGAACGCCCGCATGGTGGCCTGGGCGCGCGGCCGGTCCAAGCTGCTGGCGAACACCGTCATCGTGGCGACGGCGGTGCTGTCGGCCTTCGCCGACAACGTCACCACCGTGCTGTTCATGGCTCCGGTGGTGTCGAAGGCGGCGCGCAGCCTGCGGGTGTCGGTGTGGGCGCTGGCGATGCCGATGGTGATGGCCGCCAACATCGGCGGCACGGCGACGCTGATCGGCGACCCGCCCAACGTCATCGTCGGCGTGGCGGCCGGCCTGCCCTTCATGGACTTCCTCTATTTCCTGGCCGTGCCGGTGATCTTCATGATCGTCGCGCTCTGCGCCTTCAGCGCCTTCTGGTACCGCAAGGATCTGGCCGGCGCCCATGCCGAATCCGACGGCGAGGCCGAAACAGTGGAACTGCAGGACCCGAAGGTGCTGTCCTGGACGCTCGGCGTGGTCGGTCTGACCTTCCTCGGCTTCTTCACCCACAGCATCACCCACCTGCCGGTCGGCGTCGTCGCCTTCGCGGGCGCGGTGCTGACCATGGCCGGGCGGCACATCATCCTGCGCGGCCCGCTGGGGCCAAAGAAGGCGGAGCATCTGTTTACCCACGGCTTCGAACATGGGATCGAGTGGCTGACCCTGGGCTTCTTCATCTTCCTGTTCATGGCGATCAGCTCGGCCGAGCATACCGGCCTGATCGCCGCCGCCGCCGCCAAGCTGCAGGATCTGGTGCAGGCGGTCTCCGTCGGCTTCGGCATGGGACTGCAGGCGAAGCTGCTGACCGCGGCGCTGCTGATCCTGGTGTTCAGCGCGGTGGTGTCGGCGGTGGTCGACAACATCCCCTACACCATCGCCGCCGCCGCCATCGTCCGGGTCCTGGTCGCCTCTTTCGCCACGGAATTCACGGCAGCGGGGCTGGGCGGCACGGACCTGCAGACGACCACCAACGTGCTGTGGTGGTCGCTGGCGCTGGGCGCCTGCCTGGGCGGCAACGGCACCCTGATCGGCGCCAGCGCCAACGTCACCACCATCGGGCTGCTGGAAAAGGACGGGCACCACATGCCCTTCGTCTCGTTCCTGCGCTTCGGCGTGCCGGTCACCGCCATGACGGTCGGTATCGCGGCGCTGTACCTCACCAGCTATGTCTATGGCGGAGCGGTACAAACCAACGTGGTGGGGGCGATGGCGCTGCTGGCGATGGGCGTCGCCGCCGTCCTGCGCGGCATGAGCCGGCGGATGCCCAAGGCGGCGGACGAGACGGCGGATGGGGCGCTGTCGCCGCCGGCGGGGGAATAGCGCGGCCCGCCCGCCTGCATTGATGGATGGAAGCGTACGAGCCGGCCGGATCCCACAGGAGTCCGGCCGGCTCTCTTCGTTCCGTCGCATGACGACGCGGCAGCAAATAATTCCAAGCCGGCAAATCCAAAACTGCTCCCAAACGTAGAAGAAAAGCAGCCTCATCAATCGCACCGCGGAGCCCCAGCCCATGACATTTCTGACGGAGACCGGCGCGAGAGGCACCATCCGGGAGACTCCTCCCGGCACCATCCCGCGCGGCGCGGTCCCCATCGACGACGAGGCGGCAAGGCTGGAGGCGCTGCGGCGCACGGGACTGCTGGACAGCGAGCCGGAGCCGGCCTTCGACGATCTGGTCTCCTGGGCCTGCGACCATTTCCGCGTGCCCATCGCGCTGGTGTCGCTGCTGGATGCAGACCGCCAGTGGTTCAAGGCGCGCCGCGGCCTGGAGGTGCAGGAAACCCCGCGCGACGTCGCCTTCTGCCGCTTCACCATCCGCCAGAGCCTGCCGATGGTGGTGGAGGATGCCGCCGACGATCCCCGTTTCCGGAACAATCCGCTGGTGCTGGGCGAGCCGCACATCCGCTTCTATGCCGGCGCGCCGATCATCGACCGGACGGGTTTGGCGCTCGGCTCCGTCTGCCTGATCGACACGGTGCCGCGCAGCTTCGGCATGGTCGACCGCATGGTGCTGGCCCAGTTGACGGTCACGGCGCTGGCGGCCATCGAGCAACGCCATCGCGAAAGACGATAAGGCTGAAGACGGCAGGTTGTTTTTACGCTGCAGTGCACCATTCTCACTGGTTCATTAACGAATTTGACGGCAGGATCGGTGCCGGAATTGCCAGAAGACGATACTGCCCGGAACAGGATGACCATCCCCATGACGCCCGCGCCGGCACTGCCGCCGATCCCGGCCCGCGAGGGCGACCGCCTTGCGGCGTTGCAGCGGTTCGAACTGCTCGACACACCGGCGGAACCGGCCTTCGACCAGATCACGCGCCTGGCCGCCAAGCTGCTGAAGGTTCCGGTCGCCCTGATCTCGCTGGTCGACCGCGACCGGCAGTGGTTCAAGTCGCGGATCGGGCTGCCGGTGCAGGAGACGCCGCGCGAACATGCCTTCTGCGCCCATGCCCTGGAGTCCGACGCCCTGCTGGTGGTCGCCGACGCCCGGCAGGACGAGCGGTTCGCGAACAACCCGCTGGTCACCGGCGATCCCAACATCCGTTTCTATGCCGGGGCGCCGTTGCGCACAGCCGACGGGCTGGCGCTGGGCACCATCTGCGTGATCGACGACCAGCCGCGCGCCGCCCTGACCAGGGAAGAGGAGGAGGCGCTGCGCGACCTGTCGGCAATGACGATGGCGCATATCGAGGCGCGGCGCGCGGTGGGCTATCTGCATCCGGTCACCTCGCTGTCGAACCGCTTCCGCTTCCTTGCCGATGTCGATTCCATGCCGGCCGATGCGGCCGATTCCCGGGAAACGGCGGTGGTGATCGACACCGCGGCCTCCCAGCAATATGCCGAGCTGACCCGCGTGCTGGGGCAGGTCTGCGCCGATGCGTTCGAGGTCGATTGCGCCCGCCGCATCGCCGCCTGCCTGCCGGAGCGGACGCGGCTCTACCATGTGTCGCCGGCCCGCTTCGCCTTCATCCTGGAGGGCGATGACGCGGCGGACGGCGAGCTTGCCTCCACGCTCCATCGCATCGGCACGGCGATCCGCAGCCCCTTCCAGTATCAGGGCGTGCCGATCGCGACCTCCACCGGCATCGGCTTCGTCCACCGGTCGGACAGCCCGCCGGGAAGTGTCGAGCTTCTGCGCGCGGCCACCAGCGCCGCACACCAGTCGCTGGAGGAGCAGAAGCCCTGGTGCGCCTATGACGAGGAACAGGACCGCGCCGCCCATCGTGCCTTCCTGCTGCTGCGCAGCCTGACCGAGGCGATGGGCGCGCAGGACCAGTTGCACATCGCCTACCAGCCCAAGGTCGATCTGCGCACCGACCGCTGCATCGGGGCGGAAGCGCTGCTGCGCTGGACCCATCCGGAGCTGGGGCCGATCTCGCCGACCGAATTCGTGCCGCTGGCCGAACGCACGGCGCTGGTGCGGCCGCTGACCGAATGGGTGATCGCGGCGGTGCTGGGGCAGGTGGCGCACTGGCGCCGGCGCGGAATCGCCCTGCCGGTGTCGATCAACATCTCGATGCTGGATCTCGGCACCGGCGACTTCGCCGACCGGGTGGCGGCGATGCTGGACCGCCATGGGGTGCGGCCGGACTGGATCGACTTCGAGGTGACGGAAAGCGCCCTGATGACCGACCGGGCAGAGGTCGACCGCCAGCTCCACCGGCTGCGCAATCTGGGCATCGCGGTGGAGATCGACGATTTCGGCACGGGGCAGAGCGCCCTGTCCTACCTGAAGGACATTCCGGCGACGGCGGTGAAGATCGACCAGCGCTTCATCCGCGCCATCGCCGTGGAGCGCAGCGACCAGATCATGGTCCGCTCGACCATCGAGCTTGCCCACGACCTGGGCTATCTCGTCGTCGCCGAAGGGGTGGAGACGGCGGAGGCCTATGACTGGCTGCGCCTGCACGGCTGCGATTTCGGCCAGGGCTATCTGATTTCCCGGCCGCTGGCGCCGGCGGCGTTCGAAGACTGGCTGGCGGCGGGCGCCTTCCGGCCCGCCGCCATGTCCGCCTGACCTATTTCGCCGCGACGCAGGCGGCGATGGAGGCCCGTTCGATCTCGGCATAGAGGTCGAACGGGTTCAGCACCGGGGCGCCCAGATCGGCTTCGAAGCGCTGCTGGTTTGGGCTGGCGGTGAAATCCTGCTGCGAATCGTCGCCCAGGTTGGACTGGAAGATTCCGGCGGCGCTGACCGGCAGGAAATCCTCGTAGACCACCGGATCGAAGCGGACGAGGCCGATTTCGATCAGCGTTTCCAGATCGCTGCCCGGCGCCGGCGGGTTGCTACGGCCGGCCTTGGTCAGCGAATAGGCGAAGTAGCCGAGCTCTTGGCGGCGGATTTCGTCCCAGCTGTCGGGAAAGGGCGCGAACACCTCCTGCAGCGCCGCCATATACTGCGCGGCGTTGGAGCCGTCGGCCGCCGGGGCGACGAGGCGGCGGGAATCCTGCAGCAGCGTGTCGTACAGCGCCCGCCCCTTCGGCGTCAGGGCGATACCGCGCTGTTCGATCTCGCCGAAGCGGGCGGTGTGGACGCCCGAGCGCCAGCCGTCACCGTCACTGGCGCGGAAATCGACCGGCTCGCTGAGCGCCTTGAAGGAAGTCTGGCGCAGCAGGATCGGGCAGCGACGGGTCGGCGGGCCTTCCACCACCGCCTTCGGCGCAATGCCCTTTTCCGGCATCATCCGCTGCACCGCGTCGATGTCCAGCGTGCGCGGCGTCAAGTGGTTGATGTGCGGCCCCTTGAAGGACACCACGTCGGCGATCAGCCGGTGGGCGTCATGCAGGCGGTTGTAGAGGTCCAGCGGCACGTTGGCCCGGCTGTGCCAGCGGAAGGTCTCCAGCGCCTCGGCGACGAAGCGGCCGGCATCCTCCTCGTCAAGCCCGCCCTCGGCCTCCGCCTTCTCGATCAGGGCGAGGCAGCCGGGGGTGAAGATATTGCGGCCGGCCAGCACCTGCTCCGCCTCCCGCCGCAACGCTTCGTCGGCAATCAAGTCGAGCCGCAGCAGCGAGGTGAAGACGCGGAAGGGATTGCGGCTCAGCGCCTCGCCGTCCACCGGGCGGAAGGCGGTGGAATGGACGGGGACGCCGGCCTCCGACAGGTCGTAATAGCCGACCGGGTGCATGCCCATCACCGCGAACAGCCGGCGCATGGTCGACAGCTCCTGCGCCGTGCCGAGGCGGATGGCGCCGTGGCGTTCCTCCGTGATGCGGGCAAGGCCGCCGGCAGCCTCCAGCCGGTGGCGTTCGGCCGGGTCGGCAGCCAGCACCGCCGCGTTCACCTCCTCCACCAGCTCGACGAGCGTCTGATAGGCCGGAACCTCGGTCCGATACATCTCCGACATGGCGCTGGAGAACAGGGTGCGGATCGCATCGGGGCCAATGGCGACGGCACGGGTAATCGTCTGGACGCTCATTCCAAATCTCGCTCGCGTTGGCTTGCCGGACCTGTGCGGTCCCTTCCAAGCCTGTGCTATAGCAACGATTTCCCGCGCTGGATTGCGATTGTTTTTCCCGACTTCATGACCAAAGCTCATGACCCTGCGGAGTTGCGGCACTCTGCCGTCTCCGCCAGGATCCAGTCGCGGAAGGCGGCGAGCGGCGGATAGCCCGCCCGTTCCGCCGGCCAGACGAGGTAATAGGCGTATTCGCTCTCCATCGGCAGGTCGAGCGCCGGCACCAGCTGTCCCGACCGCAATTCCTCCTCGATCAGGAACAGCGGCAGCAGGGCGACGCCCAGGCCGGCGATGGCCGCCTGGGACGCTGTGGCGAACTGGTCGAACAGCATTCCATGCACGCCGTCTGCGGGGGTGCCGTGCAGGGTCAGCCAGCGCTCCCACGCATCGGGGCGGCTGGTCAGGTGCAGCAGCGGGGCGAGCCGCAGGTCGGCCGGCTGGCGGAAATCGAAGCGGTCGCGCAAGCCGCGGCTGCAAGCGGGGATGACGGTCTCGCGGCGCAGCAGCGCCATCTCTCCGCCGGGCCAGTCGGGGCGGCCGAAATGGATCGCCGCATCCACCGGGTCCAGCCGGAAATCGAAGGGCGCCATCCGCGTCACCAGATTGATGGTGATGCCGGGATTGTCGGCCAGGAAATTCGGCAGGCGCGGCGCCAGCCAACGTGTGCCGAAGGTCGGCAGGATGGCGATGCTGAGCGTGCCGCCGAAGGGGTTGGCGCGCAGGTTCAGCGACGCGGTGCTGATCCTGCGCAGCGCATCGCGGACCTCGCGCACATAATACTCGCCGCCGGCGGTCAGGCGGATGGTCTGCCGTTCGCGGTGGAACAGCTCGACCTCCAGCAATTCCTCCAGCGCCTTGATCTGGCGGCTGACCGCGCTTTGCGTCAAGGACAGTTCCCTAGCCGCCGCGGTGATGCTGCCGGTGCGTGCCGCCGCCTCGAACGCCGAGAGCAGGGCAAGGGAGGGAAGGAAGCGGCGTGGGCTCTGCATCTCATTCTCGTGCGGAATGACTGGTTGAGCAAACATCACTTGGCCGAAGGAGGTAGGCAAGTCAATGTTCCCAACCATCCAAGGACTGCGGCACGTTCCGCCCGTGGATGCGGCGGGGACGGTGTTTCCCACCGGGAATGATGGGCGTAGAAAAAGCAAAAGCAACTCGCACACAGAGGACCATAGGCGATGCAGAACGATCCGCGGTCGCATGGGCTTTGGGAACGCACCGCACCGGCGGCACCGCCGACCGCGCCGTTGACCGGCAGCGTCAGGGCCGACGTGGTCATCGTCGGCGCCGGCTACACCGGGCTGTCGGCCGCGCTGCATCTGGCCGAAAGCGGCATTGACGCCGTGGTGGTGGAGGCGGTGGAGATCGGTTTCGGCGGCGCCGGCCGCAATGTCGGGCTGGTCAATGCCGGCATGTGGGTGATGCCGGACCAGCTGGTCAGCACCCTGGGCCCGGTTTATGGCGAGCGGCTGATCGAGCTGCTGGGCAATGCGCCCCGATACGTCTTCGACCTCATCACCAAACACGGCATCGCCTGCGAGGACGAGCGCGCCGGCACGCTCCATTGCGGCGTCGGCGCGGCGGGCCTGCGCGAGTTGGAGCAGCGCGCGGCGATCTGGCAGAAGCGCGGCGCCCCGGTACGCCTGCTCGACGCAAGGGAAACGGCGGAGAAGGTCGGCACCACGGCCTACACCGGCTCGCTTCTGGATCTGCGCGCCGGCACCATCCAGCCGCTGGCCTATGCGCGCGGACTGGCGGCGGCGGCGATTGCGGCGGGTGCGCGCATCTTCACCGGCAGCCCCGTCCAGTCAGCAAGCCAGACCGGAGCCAAGTGGGAGGTGAAGACGCCGAACGGGTCGGTCACCGCCGATTGGGTGCTGGTCGCCACCGACGCCTACAGCACCGGCCCCTGGGTCCAGTTGCGCACCGAGCAGGTCCACCTGCCCTATTTCAATCTGGCGACGGAGCCGCTGTCCGAGGCCATGCAGCGGGCCATCCTTCCGGAACGCCAGGGCGTGTGGGACACCAAGTCGGTGCTGAGTTCCTACCGATTCGACCGGCAGGGCCGGCTGGTGTTCGGCAGCGTCGGCGCCCTGCGCGGCACCGGGACGGCGGTGCACCGGGCCTGGGCGCAGCGGTCGCTGGCGGCATTGTTCCCGCAGCTCGGCCCCGTCCGGTTCGAGGCGGAATGGTACGGGCAGATCGGCATGACCAGCGACAACCTGCCCCGCTTCCACCGGCTGGACCGCAACGTCATCGCCTTCAGCGGCTACAACGGGCGCGGCATCGCCCCCGGCACCGTGCTCGGCCGCTGTTTGGCCGAGCACGTCACCGGCAAGCTGCCGGAGGCGGAGATGCCGCTGCCCAACACGCCCACCGGGACGGTGTCGGGCCGCGCCATGCGGGAAGCCGTCTATGAGTATGGCGCGCAGGCGACCCATCTGGTCGGGGCAAGGCTGCCGGGGCGGATTTGACGGTCAAAGGTCCCTCTCCACGCAGCGAATAATCCCCTCTCCCCGGGGGAGAGGGGGGTAGGCACCGCCACCGGAATCACAGCCCCCAGGCGCCGCTTTCCGCCGCGTCGACGACCTGGATGTTGTTCTCCACCGCCTTGACGCCGGGGACGCCCTCCGCCGCGACGCGCACGGCGTCGCGCTGGGACCCGCTGCTGGCGAAGCCCCAGAGCTGGACCACCCCGTTGCGGACGACGATGGCGTCGTGCGAGCGCGAGTCCCAGGACACCTCCCTGACGGCGGCGGCCACCCGCTCCTTCAGCGCGCGGTCGTCGGGGGCGGCGGCCGGGGTGTCCGGCGCGACGCTGGCCAGCGCGCGCAACAGGTTGGCGCGGCTGACGATGCCGACCAGGGCGCCCTGGCGCACCACCGGCACGCGCTTGATCCGCTTGGTCTCCATCAGGCGGACGACGTCCTCCGGCGAGGCGTTCTCGTCCACGGTGGTGACGTGGCTGGTCATCACGTCGGCGACCTTGCGGGCGTGGGACTTGATGAAGTCCTCCGCCGGCAGGGTGCCGCCGGACACCATGCCGAGCCACCAGGAGCGATGACGCTCCGTCCCCAGTTCCACCCGGCGCAGCAGGTCGCCTTCGCTGATGATCCCCACCACCTTGCCGGCCGCATCGACCACGGGCATGCCGCTGATGTTGTTTTCCAGCATCTTGCGGGCGGCATCGGCGATGGTCGCATCCGGGCCGATGGTGATGACGCGCGGCGTCATAAGATCGACTGCCTTCATGGTTTCTCTCCCCTTCGAACTCGTTGGCCGTGATGTCTCCTGACTCATATTGTCATTCGACAAGCACAGCCTAGGAGGCCGACAGTCGAGACCGATTGATCTACAGCAATTCGCGACCGGTCTTTCCGCATGGTGGAAAATACGGGGGGACTATCCGCAATTTCAGGGAGTTGGCAGATTTGCCGACATTGTGGAACCGGCGGCACCTTACTCCACCTCCTCCACTCTCTCGATACCCGACGCTTTCCATCGGTTATTCGCTAATTTCGGCGACCAGCGTGGCGATGGGGTCGGCAGGCGTCTCGGCAGGCGCATCGGCGGGCGGCGCGGGATAGCGGTAGAAGGCATGGCCGCCGATGGAGGTGGTGTGCAGCCGCGCCTCCGCCCAGTCCGGCTTCTGGCGGCGGAGCGCCGTCTGCGTCGGCGGGCTGTAGAACAGCGAGGCACGGGCGGTGGGATCGGGCAGATCGTCGTCGTTCAGCCTCCAGGCCAGCCCGCGCGCGATGCGCAGCGCGTCCTGGTCGGGGGCGAGGCGCGGCTTCGGCCAGGACGGCATGCCGCCGGCCCGGATGACGCGGGCCTGCCGGCGGATTTCCGACAGGATGCGCCGCGCCTCGATACGCGGATCGGCGACGGGCTTCTCCGACTTGCCGGGCTTTCGCCGCGCCTTGGGTTCGACCGAGGGCACGGCGAAGGGTTCGAACTGCCCGGCGGCGACGATGACCCGGCAGGGCAGCGACGGCCGGTCGGCCGAGGCGGCGCGGTTGGCGACCACCCACATCACGGCGGCCATGGCGTCGGCCCCCTCCCCCCGCGCCTCGGCCCAGCCGGCCAACGCCAGACAGCGCCGCTCCCGCTCCGCCTGCCAGGGGGTCAGCATGTAGACCGACGCGCCGATGACGACCGGTTGCTTCGCGCCGCCGCGTTTCGGCAGGTTCCCCTTCACGTCCCCGACGAACCGCGCGCACCCGCTGTCGCCCGGCCGGCAGGCGGCGTCGCTGGCATCGATGACCTGCGCGCCGGCGGCGGCGGGCATCACAGCGGTCGCGAACATCAGGGCTGGGAGGAGATTACGCATCCCGGTCTCTCCGTCGTCGGAAGGGGGACTTCCTTCGACAGGAGGGCGGACGGCAAGTTCCCTGATTCGTCCACGTCCCAGACAGCTTAAGCCTGAGGGCGGAGGATGTACGCCGTTCGGGTCCGGGAAGGGTCGGTCCCCCCGCCGGTTACGCCGGAGAGCGGCCGGCCCCTTCCGGCTTTCCGCCGTCGCCGGTCCAATCGTCGGTCAGATACTCCTGCGAGCGGCTGATCTCCTCGACCTCGGCGCGTGAGGGCGGCTTCGGCACCTGGGCTTGGCCGGAGGTGCGGTCTTCGGTGCGGTCGGGGGTGGATTCGGGGCGGGGGTCGGGGGTGCTGGGCATGGTGGACTCCTTGTCGGTTGGGGTGGAGACCCAGCAAACAGGAGGTGGGCGGCAAGGTTGCGGTGCTTTGGAGTGCGGCGGCAGGTCTGTGGCGAGCGAACGCGTCGCCGCGGTGGTGAGCCAGATTTTCGGCCTGAGCCTTGAGAAATGCAAGCCATGCGGAAGCGGCAGGGCATTCGGTAGCGCGCATTCGCGATGATTTGGCGGTGGAATGAAGGCTTCGATCCCAATAATCGAAGCCCTCGCGTTCAAACGCTCAGACTTGCAAGTTTCAAGCGTCTCACATCTGTGCAAGACGGGTGTCGATGCAGACCTCACCATTCATGAAGTTGCCGTCGAAGGAAGCCAGGAACGCCGTCGCCGCGCCCCTTCCCTGAGATTCGGTGATGCGCCCGATAAGGCCTTACCTCCAAGCGCACACACTCCTTCCTCTCATCAATTTAAAATATGCTTTTTATTCCCTATAGATCGTCTCGTTGCACTATAAAAAGCTGTGCGTTCAAGTGAATTCTTGTCAGCTCCGCAAGCCTATACAGTTCTTTTCTTGGACCTCTTAAGCGTGCAACAGCTTCAGGTCGAAGTGGTTGTGGATTGACGCCATTCTTTCTTAGCATATTCTCCAAATCAGCCACAGCCTCATTTAATGGCCCCTCGCCAAGAGGGCGATTATCCTTATCTAATCCCTTAATGAAATCATCACTTACTGACCGACCCTTTTTTATACGCTCAATTTTAACCGGTTCGTCAGAAAAACGCCACCCCAATGCGGTATTATCATAAGCAACGTGGTGTGGTTCTGCGGTCAGCACGCCAATATCGCGTGGTCTAATAAAAAGCGTATTGTCTATTACTGTCCTTGTAACGTAGTACCTGTCAAAGTCTGCTGTTTGGTGGAAGCACGGAGATGCATAATACACCTCAGAAGATCCGTTATCGTGCCCCAAAAGAAGATCGTGCTGCTTTGAAATGGCAGAAGATCGAATATGCATGCGATAGAACGGTGTCGCCAGACCTATTCCGTGATCCGCGATTTCTTTTGATCGTCTAGTCAGCATTACATCAGGGCGCTTAAACTGAATTTTAACTGGCAGCCCCGGAGAATCGAAAGCTACATCGTAGCCACCATCATCCTGACCCTCTTCAATTAAGGAAGGGAATACTGGAGCCGCTCGCACAGTGGGCCTTAAAGCATACATGAATTCTTCAGTGAGTGCGTATCCAAATGAGAACTCTGAAAAATCAGTTCGCATACTTTTCTCCAGTTAATTCGAATGAGTTTCTATATGCTATATTATTTTTAGAAGAATCCTGTCAATGCAGTCGATATCGGCTAAACTCCACTTACATCACGAATCATCAGGCGAGCAATCTATGTAGACATATGCTTTCTCGGGTATGCCGGATCATAAGTGCTATCCGTTGGATATGCAACCATTCCTCCTGTCGCGCGCTGCTGCAATATAACAGCAGTCGTTTGTTGAGGAAATTTTTGGTTCTCCATCTCTTTTGATGTGAAATAGAAGCGCAAATCTCAAGGGTTGAGCGGTTCCCTCACCCCCGCCGCGCCGCCTCGATCGCCGCCACGTCGATCTTCGTCATCCCCATCATCGCCTCGAACGCGCGCTTGGCCTCCTCCCCACCTGCCGCCAGCGCATCGGTCAGCACGCGCGGCGTGATCTGCCAGGAGATGCCCCAGCGGTCCTTGCACCAGCCGCAGGCGCTCTCCTGGCCGCCGTTGCCGACGATGGCGGTCCAATAGCGGTCGGTCTCCTCCTGGTCGTCGGTGGCGATCTGGAACGAGAAGGCCTCGCTGTGGGTGAAGGCCGGGCCGCCGTTCAGGCCGAGGCAGGGGAGGCCGGCGACGGTGAACTCGACCGTCAGGACGTCGCCCGCCTTGCCGGACGGGTAGTCGGCGGGGGCGCGGTGGACGGCGTGCACGGCGCTGTCGGGGAAGGTCTCGGCGTAGAAGCGGGCGGCGGACTCGGCGTCCTTGTCGTACCAGAGGCAGATCGTGGTCTTGGCGACGGCCATGGCGTGTCCTTTCGCGCTGGAATCCTCCCGGTCCGACACCATACCCCTGTTCAATAGGGCTTCACCACCACCAGCGTGACGATGGCGATGACCCCGGCGATCACCGCCAGCGGGGAAAAGCGCAGCAGCGGGGAAACCGGGCGGACACCGGACGCAGGCGCCGGTTCGGCCAGCCGGCGCAGCCCGGCGGCGAGCTTGCCGTGCAGGGCGGACAGGGCGATGACGAAGATGACCTTCGCCACCAGCCACGGCTCGAAGCCCCAGCCGCCGACCACCACCAGCGCCGGCCCGAGAATCCAGGCGAGCCCCATCGCCGGGGAGGTCACGCGGCGGTCCCAGCGCAAGGCGGCGCGCAGGACGCGGGCCGGTCCCGGCTCGGCGGCGGTCGCGGGGTCGAGCGCGCTGATCAGGATGGCAGCGACGGACATGCCCGCGATCCACACCGTCACCGCGGCGACATGCAGCCCGATCAGCCAGATATACACAACGACCGCCCTTTCGAATGCCTCGTCCGGGCGTCAGGCGCCCAGTTGGAGGATGATCTTACCGCGGCCGTGGCCGGAATCGAGCCGTTCATGTGCCTTGCCGACCTGCTCCAGCGGCAGGACTTCGTCGACGATCACCCTGGCCTGTCCGCGCTGGAACAGCGGCGCCATCTCGCGCAGGCGGGCGCCCTCGCGGGTCAGAAAGGTGCCGTAGAGCGTCTGATTCTTCACATAGAGTGCGTCGAGGTCGCCGGTCGGCGGCAGGATGGTGGCAATGCGGCCGAAGGGGCGGGTCACTTGGGTGCTCATCGGCACATTGCCGCCGGCGGTGTCGAAGGCGGCGTCCACCCCCGCCCCGCCCGCCTCGCGCAGGATCCGGTCCATCACGTCGGTGTCGCGGTAATCGAGCGTCACGTCGGCGCCGAGATCGCGCATCGCCTCGTGGTTGGCCTTGCTGGCGGTGGCGAGCACGCGGGCGCCGGCCGTCTTGGCGAACTGGATGGCGAAGCTGCCGACTCCGCCGGCCCCGCCATGAATCAGCACCGTCTCGCCCGGCCGCACCGCCAGACGGCGGACGATGGCCTCCCACGCCGTGCCGCCGGCCAGCGGGATGCCCGCCGCCTCGATATGGCTGAGGCCCGGCGGCTTGTGCGCGACGATGGACGCGGCGGCGACGGTGTACTCGGCATAGCTGCCGTTGGGATTGCCGAAGATCTCCGGCGTGTAGAACACCTCGTCGCCGGCCTTGAAGCCGGTCACGCCGGGGCCGACCTCCTCCACCACGCCGGACACGTCATAGCCGAGCACCGCCGGGAAGGGGATGCCGGCCCAGCTGCCGGCCTGCCGGATCTTGGCGTCCACCGGGTTGGTGCCCGACGCCACCACCCGCACCAGCAGTTCGCCCGGCCCCGCGACCGGACGCGGCCGGTCCTGGAGTTCGAACACGTCGGGACCGCCGAACCGCGAAATCACCATCGCACGCATGCCGTCATCCTCCGTTCCGGGCGTTGCACTGGGGCAGCAGCAAGGTGGGGCGCCGGCCCCCGGCTGTCCAGCGGGGGAAACAGGATCCCCCTCTCCCCGGGGGGGAGAGGGGACTTCTTGGGGGAGGGTCAGCCGATGCGGAACTCCTCGCGGTGGATCGCCGTCATCGGCAGCCCCTCCGGGCCGATGGCGCCGCGGTACATGCCGGAGCAGTTGAAGGGCAGCGCCACACGGCCGTCGCGGTCGATGGCGATCAGGCCGCCGGAACCGCCGATCACGCCCAGCTCGTCCACCACGTCGCCGGCGGCGCGCTCCAGGCTCTGGCCGGCCCAGCGCATGCGGGCGTCGATCTCGTGGGCAGCGCAGCGGCGGATGAAGTGCTCACCGTGGCCGGTGGCGGAGACGGCGCAGGTGATGTTGTCGGCGAAGGTGCCGGCGCCGAACACCGGGCTGTCGCCGACACGGCCCTTGGCCTTGGCGGTCATGCCGCCGGTGGAGGTCGCGGCGGCGAGGTTGCCGTCACGGTCGCGGGCGACGGCGCCGACGGTGCCGTGGCGGCGCTGCTCGTCCCCGTCGTCGGGGGCGCCGGAGCGGCGGCGCTCCAGCTCGGCCTGCAGGGCGTCCCAGCGCGGCTGGGTGAAAAAATAGGGGGCTTCCTCCATCGCCAAGCCCTGGCGGCGGCAGAGATCCAGCGCGCCCTCGCCGATCAGCAGGACATGTTCCGTGTGCTCCATCACCGCACGGGCGGCCAGGATGGGGTTGCGCGGGCCGAACAGCCCGGCCACCGCACCGGCGGCACGGTCGCGGCCGTCCATGATGGCGGCGTCCATCTCCTGCACGCCCTCGGCGGTGAAGACGGCGCCGCGGCCGGCGTTGAACAGCGGCTCGTCCTCCAGCGCCATCACGGCGGATGTGACGGCATCCAGCGCGCTGCCGCCGTCGGCCAGCACCTCGTGCCCGGCGGCGAGCGCCCGGCGCAGGCCGGCGTGATAGCCCTCGGTCAGGGCCGGAGTCAGGGCGCTGCGCTTGATGGTGCCGGCGCCGCCATGGATGGCCAGCGCGAAGGGCTGCGGATGGGAGAGGGTCATGGGTGCGGGTCTCAGCGCAGGGTGGCCGACATGGCCGACAGGGTGTTGATCCAGCCCAGCACGGCGGCCATGCTGGCGGCCGGCAGGCGGACGGTGACGGGGTCGAGGCGCTCGGACACCGGGATCAGCGAGGCCAGATCGGCCAGCGCCGGGCTGTTCATCTCGATCTCCAGCCGGTAGGGCGCGCCATCGGTCTGCGGCGGGACGCGGAAGGGCGGGATGCCGGCGCCCCGGCGAACGGCGCGGGTAGCGGCCTCGCGGATGCGGTCGCGGGCGACCGACGGCGCCACCGAGCGGGCGGCGCGCTGGCCGAGCGCCTGCTTCACCACCACGCGTTCGGATTCGGGGAACAGCGGCGCCATCTCGGCGGCGAAGCGGTCGTCGCCGCTCAACAGGATCACCGGGACGCCGATCTCGCCGGCATAGGCGCCGTAATTGCCGGCTTCGCCCAGCTCCAAGCCGTTCACCCGGACGCGGCCGAAGGCGAAGCTGTTGGTGGTGTGGGCGAGGATGCCGTATTGCCGGGCCGAGGTGTGGAAGCCGACGCACATCACGCCCGCCGTGTCCGGCTCCAGACCGGCGAACATGCCGATGGGCTTGGGGCGGCCCAGGATCAGCTCGGCGGCCGGGTGCAGTTCGTCCGGCAGCAGGTTGACCATCGGGCCGTGGCTGTCGTTGACCAGGATTTCGGTCGCCCCGGCTTCGAGTGCCCCTTCGATGGCGGCGTTGACCTCGGCGGTCATCAGGCGGCGGGCACGCTCGTATTCGGGGTTGCCCGGCGTCACCTGCTGCTGGGAGACGACGCCGGCCACCCCTTCGATGTCGGCGGAGATGTAGATCTTCACTCTGTGCTCCCGGAGATCAGCATGTCGGACAGGCAGGGCCGGGTGGCGCCGTCGCGGCCGACCACCGGCGTGGCGGCGGCCAGCGCGTCGAGGACGGCTTCCTGCGTCGCGTCGGCCATCGCCTCGAACAGCGCGTCGATGCGGCGTTCGTTCAACATGCGCAGGGTCCCGATGTCGGCCCGCTCGTCATGGTCGATGCGGTTGGCGGTGGTGAAGCCCAGCGCGATGTCGCCGCTGCCGTGGCCCCAGAAGGATCCCACCCGCGCCAGCCCGACCCCGGCGCGGCGGATCACCCGGCGCAGCTGGCGGTGGTCGAGCGGCACGTCGGTGGCGGCGATGACGATGACGGAGCCCTTCTCCGGCGCGTCGTCCTTCACCGGCGGGGCGATGCGGCGGCCATCGGAAAGGCGCAGTTCCCCCGGCCGGCCGAAATTCGCCAGCACCAGCACGCCCAGGTGATGGCGCTTGCCGTCCAGCTTGAGGCGGCGCGAGGAGGTGCCGATGCCGCCCTTGAAACCGAAGCAGGACATGCCGCGCCCGGCGCCGACCGATCCGACCGCGACCTCCGCACCGTCCGGCTGGGACAGAGCGGCGGCAAGAGCGGCGGCGGCATGCGCCTCGGTCACCGCCAGCGCCTGGATGTCGTTCAGCGGACCATCGTTGCACTCCATCACCACGGGATTGACGGTGGCGGTGGTGCGGCCGATGTCGGGGTTGGCGGCGATGGCATGGCGGACCAGCGCGGTGGATGCGGTGCCCACCGACAGGGTATTGGTCAGCAGGATCGGGGTTTCCAACGCGCCGAGTTCCTCAACCTGCATCAGCCCGACGCTCTTGCCGAAGCCGTTCAGCACCTCGGCGGCAGCGACCGGCTTGTCGCGATAGAGGTTGCCGGCATGGGGCAGGATGGCGGAGACGCCGGTCTGGATGGCACCCTCATCCAGCGTGACATGGCCGACGCGCAGGCCGGGCACATCGGTGATGGCGTTGCGCGGTCCCGTCTTCAGCCGGCCGCAGGCCAGCCCGAGATCCCGCGCCCGCCGCGCGCCCTCAGCGCAGCTTGGGGTCGAGGGCATCGCGCAATCCGTCGCCGAGCAGGTTGAAGGCCAGCACCGTCAGGAAGATGGCGAGACCGGGATAGAAGGTGACGTGGCTGGCGACGCCGATGTAGCTGCGCCCGTCGGCCAGCATGGCGCCCCATTCCGGGCTGGGCGGCTGGGCGCCGAGACCGATGAAGCTGAGGCTCGCCGCCGTCAGGATCGAGGTGCCGATGCGCATGGAGACATAGACGATCACGCTGGGCAGCGTGCCGGGCAGGATGTGGCGGACCATCAGCAGCCGGTCGCGCACGCCGATCGCGCGGGCGGCGTCGACATAGACGGCGCGCTTCAACGACAGCGTGCTGCCGCGCACGAGGCGGGCGAAGACCGGCACGCTGAAGATCGCCACCGCATAGATGACGTTCTCGATGCCCGGCCCAAGGATGGCGACGATGCCGATGGCGAGCAGGATGCCGGGGAAGGCCAGCAGCACGTCGCAGATGCGCATGATGAGGCTGTCGATCCAGCCGCCGCGGAAGCCGGCGATCAGCCCAAGCGCGACACCGGCCGCCCCGCCCAGCAGCACCGACAGCAGCCCGACCGACAGCGAGATGCGCGCGCCCCACAGGATGCGGCTGAAGATGTCGCGGCCATAGGCGTCGGTGCCGGCCCAATGGTCGGGCGACGGGCCTTCCAGGATGCGGTCGTAGTCGAAGGCCGCCGGATCGAACGGCGCGATCCAGGGCGCCGCCGCCGCGGCCAGCGCCAGCGCTGCCAGGCAGATGCCGGCGGCCATGGCTGTGCGGTTGCGCCGGAACTTGCGCCAGAACTCGCGCAGCGGGGAGCGGACGGCTTCGTGGCTCACAGCCACGGCGGTTGCGTCGGTCGTGGTCATGAGTAGCGAATCTCGGGGTTGGCGAAGGCGTACAGCACATCGACCAGCAGGTTGATGATGATGAACTCCAGCGAGAACAGCAGGATCTCCGCCTGGATGACGGTGTAGTCGCGGTAATTGACGCTATCCACCAGCAGCCGGCCCAGCCCCGGCCAGGAGAACACCGTCTCCACCACGATCGACCCGCCGAGCAGGAAGCCGAACTGCAGGCCGACCATGGTGATGATCGGGATCAGCGCGTTGCGCAGCGTGTGCTTCCACACCACCAGCCGGGCCGGGACGCCCTTGGCCCGCGCGGTGCGGACGTAATCCTCGCGCGCGATCTCGATGAAGGCGGAGCGGGTGAAGCGCGCCATCACCGCGGCGACGCCGAGGCCGAGCGTCAGCGACGGCATGACGAAATGCTGCCACGTCCCGTATCCGCTGGTCGGCAGCCAGCCGAGCTTGACCGAGAACAGGTCGATCATCAGCAGGCCGAGCCAGAAGGAGGGGAAGGCGATGCCCGACACCGCCACCACCATGCCGACATGGTCCTGCCAGCGCCCGCGCTTCGTCGCCGACGCCACGCCGATCAGCAGCCCGGCCAGTGTCGCCCAGATCATGGCGACGACGGTGAGGTAGAGGGTCGGCATAAAGCGTTCGCCGATCTCCTCGGACACCGGCCGCTTGGACTTCATCGACCGCCCGAACTCGCCCTGCACCGCATTGCCGAGGAATCGGCCATACTGCACCCACAGAGGCTGGTCGAGGCCGAGATCCTGGCGCACCAGTTCGACGTCGCGCTGGGTCGCATCCGGCCCGGCGACCAGCCGCGCCGGGTCGCCCGGCAGCAGATGGACGAAGCCGAAGACGAAGACGGAGATCACCAGCAGCACCGGCAGGATGCCGGCGAGACGGCCGACGAGATATTTCAGCATGGGGCAGAGGTCCTGGTGGAGGGCCTGGAGGTGCGGATGAAAAGTTCCCTCTCCCCCCTGGGGAGAGGGTTAGGGTGAGGGGGCAGCACGGGCGTGAGCCCGTGCCAGGGGATGGCGAAGGGGCAGTATGCCCCTTCGCGGCGCGCAAACGCGCGCCGGCCCCCTCACCCTCCCCACCGCTGCGCGGCGGGTCCCCTCCCTCTCCCCGCTATCGGCGGACCAAAGGTCCGCCTGTCGCGTCAGCGCAAACTTCGTTTGCGCGAGAGCGGGGGAGAGAGGGCATTTTCACATCACTGCAGATCGGCCTCTTCCATCTGCAGGCCGCCGTCGGCGACATAGTAGAAGCCGGTCAGCTTCTTCGACTTGCCGGCCAGCAGGTTCTCGACGCCGAGGAAGATCCAGGGCGCGTCCTTCCAGATCTGCTCCTGGGCGACGCGGTAGGCCTCGGCGCGCTTGGCGGTGTCGGCGGTGCCGATGCCGGTCTCGATGGCCGCGTCGACCGTGTCGTTCTTATAGTACGCGACGTTGAAGAACTTCGGCGGGAAGCCCTTGCCCCACAGCAGCGGGCGCAGGCCCCAGTCGGCGTCGCCGGTCGAGGCCGACCAGCCGCCATACTGCATCTGCACCGTGGCGTCCTCCGGCTTCTCCACGCCCCAGACGCGGGCGGTCTCGACGCCGGCCTCCAGCGGGGTGACGGTCAGCTTGACGCCGATCTGCGACAGCTGCTGCTGGACGAACTGCATGCCGCGGATGAAGTTGGTGCTGTTGCGGCCGAACATCTCGGCCTCGAAGCCGTTCGGATAGCCGGCTTCAGCCAGCAGCGCCTTCGCCTTGGCGAGATCGTAGGTGTACTGGTTCGGCTGGGTGACGTGGAAGCCCAGCTTGGACGGGATCGCCGAATCCAGCGGGCCGGCATGGCCGCGATAGACCACCTTGGCGTAGGCGTTCTTGTCGATGGCGTAGTTCAGCGCCTGACGGACGCGCGGGTCGTTGAACGGCTTCTTCATGGTGTTCATCGCCACATAGCGGGCGATGATCGACGGGGCGTCGATGATCTCCAGCTGGGTGTTGGCCTCCACCATCTTCACCATTTCGGGCGGCAGCGGATAGATGAACTGCGCCTCGTTGGTCTGCAGCATGGCGATGCGGCTGCCGTTCTCCGGCACGCTCTTCAGCGTGACGTGGTCGATCTTCGGCAGGCCCTGCTTCCAGTAATGGTCGTTCTTCTCGACCTTCAGCGTATCCGCTTCCCAGCTGACGAACTTGTAGGGGCCGGTGCCGACCGGATGGCGGCCGATCTCCTTGCCGTAGGTCTCCAGCGCCTTCGGGCTGTGGATCATGGCGCCGGGATGGGCGAGGTTGTTGTTCAGCGCGCCGAAGGGCTGGGCCAGCTTCAGCTTGACGGTGTAGTCGTCGACCACCACCGTCTCGGCCAGCATCGCCAGCAGGCTCTGGCGCTTCAGCCGGTTGGCCGGGTTGGACAGCCGGTCGAAATTGGTCTTCACCGCCTGGGCGTTGAAGGGCGAGCCGTCATGGAAGGTGACGCCCTTGCGCAGGTGATAGGTGTATTCGGTGGCGGTGTCGTTGACCTCGAAGCTCTCGGCCAGCAGCGGCACCAGCTTCATGTCCTTGTCGAAGCCGAACAGGCCCTGCATCATCGTGCGGCTGGCCGACTGCGACAGGGTGTCGTTGATGTCGGCCGGGTCCAGCGTGGTGATGTTGTCGGGAATGCCGACGACCAGATCCTTCGCGGCGAAGGCCGGACCGGCCAGCGCGGTGCCGGCGAGCAGGCCGGCCAGCAGGGGAAGAGCAAAACGCTTCACGTGAGAACTCCCTGTTTTTTGATTCAGAAATCGCCGCCCACGGCGTGACGCGCGACGAAATGGCCGTCGCCGACCTGCACCAGCGGCTGGACCAGCGGCTCGTCGCCGAGGTTGCGGATGGGGCTGGGAATTTCGCCGGTCAGCAGCCGCAGGTCGCGGGTGCGGCGGCTGGGATCGGCGATCGGCACCGCCGCCATCAGTCGGCGGGTGTAGGGGTGCTGCGGATTCTCGAACACGGCGCGGCGGGGGCCGAGTTCGACGATCTGGCCGAGATACATCACCGCGACACGGTGGCTGACCCGCTCCACCACCGCCATGTCATGGCTGATGAAGAGATAGGACAGGCCGCGTTTCGCCTGCAGCTCCATCAGCAGGTTGACGATCTGCGCCTGGATCGACACGTCGAGCGCAGCCACCGCCTCGTCGGCGATGATCAGCTTGGGGTCGCAAGCCAGCGCCCGGGCGATGCAGATGCGCTGGCGCTGTCCGCCGGAGAATTCGTGCGGATAGCGGCGCGCATGCTCCGGCTTCAGGCCGACCTGGGTCAGCAGTTCGGCGACCCGCTCCTCCACGGCGCGGCGGCGCGACACGCCCGGCTTGGCCGTCGGCACATAGTCATGGACCAGCATCGGCTCGGCGACGCTGAAGCCGACGGTCATGCGCGGGTTCAGCGAGGCGAAGGGATCCTGGAAGATGTACTGGATCTTTTCCTTCAGCTTGGCCTGACCGTTGGAATCCAGCGTCGCGGTGTCGGTGCCGTCGAAGCGGATGGTGCCGGAGGTGGCGGTCTGCAGCCCCATGATGGTGCGGCCGGTGGTCGACTTGCCGCAGCCGGACTCGCCGACCAGCGCCAGCGTCTCGCCCGGACGGACGGCGAAGCTGACCTTCTCCACCGCATGGACGCGGGCCTTCAGCGATCCGAAGATGCCCTTGCGCACGTCGAAGCGGGTGGTGAGGTCGCGCACCTCCAGAAGCGGCGCGTCGGCTGCGCGCACGGTGTCCTGCACCGGCGGGGCCGGCGGCGCGGCGTCCGCCTTGGCGTCGTCCACCACGAGCAGTGGAAAGCGGATCGGCAGATCCTGGCCGCGCAACGCACCAAGCTTCGGCACGGCGGACAGCAGCGCCTTGGTGTAGGGGTGCTGCGGCGCCTGGAAGATGCGCTCGACAGGCCCTTCCTCCACCTTGCGGCCACGCCACATCACGACGACCCGGTCGGCCACCTCCGCCACCACGCCCATGTCGTGGGTGATGAAGATGACGCCCATCCCCATCTCGTCCTGCAGCAGGCGGATCAGACGCAGAATCTGCGCCTGGATTGTGACGTCCAGCGCCGTGGTCGGCTCGTCGGCGATCAGCAGCGACGGCCGGCAGGACAGCGCCATGGCGATCATCACGCGCTGGCGCATGCCGCCCGACAGCTGGTGCGGATGGCGGTCGAGCAGCCGGGCCGGCTCGGGAATGCGCACCTTCTCCAACATGCGCAACGCTTCGGCCCGCGCCGCCTTGCGGTCGAGACCCTGGTGCAGCATCACCGCCTCGGCGATCTGGTCGCCGATGGTGAAGACCGGGTTCAGCGACGTCATCGGCTCCTGGAAGACCATGGCGATGTCGTTGCCGCGCATGTCGGTCAGCGCCTCGGCCGGTGGGCCGGCAAGGTCGCGTTCCCGCCCGTCACGGCCCTTGAAGCGGATGCGCCCGCCGACGATGCGGCCGCCGGCATAGTCGACCAGCCGCATCAGCGACAGCGAGGTCACCGACTTGCCGGAGCCGGACTCGCCGACGATGGCGACCGTCTCGCCCGGCGCCACGGTGAAGCTGACATCGTCGACCACGCGCACGGGACCATGCTCGCCGTCGAAGGCGACGCTCAGCCCCTCTACGGACAGCAGGGGCACCGACAGCAGGGCCGGGGCGGTGTCGACCGCTTTCACGGCAGCGGCGCCGCTCATCGGCCCAGCTTCTCGGCGAACAGCGCGAAGATGCGGCGCCAGACCATGCCCGGCGCGCCGCTGCCGACCGGCTTGCCGTTCAGACTGGTGACGGGGGTAATTTCCTTGGTGGTGCTGGCGATCCAGATCTCGTCGGCGGCCTCAAGCTCCGCCGCCGGGATGTCGCGCTCCTCCAGCCGCAGCCCGGCCTCGGCGGCCAGCCGCAGGACGACGATGCGGGTGATGCCCTCCAGAATGCGGTTGTCCTTGACCGGCGTGGCGATGACGCCGTCCTTGACCACGAAGATGTTGGTGGCGGCGCCCTCGGTCACCATGCCGTCGCGCAGTTGCAGCGCATCGACCACGCCGGCGTCGGTCGCCGCCTGCTGCGCCAGCACGCTGCCGAGCAGCGCCACCGTCTTCAGGTCGCAGCGGCCCCAGCGGATGTCGGGGATGGTGATGGCGGCGACACCCTGGTCGCGCCACGCCGCGGGCGGGCGCTTCAACGGGCTCGCCATGCCGAACACCGACGGGGTGACGCCGGCCGGGAAGGCATGGCCGCGGCTGGATGCTGCGCCGCGGGTGACCTGCAGGTAGACGGTCAGGTCGCCGTCGATGCCGGACTCCGCCGCCAGCCGCTCCATGATGTCCAACCAGTCGCCGGCCGACAGGGCGCAGTCGATGCGCAGCTCGGCCATGCCGCGCTGCAGGCGGGCGACGTGCGCCTCCGGCTCGAACAGGCGGCCATTATAGGCGGCGGTCACCTCATAGAGGCCGTCGGCGAACAGGAAACCGCGGTCCAGCGGCGACACATGGACCTCGTCCAGCGGCAGGTAACGCCCGTTCCAATAGGAGATCGTCATCGCTTTCCAGCTTCGTTGGCGCGTGGAGGGGAAGTGCCGTTCACTCGGGAGGCCGGCTCGATTTCGGCACGACGTGGAGGTAGGGCAGGATGCGTTCGGCCATGTCGGCGGCCTGATGGACGCTGTCGGGACGGGAGCGCGACAGCGCGGTGCCGAGCGCCACGATCAGCGCCATCAGACCGGTGGGGGAGCTGTGGCGCACGCCATGGTCGGCCCCGGCCAGCAGGGTCACGTCGGCCAGCGGCACGATCGGGCTGTCCGGCGCGTCGGTCAACGCGATGGCCTTCGCCCCCCGCTCCCGGCACAGCTGCAGATGCTCGATGGTCCGGCGCGAATAGCGCGGGGAGGTGATGGCGATCACCAGATCGCCGGGCTTCATCGTCATCAGCCGGCGGATGGTGCGCTCGGTGCCCGCGAACTCGATGGCTTCGTGGACATTGTCGACATAGGGCTCCAGCACGTCGGTCAGGAACAGCGCGAGATAGGCGCTGTCGCCGAGCCCCAACGCCACGACGCGGCCGGCATCGCGGATCAGGCGGATCGCCGCCTCGCACTGCTCCGGCTGCAGCAGATCCATGGTGCGGGTGATGTTGACGGCGTCGCTGGCCAGCGATTCCCGCATGATCTCGGCGTTCGAGGTGTCGCGCTGCACGGCGACGCGCAGCTTTTCCACCGGCGCGAAGGTGGATTCGAAGGCGCGCAGCAGATCCTCGCGGAATTCCGGATAGCCGTCATAGCCGAGGAAGCGGGCATAGCGGTTGACTGACGCGACGGAGACCTCCGCTGCCGCCGCCAGTTCGCCGATCTTCAGCGTCGCGGTGCGGAAGGGATAGGCCAGCGCCCAGGCCCCGACCTTGGCGAGCGCCGCCGGAAGCTGCTGCTGGCAGTTCTGCATGCGGATCAGCAGCGATCCCGTCTGAATGGGTGGCTCCATCCCCCGCTCCCCCTTCGCAGCGTCAGCGCCGCCTCTATGTCGATAGAGTTACAGGATCGCCATATTCCTGTAAATCCATTTTCACATAGTGGCGTATGCGGTGGGACGGAGTCCGGGTGGCTATCCCCTCTCCACCCTGGAGAGAGGGAGATTTCCCCTTACCGTGGGCGGTCGCGAAGGAGATGATCCGACTGGTTCAGCCACTCTTCGAGCTTCTGCGGCCGGCCCGCTCGGGGCGGCGGCGAAGCGGGGTCGGACTCTGCGGCCGGCGCGATCTCGGCCGATTGCGGCGGGCGGTCCAGCGGTGAGCCGGCACTGACTTTGCCGTGGGCGTCGATCCGCGCCCGGTAGCGCTCTCCATCGGCCGTCACGAACTCGCCCGGCCCGGTCGGGCGGTTGCGGTGGAAACGGCCGACATACTTGTTTCCACTGGGGAAGGTGAGCGCGCCGAGGCCGGTGCGGCGGTCGTCCTTCCACTCCCCCTCATAGACGCGCCCGTCGGGCCAGACATGGGTCGCCTGCCCCGAAACCAGCCCGTCGCGGAAATTCCCGTCGAGGCGGCGTCCGTCGCGCCAGCTGACGAGTGCCTGCCCTTCCAGCCGCCCGTCGACCAGCGTTCCCTCCACCTGCCCGTCATAACGGCCATCATAGGACCAGCTCAGCACGCCGGGACCGTTCCCCCAGCCGCCGGGGCAGGCCCCGGACCAGCGGATGGTCTTGCGCCGGTCGGGATACTGGTCCCACACCCGGCAGTCAGTTCCCTCTGTCGTCACCGCCCGTTCCGCCAGGGCGGAGCCCGGCAGCAGTGCCGACAGGACGGCCCCGAGACAGGGCAGCAGAAGGGCGGCACGGGCGGGCATGGACGCCACCTTTCGCGCGAGAGTTGGGGCTGCACCCTCCAACCGCCCTGCCCGGATTCGGTTCCGACCCTGCCCTTTCGCAACGCCCCGAGCCTCATCCTTATCGTTTGTTAACGATGTTTGTCGCAATCATCGCGCATCATCGGAACCGCGCATCATGAAGGGTAGCAATGGCTCAGAAGGTTCGTGAGGACTACCGGACCCTCACCGGCCCGGAAAAGGCCGCCATCATGATGCTGGCGCTGGGCGAGGAGCATTCGTCCAAGCTGTTCTCGCTGATGGACGACGAGGAGATCAAGGAACTGTCCCAGGTGATGGCGAACCTGGGCACGGTGTCGGCCAACCTGATCGAGCGCCTGTTCGTCGAGTTCGCCGAGCAGATGTCGTCGAGCGGCACCGTGGTCGGTTCCTTCGATTCGACCGAGCGGCTGCTGCTGAAGACCCTGCCGAAGGACAAGGTCGACCAGATCATGGAGGACATCCGTGGTCCGGCCGGTCGCACGATGTGGGACAAGCTGACCAACGTGAACGAGTCGGTGCTGTCCAACTATCTGAAGAACGAGTATCCGCAGACCGTCGCCGTCGTCCTGTCCAAGATCCGCTCCGACCACGCCGGCCGCGTGCTGGCGCAGCTGCCGGAAAGCTTTGCGATGGAGGTCATCATGCGCATGCTGCGCATGGAGGCGGTGCAGAAGGAGGTCCTGGACGACGTCGAGCGCACCCTGCGCACCGAGTTCATGACCAACCTCGCCCGCACCAGCCGCCGCGACAGCCACGAGATGCTGGCCGAGATCTTCAACGGGCTGGACCGCACCACCGAGCACCGCTTCATGGCCGCCCTGGAGGAGCGCAACCGCGACAGCGCCGAGCGCATCAAGTCGCTGATGTTCACCTTCGAGGACCTGTCGAAGCTCGACCCCACCGGCGTCCAGACCATGCTGCGCACCGTGGACAAGCAGAAGCTCGGCACCGCGCTGAAGGGTGCTTCGGAGTCGCTGAAGGACCTGTTCTTCTCCAACATGTCGGAGCGTGCGGCGAAGATCCTGCGCGAGGACATGGCCGCCATGGGTCCGGTGCGCGTCCGCGACGTGGACGAGGCGCAGATGTACATGGTCCAGTTGGCGAAGGACCTCGCCGCCCGCGGCGAGCTGGTCCTGGCCGAGGGCAGTGGCGAGAACGAGCTGATCTACTGACCTGTAGGTGCTTTCTCGCCGATAAGCTGCGGACAGCGCTGAATTTTTCCGCCTCCCTCACAGGACGTTTGACGGACGGCGCGGAACGGTGAACCTTTGGATTCCGAGAAAGGGCGGGATCGGGGAGGCCACCGTTCCGGGACATGACCGTTCCGGAATTGCGGCTTCCGCTCCCGCCCGACCGGCCACAAGGCCGGCGGCTGCCGTTTCGGCCAACAATCAGGGAGCTTCCGAACATCATGACCGCTGACACGCTGCAATCCCGTCTCACCCGCCGGATCGCCGGTCCGGTGGTCGCCGGCCTGCTGGGTCTGGGCGTCGTCGCCGCCGGGCCGCTGGCCGCCGCGGCCGAGACCTGGGACATGCCGACCCCCTATCCGGACACGAACCTGCACACCGTCGTGGTGAAGCAGTTCGCCGACGACGTGAAGGCGGCCACCAACGGCAAGATCAGCATCACCGTCCACACCAACGGCTCGCTGATCCGCCATCCGGAGATCAAGCGCGCGGTCCAGTCCGGTCAGGCCCAGCTGGGCGAGGTGCTGATCAGCTCCTGGGCGAACGAGGATCCGCTCTACGGCCTCGATTCCGTGCCCTTCCTCGCCACCGACTTCAAGGCCGCGCACAAGCTGTACGACGTCTCCAAGCCCTATCTGGAGAAGAAGCTGGAGCGCCAGCGCCTGAAGCTGCTCTATTCGATTCCGTGGCCGCCGCAGGGCCTCTATGTGAAGGAGGAGATGCAGTCGATCGACGGGCTGAAGGGCCAGAAGTTCCGCGCCTACAACCCGGCGACCACCCGCATCGCCGAGCTGTCCGGCGCCATCCCGGTGAAGATCGAGGCGGCGGAGGTCGCGCAGGCCTTCGGCACCGGCATCGTCACCGCCATGATCACCTCGGCCGCCACCGGCGTCGACACCAAGGCCTGGGACTTCGTGAAGGTCTATTACGACGTCCAGGCCTGGCTGCCGCGCAACATGGTGTTCATCAATTCCGAAGTCTGGAAGGGTCTGGACGCCAACACCCAGAAGGCGATCCAGGACGCCGCGGCCAAGGCCGAGGCCAAGGGCTGGTCGGAGTGGGAAAAGAAGACGGCCGAGCTGAACAAGACCATGTCGGACAACGGGATGAAGGTTCTGCCGCCGTCGGACAAGCTGAAGGAAGGCCTGTCCGCCATCGGCAAGACGATGACCGAGGAATGGACCAAGGCCGCCGGCGCCGACGGCGAGGCGATCATCGCCGCTTATCGCAAGTAAGGCTCCCTCGCCAAGGTTGGGGTCCGGCCGGCAGCCAGCAGCAAGGCGGCCGGCCGGACGCCCCTCTTGCAAACGCCCCTTCGCCACGACCGACCGCAGGAGGTGGTTGCGCCATGCGCACCGCACTGTCCATCCTTTACCGAACCGCCGAGATTCTCGGTGCGGTTTCGCTCGCCGCCATCGCCGTCCTGATCGTCGCCCAGGTGGCGAGCCGCCTGTTCGACCGCATGGTGCCGGGCGCCGACGAGCTGGCGGGCTACTGCATGGCAGCGTCCTTCTTCCTGATGCTGGGACCGGCGCTGCGCCGCGGCGCCCATATCCGCGTCGGCGTTCTGGTGGACCGGCTCCGCGGCGGCCCGCGCCGGGCGCTGGAGCTGCTGTGCCTGGGCTTCGCCACCGCCCTCAGCGCCTATTTCGCCTGGTACTGGGTGCGCATGACCTATGATTCCTACGATTTCGGCGATCTCAGCCAGGGCGTGCTGCCGATCCCGCTGTGGATTCCGCAGGCACTGATGGCGGCGGGCCTGGTGGTGCTGGTCATCGCGCTGATCGACGATTTGCTGGCCGTGCTGCGGGGGCGCGACGCCTCCTATCAGCATGCCGGCATGCAGAGCGAGGGCTGAGCGATGGACGAGACCACCGCTTCCATCGTCGTCGTGGTGACGATGTTCCTGATGCTGGGGGCCGGCGTCTGGGTGGCGCTGGCGCTGGCCGGCGTCGGCTTCGTCGCCATGGTGCTGTTCACCGCACGGCCGGTGGGCATGGTGATGGCGACCAACGTCTGGGGCGCCAGCACCTCCTGGACGCTGACGGCGTTGCCGCTGTTCATCTGGATGGGCGAGATCCTGTTCCGCACCCGCATCTCGTCCGACATGTTCAAGGGTCTGGCGCCCTGGACCGGCTGGCTGCCCGGCAGGCTGATGCATGTGAACATCGTCGGCTGCTCGATCTTCGCCGCGGTGTCCGGTTCCTCGGCCGCGACGGCTGCCACCATCGGCCGCATGACGATCCCGGAGCTGAACCGACGCGGCTACGACCCGCTGATGACCATCGGTTCGCTGGCCGGGGCCGGCACGCTGGGTCTGCTGATCCCGCCCTCGATCATCATGATCGTCTATGGCGTGGCCGCCGACGTGTCGATCGCCCGGCTGTTCATCGCCGGCGTCATTCCCGGCATCGTGCTGACCGGCCTGTTCATGGCCTATGTCGGCGGCTGGTCGCTGCTGAATCCCGGCCGGGTGCCGCCGCCGGAAGCCTCGCAGAGCTTCGCGGAAAAGATCCGCGACACCGGCGCGCTGATCCCGGTCGTGCTGCTGATCGCCGCCGTCCTGGGCTCCATCTATGTCGGCATCGCCACCCCGACGGAGGCGGCGGGCATCGGCGTGCTGGGCTCCCTGGTGCTGGCGCTGGTGACCGGCACGCTGAGCTGGGCGACCTTCCGCGAAAGCCTGTTCGGCGCCGCCCACACCTCCTGCATGATCGGCTTCATCCTGGCCGGCGCCGCCTTCCTGACGGTGGCGATGGGCTATACCGGCATCCCGCGCCTGCTGGCGGAATGGATCATCTCGCTGCAGTTGTCGCCGGCGGCGCTGCTGGTGGCGCTGACCCTCTTCTTCATCGTGATGGGCTGCTTCCTCGACGGCATTTCCATGGTGGTGCTGACCACTTCGGTCATCCTGCCGATGGTGCAGCAGGCGGGCATCGACCTTCTGTGGTTCGGCATCTACATCATCATCGTGGTGGAGATGGCGCAGATCACCCCGCCGGTGGGCTTCAACCTGTTCGTGCTGCAGTCTATGACCGGCAAGAGCATCTTCACCATCGGCAAGGCCAGCATGCCCTTCTTCCTGCTGATGGTGGTGATGGTCGTCCTGCTCTGGGTGTTCCCCGGACTGGTGACCTGGCTGCCGTCCAAGATGATCGGGTAAGGAGCGACAGCGTGGACGTCCGCTTCACGAATTGCGGCGACACCGCCTTCAACGTCGAGTTCGGCGAGACCATCGAGCGGGCGACCAACGCCCGCGTCATGGCCCTGCACGCCCGGCTGAAGGCCGCCCCGCCGGCGGGGCTGGTGGAGACGGTGCCGACCTTCCGCTCGCTGCTGGTGGTCTATGATCCCGTCGCGACCGGCCGGCGCGAGATGCAGGCGGCGGTCGAGGCGGCGCTTGCCGGCAGCGACACCGCCCCGGCGGAGGGACGGCTGTGGCGCCTGCCGGTCTGCTACGACCCCGACCTCGGCCCCGATCTGGCGGAGCTGTGCGACGGGATGGGCCTGACGGCGGAGCGGGTGGCAGCCTTGCACGGTTCGGTGGAGTATTTCGTCTATATGTTGGGTTTCATGCCGGGCTTCGGCTACATGGGCGACCTGCCGGCCGAACTGGAACGGCCGCGCCGGACGGAGCCGCGGGTGCGGGTGCCGGCGGGATCGGTCGCCATCGCCGGGCGGCTGACCACCGTCTATCCCTGGGAAAGCCCCGGCGGCTGGCATCTGATCGGCCGCTGCCCGGTGCCGCTCTATGACGGCGGCCGGCCCGACCCGGTGCTGCTGGCCGCCGGCGACCGGGTGCGTTTCGAGGCGGTGGACCGCACCGCCTTCGATAGCATCGCCGAGGCGGCCAGCGCCGGCCGTTTCGACTCCGCAAGCCTGAGGGCCGCGTGATGAACGGCTTCCTCACCGTCACCCGCCCCTGCCCCTTCACCACCGTTCAGGATCTTGGCCGCTTCGGCTATCAGGAACTGGGCATGCCGGTTGCCGGCGCGCTCGACCCGCTGGCGCTGCGGCTCGCCAATGCGCTGGTCGGCAATCCGCCGGGCATGGCGGGGCTGGAGATCGCCCTGCTCGGCCCCGCCCTGCGGGTGGACGCACCCTCCGTCCGCATCGCCGCCGTCGGGCCGCTGGCGCTGACGCTGGAGCGCGAGGGTGACGCCCCGCAACCGCTGGCCCCGCACCGCAGCCACACCCTGCGGCAGGGCGACGTGTTGCGGCTGGGCGCGGTGGACGGGGCTTCCGTCGCCTATCTGGCGGTGGCCGGCGGCTTCGCGCTGGCGCCGGTGATGGGCAGCCTGTCCACTTACGTGCGCGCCGGCGTCGGTCCGCTCGGCGGCCGGCCGCTGGCCGAGGGCGACCGGCTGCCCCTGGCCTTCGAGACCGCACCGGACGGGCCGGACGTCGAACTGCCGCAGCCGCCGGACTATGGCGCCGGCCCCTTGCGCGTCGTGCTTGGACCGCAGGAGGACCGCTTCACCGACGCCGCGGCGGAGACCTTCCTGTCGGCGACCTACCGCGTCGGCAAACAGGCCGACCGCATGGGCCTTCGGCTGGAGGGGCCGGCGCTGGCGCATCTCGGCAGCGCCGACATTCCGTCCGACGGGCTGGTCACCGGCTCCATCCAGGTGCCGGGCAACGGCCAGCCGATCCTGCTGCTGAACGACCACCAGACCGCCGGCGGCTATGCCAAGATCGCCACGGTGATCTCCGCCGACCTGCCCCGTGCCGGCCGTCTGCGCCCCGGCGACAGCCTGTCCTTCCAGGCGGTGACGGTGGAGGACGCCGAAGCGATCCGCCGCCGCCAGGAACAGGCGATCGCCGGCTGGATCCGCGCCATCCGCCCGGTGCGCCCCACCGGCGGCATCGACCTCGAGGCGCTCTATGCGGAGAACCTGATCTCCGGCACCGTCGACATCGTGAACGGCGGCAGCGACATTCCGCTGCTGTGACGCCCCGCTCAGGATACCGGTTCCGGCCTCTTCACGCCGGCGTCGGCATGGCGGCAGACGCGGTCCCGGCCGCCCTGCTTGGCACGGTAGAGCGCCATGTCGGCCGCCTTGATCATGGCGTCGGCCCGGCCGATGTCGGGGGCGAGCGTCGACAGGCCGATGCTGACGGTCACATGCAGGATCGCGCCGTCCTGCGGGATGCTCAGGTCGCGGACGGCGCAGCGCAGGCGTTCGGCCAGTTGGAGTGCCCCGTCGCCCGGCGCGTTGGGAAGCAGGATGGCGAATTCCTCGCCGCCGAAACGGGCGACGAGGTCGCTCTGCCGCACGCTGCACTGGAGCAGGCGGCTGAGCGACACCAGCACGGCGTCGCCGGCATCGTGGCCGCGGCTGTCGTTGACCTGCTTGAAATGGTCGATGTCCAGCATCAGCAGCGACACCGGCGTGTCGTGGCGCAGCGCGCCGGCCACGGCCCGGTCGATGGAGGCGAAGAAGGCGCGTCGGTTCGCCAGCCCGGTCAGAGGGTCGCTCAAGGCCGCGTTGCGCAGCATATGCTCGGTGTCGACGCGGCGGCGCTCGCGCGCCAGCATCGTGCCCAGCAGCAGGATGCCCGCCGCCGTGAACAGCGCGATGGGGATCCCGCCATCGACGAAGACCGGCAGCGCGACCTCCCACGGCAGCACGAAGATGCTGAGGGAGTGGAGGGACGCAACCGGCGCGAGGATGAACAGCGGCCGTGAATTCCGCCACTCCGCAGCGGGCACCAGCCGCCGCAGCAGCAAGCCGACGGAACCGGCCACCAGGATCCCGATCACCCCCGGGATCGTCCCGGCGCCGCCGATCGCGATGCGGACCGCCGACACGGTCCCGGCGGCCAGCATGGCGGCCAGCGGCCCACCGAAGGGAGCGGCCAGCGCGACCGGCACCGCCTTCACGTCCAGATACACACCGGGGGAGATGGGAACCGACTGCAGCATGGCGGCCACGCCGCCGACGCCGAACAGCAGCCCCAGGGAAAGCTGCCGCATCCGGGGCCGTTCCTCCAGCCGATAGAGGATCGTCCCGTAAACGAGCGTCACCAGCGCCAGCAGCCCGACACCGCCCGCGAGGGCGGTTGCGATCGTCGCCGTGGCGCTGGGTTCCTCCACCTGCCGCCCCCCTTCGAACCGTCGGGTTGCCGACCTTCAGGCATCCGTCTTCGAGTGATTATCCTAATATGCTTAGTGCGGACATCCTAGTGCGATGCGCAAGGGTTTGTCGCAAATGCTGCGTATAGTCCGGGCGGTTGCACGATCGGAACCGGTTTTCGGGTGCCGACGGGTCGAGGATGCGCGGCGGAGCGGCCCGAATGGCGCGAAAGCAGGCATCTCGCGGCCGGTCAGCTCTGCTCGTCCACGGAACACAGCGACTCGCCAGTTGCTTCGGCGGGAACCGCCGTTACCGGACCGAACGCGGTCCCAAACGTCGGGTCGAACTCGTCTGCCGGGATGGGCCGGCCGAGGAAAGCCCCTTGGGCGAAACCGCAGCGGACCTCGCCAGCCAGGAGTTGCTGCTCTCCCGTCTCGATCCCTTCGGCGATCACCGTCAGGTTCATGCTGCGGGCCAGCGCCACGATGGCGCGCAGCGTCTCCCGGCTGGCCGGATTGCGGATCATGTCCAGCAGAATGCCCTGGTCGATCTTCAGGAATTCCACCGGAAGCCGCCGCAGATGGCCGAGCGACGCATAGCCGGTGCCGAAGCCGCTGACGGAGAAGGTGACACCCAGCGTCCTGAGCGCCTGCATGGTCCGCGCCATCTCCGCCGACGGCGCCAGCATGGCGGCCTCCGGCAGTTCCAGGATCAGCCGGTCCGGCGCCGCCCCATGACGGGCGAGGCAGCCGGCAACCTGATCGCCGAAGCCGGAATGCTTGAGCTGCAGGGTGGACACCGGCACGGTCAGCCGCAAGCCCGCGGCGCCGCGGTCGCTCCAGCCCGCCAATTGCCGGCAACCGGCATCGAGCAGCCATGCGCCGATCTGCAGGATCAGCCCGTTCGCCTCGGCCAGATGCAGGAAGTCGGTGGGGGGCAGCAGGCCGTGGTCGGGATGGTTCCAGCGTACCTCCGCCTGCGCGCCGGCCAGCAGGCCGCTGCCGACTTCCACCACCGGCTGGAGGAACAGCGCCAGCTGGCCCTTGGCCACCGCCTCATGCAGCTGGTTCTCCATCCGCAGATGGTCGAGCGCGTCGGCGTCCATCTCCGGATCGTAGAAGGTCCAGTTGGCCGTCCCCTGCCGCTTGGCGTGGTACATGGCGACATCGGCGTTCTTCACCAGCAGTTCCGGGTCGCTCCCCTGCTCCGGTGCGAAGGTGACGCCGATGCTGGCCGAGATGTGCAGCGTCTGGCCGGCGATGTGGAAGGGCGCGCCCAGGCATTCTAGCAGGCGGCGGGCCACCGCTTCCGCTTCCGCCCGGTCACCGATCTGCGACAGGATGACGGTGAACTCGTCGCCGCCGATCCGGGCGATGGTCTCCGACCCGCGGACGCAGGCCGCCATCCGCTGCGCCGCCTCGCGCAGAAGCACGTCGCCGGTGTGGTGGCCCAGCGTGTCGTTGACCCATTTGAAGCGGTTCAGGTCGATGAACAGCAGCGCCATGCAGGTCCGGTCGCGCGCCGCCCGCCGCAGCGCATGGCGCAGCCGGTCATAGAACAGCGGCCGGTTGGGGAGCCCGGTCAGCGCGTCGTAATTGGCCTGGTGGCGGATCGTCTCCTCCGCCCGGCGGCGCGCGGTGACGTCCTGGATGGCGGTGATCAGCCCCAGCACGCGGCCGTCGGCGTCATGGAAGGGCTCCCCGACCTCCTGAAGGTCCAGATGAACGCCGCCCGGCCGGGCGACGCGGTATTCGATGTCGAACCGCGCGTTCTCGGCCCAGGCCCGGCGATAGGCGTCCTGCACGTCCGGCCGCTGTTCCGGCACCACCCGGTCGAGAAGCTGCCCGACGGTGAGCCGCTCGCTTCCGTCGCCCGGATCCACCCGTTCGAGCCCGACCAGCTCGCGGAAATTGGCCGAGACCTCCAGCAGGTCTTCGGGCAGATGGACGGTGTAGGCCAGCTTTGCGACGCGCTGCGACTGGGCCAGCCGGGCCACGCTGAGACGCAGCGGTTCCTGCCGCTTCAACCGCTGCAGCACGCGCTGGAACAGGAACAGCAGGGCCAGCAGCGCCAGCGCGAAGCCGCCGGCATAGGGTGCCGTCTCGCGGACCAGGGTGCGGCCGGGCTGTTCCGGCGTCCAGGTCAGCACGCCGAACCGCTGCCCGGCGATGCTCTCCAGCGGCAGGCTGACGACAGCCGCCGGAGCCGGCCCGCCGGCCTCGGCCACGCGCAGGTCGGCGATCCGGCGCGAGCTTGCCAGCTTCGCCAGTTCCGAATCGAGCCGGGTCATGAAGACCTGGACCGGCCGGTCGGGGTTCGGCGGCAGGGGATCATGCCCGTATTCGTACGCGATCACCCGCGCGCCGAAGACGAAGGGGATCTGCCCGATATGGACGATGCCGCTGACCGGCTTTCCGGCGGCGCGCGCCGCCGCCAGCACCGGCCGCAGATCGGCGGCCTCGCCGGTCGCCGCGTCCATATCATCGCGAAGGGCGCCGTCCTTCGACGCGTAGATCAGCCCGTCACGGCCGTTCCAAGCATAGGAGCGGTCGAGCCCCCACAGCCGCTCCGCATAGGGTCCGACATTGGCGTTGGCCCAGACGGGGTCGTAGCCGACGACCAGATGGTCGACGGCGTCGTTCCAGAGGCTGTATTCCTCGGCCTTCTTACCCATCGCGGCGCCGAGGTCCGCAACGGCGTCGGCGATCTCGTCCTTCGTCCGCTCCGCCGTGGCCATGTCGATCCGACGGGCCGTCTCCAGCGCCATGAACAGCACGAACGCGATGGTCAGAACAACCATAGCGGCAAAAAGCAGGCCGGCCACATTAAACCGGCGAGCATCGCCCGCGGCATGATCGAAGTTTCCTGGGGTTCGTGCGGAGATCATCGCAGCGATTACCAAATTCCGGACAGTGCGATTATTCTACTCCGCCCTCCGTTAATTTTCCGCTTATGAGAACAGTTCGCAACGCAGGCGCACCAATCTTTCGTTCTCGTCAAGCCGCCCATGGCCGGCATCCCGCCAGTCCTTCGGCGATTTGCGCCGATACAGACAAACCGCCATTGAAAAAGCGCGCCGACGCAGGTGGGCCGACATCACCATCGCCACCATCAAGGAGCCTATGCGCCGGGCCGTGGTTCCGCCGCTCCCCCCGGCCGGAGGTCATCGGACCTCGTCACGATGCGGTGGGATGACTATGACGGCTGCGAGATCCAGGTTACCCAGGAAAAGACCAGTACCCGGCTTTGGGTACCGTGCCACGCGGACCTAAAGGTTGAGTTGACTGAGTCGGGGAGAAACGCTACCTCCGTACCAGTACTGGTCAAGGCACATGTCACTGAAAAGCCTTGGAATTTACACACGTCAGGCAAACCGGCGACGACGGGCGGACGCCACCCTCGCGAAGCTGGATGACCACCGACGGAAAACATAGGATATTGGGCAGGCAACCCTTTGGAAACATTCGTTTATTGCAGATTGAAACAAAAGTTGACTTGGGCTTTTCCGGCGCGCTGTGGCACACCACCTTCGGAATTGCCGATGGTGCGGCGCCCACTCCGGAAGAAGCCTCGTCCATCCCGGCAGTGATGTCTTAACCTTTCCCGGCTCAAGTACGACGCCTTTTGCGACCGGTTTCCCCCCTCCACACAAGGTCCGACCAGGAACACCACCATGGCCAATCGTCCGCTCGCCTGCGTGATCCTCGCCGCCGGCAAGGGCACGCGCATGAAATCCGATCTGCCCAAGGTGCTGCACCGGGTCGCCGGCCGGCCGATGGTCGGGCATGTGCTGGCCGCGGTGAAGACTCTCGATCCCGACCATGTGGTGGTCGTTGTCGGTCCCGGCATGGACAGCGTCGCCGCCGCCGTCGCCCCCTACCCCACCGCGGTCCAGCACGAGCAGCGCGGCACCGCTGACGCCGTGCGCGCCGCCTTCGGCCTGCTGGAGGGCTTCACCGGCGACGTCATCGTGCTGTACGGCGACACGCCGCTGGTCACGCCGGACACGCTGCGCGCGCTGGTGCAGGCGCGCCGGCAGGCGGCCGACCCGGCGGTGGTGGTGCTGGGTATGCGTCCCGACGATCCCGGCGCCTATGGCCGGCTGATCCTGAACGCCCGCGGCGGGCTGGAGAAGATCGTCGAGTATCTCGACGCCAGCGAAGAGGAGCGCGCGGTCACCCTGTGCAACGCCGGTCTGATGGCGTTCGACGGCGCCAGCATGTTCGACCTGATCGGCAGCGTAGGCAACGACAACGCCAAGTCCGAATATTACCTGACCGACGTGGTCCAGATCGCGCGCCGCGCCGGCATGGCCTGCGCCGTGGTGGAGGCCGCCCCGGCCGAAGTGGTCGGCGTCAATTCCCGCGCCGAACTGGCGGAGGTGGAAAAGCTGCTGCAGCGCCGCCTGCGCAAGGCGGCGATGGACAACGGCGCTACCCTGATCGACCCCGACAGCACCTTCCTTAGCGTCGACACCAGGCTGGGCCGCGACGTGGTGGTCGGTCCCGGCTGCTTCTTCGGCGCCGGCGTGACGGTGGGCGACCGGGTGGAGATCAAGCCCTACTGCCATCTGGAAGGCGTGCGCATCGACAGCGGCGCCGTCATCGGCCCCTATGCCCGGCTGCGTCCGGGGGCGGAGATCGGCCCGGACGTCCACATCGGCAATTTCGTCGAGGTGAAGAACGCGGTGATCGAGGCCGGGGCCAAGGCCAATCACCTGACCTACATCGGCGACGCCCGCGTCGGCGCCAAGGCCAACATCGGCGCCGGCACCATCACCTGCAACTACGACGGCTTCACCAAGAGCCGGACGGACATCGGCGCCGGGGCCTTCATCGGCTCCAACAGCGCGCTGGTCGCCCCGGTCGTCATCGGCGACGGCGCCATCGTCGGCGCCGGCAGCGTGGTGACGATGGCGGTGGAGGCCGACGCCCTGGCCGTCGCCCGCGGCAGCCAGAAGCTGTACGCCGGCTGGGCAAAGCGCTTCCGCGAACGGAAGCAAAACGAGAAAGCGAAAAAGGCGTAAGGTCGGTTCGGGTCTTCTCTCCGGTCGGCATCCATTCAGGAGCATCAGGTCCATGTGCGGCATCATCGGCATCAACGGCATTCACGACGCGTCCCCCCGGCTGGTGGAAGGCCTGCGCCGGCTGGAATACCGCGGCTATGACAGCGCGGGCGTCGCCACCCTGGTGAACGGGCACATCGAGCGCCGCCGCGCCGAGGGAAAGCTGAGCAATCTGGACATGAGGCTGCGCGACCAGCCGCTGTCCGGCACCGTCGGCATCGGCCACACCCGCTGGGCGACCCATGGCGGGCCGACGGAGAACAACGCCCACCCGCACGCCACCAAGCGCGTCGCCGTCGTCCACAACGGCATCATCGAGAATTACCAGGAGCTGAAGGACGAGCTGACCGGCCACGGCTACGTCTTCGAAAGCGCCACCGACACCGAGGTGATCGTCCACCTCGTCACCTATTACCTGGACCAGCACGGCTTGACGCCGGTCCAGGCGTCGGCCGCCGCCTTCAAGCGCTTCACCGGCGCTTTCGCCCTGGTGCTGATCTTCGCCGGCGAGCATGAGCTGATGATCGGCGCCCGCCACGGCACGCCGCTGGCCGTCGGCTATGGCGACGGCGAGATGTATCTGGCTTCCGACGCCTTCGCGCTGGCGCCGCTGACCAACCGCATCTGCTATCTGGAGGACGGCGACTGGGTCGAGGTCAGCCGCACCGCCGCCATCGTCCACGACGCCACCGACACGGTGGTGGAGCGGCCGGTGAAGACCACGGCGGTGTCGGGCGCGCTGATCGGCAAGGACGGCTACCGGCACTATATGCTCAAGGAAATCTACGAGCAGCCGCAGGTCATCGGCGACACGCTGAACGCCTACATCAACCCGGAAACCGGTGAGTTCTCGCTGCCGGACTTCCCCTTCGATCTGGCCGGCGCCAGCAAGCTGACCATCGTCGCCTGCGGCACCGCCTATTATGCCGGCTTCGTCGCGAAATACTGGTTCGAGACGCTGGCCCGCATCCCGGTCGAGGTCGACATCGCCTCTGAGTTCCGCTATCGCGAGGCGCCGCTGCCGCCGGGCGGCATCGCGCTGTTCATCTCGCAGTCGGGCGAGACGCTGGATACGCTGGAAGCGCTGCGTTACTGCAAGCGCCAGGGCCAGAAGATCCTGTCGATCGTCAATGCCCCGGAAAGCACCATCGCGCGTGAATCCGACGCCGTGCTCTACACCATGGCGGGGCCGGAGATCGGCGTCGCCTCGACCAAGGCCTTCACCACCCAGCTGACCACGCTGGCCTGCCTTGCCGTCACCGTCGGCCGCGCCCGCGGCGCAATCGACCAGGAGCGGATGCAGCAGATTGCCCACGCCCTGCGCGAGGTCCCGGCCCGCGCCGCCGACGTGTTGGCCCATGACGAGCGGCTGAAGGAGCTGGCGCAGGAGGTGTCGGAGGCCCGCGACGTGCTCTATCTCGGCCGCGGCGCCATGTACCCGCTGGCCCTGGAAGGCGCGCTGAAGCTGAAGGAAATCAGCTACATCCACGCCGAGGGCTACGCCGCTGGCGAGCTGAAGCACGGCCCCATCGCGTTGATCGACGACAATGTGCCGGTGATCGTGCTGGTGCCGTCCGACGCCCTGTTCGAGAAGGTGGTGTCGAACGTGCAGGAGGTCTGCGCCCGCTCCGGCAAGGTGCTGCTGCTGGCCGACAAGAAGGGCATCGACAAGCTGAAGGACAAGGTCCGCTGGTCGGTGGAATTGCCGGCCTGCGACCCGCTGGTGGCGCCACTGCTGTATGCCATCCCGGTGCAACTGCTGGCCTATCACACGGCGGTGCTGAAGGGGACCGACGTGGACCAGCCGCGGAACCTGGCGAAGAGCGTGACGGTGGAGTAGCTTAGTGAGGCAGAGCCTGTTTGAGAATTGGTTAGGAACACAATATGTAGCGATTGAATCGCGATATATGCCGATGCATGTCGTCGGTTTGCCGCAATCTCAAACAGGCTCTCAACGCCCTCCCCCAATTGGGGGAGGGAAACAAAAGTTGAGGATTTCACTCAAAGCAGCAAAGACAGCGCTGAGGATACTTGTGCTTAACAGCTTGTACTCTATAGATGCCCTGTGTATCTCATCTCAACCTTGAGTAAACGGCCGCATATCTTCGAATTTCTATATCATCCACGCTTCCTATGCATTCAAAGTCATCCTCAACTTGGAAATCTTTCCACACTTCTTTAAGCGCTTTCATAAAAAGTTCTTTAAATGGGCATGGGCTATTGTAAGAATAGACTGAGCGCCCTGTAAAAATAGACCCATATCGCGGAGACTTTCGGCGGTAAATAAAAAATGCGTCCGTATTCGCTATAAATCCGCTTTCAAATTCACGCTCTATCACGTCGTCAGCGTCAGAATCGTAAGATAAATCTCCATCGTCACATAAGTAAATTTTGTCCAACCCTTTAATCTCTTCTATAAATTGCTCTTTATTTAAATTTACGCCTCGGTTTTTTATAAACTTAAGACCACTTATATCCCCACCACATCCTGCGATAATCCCCACCGGATTCTCATCTGGATCTTCTTGAAGAAGGCTTGAAATAATATTTGCTTGTTCGCTAGACCAACGAGAGAGAATATCTGCAGGAGTCAATAAATTAGCAACATTACGTGTTGCCATGTCGGTTGCACCAAGAAAAATCCCTGAAATACCCGATACCTGTTCAGCGTAATATCCTCCAACAGCAACTATACCGAACGACCGATCGACTGATACACAGCCACGACCGTATATTTTACCCCGGTCATCGGTTAAAAGCCTTAAACTTTTCGCACATTGCTCCAGCGCTTTGCGTTCATGCGACAAAGGCTTCCGAGATTTGGAAAAAATTCGCTCCAAAAGCTTATCGCCATCTAGAGTTATCCAATCATTAGCTCTTACACAAACATTGGTGAGGCCATCTTTAGAAAAATTAAGATTTGCGTCGATGGCTGGCGCGAGGTAAGCAAGTAGAGTTGCAGGATCAGCTATTTCACTTCCTCCCCAGGATTTTGCGCAACACAAAATCCCTCCTTGTTCGTCAGGCCTCTTAGCCAACAACACCCGAACCCTTGTTCCAGGCTCCTCCATACGCTCACTCTCGGTCGGTGCACGCAGGATGGGCCGCATTTCGACACCGCCACGAAATTCCAGCGTCCGGGCTTGGTCGAACCCTGCATCGTAGCGCCGCGACGTCACCGTCACCCGGTCACCCAACATGAACACGGAATAGAAGCCGATCCCAAAACGACCAGTCGCTTCCATCCCGGCCGCTGCCAGACCAGGGAACTCCTCCGCAGCCATTGAACTGCGCCAGAACGATTTTCCGAAGTCCAACAGCGGCCCCGTCATCACGCGAGGCGACATACCGATGCCGTCATCCAGCACCTCCAGCCAGGTTCCCTCGGCGGTCTCATCGAAGCGCACGGTGATGGTGCCCCAACTCTCGGGCTTTTTCTGCAATATGCGCCGGGCGCGGATCGCGTCGCAGGCGTTCTGCATCAACTCGCGCAAAGGGACGGTCGGATCGTCACCATAAAGCTGCGCCCCGCCCAGGGTGCGGACCAGCGCCGGAACGTCGGAAATCGTCACCCGCGCGTCCACCGGCTGCCACCCCTTGACCCGGACCAGCTTGGCCAGCCGTTCGGGGGATCCCGCCCCCTCCACCTCCCTCGCCTGAAGACGCGGGCGGTTGGTGTCGGCCAACAGGATATCGACGGCGCGCAGTTCCTCCTGAACCATGCTCAGGCTTTCGTGACACAGCCACCAAGCGTCGGCATGTTCCAGAGTGAAGCCGGCTCCGCTGGATGTGTAGGTCAGCCGGTCGCTTTTGACACGCGGCTGGGCCAGCTTTGTTTGGAACGTCCAATGGCGGGCCGATTCACCGGTGGGACGGGTGATCGCCATCAGGAAACGGGGAGCGCGGTCGGAACTGAGATGGGCAGCGTCGGCCACCCGCAGCAGACCGGCGACCTTGACCGGATCGACCGTCCAGTCATCGGGCAGGCGGCGCGCGGCGTTCAACGGCTCCCCCAATTCACCTTCCAAGCGCGACACCGGCCACCAATGGCTGTGCGCGATCTGGCCGATGATCTCGCCGTAGAATTCGCGCAACTCCCCGTCGTCGATCAGATATTCGTCGCCCCCCTCAGCTTTCCATCCAGCGGTAGCGATGGCCTGGGCCTGGATGGCGTGCCGCACCCGCAGCACGGCTGGCAGGGCCTGCTTATCGATCTCCGCCTCAGCCACGCCATCGGCCTTCAGACGCGCCATCATGTCCCGCCACTGGTCGGTCAGGCGCAAGCCCTCCATGCCATTGGGATAGGCGGCGAGGCTCATCGCGGCGTCGTGCAGCAGGATCGCCCCACCCAACACGAACGCCTCCGCCGGGGTAAAATTCTTCGGGTTGAGGTAATCCTCGCCGGCGATCATCGATGCCATGCTCCAAAGGGCATCAAGATGGCTGACGTCGTGAACGGTCAGGCCAGGGATGTCTCCCGGAATCTGGGCCACGAGAACGGCCGCCTTTGCCCGCATTCCGAGGAAGGCTTCACGCAATAGTCGCCGTGCGTCGGATTGCGGATCATTCGGACGCTCCTTGAGGGAAGCGATCCACAACGGACTATCGGGAAACGGCGGGAGCGCGGCCATGATGCAGTCTTAAAGTGGCAAAGGGTTTTCAGATTATAGCCCAGCGCAACACACATCAACCATCGGACACCGCCGTCATGGCCGAGCAGGTAGCCGGCCAAACCCGAGGCATGGTCGCCACGTCCGACGGCGGCGGACACACGCCCCAGATCACGCAGGAAAAAGCTGTTCATTAGATCGGGTTCGATCGCGTCGCAATCGGCCAACGTCAGCGCAGGCGCATCGCCCGATGGATTGGTCCCCTCCCCCTCCGACTCCAGGATTTCACGTTCGGCGAGATAATCGGTGATGCGCGTCGCAATCCGCTCCTCCACCGCGCCGAAATCGCCGAAACGCAACTCTCCCTTGGCCTCGGCGATCTCGTTCATCGCCCACGGCACCGCCGATACGGCGGGCACGCCGAAGGGGTGGCCGTCGGCGGTGACGCAAAGGCAGACCATTGACGCCTCGCGACCGCGCGGACGTTCCTCGTCATCGTCCACGCCTAGCCGTTCGCGCAGTTCCTCGACCACCTTCTCCATCTCGAACAGGCCGATATGGACCTGGAAGCGCCACCGCCGGTCGCGCGTTTCGGCATAGGTGGCACGCATCCGTTCATGCCATGGCAGCGTCGTCTCGTCCGCCGCCGTCCAGGCGTGATCCCTGCGGTCGTTCTTCGGCGGAGCCGCGGGAGACAGCGCTTCGATGGCCTGCCAATAATCGAGGATCGTGAGCGCGGCGTTCGTACGGTCGGGCGTCATCGGCGGGAGGGCTGTCGCAGAAAATCAATCTATAGCAGGCGGCAGGGCGCCGATACCACCGACAAGGGCGAAGATCGGAAATGATTTCCCGGAAAGATTTGCGGCTTTGCAAGGCTTCCGTCCGGCGAGACCGTCGCTCTGGTCCCGAATCCGGAAAATCGATCACCGCCGCCCATGATCGATGTCCGACCAGACGCCCGCGTCACACCAGCGACGCACCGCCGCACACGACGATCTGCTGGCCGGTCAGGCTGGCCGCGCCCGGCGAAAGCAGGAACAGGGCCAGTGCCGCGATTTCCGCCGGATCGACGAAGCGGCCCATCGGCGGCAGTCGTGGCGCGACCGATGACCGGCTGGGGTCCCTGAGCATCGGCGTCTCGGTCGCGCCCGGCGCGATGACGTTCACCGTGATCCGCCGGGGGGCGAGTTCGATCGCCCAGGACCGCGCCAAACCGGTCAGCGCTGCCTTGGTCGCGGCATATTGGCCCCGCCCCGCCGAACCGGCCGCCGTGCGGCTGCCGAGCAGGACGATGCGTCCGCCGTCCGGCAGGCGCGGTGCGACATGCTCGACGAGCTGGGTCGCGGCCTCGACATGGAGCCGCCACATGGCGGCGCCGTCTTCGCGTTTCTGTTCACCGATCCGCCCGACCCGGAGGATGCCTGCGGCATGGACCAGCGCGTCGACCGGGCCGATGGTCGCCAGCGCACGGTCGAGCGCGCCGGCGTCGGACAGATCGACGGCGACATGGGTCAGACGCTCCCGCGCGGTCACCGGCGGCGTGCGGCTGAGACCGATCACCCGCCAGCCGGCGTCGAGGAGCGTCCGGCCGATCGCCTCCCCGATGCCGGAGCTGATGCCGGTGACGAGGCAGGTGGGGGCGCCGCCCTGGTGTGTATTTCCGGTGCTCATGGTGCCAGCCTGATGGAGATTGGTTCAAATCCGGCGATCTCGCCGACGGCCTCGTCGCCCGGTGCAATGGGATGGCTGCCGCCGAAGGCGCCGGTCGTCACCACCTGCCCGGCGACCAGGGGCCTGCCGAGGCGGACGAGGGCATTGGCCAGCCAGGGGACCGAATGGAACGGATCGACCGACGGGTGCCCACCGGTCGCCGACACCACGACCCGGCCGGAAATGGCGAGGGTGGCCGTCACATCGGCGCGGACCGCCCCCTGCCAGTCGCCGAGCTCGGGACCGACGACGAGGCCGTGGTTGCTCATGGCGTCGGCGCGGGCGGCGGGCGCCGGCGGGTTCGGCGGCAGGCGCGAGCCGAGGATCTCGAAGGCGGCGAAGGCTCCGCTGACGGCCGCCCTCACCTCTTCGACCGAATAGGGCGCACCGTCGGCGCGGCCGGGCAGATCCCGGCCGATGCGGAAGGCGATCTCGATCTCGATCTTCAGCCGCCACCCGGCCGCGTCCAGCATCGCCGGCGACCTTTCGATGGCCGATGCCGGGATGAATCCGATGCTGCCGTCGCGGTCGGCGACCTGCAGCACCTTGTAGCCGCCGATCGGACCCAGCCGGTCGGCGCACAGCAGCTGGACGGCGTCGGCCCCGGCGGCGTCGATGGAGGCGAGGTCGTCGGGGAGGGCCGCGAGCGGGGCCGCCGCCGCGCGGGCTTCGAGGAGAAGCCCGGCGAGGCGCCGGATCTTTTCGCCATCGGGCATGTTGGGCACCGCGCTGTCAGAGGATGTCCGGGGTGAAGGAGACGTGCTTGATCGCCTTGCGGAACCAGGTGTAGGCGACATGGATGCGGCCGTCCGACGCCTGCCGGATCGACGGATAGGACAGCTCGCGGTTCTTGGCCTCGCGCGAGTTGTTCGACAGGCAGAAGCCGTCGCCCTCCTCGATGTCGAGCGCGCGACGCCAGCTGCGTCCGCCGTCATCGGAAACCGACAGGGTCATCGGCGCGCGCGGCGCCCCCCAGAAGGCGGTCGGGCGGTCGTCGACCGGCGCGGCTTCCCGGGTGGTTCCGGCCTCCGGATCCTCGATCTCGTCATAGAGCGACAGGCGGCGCTCGGTGGCGTCGAGGCGGCTCGACCAGTTGTGGACCATGGCGAGACGGCCGTCGGCCAGCCGGATCGCCTGGACCGACGAATTGTTGTTGGGAAGCGCGGTGTCCTCCGGCGCGGTCCAGCTCAGGCCGCCGTCCTGCGAACGCGACAGGCGGACATGGTCGGCCCAGCGCGAGCGGTAGACCGCGACCATCTCCGCCCCGCCGAGCGGCACGATGTTCATATGGACGGCGCCGAGGCTCGACGGCACCTCGGCCCGCGTCCAGCTGCGGCCCTGGTCGTGGCTGATCTCGACGGCGGAGATATCGTCGTCGCCGACCCAGGCGATCCCCGGCTCGGTGCGGCAGAGGAACACCGGAAGCAGCCACGTCCCATCATCGGCGACGATGACCGGCTGGCGGATGAAGGTGCCGGGCGTCCCGATCAGCGTTTCGATCGGTCCCCAGCTCTTGCCGTTATCCTCAGAGATGCGGCAGCGGACGATGGAGGTGTCCTGACGCCCGTTGATCTGGGCGGTCCACAGCAGCCACAGCTTGCCGTCGGGGGCGAGGAACAGCACCGGATTCTGTTCCGACCGGGTCGGATCGTCGGACAGCTTCACCGCGTCGGTCCAGGCGTCGCCGCCGCGCGGCAGGCGGGAGAACCAGACCGAGATGTCGGGAATCCCCTCCTGCGTGCCGCCGAACCAGACGCAGGCCATGTCGCCGTTCGGCAGCTCCAGCAGATTGGCCGCGTGGTTCTGTACGCAGGGCGACGGGATCAGCGCCAGGGTCGCAGCACCGGGGCCGAGCGGGAGGGGGCGCAGCACGCCGTCATGCGGCATGTCGGGATGCGTCGCGTGGTCGGTCATCTTCAATTCCAATGGTCTGCGGGCGCCGGCCGGCGGCGCCCGCGAGGTTGGGAGTTATTCGGCGTGCGCCACTTTCGGTGCCTGGGCCATCAGCTCCTCCGCCGTCATCGCCGGCGGCGGGGCCGCGACCTTGGGCGCGTCGGCGAAGAATTTCGGCCGCAGCAGGAAGCACCAGCCCATCATCAGGAAGAAGGCGCCGAGCAGCGCGAACCACAGCGGGTCGAGGCTCTTCAGCAGCACGATGCCGACGCAGATCACCAGACAGATCAGCCGCTCCGGCCAGCTCAGGGTCTGGCGCATCCAGCCCTGGATGAACATCGCCCAGGCGGTGATGGCGCACATCATGCCGAAGGCGGCGATCAGGATCGACGGCAGCGGGCCGTTCCACAGGATGATCGGATCGCTGACGAAGCCGAAGGGGATGAGGAAGCTCACCGCGCCCAGGCCGCTGGCCAGCATGCCGGTCTTCATCGTGTTGGCCTTTGCCATGCCGGCCGCGGCGAAGGAGGCGAGCGCCACCGGCGGCGTCACCATCGACAGCACGCAGAAGAACATGACGAAGAAGTTGGCGGCGAGGCGGTCGACGCCGAGATCGACCAGCGCCGGCACGAACATCACCGAACCGATGATGTAGGCGGCGACCGTCGGCAGGCCCATGCCCATCACCAGACAGCCGATGACGATCAGGATCAGCGACAGATAGAGGCTGCCGCCGCCCAGCACGGTCAGGCCGGTGACGAACTTCAGCGCCAGGTTGGACTGGGTGGCGACCGCCATGATGATGCCGATGGTGCAGAGCGGGATCGACAGCAGCGCCATCTGCTTGGGCACGTCCAGCGCGATCTCGTAGAGCTGGCGCAGGTCGTAGCGCGTCTCCTTGCGCAGGACCGGCACGATCAGCGCGACAATGGACGAATAGAAGGCGGCGAAGGGGGCGGAGAAGCCGGCGAACAGCATGCCCAGCATCAGCAGCGGGCCGATCAGCAGGTGCAGGCGCGGCATCAGCGGCGCGATGGTCGAGGCGTCGAAGGCGATGGTGCCGACGCCGGACTTGCGGGCGCGCAGATCGACGATCAGGAACAGCGCGCCGTAGAAGGCCAGCGCCGGGATGACGCCGGCCAGCGCGATGCGGGTGTAGGGCACGCCGAGGATGTCGGCCATGACGAAGGCGGCGATGCCCATCACCGGCGGCATCAGCTGGCCGCCGGTCGAACCGATGGCCTCGGTGGCGGCGGCCTGTTCCGGGGTGTAGCCGGCGCGGCGCATCAGCGGGATGGTCAGCACGCCGACGGCGGCGACGTTGGACACGGCGGAGCCGGAAATGGTGCCGAACAGCGCCGACCCGATCAGCGCCGCCTTGGCGGCACCGCCGACCATGCGGCCGGCCGCCATCATCGCGATGTCGATGAACAGCTGGCCGCCGCCGGTGGAGGCGAAGATCGCGCCGAACATGATGAAGTAGAAGACGAAGTTGATCGAGGTCGTCGCGGTGACGCCGAACAGCCCGTCGGTGTTCATCGACATCATGTCGGTGAGCTGTTCCAGATCGAAGCCGGAGAAGCCCAGCGGCGCCGGCACCAGATTGCCGAAGGCGCCATAGGCCAGGAAGGCCAGGATCATGCCCAGCAGGCTCCAGCCGACGCAGCGGCGCACGCCTTCCAACAGCGCCAGCGTGCCGACGACGAACACGATCTTGTCGATCGTGAACACCTCGTCGATGTAGGGAAGCCGCGTCTGCATGCGGTCGAGGTCGAGGACGTAATGAACGGCGATGGCCAGACAGGCGGCCACCATCGCCATTTCCACGACGCGGCCGATGAAGCGCGGCACCGGCGACGTGAATTTGAAGGGAATCAGCAGGGTGGTGACCGCCATCGCCATGAAGACATGGACGGGGGCGGCGAGCATCGGCGGATCCGGCCAATAGAACTGCTTCACCAGGAAGGCGAAATAGGACAGGGACAGCACGGCCAGGATCAGGCGGTGGAATTTGTCGTATGTGGTCATCGTGATGCTCACGGGGCGAGAAGGCGTGATCGTGACCGCTCCGTCCGCGGTGGGACTGGGCGCCGGACGGCCAGCGGCCGGCGCCTCAGGAAGGGTCCCTTACTTGAGGTAGCCGAGTTCCTTGCACAGCTTCTCGGCGCCCGGATGCAGCGGCAGAACCGCATTTTCCGGCTGGCAGCCGGCGGCGGGATCCCACGCCTTCAGGGCGGCGTGCTGCTCCCCGATGTAGGACTTGCTGTCGATCAGCGTCTTCAGGACGTTGTAGACGGTCTTTTCCGAAACGTCCTTGTTGGTGACCAGCACCGTGGCGCTGACCGGGTTGCGGTAATCCTCGTCCTGGCCGCGGAAGGTGTTTTTCGGCATGGTGCCGGTCGGCAGCCCGGCCTTGGCCAGATCCGTCAGCGTCTTGTCGGCGATGGGGACGAAGACCATGTCGTTGGTCAGCGTCATCTCGGTCACGGTGGCGGTGCCGGCCGGCGCGTTCTCGATATAGACGTCCAGCCGGTTGTCCGACAGCATGCCGGTCAGCTGGCCCGGCGCCGCCTGGGTGACGATGCCCTTGGAGCGCAGCTCGGCGAGCGTGACGCCGGCCACCGACTGGAACATCATGTCGGCGATGACCGGAACCTGGCTGCCGGTCGGCTTCAGGCCGATGCGCGGCGGGTTCGGCGACTTCAGCATCGCTTCCAGCGACTTCAGGCCGGTCGAGTCCACATAGGCCTTGCGCGCGATCACCATGGTGTAGGCGGACTGCATGGCGCCGGTGACGGTGCGCAGGTTCTCCGCCTTCTTGCCCTTATAGACCTCCTCCAGGCCGCTGGCCGCCCAGGCGGCGGCGTTGGACGAGGTGAAGCCGAACTGGGCCAGATTGCGGTCGACCGAGCTGGGGTTGGCGAAGGCGCCGCCGCGCGGAACGATCTCGGCGGTCAGGCCGGCGGCCTTGTTGTCGTCGATCAGCTTGGCGAAGGTCGCACCGTAGGAATAGAAGCTGCCGCCCGGCTCCTGCGCGGCGATCTTGACGGTTTCAGCGGCGAGCGTGGCGCCCGCCGTGCCGATGGCGAGGCCACCGGCCAGCAACGCAGCGACGAGACTGGTCTTCTTCATGGTCTTTCCTCACTGGCACGGGGGTATTGCCCCCCTTGTGTTGATTGTCTGTGTTGATGGTCGGAGTTGATCGTCGTTATGACGGCTCAGTCCCGGAGTTCGACATACTCGGCCGCGATCGCGGCGATCCGGCTGTCGACGTCCGCGGAGATGCAGACGGGAAGGCGGCTGGCGCCGACCTCCGGCATTGCGCTGCGCAGAGCGCGCTTGACCATCGCGGGCGGGAAACCCAGCGCGTACAGATCCTTGCGCAGCGTGCTGAAATGGGTCTGGCGGGCGTCGGCGGTGGCGTCGTCGCCGGCGACGAAGGCGGCGTGGATGGCGTTCAGCGTGGCCGGCGCGATGTTGCCGAGGCCGGAGATGCAGCCGGCGGCGCCGTTGCGCAGCCCATGCAGCACAAGGGAATCCGGGCCGACCAGCACGTCGAAATCGTCACGCTCGCGCGCGATGGCCAGGAAGGCGTCCAGGCTTTCCTGCGACCCGGCGCTGTCCTTGATGCCGATGATGTTCGGGTGATCGGCCAGGATGCGCGCGGTCTCCGGGTCCAGCGTGTTCCCGGTGCGGGCGGGGATGTTGTAGAGATAGACCGGAACGGTCAGCGCGTCGGCGACACGGCGGTAATGCTCCACCAGCTCGGTCTGCGAACAGGCGATGAAAGACGGCGTGATGGCCGACACCGCCTTGACGCCCAGACCCTGTATGGTCTTGCCCAGCGCGATGGTCTGGTGGGTGGAGATCTCGCCGATATGGGCAAGCACCGGCACCCGGCCGTCGGCCGCCTCGACGCAGGTCTCCGCCACCGCCAGCTTCTCGTCGAAGGACAGGGCGTAGAACTCGCCGTTGGTGCCGGCGCAGAAGACGCCGTTGCCGGCCGACGCCTGACGTTTCACCTGCCGCCGCAGCGCTGCGAATTCGACGCGCTCGTCGCCGTCGAAGGGGGTGACGATGGCGACGAAGGGGCCGCCGATCTTGCTGGTGGTGCTCATGAAGGTGTCGCCTTTGACCGGACGTTGAGGGTGCCGCGCCGTCAGGCGGCGGCGCGGTAGATCGCCAGGATATCCTCGCGGCCGAGGTCGCGCGGGTTGTTGTCGAGCAGCCGGCGGATGGCGTGCGCCTCCTCGGCCATGCGCGGCAGGTCGCTTTCGGGCACGCCGAACTCCGACAGCCGCATGGTGCAGCCCAGCCGCAGGCACCAGCCATGGGCGGCCTCCAGCACGGCGGCCGGGTCGCTCGACGGCGGCAGCCCCAGCGCCTCCAGCACGGCGGCGGTCTTTTCCGGCGCGGCAGGCGCGTTGAAGGCCAGTACATGCGGGAAGATCAGCGCGTTGGCCGCGCCATGGGCAATGTGGTGGCGGGTGCCCAGCGGATAGGCCACGGCATGGCCGCCCGCCGTGTTGACCGGCCCAAGGCAGACGCCGCCGTAGAAGGAGGCGAGCGACAGGCCGGCCCGCGCCTCGCGGTCGCCGCCGTCGGCGATGGCGCGCGGCAGGAAGCGGCCGACCAGCCGGATGCCTTCCAGCGCATAGAGGTCGATCAGCGGATGGGCCTTGCGGTTGGTGTAGGCCTCCACGCAATGGGCCAGCGCATCGACACCGGTGGCGGCGGTGACGGCGGACGGCACGCTCAGCGTCAGGTCGGGGTCGATCACCGCGATGTCGGCCAGCGTATGGACGCTCTGGACCGCCAGCTTGTTCATGGTCGCCGGGTCGGTGACCAGCGCGCGGGTGCCGACCTCGCTGCCGGTGCCGGCAGTGGTCGGCACCTGCACCAGGGCGGCGCGCTTGGCCGCGACCTTTTCCGGGCCGACCACCTCGTGGATGGTCTGGCCGCTGCCGGGCAGCACTGCGGCCAGCTTGGCCAGATCCATGGCGCTGCCGCCCCCGAAGCCGATCACCACCTGCGGCTCCGCCTGCTCGGCGACGGCGAGCAGGGCCTCCAGGTTGGGCACGTCGGGTTCCGGCTTGATGTCGGCGAAGATCGTGACGCCGCCGCCCAGCCCGAGCAGTTCCACCCGCGCGGCGTTGAAGGCGTCGGCGACCACCAGAACGCGGGTGAAGCCGCGCTCGCTTACCCAGCGGCCGGCCTCGGCCGCCGTGCCGGCGCCGAAGACGACGCGCGGCGGCCGCAGCAGTTCGATGGGCGTGGTCAGGTCGATGTTGCTCATTGTCTCGGATCCTCAGGCTGCCGTGCGCACGCGGGCGGCGGCCAGCTTCTCGGCGTAGTCGATGGCCTCGATCAGGCTCAGCTCGTTGGCGATGCCCTTGCCGGCGATGTCGAAGGCGGTGCCATGGTCGACGGAGGTGCGGATGATCGGCAGGCCGAGCGTGATGTTGACGCCGCTCAGCGCGTCCCAGGTCCCGGTTTCCGGATTGACGTTGAAGCCCAACAGCTTCACCGGGATGTGCCCCTGGTCGTGGTACATGGCGACCACGGCGTCGTACTGGCCGGCGCGCAGCTTCACGAAGATGGTGTCGCCCGGCACCGGCCCGACCACGTCCAGCCCGTCGGCGACGCATTGCGCGATCACCGGCTCCGTCACCTCGATGTCCTGGCGCCCGAACAGCCCGCCCTCGCCGGCATGCGGGTTCAGCGCGGCGATGGCGATGCGGCGGCGCGGCAGCCCCAGCCCGGCCAGCGTCTCCTCGGTGCGGTCGATGACGTAGCGCAGCCGTTCCGGCGTCAGCTTCTTCGGCACGTCCTCCAGCGCGATGTGGGTGGTGACGTGGCTGACCCGCATGTTGCCGTGGGCCAGCATCATCACCGAACCACGCGCGCCGGTCAGTTCGGCCAGCAGGTCGGTGTGGCCGGCGAAGTGATAGCCGGCCTTGTTCATCGCCTCCTTGTTCAAAGGCGCGGTGACGATGCCGTGGATGCGCCCGTCCTCGGCCAGCCGCACCGCGCGCTCCACCGCCAGATAGGCGAAGCGGCCGCCGTCGACCGAGAGGACTCCGGGGCGGATCGGCTCGCCCTCCGGCCCCGCCTGCAGGCAGGCCAGCGCCGGCCAGTCGCCGGCGACGTCGGTCACTTCGGGAAAGTCGAGGTCGCTGCCCAGCGCGGCGCGCGCCGCGTGCAGCGCCGGGTTGCTGCCGATGACCAGCAGGCGCAGCGACCCGTCGTCCAGCCGGTCCTTCAGACGCGCGCAGGCCTTCACGATGATCTCCGGACCGACGCCGGCCGGATCGCCCATGGTGATGGCCAGATGCGGTGTCATGCTTGTTCTCCCTGATGAAGCGGCGCACCCGGCGCGACCAGCCGGCGCAGCAGTGCCGGGTCGCCGAAAGCGCCCGATTTGGAAACGACGCGGACCCCGTCGAAGCGTCCGCCGCGCAGGATCGAGCGGGGAACCCCCGGCCAGATCTGGCCGTCGAGGTCCAGCCGGTCGGCCTCCAGCGCCAGGCACAGGCCGCGCAGGGTCTCTCCGCCGGCGACCACCAGGGTGCCGGGCGGATCGAGCCGGCGGACCAGCCGTGCGAACTCCTGTTCGATGCGGTGCGCGGCCTCGGCACGGGACAGCCCGTCCGGCAGGGCGAGCGTGGCGAGCGCAACCCCACGCTCGTCCAGCCGCCGCGAAAGCGCTGCGACGCTCGTCGCGCCGCCGTCGGGAATGGTCAGTACATGCTGCGCGCAGGCGTACAGCTGCGCCACCATCGCCGGATGGTTGGTCCCGAACAGTCCCAGGATCGGCCCCGGCAGATGGATCGGGCCGCCGTCCCGGACACCCGCCTGACGGGCGATGGCGCCGGCCAGACCGCTGCTGCCGCACCACAGGACGGGACCGTCCAGCGCAAGGCCGGCGGCTGCGATGGCGTCGAGATCGGCGTCGGTCTCCGCATCCCAGACGCTGACGCCGCAGGGGACCGGATCGCCGGGCGAGCAGAACCGGACCCGCAGTCCCTGCCCCGTCAGCTCGGTTCGAAGGTCGCCGGCGGCCGGCGACCATCCTGGCCCGTCCTTTTGCCGGACAAGCTGGACCCCGTCGCGGGTGATGCGGCCCTGATAGGGGAATGCCGGGGCTACGATGCAGTGCGCCGGCGCCATGACCGACAGCCAGGCGGCGATTTCCGCACCGGTGTTGCCGCGCAGCAGGCTGTCGAGCTTCGCATAGTAGAGTGCGCCGCGATGGCGCGGCAGCTTGGCCGCCAGTGCCGCGACCCGCCGGTGCGCCTCGGCCGGCGACAGCTCGCGCGTGCCGCTGTCCAGGGCGATGCCGGCCATGTCGTCGCCGGCCTTCGTCGCCATGTCGGGCGGGCTGCGCCAATGGACGGGAATCGGTTCGCCGGACGCGAATTGCGCTGCGGTGTCGAGCGCGCCGGTGAGGTCGTCGGCGATCAGATGGGGATGGAGCTGGACACGCGGCCGGACCGCCGTCTGAACCGGCCTCCCGGCACCTTCCGCCGGGCCGTCATTCGGAATCATGCTGTCCATGGGTGTTCCCCGTTCTTCTGGACGGCGGCCGGCATCGGGACGATGGACTGCCGCCGGGCGCTCCCTCCGCCCTCGACGATGACCCACCACATCACAGCGCTGCGAGGTTGTCAATAAGTTGTTATGTTGTGCAGTGCACGCCGGCGGATAGCCGTGCTTTCTGGAATTAACATGTTTACAAGCTGCGTGATAATTGGCAAAAACCTTACATGTGCCGGACAATGGAGCGGAGCTTGGAGGTTTGCGGTGCGCGGCTCCGCCTCCGTCGTGGTGGCCGTCGTCATGGCGACAGAACCGGCACAGGCATGATCCACGGCAAGATGCGTGAGATGGTATGATGGCTGAACGCAACGATCTCGAAGACGGCTCCTCCCATCACTTGGAGGCGGACGACCGGGCGGGGCATTCCGCTGCCGCAGCTTCGCAACGGTCGCCCTCGCAGCGGGACAGCCGCCAGCGCTCGACGCCGCTGGTCCAGCGCGTCTATCAAGGGCTGCTGATGCAGATCAACGCGGGAACCTACCGGCCCGACCAGCGCCTTCCCGGCGAGCATGAGCTGGCGGAACAGTTCCTCGTCTCGCGGCCGATCATCCGCGGCGCGCTCAGCCGCCTGCGGGACGAGGGGGTGATCTACTCCCGCCATGGCGCCGGCAGCTTCGTCAAGGCGCGCGCGGCAGCCGCGGAGCCGCGTCCGGTGCTGGGCTATGCGCCGGTGGAGACGATCGCCGACATCCAGCGCTGCTACGAGTTCCGGCTGAGCCTGGAACCGGACTATGCCTATTACGCCGCTCTGCGCTGGAACAAGGAGGCGCTGGACGCCATCTCCGCGGCGCTGGAGGCGATGGAAACGGCAACCCAGCTGCACCGCCACCGCGAGGATGCCGACTTCGCCTTCCATTGCGCCATCGCCGAGGCCGCCAACAACCACTATTACCTGTCGTCGCTCCAGGCGTTGAAGGACCACATCGCCATCGGCATGAAGTTTCACGGCGCTTCGCTGCTGAGTTCGCAGGACGGTCTGTCCGATGTTCTGGACGAGCATCGCGGCATCTTCGACGCCATCCGCAACCGTGACGCCGAGCGCGCCCGGAACGTCATGCGCCGCCACCTGCAAGGCTCCCGCGACCGAGTTTTCGAGGGGAAGATGCTGGACCTCGCTCTGTAGACGCGGGTTCCGGGCCATCGAATGCCCCTCACTGCGCCTGTCGCGAGCCGGCCGTTTCGGACGACATCGTGAGCCCGGCGGTGATGGCACGCTCCGCCTCGGCGATGTCGTTTTCCGCCAGCTGGGGCGCCTCCTGCCGCTCGGCCGCGGCCGGCAGATGGCAGAGGCCGGCCAGCAGGGGGTGATGGTCGGACCCGAACTCCGGAAGCCGGCGGAAGTCCACCAGGGCGAACTCGTCCTGGTAAAGCACCTGATCGGGCGGCCAGGTGACCAGCCGGTCCGGCAAAGCCGAAACCGATGAAGCGTGGATATGGCCGTGCGATCCCCTGAATCGGGTTCAGCGTCGGCAGTCCGGCATTTTTTTGACTGTGAGGCACCACCCGCGGGCTGCCGGCCGCCATGCAGGACATCCGCAAAGGCATCTCCGCCTTCGCCAAGCCCCGAGCGCACGGTTCACGGCGCGCCCTGTCCCCTCCCCCGTGTTCGCATAATCAAAAGGATGATGGATGGAACTCGGTTCGAAGAACGAAGTTGTTCCTATACGCCTGTAGCGCAGAAGCGATGCGCTGGGCGCATACGTCAACTTGCGTGACCAGAAAACCATGACGAAGAAGACGCTGCCGAGCGCCATCTATTGGCGCGCGCTCAAGGAAGCTCGTCCTTGGTACCCACAGCTGGTGGCGATCGTCGTGCTCGGCCTGCTGGCGACGCCGATCGGGCTTCTTGCGCCGATCCCGATCAAGATCATCCTCGACAGCGTGCTCGGCGACTCCTCGTTCCCCTCCTCGCTGGCCAAGTGGCTGCCGCCGGACTTCGTCAGGGACAAGGAGACGGTGCTCGCGCTGTGCCTGATCTCCGGCGTTCTGATCGCGCTCGTGACGATCATCCACACGGTGGTCGAGTGGCTCTACCGCGAGACCATCGCCGACCAGATGGTGCGCGGTTTCCGCGGCAAGGTGCTGGGCAACGCGCTGCACCAGTCGCCCTCGCGCGGCGACGACCGCGGCGTGGTCGACCAGGTCTTCCGCGTCAGCCAGGACGCGCCCGCGCTCCAGGCCATGACCATCTGGGGCGTCATCCCGCTGATCACCAAGGCCGGCTCGGTCCTGTGGATCGTATGGGTCACCGCCCTGATCAATCCCAGCATGGCCGCCGTCGCGCTGGGCACCGCGGTGCCGCTGATCGTGCTGATCGTGCTCAAGCAGCGCCCCTTGTGCGACCGCTGGCACAAGGTGCGCGAGCTGGAAAGCCGGCTCGTGCAGCTCGCCTACGAGGTGCTCGGCGCGCGCCGCATCGTGCTCACCACCTGCCGCGAGGAGCAGGAGGTGCAGCGCCTCGTCGAACAGGGGCGCGCCTGCTTCATGGCGAAGATGGCGGTGATGGTGATCGATGCCGGCTTCCGCATCGTGCTGGCGCTCGCCATCGGGCTGGGCACCGCTGCCATCCTGTACATCAGCGTGCGCGGCGTCCAGGCCGGCACCCTCAGCGTCGGCGACCTCGTCGTGCTGCTTGCCTACATGGCCCAACTCTACGAGCCGCTGAAGGGCATCGCCGAGCACATCGTCGCCCAGCAGGCCGCCTTTGCCTGCGGCGAGCGCGCCTTCGAACTGCTGGAAGCACCGCCCTCCATCCCCGAGAAGGCCGGCGCCCTGCCCCTCCGGCGCGCCCAGGGCGCGGTGGAGTTCCGCGACGTGTCGTTCTCCTATCCCGGCGGCCCCGAGGTGCTGCGCCATGCGTCCTTCAACATTCCGGCGGGAACCTGCGTGGGGGTCGTCGGGCGCACGGGCTCCGGCAAGAGCACGCTGGTCAACATGCTGGTGCGCCTCATCGATCCGACGCTCGGTTCGGTGCGGCTGGACGGCGTGGATCTGCGCGAGTACCGGCTGTGCGACCTGCGCCGGCAGTTCGCCATCATGGAGCAGGAGCCGTCGCTGTTCTCCACCACCATCGCCGAGAACATCGCCTATGGCCGGCCCGATGTCGGCATGAGCGAGATCGAGGAGGCGGCGCGCCGGGCGCACGCGCACGAGTTCATCGCCGCGCTGCCACGCGGCTATCACAGCCATGTGGGCGAGCGGGCGCTGATGCTGTCGGGCGGCGAGCGCCAACGCATCTGCCTTGCCCGCGCGTTCCTGAAGCAGGCGCCGATCCTCATCCTGGACGAACCGACCAGCGCGCTGGACAAGCAGACCGAGACGGCGATCACCGAGGCGATCGAGGAGCTGATGCGCGGGCGCACCACCTTCATCATCGCGCACCGCCTGTCCACGCTGCGCCGCGCCGACCTGATCCTTCGCGTCAACGACGGCCGGATCGACGCCGAGCATGCGGGTCCCTTGCCGGTGCCCGAAATGGAACCCTTTACGGGAAGCGGATCGCCGATCTGGCAGCAGCGCTGGGCGGCCCAGACCACCGGATCGAAACGCGCGACCGGCTGAGCCCGCCGATGGCGCGGGTGGCGAGGCGATCCGTAGCGGGGCGGCGGAGGTCGATTGCGTCATCGGCGGCGGCGGAACGCTTCACAGCTGCGCCTCTGCCATGCTGAACAGCGGACTGCCGCTGGGTACGGCGATTGATCCGGCCCGGGCGCTGGGGATCGCCCCGGACCCGGTCGCCGCCACCCCCGCCACCTTCCGCATCCGTCCGCGCGCCGTGACGGTCTACGCCCCCGAACGTCGCCCGGCTTCGCGGTCGGGCGCGACGGGATGATCCCTTATCCCTTTGCGCAATAGGGGGATCCACGCCATCCGGGTGGAACCGATCTTCCGGGTGCCAGTTGACCCTGCGAGTCCCGGCCCTCCGCGGCCATCTTCCCCATTGTCCGGAGGATCACGGCCACCATGCGTCCACCCAGGCTGTCCCGCCGCGCCTTCCTGCAGGCCGCCGCCGCCGCCGGCGTCAGCGCCACCGTTCTGCCGCTCAACCGCGCCCTGGCGATCATGCAGACCGGAACGGTCACCCAGCCGCCCGATTGGCTGGATGCGCAGGGTCGCATCCGCTTCCGCCGCGACGGGATTCCCAAGGTGACCGGCGACAAGGTGTTCGCCATCGACGTGCGTGCCCGCGACATGCCGGGATGGCCGGCCGAACAGGCCCATGGCTTCCTGCTGCGCGCCACCCGCGCCGACCGGATTTTCGAGGGGATCGATCTGTCGATGCTGCCGGACCATCTGCAGCCCGACCGGCTGGTGCTGGAGGAGACGCTGGCCGCCGACGGCGTGACGATGCCGGAGCCGGACTTCTACGGCGACCTGCTGCTCGCGCGCGGCCGGACGCCGGTGCTTCTGGGACAGCCGCTCGCCCTTCTGATCTATCGCGACTATCCCCGGTTCCGCGCCGCCAAGGCCCTCCTGAAATGGAACGAGGACGCCGTCCGCTGGGGGGCCGAGACCGGCTATGTCCGGCGCGACCCCTATGGCGCGGCGCGCTATGTCCGCGTCGGCGGCGAGACGCCTTTTGCCGAAGACGTCTACTCGCCGATGAAGAACACCACGGTCAGGGCCAAGGTGCAGAACAGGGAAACAACCTGGCCGACGGCCAACCAGCAGGGCTCCCCCTCGGCAGAGGCGATGTACCACGCGGGGGAGATCGAGCGCGAACTGCAATCGCCGCCCGCCGACTGGGCGATCTTCCGGCGGAAATTCCATTCGCAGTATGTCGACCCCGCGGCGATGGAGACCGACAACGGCAACGGCTGGTACGACCGCGAAACCGCGACCCTGCATCTGGTCACCGGCACGCAATCCCCCTACACCAACGCCACCCACGCCATCGACATGGTGGGGAAGAGCGGCTTCGCGCTGAAGGATCTGCGCTTCTATCCCGGCTACACCGTCGGCTATGGGCAGAAGGAGCATCATTCCTTCCCCTACTACGTCGTCATGGCGGCGCTCTACGGCGACGGCCGGCCGGTGCGCATGGCGCTCGACCGCTGGGAGCATTTCCAGAGCGCCATCAAGCGGCATCCCTTCTGGATCGACACCACCATCGCCGTCGACCGCGCGACCGGGGAATTCCGCACCCTGCGCAGCGAACTGGACGCGGACGGCGGCGGCTGGGCCAATTTCAGCGCGTCGGTCGGACAGGTGGCGGCGACCGCGCTGCAGTCGATCTATTATTTCCCCAAAAGCGATCTGGCGGTGACCGCCCGATCCTCGCGCGCGCCGACGGCCGGATCGATGCGCGGCTACGGCACGCTGCAGTCGATGACCACCACCGAGATGCTGGTCGACGAGATCGCCGCCGACCTGAAGCTCGACGCCATCGACCTGCGCCTGCGCAACGTGATGCGCGCCGGCATGAAGAACACCCAGGGCGCCATTCCCGCCGGTACCATACGCGCCCATGAACTGCTGGAGCGCGCCCGGACCCATCCCCTGTGGACCGGCCGGGACGAGCGCAAGCGCGCCTATGAGGCCGACAATCCCGGTCACCATTACGGCGTCGGGTTCGCCTGTGTGCACAAGGACTACGGCACCGGGGCCGAGGCGGCCATCGCCCAGGTCGAGATCGACCCGCAGGGCCGCATCCTGCTGCGCCACGTCGTATCGGAGATCGGCAACGGATCAACCAGTTCCCAGATGCTGGTGGTCGCCGACTGGCTCGGCCGGCCGGCAGACGACGCCGAATTCGCGGTGATCGACTGGCCCAGCATGCCGCTCACCTCGGACGACCAGCCCTACACCCACACCCAGGAAGAGGAGGACCGCCTCGCCAGCGATCCGCGGTGGGTGCCGCGGATCACCTCGCCGCGCAGCGCCTCCAACTCCTCCTACTATCTGTCCCATGCGACGCGCGAGGCGGCGCGGCTGCTCTTGACCCTCGGCCTGTGGAAGGCGGCGCTGGCGATCTGGAGCCGGGGGATCGGCGGCGGACAGGCGGCCCCCCTGGCGATCCGCGTCGAGGATGCCGAGCTGCGGGACGGCGTCCTGCGCTGCAAGTCGCTGGAGCCGCTGCCGTTGGCCCGCTTGGCCGCTACGGCCCATGCGCTGGGGCTGGTCACCGGGGTGACGGTGCACAGCTTCAACCGCTGGGCCTGGGCCGAGGCGGAGTTCGACCTCGACGGGGAGACGCTGCGGGCGCCGATCGACGCGCTGTCGCTGCGCTGGGGTGACGGAGCGACGGCGGAGCGCAAGGCGCGGATGACCGACGGCGGTTACGCCTTCCAGCCGCGCACCCGCGTCTTCTATCCGCCGGTCCAGCGCAACAACGCCGGCGTCGTCTATTACGCGCCGCTGGCGACGCTGGTGGAACTGTCCGTCAACAGCGGGACCGGCGCCGTCAAACTGCTGTCGCACCATTCCTGGATGGAATGCGGCAGCATGATCGTGCCGGAACTGGTCTCCGGCCAGTTGCAGGGCGGGCTCGCCATGGGGATCGGCCACGCGCTGTTCGAGGAGTTGCCGCTCTACGAGGATGGTCCCGGCAACGGCACCTGGAACTTCAACCGCTACCGCCTGCCCCGGGCGGGCGACGTCGCCGTCTGGAAACAGACCGGCGAGGTGCTGCCGCCGCTTTCCGCCGCCGATCCGCCCAAGGGAATCGCCGAGGTTGTGATGATCCCGGTGGTGCCGGCCATCGCCAACGCGGTGGCTCACGCCATCGGCCACCGCCTCTACGACCTGCCGCTCACGCCCGAGCGCATCCGGGAGGTGCTGGCATGAACGCCATTGCGACAAGGACCGTGCGCATGACGGTCAACGGCAGCGCCGTCGGGCCTTTCGACATTCCGGAAGACCTGATGATGCTGGAGTTCCTGCAGGAATATCTGAACCTGACCGGAACCCGCTACGGCTGCGGCCAGGGGGTTTGCCGCGCCTGCACGATCATCATCGACCGCCCCGGCGGATCGGAGGCGGTGCCGGGCTGCATCACCGGGGCGGCCTATCTCGACGGCGCCACGGTGCGCACCATCGAAGGGCACGCGCGGCGGGACGGGTCCGGGACCGTAGAGGCGCTGTCGCCGATCCAGCAGGCGTTCCTGGAGCATTTCTCCTTCCAGTGCAGTTACTGCACGCCGGGCTTCGTCAACGGGGCGACGGTGCTGCTGGAACGCCTGGCCCGCAATCCGGTCCCGCGATCGCAGGTCGAGCAGGTGGTGCTGGAGGGGATGAACCGCCACATCTGCCGTTGCACCGGCTATGTCCGCTATCTCTCCGCCATCCGCGACGTGGTCCTCGCCACCCCCGGCCTGACGGTGGAGGACGCGCCCGGCGCCGGCCGCAAGGAGGGCACATGAGGAAAGCAGCCCTTATTCTTGGCGGGCTGGTTGCCGGTGCCGTGGTCCTGGCGCTGCTGGCCTATGCGCTGTTTTCCGGCGCGGGGCCGATTCCGCCGGCCACTGTGGCTTTCGACAAGCTGACGGCCGAGGAGCACCGCGCCCTGGTGGATCGCGGGCGTTACGTCGCGCGCGCCGCCGACTGCGCCGCCTGCCATGTGTCGGAGGACGGGGTGGCCTATGCCGGCGGCTTCGCCATGGCCACGCCGTTCGGCACGATCTACGGCACCAACATCACGCCGTCGCGCAGCCACGGGATCGGCGGCTGGACGGCCGACGACCTCTATCGGGCGGTGGTGTGGGGTATCCTCCCTGACGGCGGCCATCTGTATCCGGCGATGCCCTATACCTCCTATCACGCGATGGAACGGGCGGACGTCGATGCGCTGTGGGCCTATCTGATGACCCGCCCACCGATCGACAGGCCGGACCGGAAGCCGGACATGGCCTTTCCCTTCAACATCCGGCCGGCGATCGCCTTCTGGAACATGCTGTTCCGGCCCGGCGACACGACGCTTCCGGCGGCGGCGGACAAGTCCGAAGATTGGCGGCGCGGGCGCTATCTGGTCGATGTTCTCGGCCATTGCGGCGACTGTCACACCCCGCGCAATCTTCTCTATGCCAAGACCGGCCGCCACCTGAGGGGCGAGGTGATGGAGGGCGATCTCGCGCCGGACATCTCGCCCAAGGGATTGTCGGCCCGCGGCTGGACGGCTCCGGATTTGAAGTCCTTCCTTTCCACCGGCCTGTCGCGCCAGGGCAGCACGACTCTCGGCATGTATCCGGTGCTGGAGCACTCCACCCGCCATCTGACGGAAGCGGACCTGGATGCCATCGCGTCCTATCTGCTGGCTGGAGCGCCGCCGCCGGCCACGCCTGCCCTGACCGCCGCCCCGGGCCGGCGTGACCGCGAGGCCGCGAGGGCGGCATCGGTCGAGGCCGGACGCCACACCTATGTCGGCCTGTGCGCCGGTTGCCACGGCACGCAAGGCGAAGGGCGCCCGCACGCGTCGGTGCCGCTGGCGACCAACACTACGGCGATGTTCGAAAGCCCGCACAACCTCATCAAGATCATCCGCGACGGTGTCCCGGCGCGGCGGCTGGCGGGGTCCGAACGCATGCAGGAAATGCCTGCTTTCCGGGACCGGCTGAGCGACCGCGAGATCGCCGACCTCGCCAACTATCTCCGCGCCACCTGGGGCGGTCGTCCGCCGGATGTAACCGCCGGACAGGTTGCCGAGGTCTCCGAGCGGTAACATCACGGCCGGGATGGAAAAGAAAAGGAACTGCGGGAGGGCGCAGGCCGCTGGCACCGTTGGGGGACCAACCTGCTGGCTTCGCCCTAAGAGCCTGATGTGCAAGGATTTCTAGGAAAGGTTGGTTGGGGGACTAGGACCCCCAACTACGTTCACCGGCGCGGCGCTGCACAAAGAGAAATCAACGGGTTGCGCGCTTCTCCGCCACCTATCGCACGCTGTTGTGTGACAGACAAGTGTGACAGGAGTGCCCCTTGGTGTTACGCCAGGTCGGCATGAGCCTGCCAATGGGTGGGAGAGACCACAGGCGGCGCGGGAATTGGCTCGAATGCTGATGCTCGGCCCAACACCACAGCCGGCCATGAACGATCTACCCCCAACTGGCGAGGCGACCCAAGCTCAGTTCCAGCCAATCGAGTTTCTCTTCCACCAGACGGTAGGCGTCATCGCCGATGGTCAGGGGTGGGCTGTGTGCTCTGGCGCCGAAGTAGCAGTTCTAGCTGCTTGACGTATCGCCGATCCCTTTCGATGATCCGCGCCGGACTTTGCCCCGCCAACCTGCGCAAATCTGTTCCACCTTACGTGTCAAGGAAAAGCAGCCCCCATGGACGTGTTCTCGCTGGATGAATGGCTTCTTAGGCAGTACATGGCCTTCGCACGGTCTTTCGTCCGGATCAGGTCGACGCAGATCAAGGAGCAGGTCGACAGAGAATACGGCGGGCGCCGGTTCTGGCCGGAACCGCTCATTCAGCTCAATCCGCACTTCGAAGCTGGAGGGTCCATTCAGAGTCTGATCGGCAGAGAGGGGCTGGATCCGGACTGCGCCAGGATCTTCCATGATGGACGCGCCCATCCGGATCAAGCCGATCGTACCCTCAAGCTCCGCCGCCATCAGGAGCAAGCGATCGGCCTCGCCGTCGATGGAAAGAGCTTCGTCGTCACGACCGGCACCGGATCGGGCAAGTCGCTCTGCTTCTTCATTCCCATCGTCGACGCGATTCTCAAGGCGAAGCGCGCCGGCGAAGGGCCTCGGACACGCGCCATCATCGTTTATCCGATGAACGCGCTTGCCAACAGCCAGATGGAGGAACTGAAGAAGTTCGTCGGCGAGGCCGACGGGGCGCTCTCCGTTACTTTCGCCCGCTACACCGGGCAGGAGAGCCAGGAGGAGCGTGATCGCATCAAAGACAACCCTCCGGACATCCTTCTGACCAACTTCATGATGCTGGAGTTGCTGATGACCCGCCAGTCCAAGGTCGACCGGCAGGTCATCGAGAACTGCCGCGGGCTTCGTTTCGTCGTTCTCGACGAGTTGCATACCTATCGCGGCCGACAAGGTGCGGATGTCGCCATGCTCATGCGGCGCCTGCGCGCGCGCGTCGGCAATCCGCAACGGCCGCCGGTCTGCATCGGCACCTCGGCGACCATGGCCAGTGAAGGAGATGACGGGGACCGCGAAAAAGTCGTCGCCGACGTGGCGTCCCGTCTGTTCGGGACCCCGATCGCGCGGGATGCCGTCGTCACGGAAACGCTGCGTCGGGTTACCGATCCCACTCGGTCGGCCGACCAGGGGCTGGCCGGTCTTGGTGAGGCGATCGACCGGGCGGCGGAAGGCAACGCTTATGATGGGTGGAGCAACACCGAGGTCGCCCTTGATCCCTTGGCGGTCTGGATGGAGACGCGGGTAGGCCTTCGCGATGTCGACAAGAAGCCGCGCCGCGGCTCGCCACAGTCGCTGAAGGACATTGCAAGAGCGCTGAGCGAGGAAACCGGGCGCAACGAGGAGCAGTGTCGACAGGCTCTGAAGGCCGCTCTTCTGGCTTTCAGCAGATCCGAGAAGGATCGCGGCGTCCCGGATGGACGCGACGAACCGCTGTTTGCATTCAAGCTGCATCAATTCATATCCGGCGCCGGGCGGCTCTACACCACGCTGGATTCCCCGGATCAGCGGACCGTCACCTTCGACGGCCAGATCTTCGACCCCGACCATCCAGAAAAGCGCCTGTTCGCGACCCATTTCTGCCGCAACTGCGGCCAGGAGCATCACCCCGTAACACTGCTGGACGAAGAGGGAGCCAGACGCTTCGAGAAGCGCGAAATCGACGATGTTCCGCTGAACGAGAACGACGACCCCGACGGGGCAGCCGGCGTATGGGGCTTCCTAATGCCCGAACCGGTCGACGGGGAGTTCACCTTCCAGGGTCGGGACGAGGATTATCCGGACCCATGGCTGGAGGAAACCCGGGCAGGCGAGATCCGGCTGAAGGCGACTTACCGCCGCACGCGCGCCGAACTGGTTATGGTTCGGCCCGACGGAACCTGCGGGGGTGGCCGGAGAGCCTGGTTCCTTCCCGGCCGCTTCAAGTTCTGCCCGGCCTGCGGCGACTACCACAGTGACTCTACACGCGACATCAACCGGCTCGCCTCGCTCAGCGCGGAGGGCCGAAGCTCGGCCACCACCATCATCATCACCGCCATCCTGCGCTGGATGCACGGTGCCGGCCACGCCATTGACCGCGACGCGCGCAAGCTGCTGGCGTTCACTGACAACCGGCAGGATGCCGCATTGCAGGCCGGGCATTTCAACGACTTCATCTTCGTAACGCTACTGCGCGGCGCTATTCTGGCTGCCCTTTCCCGATGCGGTGAAGAGGGATGCAGGGAGGATGAAATCGGGCAAATGGTTCAGCGGATGCTCGGCTTTACGGCCGGCAACCTGGAGCGCCGGGTCGAGTGGCTGCTCGAACCCGATTTGAAGGGGGGAAACCTCCTTAACGCTGAACGGACCATGCGCGACGTCCTCACCCACCGCTTCTGGGTCGATCAGCGGCGCGGCTGGCGGTACACCAACCCGAACCTCGAACAACTGGGGTTGATCGAAGCGGTCTATGCGTCGCTCGACGAAATGGTTCGCGACGAGGCTCTTTTCGCCGGCGGCCCCGAGTTGTTGCGACTGTCTTCGCCCGAACAGCGTGCGGCCGCGGCAAAGGCGGTCTTCGACATCATGCGGAAGGGACTGGCGGTCGAAACAGATGCGCTCGACCGCCTGCGGATGGAGAGTGTTGCGAGCCGTGCCCGTTCGTCCATGAAAGCCCCCTGGTGTCTGGATGATGAGCGGCCCCGGACGGCCACAACCTTCATGCCGCGCCCGCCGGCGCGGCGCGACATGCAGATCCGCGACGAAGACCTCATCATTCGCGGAAGTCCTCAGAGCGCGGTCGGACGCGCCCTCAGGGCGCTTCCCTTCGGACCTCTGGGGAGCCCGCGCCCAAGCGGCGCAGACCTGATCCGCATCATTGAAACACTGCTGCGGGGTGGGGTCGAATACGGATTGACGCTTCAGGTCGTTGCGCCCATCGAAGGTGATGGCTGGCGCCTCAACCCCTCCGCCGTTCTTTTCCGGACTGCCGACGGCTCTCCGGACGTGAAGCACGACAACCGCTTCTTTCGTAGCCTCTACGGAGAGATCGCCGCTCTGCTGGAGGCCGGCGGCGGCGCGCTGTTCGGCCTGGAAGGGCGTGAGCACACCGCACAGGTGGACAGCGACCGGCGACGCCTGCGCGAGGCACGGTTCCGCTACGGCAAGGATGACATAAAGCTGCTTGAAAAGGAGACGGAGCGTCTGAAGGAACTGCGGGAAGACAGCCGCTTCCTTCCGACGCTCTTTTGTTCCCCCACCATGGAACTGGGCATCGACATCTCGTCGATGAACGTCGTTTACATGCGCAACACTCCGCCGACGCCGGCCAATTATGCTCAGCGCAGCGGACGGGCGGGTCGCAGCGGACAGGCGGCGCTGGTGCTTGCCTATTGCGCAGCGCAGAGCCCCCATGACCAGTACTTCTTCCAGCAGCCGAAGGCGATGGTCGATGGCGTGGTCCGCCCGCCTTCGATCGACCTGACCAACCCCGATCTGGTGCAGAGCCATCTTCATGCGGAATGGCTGGCGGCCAGCCGCATCGAACTACAAGCGTCGATCAGTGCCAACCTGGACATGGAGGTTTCGGGGAAGCCGCTCCTCCCGGCAATCGCGGCAAAGGCCGCCGATGCGGAAACTGCACGGGCAGGAGAACGCCAGGTCGCGGCGGTCCTGTCCGCGCTGGCGGCCGACTATGCCGACAGTCCACCGGAATGGTTCACCGACGTGAATGGTGTGGCGCGACGCGTGGTGCAGGAGGCGCCGTCCCGCTTCGCCTCGGTGTTCGACCGCTGGCGTGATCTGCTGGCTTCGGCAGAGCGGCAGGTGGACGACGCGGCCCGGACCTTGCGGGACTATTCCATCTCCTCCCGCGAGCGGCAAGCCGCCGAGCTGCGCCAGCGCGACGGCAACAACCAGATCGCCATCCTCCTGGGAGGAACGGAGAGCCAGGGGGCGGACTTCTACGTCTACCGGTATCTTGCCACGGAGGGCTTTCTGCCGGGCTACAACTTCCCCCGGCTGCCGCTGATGGCTTACGTGCCCGGCGGTGAAGGCGGCGAGGGGCGCCGCTACATCCAGAGGGCCCGCTTCCTCGCCATCTCCGAGTTCGGTCCGAGCAGCCTCGTCTATCATGAAGGAAGGGCGTTCCGCGTCGACCGCGCCTTGCTCAAGGGCGCCGGCGGCGGCCCGGATGGGATGCTGGCGACGTTCGCAACATCGGTCTGTCCCATGTGCGGCGCCAGTCATGACGGCGAACCGCCGGAGGAATGCCACGTCTGTGGCCACGAACTCCGCAACCCGCCGATCATCACGCGCCTTTACCGCATCGAGAATGTCGGCACCCGTCCGGTCGAGCGGATCACCGCCAACGACGAGGATCGCCGTCGCCAAGGCTTCGACCTTCAGACCACCTTCTCCTTCCAGCGCGCGACGGGTGTCGCTTCCCGCGTGCTGGAGGATGCCGACGGCGAGATCCTGACGGCAACCTTTGCGCCGGCCGCGACCGTGCGGCGGATCAACAAGGGGCTCCGGCGGCGCCGTAACGAGGGGGATATCGGCTTCTGGATCGATCCGCGCACCGGCCGGTGGGTTGGGGCTGAAGCCGATGAGGGGGCGCCGGATCCCCTGCGGGCGCGTCAGCAGATCACGCCCGTGGTGGAGGACCGCAAGAACGCGCTGCTGCTGCGTTTCCCGCAGGCGCCCCGGCTGGCGGCAGGGGATGCCGTGGACACCGTGATGGCCACGCTCCAGCATGCGCTGGCCCGCGGAATCGAGACGGTTTACCAGCTCGAGGAAGGGGAAATCCTGGGCGAGCCGACTCCAAGCCGGAGGGAGCGGCATGCGCTGTTCTTCTACGAGGCGGCGGAGGGCGGCGCCGGCGCCCTGTCCCGCCTTGTCAACGATGCCGACGGCTTCCGTGCGGTGGCGCGCGCGGCGCTGGTCACGATGCACATCGAAGAAGCGAGCATCGATGACGCTGCGGGCGATCCTGCCGCATTGCGCGACGCGCCGGCCCGGTGCGTAGCCGGCTGCTACCGCTGCCTGCTCTCCTATTTCAACCAGCCGGACCATGAACGGATCGACCGCCGGAACGCGCAGGTGCTGACCATTCTGCTGCGTTTGGCGACTTCGGAAAGCCGCGCGCCCGACGCGGATGCCACTGGTGGTGGACTTCCAGGCTGCCCGCCGGGCGACGGGCCGATCACAGTCGAAGGCGTCTCCGTCCCCTGGTTCTGGCGGGCGGCGCGGATCGCCGCAATCGAGGATGCCGACGCAACGGAGGAGTTGGCCGACAGCCTTGCCGCGAAAGGGGTAGATCTTTATCGCTTGCCGCGCAATCCTGAGCAGCGAACCATCACGCTCTCCACCCTGTCCAATGTCCTGAAGGACCGCAACTCGTGACCACTGCCATGCCGTTTTCCCCGGGCGAGCTCGTCCGCGCCCGTGGCCGCGAATGGATCGTGCTGTCATCGGGCGACGCGCTGCGTCTGCGCCCGCTCAGCGGGTCGGAGCAGGAAGTGGAGACGCTGGTCCCCGAGTTGGAGATCGAGCCGATCAGCCCGGCCACGTTCGATCCACCCACGGGCGAGCGGACCGGCCCGCGTGAGGCGGCGGTTCTGCTACGCGACGCGTTGCGGCTGTCCTTGCGCCGCGGCGCCGGCCCGTTCCGCAGCGCTGGGCGCATCAACTTCGAACCGCGCGCCTACCAGCTGGCACCGTTGATGATGGCGCTGCGGCAGGAGACGGTGCGCCTGCTGATCGCCGACGATGTCGGCGTGGGCAAGACAATCGAGGCCGCTCTGATCCTGCGGGAGTTTTTGGATCGCGGCGACATCGACCGCTTCGCGGTCCTTTGCCCTCCCCATCTCGTCGAACAGTGGACGGCTGAGCTTGAGAGCAAGTTCGCCCTGACCGCCACGCCAGTCACCGCGTCGGAGGCCGCCCGGCTGGAGCGCGACCTGCCCACCAGCATGAGCGTCTTCGAGGCCTATCCCTTCACCGTCGTCAGCTTGGACTTCATCAAGAGCGAACGGCGACTGGACGACTTCCTGCGCGCCTGCCCCGACATGGTGGTGGTGGACGAGGCGCATGCCGCGGTGTCCGGCGGGCGCGGGCGGCACCGGCGCTTCGACCTCCTGCGCAAACTGGCGGAGCGAGCCGACCGCCATCTGGTGATGCTGACCGCCACGCCCCACTCCGGCGACGAGGAGGCGTTCCATAACCTTCTCGGCCTGCTGGCCGAGGAATTCGGCGGTTTGCGGGAAGCCGCGGGCGACGATTACCGGACCCTTCGCGAAAAGCTGGCCGGATACTTCATCCAACGTCGCCGCGCCGACATCGAAGCCTGGCGTGAACCCGGCCTGTTTCCCATCCGTGAAACGACGGAGCAGAAATACAGCCTGTCCGGCACGGTTGAGCGGTTCTACGGCGACGTCCTCGACTACTGCGCCGAAGTCGTGGAGGCTCAGCAGGGCGAGCGGGGCCGGCGGCTGGCCTTCTGGGGCACGCTGGCGCTGATGCGGTGCGTCGGCTCCAGCCCGGCCGCCGCCGCGCGGGCCCTGCGCACGCGCGCCATCCTGGAGGAGGATGACACAGCCGAGGCAGAGCGGATCGCCGCCACCACGCTGGACGACGAGGATCTGACTGAGGACGACATCGAGCCGGGTGCGGCCATCGAAGACCCGCGGCTGGCCGTCCTCGTCGCCACCGCCGACACGCTGGCCGCCAACATGCCGCGCGACCCGAAGTTCATGGCGCTGAAGCGGGTGCTGGATTCGCTGATCGGGGACGGCTTCTCGCCCGTGGTCTTCTGCCGTTACATCGCCACGGCCGAGGCGGTGGGAGCGGCACTCGCCAAGGCGTTCAAGAACCACACCGTGGAGACGGTCACCGGCGCCCTGCCGGGCGAGGAGCGCGAGGCCCGCGTCCTGGCGCTGGGGGAGGAAGAACGGCGCATCCTGGTCGCCACCGACTGCCTGTCGGAAGGCGTGAACCTCCAATCCTGCTTCGACGCGGTGGTGCATTACGACCTTTCCTGGAACCCCACCCGCCACCAGCAGCGCGAAGGGCGCGTCGACCGGTTCGGGCAGAAGAACGAGAAGGTCCGCACCGTCCTGCTGTACGGAGAGAACAACCCGGTCGACGGCGCCGTGCTCGACGTGATCCTGCGTAAGGCCCGCGCCATCGAGAAGCAGACCGGCGTGCAGGTGCCCATGCCGGACGACGGCGGCAGCCTGACCAAGGCGCTGATGGCCGCAGTGCTGCTGCGCGCGCGCGAACGGCGACAGATGTCGCTGGATTTCGGCATGACCGATACCGACGCCGCCAAGCAGATCGACGTCGCCTGGACCAACGCGTCGGAGCGGGAGAAGAAGGCCCGCACCGTTTTCGCCCAGCGCACCCTGAAACCGGACGAGGTGATCCCGGAGTGGGAGGCGACGCGCAAGGCCCTTGGCGGGTTCGAGGATGCGGAGCGCTTCGTCTCCCGCTCCATGATGCGGCTGGGGACGGGCCTCGTGTCGCTGTCGCGCGGCTTTGCCGCGTCCCTGCACCTCGCCCCCGACCGCCTGCAGGAGCGCTTCCAGGCCGAAGGGCTGCTGGACGAAAGCGCCCAGCCCAAGCCGCTGCGCATCGCGTTCGAAGCACGGCCCGCCGCCGGCTACCTGTCGATCCACCGCGCCCATCCGCTGCCCGGCATCCTGGCCGAGAGCTTCCTGGAGAACGCGCTCGACCGCCATGCCCCCGCGGACGACCCGGCAACCCTGCCGCGTTCCGGCGTGTGGGAGACGGACGGGGTGGACAGCGTGACCACGCTGTTGCTGGTGCGCATCCGCCACCGCATCGATTCGCGCGGGCGGCTCGGTCCCCGGTTCGCCATGGCCGAGGAGGCGGGCGCCATCGCCTTCGCCGGCAAGGGCATGGAGCGGATCGCCGATGGCGATGCCGCCTTCGCGCTGCTGGAGGCGGCCAGCGCCAACGTGGTGGACGCCGTGCGCGATGCGCAGATCGCCAGGGCGGTCGCGGCGCTGCCCACCCTGCGGCCGGCGCTCGACGCGCTGGCCGGCGAGCGCGCCGCCGTCCTCGCCGAGGATCACCAGCGCGTCCGCCAGGCGCTGGGGTCCAAGGCCGCCGTGAAGGTCGAGGCGGTGACGCCCGTCGACGTGATCGGTCTCTATATCCTCATGCCCCGTCTGTGACATCCACCATGGCCCGTCCCGCCTCATCCGCCGCCAAGCCCCAGCGCCGCGCCCGCCTGCGCGCGTCGCGCCGCGCCGCCCGGCTTGAATTCGCCGCCATCGAGATCGTCGGCGCGCTACTCACCCCGCACCTGATGGGCGAGATCAACGCCGAGCGTGCCGGGGAACAGGATCCCGACGCCTACGACGTCCCTCCCGGCTTGAAGCTGCGCGACGAGATCGCCCGCTACTTCCGCATCGGCGAGGCGCTGTGGAGCCGCTTCGCTGCCGTGCGCGCCGCCAGCCCGGCGGCGTCGGAGCGCTTCATGCTCGACCTGCTGCGCCAGTGCTTCGGGTTCGACGGCATCGCGCCGGTGCCGCCGGTGGTGCTGGGCGACCGCATGTTCCCCATCGGTCACGCGGCACTGGACGGGCGTGTTCCCGTCGTCATCGCGCCCGCGGCGGCGGAGGGTGCCCGGCGTCCGGGGCTGGACGAGAGCGTGGCGCAGTTCGCCGATGGCGGGCGCCGCCGGTCCGCGACGCTGCTGCTCCAGGAATACCTGAATGCCGACGAGCGGGTTCTGTGGGGCATCGCCGCCGACGGGACGACGCTGCGCCTGATGCGCGATAATGTCAGCCTGACCCGCCCGGCCTGGATCGAGGCCGACCTGGGCCGCATCTTCGGCGAGGGCCTGTTCGCCGACTTCTCCGCACTGTGGCTGCTCATCCACGGCAGCCGCTTCGGCGCAGCCGGTGCGCTTCCCTCCGATTGCCCGCTGGAGCGCTGGCGCGAGCGCGGCCGGACGGAGGGCATGACCGCCCGCGAAAAGCTGCGCGACGGCGTGCGGGACGCGCTGCTCGACCTCGGCCAGGGCTTCATCGAGCATCCCGCCAACGGCGAACTGCGTGAGGCGCTGAGCAGCGGCCGCCTGTCCCGCCAGGGCTATTTCGAGGAGCTGCTGCGCCTCGTCTACCGGCTGATCTTCCTGTTCGCGGCGGAGGACCGCAATCTGCTGCATCCCCCCGGCACGGAGGAGGCGGCGAAGCGCGCCTATGCCGGGGGCTATGGCGTCGGGCGCCTGCGCGAACGCTGCATGCGCCGCACCGCCTGGGACCGCAACGCCGATGTCTGGGAGGGGCTGAAGGCCACCTTCAACGCGCTGGACCAGGGGGAGCCGCGGCTGGGCCTGCCGGCGCTGGGCGGCCTGTTCGCCCGTGGCCAGACGCCGCATCTGAAGGCCGCGCGCATCGAGAACCGGCGGATGCTGTCCGCCATCTTCCGCATGGCCTGGATGCGGCCGGACGGCCAGCCGCTGACCCGCGTCAACTGGCGCGACATGGAGACGGAGGAGCTTGGCTCCGTCTATGAAAGCCTGCTGGAACTCCAGCCGCTGCCGCGCGCCGACAGCCGCAGCTTCACCTTCGCCGAAGGCGACGAGACCAAGGGCAACGCCCGCAAGACCACCGGCAGTTACTACACCCCCGACGCGCTGGTGAAACTGCTGCTGGACAGCACGCTCGACCCCGTGCTGGACGCGGCGGAGGCCCGCAACTCCGCTGATCCGGCGGCGGAGATCCTGCGCCTGACCATCGTCGATCCGGCCTGCGGCTCCGGCCATTTCCTGCTGGGCGCCGCAAGGCGGGCGGCAGCGCGCATCGCCAGGCTGCGCAGCCCCGGCGTACCCTCCCAAGCGGAGTTCCAGCACGCCCTGCGCGAGGTGGTGTCGCACTGCATCCACGGTGTCGACCGCAACCCGATGGCGGTGGAGCTGTGCAAGGTCGCCCTGTGGATCGAAGCGCTGGAACCGGGCAAGCCGCTGACCTTCCTGGACGCCCGCATCCGCTGCGGCGACAGCCTGATCGGCGTGTTCGACTATGACATGCTGCGCAAGGGCATCCCCGACGCCGCCTATGCCCCGCTGACCGGCGACGACAAGGCGGTGGCGAAGGCCTATGGCAAGCACAACGCGGTGCAGCGCGACGGCCTGGGGGCCACCGGCTTCCTGGCCGAACTGCGCCCGCCCACCGACCTGATCGACGCCCACCGGCGGTTGATGGACATGCCGGAGGACACGCTGGCGCAGGTCGCCGCCAAGCAGGCGGCCTTCGTCGACCTGCATCACGGCCGTGGCTGGCAGGGGCTGAAGGCCGCCTGCGACCTCTATGTCGCCGCCTTCTTCCTGCCGAAGACCGGCAAGGCGCCAACGCCGGAGGTGCTGATGCACCCGGTCATGCCGCTGACCGATCACGTCTGGGCCGCTGTGCGCGGGACGCTGCCCTATGGGCCTCTCGGCGCCCTGGCCGACGAGGTGGCGCACCGCATCGGCGCCTTCCACTGGCCGCTCCAGTTCCCGCACGTCTTCGCGCTGGGCGGCTTCGACGTGGTGGTCGGCAACCCGCCGTGGGAGCGGCTGAAGCTGCAGGAGCAGGAGTTCTTCGCCGCCCGCTCCCCCGACATCGCCGGCGCCCCCAACAAGGCGGCGCGCACCGCGCTGATCAAGGCGCTGGCCAACGCCCCGGAGGACTCGCCACAAGCCTCCCTGCTGAGGGAGTTCGAATTCGCCAAGCGCGCCGCCGAGGCGTCCAGCGTGTTCGTCCGCGGCACGCCGCGCTACCCGCTGACTGGCGTTGGCGACGTGAACACCTACGCCCTGTTCGCCGAACACTTCACCCGCCTGACCCGTGACCGCGGCCGGTCCGGCGTGATCGTGCCGACGGGAATCGCCACGGACAACTCGACGAGCGCGTTTTTCGGAAGATTGATCGACGGCGCGCGGCTGATCTCGCTCTACAGTTTTTATGAGATCAGGCGCTGGTTTAAACAGACAGACGATCGCAAATCATTTTGCATTTTGTGTCTGGGTGCGGCGCAGGGACCAGCAGAGTTTTGTTGTGAGATCGACAGCATTACGGACGTAGAACGGCCGGAACGGCGCTTTTGCCTCTCACCGGAACAAATTTTAAAGATCAATCCGAACACCAAGACGGCCCCGATCTTCCGCACCAAGGCCGATGCCGAACTGACGGCGAAGTTCTATGACCGCGCGCCAGTGCTGATCGAGGAACGGACGCGCGAGGAAGGCGGCGATGTGAACCCTTGGGGGATCACGTTCCAGACCATGTTCCACATGTCCGGTGATTCCGAATTGTTCCGCACCGCCGCCCAACTCGCGGCGGAGGGCTGGCAACGGGACGGCACCGACTGGATTCGCGAAGCCAACGGACCGCCTGAGCGCCGGGTACCGCTGTACGAATCCAAGATGATCCACCATTTTGACCACCGTTGGGCGACCTACGCCAACGGATCGGTGGAGGACGAGGACGGCGTTCGCGACACGACGTTGATGGAAAAGCAGGATCCGGCATTCGAACCCACCCCCCGCTATTGGGTGCCGGAGGACGAGGTGACGCTGCGCGCCGCCCGCGTCCCCTCCGGTCTCAAGCGCGCATGGCGCGAAGGCAGCGGGGAGCGCTGCGCCAAGGCACTGGCCGAATGGCTGGTCGGCTGGTTCGACCTGACCCAGGGGCGCCGCATGCGTGAGGACGATTTGGGTCGCATCCTCGGCCGCGACCAGCCGTGGCGCTCCATCCTCGGCAAGAGCCCTGCCGTCTGGTTGATGGAATCGAAGACGCTGGAGAACGGGCAAGACGCACAGCGTGCCGCTCAGCTGACGGCTGACGACGTAACCTTTCTTGCTGAGGGTGCCCACGTGCCCCTCGACATTACTGCCCTCATAATTGCCCGCAAACAGCCTCGCTATCTGATGGGATGGCGAGATATCAGCCTGTCCTCCGTTGAAAGAACGGTCATTGGTGCAGTTGTTCCAAAACAAGGCGTTGGCAATAATCTTCCAATATGGCACATTGATCAAATGCATATGGCTGAATATTTTGCCATATTTTTGGGAATGATGTCTAGTTTAGTGTTGGATTTTTGCGCAAGATTTAAAGTGGGCGGAAATCATCTCAATTTCTTTATTGCGCAGCAGCTTCCCATCCTCCCACCCTCAGTCTTCACCCTCACAGATCGCGACTTCGTCGTTCCTAGGATGCTGGAGTTGACCTACACCAGCCATTCGCTGCGGTTGTGGGCGGAGGATCTCGGGCATTTCGGCGCACCCTTCGCCTGGGACGAGGAACGGCGGGCGCTGCTGCGCGCCGATCTCGACGCCTTCTTCGCCCACAAATATGGCCTGACCCGCGACGAGCTTCGGTACATCCTCGACCCCGCCGATGTGAAGGGGGCGGACTACCCGTCCGAAACCTTCCGGGTGCTCCAGGCCAACGAGCGGCGCCGCTACGGCGAATACCGCACGCAACGGCTGGTGTTGGCCGCCTTCGACCGGCTGACGGGGGCGTGAGGCGGTGGCGCTGTCTCCCCTCGACCGCATCCGCCTGGACAAGGCCGCCGTGGACGAGGGGTTCGGGCTGCGCCGCCCCTCCGAAGAGGCCGCCGGGGATGCCGGCAACTGGCTGGCCTACGGCAGTTTGGGCGCGCCGGCCGCCTTGCTGCTGACCCGCGCCGCCGAGGGCTATGTCGTCGCCGTCGACCACCCCGGCGTCGCCGCCGACCTGGCGGAGCGCTGGCCGTCCTGGCCCGGCGCCGCGCCGGCCGGCCATGCCGCCTTCGTGGTGACCGACACCGCGCCGCTGCACGATCTGATCCGCGAGGTCTGGCGGCTTGCCCGCACCTTGCCCACCGCTCCGCTGCGCGCCTTCCAGGACCGCACCGCGGCGCTGCCCCGCCGCACGGAGGCCGAACGGCTGACCGTGCAGCGCATCGGCCAGGATCTGTTCCGTGTCGCGCTGATGGACTACTGGTCCGGCGCCTGCGCCGTCACCGGCCTGTCCGACGCCCGCCTGCTGCGCGCCAGCCATATCCGCCCTTGGGCCGCCTGCGACAGCGACTCGGAACGGTTGGACGTGCACAACGGCCTGCTGCTGGCCGTGCATCTGGACGCCGCCTTCGACGCCGGGCTGATCGCCTTCGCCGACGACGGCACCCTGCTCGCCGCCTCCGCCTTCGCCCCTACCGACCGGACCATCCTCGGCATCCACGACGGCATGCGCCTGCACCGCCTCTCCCCCGCCCACCGCCCGCGCCTGGCGTGGCACAGGGAGAACGTGTTCCGTGGCGCCCGGTAGGCCCGATTTCCGATATTTCCGATGGATGGGGGCGTGACGTTGAAGCCGACCTTTTGTTCGGCACCAACGTCACGCAATTCTCATGGCCAAAAACAGACGCCCTTCAAGTTGCCCAACAACCGCGATTTTGAAACGGTGGCCCGAAAGCTGTCAGCATAAGGTCTCGCTCAGATGGCACGTACGCTGACGGAGGGATGGCAGTACTCGTGGATCATCGCTTGGACCCTGGTTGCCGCACTGGCCGTCGGGAAGCTGAGGATCAAGGCCCCCCGACTGTCGTAGCGGTCGTTGGTTTGGCCTCGCTTGGCCCTGAAGTAGCCGCACTGGTCAACGATACGCCGTGCCTGGTCCAGAATGATGCGGGGATTGTGGTTGGTGGCGCCCACCTTGAGTTCGAGTTTGGTTCGCTTTGACATCTTATCAGCCTCATATGTTCCTATGCCCAACAGGCTGATCTGACCAACGGGAAGCCCCGAAAGCCGATTGACAGCTATCCTTCGAGCCAAGGACACCCCGAGCGTTGGAGGATGCACCGCCTGGGTCTGTTGAACGCAATTATAAGAGGTGGCTCCTCGTGCAAGTCAATACAAATTGCGCCTATCATATCACAAAAACTTGTGTATATATAATAGGGTAGCAGGTTTGCCGATTCTGTCAATAGTTTTTTTATTTAGGATATTCAATCACCTAAGGCATCTCCGAAGGCCGTTTCGGAGGGGGCTGAAGTGAACGTGAGTTGCTTGTTGCTGTGGTTTTCCGATGAAACGCACCATCGATTCGGGGGCACGGCTTCTCCCATCCCCTTAGGCTTGCACCCATGATCGCATCGAAATGCCGGAGCTGTGCCCGGCGTGTGTTGGGAATTGAGAGGAGAGATTTTGTACTCCTGTGCTTTCCGGCCGCGCCGATCCACCCGCTGGCGCCGATAGACTTCCACCCTGGCGTGTTATACCCTGATCGTCAGAACGTTCTGAGAGAGCGATGCGGTGGACGATCTAAAGACGCTGTATGAAACCGAGTTCGCGAAGTCCTTCAGCGAGGAGTGGCACGCGAACTACCGCCGCGCCGTCGACGATGTGCATACCCTGCCGGAAGCGGAATGGAAGCACCCTCGTTTCCAGATGCGCCTGTGGGATATGGACGAGGTGGCCAACATCGGCTTGGGCCGCTCCGTGAACGTGTCCGGCGCCGCCTCCGATCCCGCGGTGATCGATGCGCTGTGGGAGGTGAGGAATCTCGACCTGCCGACGGTTGCGGAGCAGCGGGGGAGACAGCTCGACCTCGCCTTCGAGCGGATCATGCGGCTGGTCCATCCCAAGCACAACGTCCGGCGCCCATCGGCACGGCTGGTGCGCATCTTCGCAGTCCTGTTCCCGCATGATGTCCTGTGCCTGCTGGACGACCGCCGGATCCAGGCGCTGCGCCGCCATCTGAAGATGCCGGCCCAGCGTGGCCTGAGCCTGATCGGCAACCACGTCATGATCCGCGATGAACTCCGCCGCCGGATCGGAGAGAACACCGATCTGACGACCGACATCCGACACAGCATGTTCGCTTGGTATCTGTGGGAACGGGTGATCGAGCCCATGGGCGAGGTGGAGTTGCCCGAGGCGCCGCTCGCCGCGACGCCCCAGCCGCCGGAGCGCACCGCCACCGACCGGCCGCACATCGTCCTGCTGCCCCCCGCCCAGCAGCGCAAGGGCATGTTCTTCGTCGCCGACAACCTGTCGCTGCTGCTGTCGATCCTGCGCGCCGCCGAGGGCGGCGTCGGCCGTGACGAGATGATCGCGGCCATCATGGCGGAAGCACCGCAGCTCAAGGCCAATTCTGCCGGGCAGGTGCTGTCTCAGGCCGTGACCCTGGGCCTGCTGACGGTGGACAGCGGCACCTACCGCCCGACGGAGGCCGGCACGGCTCTGCTGGAGGGTGAAAACCCGGCCAACATCCTGGCCAAGGTCTTCCTGCGCAACATCTACGGCTTTGCCATCCTGCTGGACGAGCTGCGCCGCGCCGAAGGACCGGTGACCAAGTCGGCGATGATCGATGTGGTGCGCGCCTGCCGGCCGAGCTGGACCAGCGAGCGCGCCCCCAACATGCTGATCAAGTGGGCCAGCACTCTCGGCCTCATCCGCGAACCGGAAAGCGGCGGCATCGAGCTGACCGAAGACGGCGACTATTGGGCGAGTGGCTTGCCCGACGATCCGGCGGCGTTGGAGGCGATGCGCGGGACGGCCGCGCTCGACGGCGACGCGGAGGCCGGATCGCAGGCGGACCTGGATGCGGAAAGCGACGTGCCGGCACCCGCCCTGCCGCCGATCGACGCCATCCTGGCTCGCTTCGCCGAGGATCCGGAGCTGCGCTCGCTGGTCTTCACCGACGATCAGATCCGCCTGTTCCACGCCGCGCTGACCGCGCTGGAGGGCAAGCGCTTCGTCCTGCTGGCCGGCCTGTCCGGCACCGGAAAGACCTCGCTGGCGCGGGCCTATGCGCGGGCCTGCTGCGACATCCTGGGGCTGCCGGTGAAGCGGCACTATCAGGAGACCGCCGTGCTGCCGGACTGGACCGACCCGACGGGGCTGCTGGGTTTCGTCAACCCGCTCGCCAACCCGCCGGCCTTCCAGGAAACCGAGACGCTGCGCTTCCTGATGGCCGCCGACAGCCAGCGCGACCAGCCCTTCTTCCTGTGCCTGGACGAGATGAACCTCGCCCGCGTCGAGCATTATTTCGCCCCCTTCCTGTCGGCGATGGAGGGGCGGTCCACCCGCCTGTCCATCCACGCCGCCGGCGACGTAGTGGAGAATGTGCCGACCACCGTTCCCTGGCCGCGCAACCTGGTGATCGTCGGCACAGTGAACATGGACGAGACGACGCACCCCTTCTCCGACAAGGTGCTCGACCGCGCCTTTACCTTCGAGTTCTGGGACGTCGATTTGCCCGGCTGGCGCAAACGGGCGCTCGCCAAGGGTGCCGCCCCGGAACTGGTCGGCCGCGTCGGCGATGCGCTGGAGGCGCTTTACGCCGCACTCTACCCGGCACGCCGGCACTTCGGCTACCGCGCCTGCGACGAGGTGCTGGCCTTCTGCCAAGCCTTCGCCGGCCCCGACCCGGCGGTGGCGCTGGACGCGGCCGTACTGGCGAAGGTGCTGCCGAAAATCCGCGGCGACGACGGCGGCGCCCTGCCGAAGGCGCTGGAGGAGGCTCGCGCCGTTTGCTCCGCCCACGCACTGAAGACCTCCGCCGACCGGCTTGCCCGCATGGCCGAGCAGCTGCGGGCGCAGGGCGTCGCCCGCTTCTGGAGCTGATGTGGACATCACGCTTTCCCTGTACCGGAAGAGCAATGGCTGGCAGGACGCGACCCCGCCGGACGAGGACGCCATCGTTGCCTGCGCTGAGGGAGACCGGCTGCAGCTGCGGGTGAGGGCGGCGGAGGCGCCGACGGTCCATATGGGGGGCGACGACCTCGCACCGGCCCGGTTAGGCATGGTGGAAGGGCAAGTGGAAGCCACCTACGAGTTCGTCATCGACAGCTGGGCGGGACGCACGAGCCTGCACGTTGCCATGGGCGAGCGTCGGCGCCGGCTGATCCTCGATGTGCAGCCACACCCTGGGAAGCTTGGCATCGAAGCCTTCGCAGCCATGCTGAATGAGCTGTCGGAGCGCTCCGCCGCCCTGCCCTGGGGCATGTCGCCGGGGCAGCAGGGTGGGCGCATCGCCGGTCCGACGGCGGCAGCGATCTTCCCGGCGGTGCTGGACGCGCTCATGCCGGAACTGTTGCGCCACCTCCGCCGCTTCCTGCGCGACCCGCCGATTGCCGTGCGGCGGCGGCGCGACTTGGCGCCGCTGTCCATGGCGCGGCGCCCCGACACCCAGACGGTACGCTGGCTCGCCAACCATCCGCGGACCCTGCTGGCTCTGCGCCCAGGTGACCGGGGCACCGGGGAGCAGCTGGCCGTGCTGCCCAGCGTGGAGCAGCCGATCACCGTGACCAACCACGACCACCCGGTCACCCGCCATCTCCACTTCCAGCTCTTGCGGGTGCGCCAGATGGTGGACGCCACGACGCGCCGGTTCGAGACATTGGCCGGCAGCGGCAACTGGCGCATCGATCCGTTTGTTCGTGGGTATGCCGCGCGGGTTGCCGAGCAATGCCGTCAGCATCGCGCCGCGCTGGCCGACACATTGTCCGCCCCTGCCTTCCGACAGTCGCTGCCCGAACCGGCACGGGAGGGCGCCTTGCAGGCGCTGGCGGACCTGCCCGCCGCGGCCGCGGTCCAGCGTCTGGCGCACCGGCTGCTCGGCGCCGGCCTGCAGCTCGATGCTGAGTCTGCGCTGGAGGCCAGCGTAAAGCGGACCTACGACCTGTACGAGTCGGTGGTCTTCTACAGGTTGGCCGACGCGGTGCAGGCGGCGCTCGGCCCGGGTTGGACGGCGCGCTGGTCCGAACCGGCCGGCGATGTGCACGAGGAGAAACCTCATGCCGCTGTTGAATGGCAGCGGGATGGGCAGCCGGCCGAGTCCGTGCGGCTGCTGTACCAGCAGACGTTCCGGGCGCATTCCGGCAAGCCCAACATGTGGCGCAGCCTGAGCGGGGAACTCCGTCCCGACTACGTCATCGTGTTCGAGACGGACGGCGACTGCCACGGGTGGGTAATTCTCGACGCCAAATACCGCGCCAGCCGCGCCGCCGTGCATGACGCGCTGCGTGATCTGCACGTCTACCGAGATGCCCTGCGCCATCGCGACCGCAGAGCCCATGCCGCGTTCATCATCGTCCCTGCGCTGGACCAGGACGCCTCCGCCTATGCCACAGCCGATTACGTTGCGGAGCACGCCTTCGGCGCCGTATTGAGCGGTACTGATGGAGATGGCTTGGCGTCCTGCCTGCGCGTTCACTGCAGCTGTGTGATGGGTTCGCAGGAAAGCGCTGTCGAACCATCCATGTGAGAGCGCCTTTGGAGCCGTTGGGCAGACCGCCCGACTGCGACGTTTTACAGAACGTCTGGCTCAGGCGCCGCCCGACACAGCGGCCTCCGCAAGACCCAGGCCAGGCTGATCGGCGGGCAGCATCTTCCGCGCCGCCGGTCGAGGACTCGACTGCGCGGAAGGCGCAACTGACGTTTTCAAGACTTCCACCTGCTCCTGGAGGCGGGCCATCTCCTCCCGGGTATCCTGAAGCGCCTGATCGAAGTGAGCTGTGGCGGCCACGTCTGCACGGATCTGCTCCAACAGAGACTCGTGACGCTCGGCTGTGAACTGTTCCAATTGACGGCGCATCTCCTGTCGCTCGGTCTGTGCCTCAGCTTCCCGACGCCTACCGTCCTCGACGGCCTCCTCCAACGCCAGGATTTTGGCTTCGCTGTCCGCAAGCTCGATCCGGAGCCGCTCCTGCTCCTCGACGGCAGTGTCAAAATCCGCAAGAAGTTTCTCGTACTCCTTCTCTGCGGTCGCGAGCCGCATGGTGAGGCCGTTCTGCCGTTCCTGACTGGCAGCGAGTGAACGCTGAACGCCCTCCAATGCCAGGAGCTGCCGCTGGGCGCTGGACCGCCTCTCTTCGGACCGGGCCGCTTCGGTCGCAATGAAGAAGGCCTTCAATGCTTGTTCAACGGCTTGACGGAGATGGGCTTCAGCCGTCCGGTTTCGTGCTTCGGACCCACTCTCGGGAGGTTCTACGTCCGCGGGACTCGTCGTGGGTTCATCGACGACGAAAAGATCAGGTTCCTGTGCCTTCAGCGCCCGGATTTCGCGGCCGATGTCCCGGTAAGAGCCACCACCGATCTGAGCACGGACGTCGTCGTATGTCGGGGAGATCTTGCGGCTAACCAACGTAATCACGGCAGTTCGGATTACCGCGTAGAGCGTGGGACCGCTCTTCTGGGAAGACATTTACAAACCTCGCAGATGGCGACGCCATGGCGTCAGCGTATCTGTGATCTGCCATTTTTTTCTGGCCGGGGAAGGGGCATTGCGGAATCGCAAGCTGTCTCCGCCGAACGCCTGCCTACCCGCTACCCGCTACCCGCTACCCGCTACCCGCTACCCGCTACCAGGATGAACACACGCCTGCCGGCGTCTAGGCCAAAGCGTCGGGTGAGGCAAGTTCTGGTTGGGAATGTCGGGACGGCTTGCGCTTCCACGCTCCTGCGGCGGCTCGTTCCGTCAGATCGCGCCGAGCCGCTTTCCGCTCCCAACGTCATGATGTACCAGGTCGATCCACAGGGGGCGCTGGTGGTGCCCCTCGATGATCGGACGACCACAGCTCGGTTCCGAGCCTGGGTACGGCGCATGTCCCTGGGATTGCCGGGGCCAATGCAGAACAACACCAAAAAATTGCCGGCCCCCGATGCGGCGGGGCGGAACCCTCCATACGCTTCCTTCGGAACCAAGCTGCCCGGGCGTCGGACCTCCGGCCCTCGCCACGGGCAGCCTCGAGCGAAGAAGTGTGCAGTTAGGCGTTGCGGCGGGCCGCAACGCCTCCGGGGCCGGCCAGGGCCGGTTGCCGGATCGACGACGACGGCGGGGAGGTGCCAATGCCGTGGCGGACTTGGGATACTTTCGCATCGAACAGGGCATGCTCTCCCGCGGCGCCGGCGCAACGGCCGGAGCGTCGGCGGCCTACCAGTCCGGTGGCCGGTTCCGCACCGTCATCGCAGCGGCCGCTTACCAGGCTGGGGTCGGTCTGACCATCGGTGCCGACCTGCGGGAGGCGTGGGCGGCGAAGGGGCAGGACCCTGTGTCGGCGGTCGTGGACTTCACGGCCAAGGCCGGTGTCCACCACACCGACATCCGCGTGCCCGCGGGCGCGCCCGCTTGGTGCGCCGACCGGCAGACCTTGTGGACCCGGGTGGAACTCAGCGAACGGCGCCGTGACGCGACGCTGGCGCTGCAATACACGCTGTCGCTCAGCCGAGAGGTGCCCATCGCGACGTCGATCCGGTCGGTGGAGCGCTTCGTTGATGAGTACCTCGGATCACGCAACCTGATCGCCGACATTGCGATCCATCTGTACGGGCGCCCCCTGGACCCCAGGGTGCCGGCCGCCGCCGAGAGGCTGGCGAACACGGTCGATCTCGGGTGGCCGGTGATCCTGGTGGCCCGTGTCCCCAGCACTCCACCGGTGGACGGCCCGCACCTCTTGGAACTGCCCGACGGACGCCTCGTCGTCTACCAGCCGCACGCGCACGTTCTGGCAACGACGCGTCCGCTCGTCGACGGCGCCCTCGGCGCCAAGGACCGCGATCTTTCGCGGAAGGCCTTCCTCATCGGAAGCAGGAAGCTGTGGGAGCGCCTGTGCAACGAGGCCCTGGCCGAGGTTGGGGCGCCTCATCGCGTGTCTCAGCGGTCGAAGTGGCATCGCCACCGTCAACAACAGGACCTCGGCGCCGTCGGGCCGAACCACGAACCGCTTTCCCAGGTGCCGCTCGGTCCGGCCTATCACCCGGTCGTCGAGGGGCGCGCCCTGGATTTTGGAGAAGTGGATGTGATGCCTCATCAATTCAACGCCATCGTGGCGGAACTCGAAAAATCCAGACGCGCAGCGCCCGACGAAAAGTCGGTGCGTCTGGCTCGTGCCGTTGTCCGGATCGAAGAGCTGGAAGCGCAAGGGGTTCGTTTCAGCCGGGAAACGGGTGGGATGGTGAAGGTCGATGCTCCTCCCGGTGTCGTCGTTGACTGGCATGACCGCCGCTTGTGGAGCGGGATACACGCGATGGTGCTCGACTACCTGGAGACCCGCGACACGGAACGGAAAGCGCGTGCGCCCGAACCGGGCACCATCGGGATCTCCGTTCCTGATGCAAGCGACAGGATGACGACGGTGCCGGAGCCGGCGGCGGACGCGGCGCGGCTGCGGGAGGAACTGGACGCTGCCACGCAGAGTGTCGCAACCATTGCCGCGGCAACCGGGCAGACGCAGCCGGATGCCGCGGCCTCTCTGGCCGATGGCATCGTCACGGTCGCCCGCGGCGCCATGGCGACCGCGTACGAGAGATCGCGTGGCGTGCTGATGCGCGAGCAGCAGGCGCGTGCGTCGGCGGAGACGCGCGCCGAGGAACTCACCAAGGATTTGGCACGTACGAAGGCCGCCCTGGCGCAGGAGCAGGAGCAGCGTCGGGCAACGGATGCGGACTGTGGAGCCCTGCGCGCGGAAAGGACGGCACTGCGGCAGCAACTGACCGAGGCGAAGCGCAGCGCCGAGCCTGCGACCGTCACGGGAGCGGCGGCTGCCCGGCAAGCCGATGAAGATCGGCAAGCGCGTCACCGTGCCGAAGAGGCACTCCGCCTCGTGCGCCAGACGATCGACACCGAGGCTGCCGACGAGCAGTTGGCATCTGAACTGCGCAAGCGGCTGCAGGCGGCCAGCCGACAGTCCGACGCCGTGGAGGATGCGGCACGGTCAGCGGGGCTGACGCCGGAGGCCCTGCCAAGTGAACCCGGCGCCCGGCTGCGGGCGATTGCGCGGGCGAACCGCGACCGGGCACTGGATGAGGTGGCCACCCTGTTGGACGCGCCGGTGCGGGCGCTTGGTGTGCACCTCCGCGGCGCCGCTGCCGAGCGGGTTCCCGCGGCTCTGGCGATCCTCACGACGGCGATCGAAGGGCGGGAGGCAGAGCTTGCGCGGGAGCGCGCCAGTCGGGAGCAGGCGGAACTGGAAGCGCAGGGATGGAAACGCGCCTACGAGGTTCTGGTTCGCCACGGCCGGCGATTGGTGATGCTCCTTGCCCGGCAGGCTGGGCTGGTCGAACCGGCGAAGGCGGCGTGGCGTCTGCTGATGCATGCCATCAGTCATGGCAAGGAGCCGGGCGATCTTTCCTCTGCGCTCCCCAGCCGGCGCAATGATGCTCCAGCGCGCGGTGAGGCGCCGAACAGGAGCCCGCGGCAGGATGAGGGCCAACGGACTGGCCGCACCGACAAGGTGAAGTCCGACGCGGAAGCGGCGCCCATCATGGGCGGCGTGAAGCCACCCGCGGCAACCTGGGAGTCGCTGGAGGTTTTGACCGGCGAGAAGCCGCGGCCGTCGGGCGTGGTGGCGGGCGCCGTCCGGTTGACCAGCGCCGCGACCGAAGCCGTCAGGGCCTTGGAGGCGCGGCTCAAGGTTATGAGCAAGGACGACCTCCTGGAGGCGGCGCAGGCGACCGAACGGGCAGCGCACGAGGCGGGCGAGGAGAGGCGCCGGAACGAACACCGGCACGCCTACTCGGTCATCGCAAGGATTGCGCGGCAGCGTGGCGTCGCCCTGCAGCCCCTCCGGCCTTCCAAGCCCCGGATCCGCGACGAGTATGCGAGGTGACAGGTGAAGGTTGGGACGCGTCGGCGTTGCGTCCACCCGGGGTGGCGGCTTGCCCTGCGGGCCGCCACACCGGGCGGTCGCAACTCAGGACGACCCGTGATGATGACCACCCCAGTGCGGAGCGGCGCCGGCTTGGCCGCGTGCATCGAAGACGATGCGATCATCCGTGTGATTCTGACGGAACAGAGCGCGGCGACCATGAAGTTCGCAGATTGGCTTCAGGAAACCCTGCAGCGCTGGGCCTGCGGTCAGCGCGCCGCCGCCGACCGTCGGAAGCTGGACATGATCGTCCAGGCAGCAGAGGCGATGGACTACCGGCTTTCCCTGTCGGTACAGGACATCTTCGACATCGTAGAAGACCTCGACACGGCTCTTGACGCCGGTCTGCTTCTGCTCCGCGGTTTCGACCGGCCCGTCATCCGTGTGCACCTCGTGAGCAAGGGCGCTGCGCGGTAGGTGGGGGCACCGGAGCGTTACGGCGGGTTCCGCTATACAAACCCACCGCGCTCCAGTTCCTGATATGAGCTCCCTGCCTCGACCCATCGGGCAGGGAGCATTCTTTTCGGCAGGGCACGTTGCTGGTCCCGAACGCAAACGGATGCAGAACTTGGCGGAAGGGGCTGCCATCCCGGCGGGACCGGGAGTATCCAGCCGAGCTGTCCCGCTTCTCCGCTCAGCATCTGCCGATCGTCCAATCCGCTAACCCCTTGGCCTTGTTGCTGATTTCCACAACAGCGTCCCGAATTCTGCCGATGTGCCTGCCGATCTCTGTTCAGTCCGCAAACCATTGATTCCGCAGAAGATTATTCTGTCCCGGCCCTACCAACCTTGCCGATCCTCGCTACGTCGTCGGAAATGCCCCTTTCATTCAAGGGGTCTTGCCGGTTCGATGACATGCCGGGAGAGATTCGGATAGTAACTTTTCCAGTAACGCACCGATTAAAATGAGTTTGCCCGGCATTTTTGCACATCTGCCAAATACCCGAAAAACGCCTATACATCAGGCTATTAGCGCCGTAATACGTGGACATGGAATTGAAAGCTCGGCGTAGAGGACGTAAACCGCTATCCTCTCAAGTTGCCAAGCTGTAGCCGTGAAAGCCAAGGCATTTTGCCCTGGAACGGAATCCATCCCCGCACCACGCAAGATCCTCGGCGCCCACCCGCGGCGCCAGCCGCCGGGAGGTCTCCGGCTGGCAGTTCCCAGGTACTGATGAGTGATCCTGGATCGCTCCCGTCTGATGCGGAAGCACTGGATGCTCATTCAAGGCTTAATTCGATGCTTGGCAGGATCGAAGGGCACAAGATGGGAAAGATTTACATTGGGATCGAACATATCCACCACGTCCTTGAGCGTAGGCATCTTGATTCGCTTGGTGTACCGACCGCCTTCACCCAGCACAGCGGTCAAGCTGTGCCCAACCACTTTGGAGATATGGACGGACTTTGCTTGCGTGTCCTCCAGAAAGGTCCGGAATGAGGCCCGTAGTGCATGGAACGGCCGCGACGCATCGTAGATGTTCGTCTGTCGACAATATGCGGTAAACCGCTGAGTATAATAATGGGCAAACTTCCCGTCGGGTCCACCGCGTTTCAGAGTCGGCCAAAGATGGTCATCGGCGCCGCTACGGAAAAGACCGATATAATCGAGGAAGCCCAGAGCAATAATGACTGAGTGGAGCGGAACACGTCGTACCCCGGCATTGGTCTTAACGTGGTTGCCATTGTTTGCATGGACGTTCATGAACCAGACGCCACTCTCCTGCTGAATATCGGAGGCACGGAGTTGGGCAATCTCCTCCTGGCGAAGGCCGTGATACGTGGCGAGCAAGGGAAGCCAGTAATACGCGTCATAAATCACGGCGATGCCCGGTTTGGCCCGGCGGGTGGGTTCGCAGCCAGTCCAGATCGGCGTGTGGAACAGAGCATTCAGATCGTCGGTGTCCCACATCCAGCGCGTGGCCTCAGAGCGGACATAGCTGTGCCCTTGGAAATGATTCGGACCCTTGTAGCCGTAGTCATCGGGCCGATCATCCACCCAGGAGAGCAGGCCGGAGAGAGCCGACATATGCCGCTTGACCGTCTTGGCCGCCAAGCATTCAGGCGGGTTTTTGCCGGCGCCGATCAGATCCTTCACCTGCGCAACCGCATCGCGCATTGGCATCCTCCAAGCGGGCGACCGCCCATGTAGGGTCGGAAGGTGCTCCAGCGCGACCTTGAAATTGCGGGCGTCGTCTTTGTTGTAGGCGTCGAGGGTCCGGTCGCCAGCGAATTCGATGAAGAGGCGCGCAGTCATCGCGTTCTGGCGGCTCGTCTGATTGGTCCACCTTGCCGCCTTGGCCAGCGGCGACGTCATGAAGCGCTCATATTCGGCGTAGACCTCCGACAGGAGCTTCCCTCGTCCCTGACAGGTAGGCGCCTTTATGGTGGCTTCGACCTGCTCTGCGGTTCCGGGACGCACGGTGGCTGGTGCCAGGGGCATATCCAGCGTGGGATCATCGGCCGGAAAGGCACCGTAATCACCGCGCTCCCGACGGGCGTTGATTCCGTGCGCTTCTGCCAATGTTCGCAGCGCCGAGCGACTAAGCAGGTTCCGCGCGGTACCATCAAGCGGCACCCCAGGGGCGTGCTTGTCAAGCAAACGCTCCACGACGCCATCGGCCAGTTCCAAATCGTTCCTACGGACCGCCTGCGTCATGTAGTGGGACAGTCCCGCAAAGAAGGCCGCGCGCCGTGCCGGTGTGGCGAGATCTGGCGGGGGCACGCCGTCCGTTGCCGTAGATGCGCCCGCGGCCGGCGCATCGCCAGACGAGCGTCGGCCAAGAGGATGCTCCTCGATCAGGTCTTCATCTGGAACCGAAGGCATTTCGCTGAGTGCCATCAGATCGGCCAGGGAGGATTCAGCCAAGCCCGTCGGGTTCGACGCGGGAGGCGTTCCGAAGGCCGCGCTGGGCGCCGTCGGGCGCGACGCGCGCTCCATCTCGCCCTCAAGCACCAGCTCGTTGCGCAGGTTGACCAGCAGCGTGCGGATCGTGAGACCGGGCGGCGGCGCATCCATAATCATGACCTCTTCCAACGCGAGATCGAGCGCAAGCCCTCGTCGATTGGCCGTGCGCCGGTCGCCCGTCTTGAGCGACATCTCGTATGTCGTCCCATGATCGCCGCAGGGAAGAGCGCGCGGGCAGCGTCGCCGCCAATACCAGATTCCGGAACGCAGAGAGAGGTGGGCCAGCTTCGCCACGCTCGGTCACTCCAGGCCAGCCGGGGGTGCGCGATGTGCGACAGCGTTGCGAGTCAGTTTCGCACACGCCCAGCGTTGCGGGGTGCGCGCAGCCCGTAAGTTCCTGAAAGTGCTGGCCGTTTGGAGAAGGTGGTTGGGGGACTAGGATTCGAACCTAGGCTGGCGGAGTCAGAGTCCGCTGTCCTACCGCTAGACGATCCCCCAGACCGTCACCGGGGCGGCTCGTTTGCCGTGCCCCGTGGTGTGGGCGGGTTTATAGCGACCATGTGATGGGCTGTGAAGAGCTTTTTTCGCTTGGGATGCATTTTTTTCCAGCCGTCAACGGCGACCCGGACTCCCCCAGGGCCGCCGGTGGCCGACGGTGGTCAGCGCGGGGCGACGGCGGCGATCGGGGCGATGATGCGGCGCAGGTCGTCGTCGGACTCCAACTCCTCCAGCTTGCGAGGAAGGCGGCGGCGCCAGTTGGGGTGCTGGTCCACCGTGCCGGGAAGGTTGGGTTGCTCGTCGTCGGCCAGAGCGTCTTCGATCTGCACCATCACGATGCGGGACGGGGTGCGTGCCAGATAGGCGTGGACGGCGGCGGACAGGTCGACGTGGAATGGCTGATCGCCGTCCTCCGTCGGATAGCTGTCCGGCCGCAGCCCCTCCCGCGACAGCGCCTGCAGCAGGCGCCAGCGGTCGACGCCACGGTCCCAAATGTCCTTGTCGCGGCTGGCGTCGTCCGGATAAAGGCCGAGGCGCCGGCGCCAGTCGAGATCCCGGCCGGTCCAGAAGCCTTTGAATGGCGCCAGATCATGGGTGCTGACCGTCGCCATCGACCCGGCGGGATAGTCGCCAGGGAGCTTGAAGCCGCCGTCGGCGGTGCGCTCGAAATACAGCACGCGGTAGCTGAGGATGCCGGCCTGCTCCAGCGCCGGGCGGAAGCCCTCCGGCACGGTGCCCAGATCCTCGCCGATCACGACGCAGCGGTTGCGGCGGCTCTCCAGCGCAACGATGCGCAGCAGGTCGTGGAAGGGATAGGCGACATAGGCGCCGGGGCTGCCGTCCTCCGGAATCCAGAACAGGTGCTGCAGCGCCATCACATGGTCGATGCGGAGCGCCGCGGCATGACGCATGTTGGCGCGCAGAAGCTCGATGAAGGGGCGGTAGGCGGACTCGCGCAGGCCCAGCGGCGACAGGGGAGCGAGGCCCCAGTTCTGGCCGTTCATGTTGAACTGGTCGGGCGGCGCCCCGACATTGGCGCCCTGCACCAGCATCGACGGATCGGCCCAGGCGGAGCCACCGCCGGGATGCGCGGCGACGGCGAGATCGCGGTAGAAGCCCATGGCAAGCCCTGCCGAGCGCCCGCGTGTCGCGGCCTCGCCCAGTTGGCGGTCGGCCTCGAACTGGGTCCAGGCGAAGAAATCGACGCGGTCGGCATGATCGTGGGCGAAGGCGGCAACCTCGGCGCTCTGCGGGTCCTGGAAGGCGGCCGGCCAGCTCCGCCACATCCACTGCGCGGAATCCTGGCGGAAGAAATGCTCGTGCAGGGCATCGAACAGGGCGTGGCGATCCAGCGCCGTCCCCATGTCCTGGCGGAAGGCGGCATAGGCGGCCTTGCGCGGATGGTCGTCGGGGAGAGCACGGAAACGGGCGTGCAGAGCCTCCAGCAGCGGCAGCTTCAGCGCGGCGACGGCGGGGTAGTCGACCAGCTCAGCCTGACGGGCGGCGGCCAGCGCCGTTTGAAAGGCGGGATCCTCGATGCGGGCGCGCAGGTCGTCGGCTTCGGCGAATTCGGGAACGGAGGCCGGGTCGATGTAGAGGATGTTCAGGAACTGGCGGCTGGACGGTGAATAGGGGCCGATGTGGTTGGGGTCGGCCGGAAACAGGGCGTGCAGCGGGTTCAGGCCGACAAGCCCGGCGCCCAGCCGCCCCGCAACCTCGGCGAAGCCGGCAAGGTCGGCGAAATCGCCCATGCCCCAGTCATGCTCCGAGCGCAGCGAATAGACCTGCAGGCCGATGCCCCAGCTGCGGCCGGCCGGCACCATCTCCTCCACCGTCACGCAGCGGTCCGGCGCGACGATCAGGGTGGTGGAGCCCGATGGGCCCGACGCCCCCCCGGCGGTCTCCACATGCAGGTCCAGCCGGTGGTAACCGATGGGCAGCGATACGGGAAGCTGGGCGCCCAGCGCGCGGCGCTCGTAGGCCGTGCCGTCCAGGGTGGCGCGATCGGTGACGGGCAGGTCGCGGATGGCGGTGCGGCCACCCTGGGCGGTGCCGCCTTCCGGCGTCAGGTCCCACGCCAGGGTGGCATCGTCGAGGCCGACCGGCAGCGCGACGTCCAGAACGATCCCCTGCCCTTCCCCGACCACCAGCACCGGCGGCAGCGGGCGGCTCCAGGACCGGCGTTCGACCGTGCGCAGGCTGTCGGCGACCTGTTCGTCCGTGGCGGCCGGCAACCCCATGGCGGCGATCAGCGCCCGCTTGGTGGCGGCCGAGGTTTCCCGCCGGTTGCCCCAGATGTCGTGATAGTGGGGTTCTAGTCCAAGCAGATCGGCCAGCCGGTCGAGATCACTCATGCAGGGTCCCCGCGGGTTGTACGGAATGAGGGTTGGGGCTTAGGGATTGGGGTCGCGGGCCGCGGCGTCAATGCCGCCCGGCGGCCTATGCCATCGGCGCTCCCCGATTATCCAGCCGACAGGGCGGCGCTCGCCGGCCCGGCCGCGGTCGGCGGCGGGGCGGCGGACGCGATGGATTCGTTCGCGGCACCGCCTGTCGCTTCGGCGGATGACGCCGCCAGCGCCGATGCCGCGGCGGCGGCCTTGGCCTGGGCGATCTGCTCCAGCCGGCTGCGATATCCGGCGACGGCGGTGGACACTTCTTGGGCCATCGCCTCGAGCGGGCGGTCGGGATCGACGGCCTGCATCAGGGCGCGGGACAGCGCCTGCAGCTGATCGCGGTCGTCGGCGGAGACGGGACCGGTTTCGGCGGCAGCGCGTACCTTGTCGGCCAGGGTCTTGATGGCGCGGGCGACCGCCTCAACCGGGGCATGGTCACCATCGTCGCCCAGCCGGCGCAGCAGATCGTCCAGAAAGCCGCCGATGCGGCCGACATGGTCGATGGACATGCGGTCGGGAACCGGCCGCGCCAGACCGGCCAGGGCGAATTCGACCAGGAAGGCGACCTGGATGCTGGCGCGCAGCCGCTTCTGGGTGGTGACGGTGGCGATCGCCTCGTTCAGCCGCATTCGGGCGCCGGACTGGGACCACTGGCCGGTCGCCTTCAGCCGCAGCGTGTTGGGGGCGTCCAGCACCGGCACCTGCGCGCCCTCGCGCGGGGATTTGCGGCGGTCGGGACCGGTGTAGTCGGCGGTGACGACGAAGCCCTTGCGTGCCTCGATCAGGCTGACGATACGCTCGCGCACCTGCTTGGGCGACACCGGCTTCATCAGCAGGTCGTCGCCGCCGGCATTGGTGACGCGGGTCAGCAGAGCCGGGGTCGGCGCCCAGGTGGTGACGATGACGCAGGCAAACGGGTTGGGCACCGCCGGTTCGTTGCGCAGGGCGCGGATGAAGCGGAATGCCTCCGAATCCTCGCCGTCGGCATCGACCAGCACCAGATCGGGCATGGCCGCGGCCAGCAGGCCGGCGGCGGCCTTCACCGAATCGAACAGCTCCACCCGGCGGAAGCCCAGCCGGATCAGCACGTCGCGGAACACGCGCGCGGTGTTGAGCTGGCTGTCGATGATCGCGGCGTCGACCTGCGAGAAATCGTAATCCGGCATCGTCCTACCCGAAGCTCCGCTGCCGCTGTGACGGGAACGCGCGGCGCAGCGTAACACGCTTTGTCTCCGCCCGTCGCGGTAGCATCTCCGACGGGGGGATGGACAGTGGGCAAAGGATCGCAGGGCGACGCGCCATCGGTTTCATGCCCGCCCCTCACATGCCCGGCTGCTCCACCAGGGTGAAGACCAGGACGGTCCGACTGTCGACCAGGGCCGAGCGTCCGGCCAGATGGATGCGTTCGTCCCCTGCCCCATCGGCGACGCGGGTGTCGAGCACGCAGCGCCAGCCCCGGCCGCCCGGCACGTCGGGCAGGGTCACGGTCAGCACGTCGGCATGGGCGTTCAGCACGATCAGCAGGACGCCGTCGGACAGCGGCTGGCCATCCGGGCCGACATGGGTGCCGGCGCGGCCGTTCAGCAGCAGGACGATGCAGCGCGCCTGGGTGTTGCGCCAATGCTCCGCCGTCTTTTCCACCCCCTGGGCGTTGTACCAGACGATGTCCTTCAGCCCGTTGGCCGCCACCTCCCGCCCATGCAGGAAGAGCGGACGGCGCAGCACCGGATGGACGCGGCGCAGCGCGATCAGCCGGCGGACGAAGGACACCAGCGTCCCGTCGCGCCTGGACCAGTCGAGCCAGGTGATGTCGTTGTCCTGGCAGTAGGCGTTGTTGTTGCCGTCCTGGCTGTGGTCCAGCTCGTCACCGGCCAGCATCATCGGCGTGCCCTGCGACAGCATCAGCGTCGCCAGCATGTTGCGCTTCTGCCGGGCCCGCAGTTCGGTCACCGCCGGATCGTCGCTCGGCCCCTCCACCCCATGGTTCCAGGAGCAGTTGGAGGAATGGCCGTCGCGGTTCTCCTCACCGTTCGCCCAATTGTGCTTGTCGTTGTAGGAGACAAGATCGTGCAGGGTGAAGCCGTCATGGGCGGTGATGAAGTTCACGCTGGCCCAGGGACGGCGCCCACGCTTCTCGAACAGGTCGGCGGAGCCGGCGATGCGCCCGGCCAGCTCCGGCAGCATGCCGTCGTCGCCGCGCCAGTAGCGGCGCACGGTGTCGCGGTAGCGGTCGTTCCATTCCGCCCAGCCCGGCGGGAAATTGCCGACCTGATAGCCGCCGGGACCGACGTCCCACGGCTCGGCGATCAGCTTGACGTCGGCCAGCACCGGGTCCTGCCGCACGGCGTCGAGGAAGCCGGAGCCGGGATCGTAGCCGTAGGGCTCCCGCGCCAGCACGGTGGCGAGGTCGAAGCGGAAGCCGTCGACATGCATCTCCGTCACCCAGTAGCGCAAGGAATCCATCACCATCTGGACCACGCGCGGGTGGCTGAAATCCAGCGTGTTGCCTGTGCCGGTGTCGTTGATGTAGTAGCGCGGGCTGTCCGGCATCAGCCGGTAGTAGCTGAGATTGTCGATGCCCTTGAAGGACAGGGTCGGCCCCAGATGGTTGCCCTCGGCGGTGTGGTTGTAGACGACGTCGAGGATGACCTCGATCCCCGCCTCGTGCAGGCGGGCGACCATCGTCTTGAACTCCGACAGGACGCCGGTGTTCATGTAGCGCGGCTCCGGCGCGAAGAAGCCGATGGTGTTGTAGCCCCAGTAGTTGGTCAGGCCGCGGGTGACGAGATGCTGCTCGTCGGCGATGGCCTGGACCGGCAGGAACTCCACCGAGGTGATGCCGAGCGCGCGCAGATACTCGATGACGGTCTGGGTCGACATCCCGGCGAAGGTGCCGCGCAGATGGGCCGGCACCTCCGGGTGGCGCATGGTGAAGCCGCGGACATGGGTCTCGTAGAGGACGGTGTCGGTCCAGGGGACGCGGCGGTGGCGGTCGTGGCCCCAGGTGAAGGCGCCGTCCACCACCCGGCATTTCGGCATGCCGCGGGCGTTGTCGCGCCGGTCGAAGGATAAGTCCTCCTTCGTCGAGCCGACGCGGTAGCCGTAATGGGCATCCGACCATTTGAAGCCGCCGAACAGCGCCCGGGCATAGGGGTCGATCAGCAGCTTGTTCGGGTTGAAGCGGTGGCCCTCCTCCGGCTCGTAGGGGCCATGAACACGGTAGCCGTAGAGCAGGCCGGGCCGGGCGTCGGGCAGGTAGCCGTGCCAGACCTCGTCGGTGTGCTCCGGCAGGGTGATCCGCTCGACCTCGCGCTGGCCGGTCTTGTCGAACAGGCAAAGCTCCACCCGTTCGGCATTGGCGGAGAAGAGCGCGAAATTGACGCCGAACCCGTCCCAGGTGGCGCCGAGCGGATGGGGCTTGCCGGGCCAGACCGGGGTGCGGGCGGGGATGGAGGGCATCAGCGGGCGGCCTGTGTGGTGATGTACTTCGACGTGATCGTCAGGGCCGCTGATCCGGCGGGTCGCCGGTTTGCAGGCCGGCGAATGGAACGTTTGGAACAGTATGAAACGGTTTTCGAAGCCTGTTCCATTGTTCCACGCCCCCGTTGCCCTGCCGTAGACGCGTACGGGCTCCGCCGGCGGCACGTCGCCTCGCGGTTTATCCGCCGGGACCGCATCGCATCGGTAATGGAGGGAAGACGGGTCCTATCGACCATCAGCCAGCGCACGCCTCACCGGTTCCCCAAAAAGACACAAGGGATCCAATAAGAAAGCCTCCCCCCGGCGTCGTCAAGGGAGGTTGGCAAAGTGGCGTGGCTGTTGCGGTGCGTGCTTCCCTCTCCCGGAACGGGAGAGGGAGTCTTTCCCTACTCTGCCTTCCGCTCCAGGATCAGCGTCGACAGCGGCGGGATGGTCAGGTCCAGCGAGTGGGTGCGGCCGTGCCAGGGCATCTCCTCGGCATAGACGCCGCCGCCGGGGTTGCCGAGGCCGCTGCCGCCGTATTTGCCGTCGTCGGTGTTGATCCGCTCCACATAGCGGCCGGGCAGCGGAACGCCGACACGGTAGCCCTGGCGCGGGACGGGCGTGAAGTTGCACACGGCGATGACGATGTGGCCGGACTCGTCGGCCTTGCGCAGGAAGGTGAAGACCGAGTTCTCGTTGTCGTTCGATTCGATCCACTCGAAGCCGGACGGGTCGCAGTCGGTCTTGTGCAGCGGCTCCAGCTCGCGGTAGACGCCGTTCAGGTCACGCACGAGGTCGCGCATGCCGCGGTGCATCGGCTGGTCCAGCAGGTGCCAGTCCAGGCTGCGCGCCTCGCTCCACTCGTTCCACTGGGCGAACTCGCCGCCCATGAACAGCAGCTTCTTGCCGGGATGAGCGAACATGAAGCCGTAATAGGCGCGCAGGTTGGCGAATTTCTGCCAGTCGTCGCCCGGCATCTTGTTGATCAGCGAGCCCTTGCCGTGGACCACCTCGTCATGGCTGAGCGGCAGCACGAAGTTCTCAGAGAACTGATAGATCAGCCCGAAGGTCATCTGGTGGTGATGGTAGCGGCGGTGGATCGGATCGTTCTGCATGTAATGCAGCGTGTCGTGCATCCACCCCATGTTCCATTTGTAGCCGAAGCCGAGACCGCCGAGATATGTGGGCTTCGACACCATCGGCCAGGAGGTCGATTCCTCCGCCACCGTCATGGCGCCCGGCTGCTGGCCATAGACCAGCTCGTTCATGCGCTTCAGGAAGGCGATGGATTCCAGGTTCTCGCGCCCGCCGAACTTGTTGGGGATCCACTCCCCTTCCTTGCGGCTGTAGTCGAGATAGAGCATGGAGGCGACGGCATCGACGCGCAGGCCGTCCAGCTTGTACTGGTCGAGCCAGAACAGAGCGTTGCCGAGCAGGAAGTTCTGCACCTCCGTCCGGCCGAAATTGTAGATCAGGGTGTTCCAGTCCTGGTGGAAGCCCTGGCGCGGGTCGGCATGCTCGTAGAGATGCGTGCCGTCGAAATCGCCCAGCCCATGCGGGTCGGTCGGGAAATGACCCGGCACCCAGTCGAGCAGAACGCCTAGGCCGGCGCGGTGACAGGCGTTGACGAAATCCTTGAAGTCCTCCGGCGAGCCGTGGCGGGCGGTCGGCGCATAGAGGCCGATGGGCTGGTAGCCCCAGGAGCCGTCGAACGGATGCTCGGTGATCGGCAGAAGCTCGATATGGGTGAAGCCCATGTCCTTGGCGTAGGGGATCAGCCGCTCCGCCAGCTCCTGATAGGTCAGGAAGCGGTTGTCCTCCTCCGGCACCCGCGCCCAGGATCCCAGATGGACCTCGTAGATCGAGATCGGCGCGGCGCGGTCGGAGGTGGCGACCTTGCGGCTCTGCCAGTCCTGGTCGCGCCATTCGTAGGGCGGCAGGCCGTGGACGACCGAGGCGGTGGCCGGACGCATCTCCGCCTGGAAGGCGTAAGGGTCGGCCTTGGCCGGCATCAGGTTGCCGTTGGGTCCGCGGATCTCGAACTTGTAGCGCTGGCCGGGACGGGCGCCGGGGACGAAGATCTCCCACACGCCGACCTCGACACGCCGGCGCATCGGCAGGCGGCGGCCGTCCCAGTTGTTGAAGTCGCCGACGACGCTGACGCTGCGGGCGCTGGGCGCCCAGACGGCGAAGGACACGCCGGCGACGCCGTCGACCTCGCGCGGGTGGGCGCCCAGCTTCTCGTAATTGCGCAGGTGGGTGCCCTCGCCCAACAGATGGACGTCCAACTCGCCCAGCATGTTGCCGAAGCGATAGGCGTCCTCGAACTCCTGGGTCGCCAGCGGGTATTGCGCGCGCAGACGGTAACCGAAGCGCTCCGTCCGGTCGGGCAGCACGGCCAGGAAGAAGCCATCCGGGTGGATGCGCTCCGCCTCGCCCGCCGGCTCGCCGGTAGCGCTGTCGATCACCCACAGCCGCTCGGCACCGGGCACGAAGGCGCGGACCTCCACCGGGCGGCCGGCGGCCTCCTGCTGCATGCCGAGCACGGCGAAGGGATCGCCATGGTCGGCCCGCGCGATGGCGTCCGCCGCCGCGCGCAGGGCCTCGGCCCGATGGTCGGTGGGGCGCTGATCGCCGTTACGGCTTTCGGGGACGCCGGTCTGCGCCTGATCCTTGCGGGTATCCGTCGTCATGTCGCTCGCCATTGGCCAAGTGCCCTTCTTCGTGGAGGCCCTGTCGTCTTCATGGACCGTTGATCGTTCACCGTCCAGCCGGATCACCGCGGCGGCCTTGCCCCCACCCTAACCCTCCCCCGCTGGGCGGGGGAGGGGACGTCCGCCGCTTCGCAAAAGGCACCCTCTCCCGCGAAGCGGGGGAGGGCTGGGGTGGGGGCAAGGTTGGCACAGTCCGCCTTCGCGGGAATGAGGGCCGACGCAGGGAACGCCTTCTCCGGAGGTGAACATACCCGCGGCGGTTTCGTCACACCATTCCCGCCGCGGATTTGCCCGCCTACCCCTTCGCGCCGGCCTCCTGCGCGTCGTCGAGCAGGCCGAGCACGCCCTTGACCGGGATGCCGATCCAGTTGGGCCGGTTCGCCGCCTCGTAACCGATCTCGTAGAAGGCCTTTTCCAGCAGGAACAGGGTCAGCAGGCCGCGCGCGGTGCCGGCAGCGGACGGCCAGGCCGGGCAGCCCTCGATCACCGAGCGGTAGCCGTCGAGGAAGGACTCGACGCTGCGGCGCTCCCAGTCGCGGGCGGCGGCCAGCGCCGGGCTGTCGCCGCTGTTGGCGCCCTCGCCGGCGCTGTCCAGCCGGAACAGAGCCGCCCAGGCGGCATAGTTGAAGGAGCGCAGCATGCCGGCCACGTCGCGCAACGGGCTGGATTTGGCGCGGCGTTCTTCCAGCGTCTTGGCCGGTTCCCCTTCGAAATCGAGGATGTACCAGTCGTTCTGCGCCCTCACGACCTGCCCCAGGTGATAGTCGCCATGGATGCGGGTCTTGACGCCGTCGGCCGGCATCGACGCCAGCGCCGACAGCCGGTCCATCGCCTCTGCCCGGCGGGACAGGAGCTGTTCGACATCGGCGCGCACGTCGGCCGGCAGGCGGTCCAGCGTTCCCGGCAGGGCGGCGAAGGCGGCCTCCGCCTGGACGCGGGCGGCATCGGCCCAGCGCGCCAGATCCTCCGACGTGATCGGCTCCGGTTCGAAGGCAGCGTTACCGGTGCTCTGCGCCAGCGCCCGGTGCAGTTCGGCGGTGCGCTGCCCCAGCGTGGTCATCATCACCAGATGCATGCCGAAGGGCTCGCCCGATTCGGCGGCGTCCTCGGTGGTGCCGGCGACGCCCAGGCGGATGTCCTCCAGCTGGCGTTCAAGCTCCTCCACCGTGCTGGCCCAGCCGTCGCCCTGGTTGCGGACGAAGGCCTGGGCCACCGCCAGCGCCGTCGGCGTGCCGTCGGCCGCGACCTGTTCCACCGTGCCCAGCAGGGCTGGCGTGTTGGCGAAGCCGACCTCGGTCAGGAAGCGGCCCATCTCGACCTCGGGATGCTCGCCCTCCACCAGACGGCGCAGCACCTTCAGCACGATCTGGCTGTCGACCAGGACGGAGGTGTTGCTCTGCTCGACGCCCAGCCGGCGCACCTCGGCCTGTTCCGACAGTTCGATGGCGCCCAGCGCCTCGGTCGGGGTGAAGCGGACGGTGTCGTCGCCGGCGGTGGCCTTCAGCGTATCGCCGCGGCGCAGCGCCTCGATCAGCGCCAGGGCGAAGCCGTCGGCCTGCACGGCGTCATAGATGGCGCCGGTCCTGGGCCCCCGCCGCACCTTGCCCAGCGTGTAGGGCAGCAGCGGCCAGCCGGTGCCGCCGGCCCCGTCCTCCCAGCTCATCGCCAGCGGCAGGAAATAGCTCTGGTCGGCGGCGGCTCCATCGAGGCCGACCTGCGCCCGGACCAGCATGAAGCCCTCGCCCGGTCCCGGAAGCTGGGTGGCGAGCGTGACGTGCGAACGGGTGATGCGGCGATCCTTGGCGGAGAACCAGCGCTGCTGCGGCAGGAAGGACTGCAGGATGTCGCGGCCCAGCTCGTCCGCCGCCTTGCCGCTGGTCAGGCTGTGCCAACCGTCGCGCACGACGACGGTCAGCAGGTCCGGCACCGGCTCCGGCGGGGTCTCGTGCCAGGTCGGCAGCTCCGCCTCGGCGGTCAGGGCGAACCAGTAGAAGCCGTAGGCCGGCAGGGTCAGCAGATAGGGAAGGTCGCCGACGGGCGGGAAGACGGTGCGGCCCAGCAGTTCGACCGGGATGCGGCCCTTCCAATTCTTCAGGTCCAGTTCCACCGCCTGGGCCGAGCGCGACAGGTTGGCGACGCAGAGCGCGATCTCCTCGCCGTTCTCCGTCTCTAGGCTGCGGACATAGGCCAGGACCTTGCGGTTGCCGGGGTAGAGCAGCGAGAAGCTGCCGCGGCCGAAGCTCTGCCGCTGCTTGCGCACCGCCACCAGCCGCTTCATCCAGTTCAGCAGCGAGGAGGGGTTGCGCGCCTGCGCCTCCACATTGACGGCCATGAAGCCGTAGATCGGGTCGAGCACCGCCGGCAGATAGAGCCGGGCCGGGTCGGCGCGCGAGAAGCCGCCGTTGCGGTCGATCGACCATTGCATCGGCGTGCGCACGCCGTCGCGGTCGCCGAGATAGATGTTGTCGCCCATGCCGATCTCGTCGCCGTAATAGAGCACCGGCGTGCCGGGCATCGACATCAGCAGGCTGTTCAGCAGTTCGATCTTGCGGCGGTCGTTCTCCAGCAGCGGGGCGAGGCGGCGGCGGATGCCGAGGTTGATCCGCATGCGCCGGTCGGCGGCGTAGAAGTTCCAGAGATAGTCGCGCTCGCTGTCGGTGACCATCTCCAGCGTCAGTTCATCATGGTTGCGCAGGAAGATGGCCCACTGGCAGTCGGCCGGGATGTCCGGGGTCTGGCGCATGATGTCGGCGATGGGATGCCGGTCCTCCATCGCCACCGCCATGTAGATGCGCGGCATCAGCGGAAAGTGGAAGGACATGTGGCATTCGTCGCCGCCCTTCTCCGGATCGCCGAAATAGGGCAGCACGTCCTCCGGCCACTGGTTGGCCTCGGCCAACAGCATGCGGTCGGGATATTCGGCATCCAGCGCGGCGCGGATCGCCTTCAGGACGTCATGGGTTTCCGGCAGATTCTCGTTGTTGGTGCCCTCGCGCTCCTTCAGGTAGGGGATGGCGTCGAGCCGCAGCCCGTCCACACCCATGTCCAGCCAGAAGCGCATGACCTTCAGCACCTCTTCCAGAACTTCGGGATTGTCGAAGTTCAGGTCGGGCTGGTGCGAATAGAAGCGGTGCCAGTAATAGGCGTTGGCGACCGGATCCCAGGTCCAGTTGGACTTTTCCGTGTCGCAGAAGATGATGCGCGTGCCCTGGTATTTCTGGTCGCTGTCGGACCAGACATAATAGTCGCGGTGGTTGGAGCCGGCCGGCGCTTCCCGCGCGCGCTGGAACCAGGGATGCTGGTCGGAGGTGTGGTTGATGACCAGCTCCGTGATCACCCGCAGGCCGCGGTTGTGGCATTCCTCCATGAAGCGCCGGAAATCGTCCAGGTTCCCGTAGGTCGGGTTGACCGAGGTGTAATCGGCGATGTCATAGCCGTCGTCGCGCAGCGGCGACGGATAGAAGGGCAGAAGCCATACCGCCGTCACTCCCAGCTCCTGGATGTAATCCAGCTTCTGGGTCAGGCCGGCGAAATCGCCGATGCCGTCATTGTCGGCGTCGAAGAACGCCTTGATGTGCAGCTGGTAAATGACGGCGTCTTTGTACCAAAGCCGGTCCTGCCGATCGATCATGGGTCGAGCACTTTCGAGAAGCGTTTGACGGAACACGTGTCGCGGGAACACGGGACGGAAACAAGCCACCCGGTCGAAGGTTTCATCCGAAGGGCCATCAGACAACCCCTGACTTCCGGATAGGCGGGACGGCAAAAGCCAGGACGTACAAAGATCAGAGGGAGACTGCCGGAGGTCCCGGGCAACCGTTCAAAAGCGCAGCAATCCGGACTGGACATAGATTGACGCCGAAGGGTTATCCAGGCAGGGTAGGTATAAGCACAACTTTACGCCTATGGCGTATCGGATAAATCATGTTGGGTTCCTTCATCGTCGTCACCGGCGGCGATAACCGCTACCATCCGCTGATCCGCGAGCTGATCGCGTCGCTGCGGGCGTTGAAGCCGGCGGCGGACTGCCCCATCGGCGTGATCGACGCCGGCCTGACGGACGGGCAGATCGCCGAGCTGAAGGCGCAAGGCGCCGCGGTGGTGACGCCGCCCTGGCCGGTCAGCATCCCCGCGCACAAGCTGCGCAACCGCATCCACCTGAAGGCCAACCTCGCCAAGCTGCACCTGCCCACATATTTCCCCGGCTACGACACGGTGATCTGGATCGACGCCGACGCCTGGGTGCAGGATTGGGAGGCGGTGGAGATGCTGCGGCGGGGGGCGGCGCTGAACCGCTTCGCCATCGTCGCCCAGTTCGGCCGCTTTTCGGAGACGGAGCTGCGGCTGGACTGGCTGTTCGGCCGCTTCGCGCGGGTGCGCTCGATCCTCTATAAGAACTCCAGCCGCGCCGGGCTGACCACCGCGGAATGCCGGGCGCTGGCGACCCGCCCGACGCTGAATGCCGGCGCCTATGCGCTGAAGTCCGACGCCCCGCATTGGGAGGCGTTCCAGCGCTGGCAGAAGCGGGTGCTGCGCAAGGGCCGGCTGTTCACGTCGGACCAGTTGGCGATGGCGGGCGCCATCTATCTGGACGGGCTGCCGGTCGAGCTTCTGCCGGAATGGTGCAACTACATCGGCCCCTGGCGCTTCGACCCGGAGCGGCGGGAACTGGTGGAGTATTACCTGCCCAACCGCCGCCTGGGCATCGTCCACATGGCCGGCGAGGACGCCATGCGCGCCGACCCGTCGGTGCTGCGCCCGGTGCTGGACATGCAGGACCGCCCGCACCAGCTGAGCCTGCGCTACCCGGCCTGGGAAGTGCCGGCGGTGGAGCGGGTGGTGGAGGCGGTTTAGCGGCGCCTTCCGACATTGCCCATTGGAAGCGGGTACAGCCTTCGGCGGCACCTGTTTTGACGAACCTCCGATTTTGCGTTATACCGCTTCCAGAAACGCGCGGAGGTTGATATGAACCTTGAATTACACAGACATCGTGCTGAGGCGGCATGGCCAGTCCTCGCAAAAGCCGCCGAACGGAACTCGCTTCTCACGTATAAGGAGCTGAGCGACGCCATTGGTGTTCACTGGCGTGTCGCGAACCTGTACCTCGGCATAATTCAGAAATACTGCAAAGAAAAAGACCTTCCTCCGTTGCAATCTATTGCGGTCAACGCAAAAACAGGGCTACCTGGAAATGGATATTCCGGCAGCTCCAACAACAAGAAGGCGCACAATACGGTGTTGGCGGACGTTTACAAGCATGATTGGTCAAATCATTTGCCTGATTTTTCGAACGTCAAATTTTAGTCAATTAAATGCATCGTGGGCGTTGTCCGTGCGTCGGAGAGCCGCTCACTCCTACAACTATTACCTCACCCGATCGCCAGCCGCGCCAGATCGCGCACCGCGCGATCGAGCGTCGCCGGGTCGTGAGCGGCGAAGCCGAGGAGGAGGCCGTTGCCGGTGGTCCCGGCGCCGGCAGCCAGATCGGCGGCGCGGTGGTAGCTAGACAGGCACGGCGTGGTCAGGCCGATGCGGGCGGCGCGCTCCGCCAGGAGATGGTCAGGGCAGTCGGGAGGCAGGCGGAGCAGGATGTGCATGCCGGCCTCCCCCGCCTCGGCGCTGGCGAAGCCGGCAAAGGCGTCGGCGATCGACCCCAGGATGGCGGTGCGCTTGGCGGCGTAGAGGGAGCGCATGGCCCGCAGGTGCGAGGCGAAATGGCCGTCGGCCAGGAAACGGTGTAGCGCCGCCTGCGGCACCACGCTGGTCCCGCCGTCGAAATGGCGGCGCGCGGCGCGCACCGGCTCCACCAGATCGGGCGGAACCACGACATAGCCGAGCCGCAGCGCCGGGAACATCACCTTGCTGAAGCTGCCGACATAGATGACGCGGCCGGCGCCGTCCAATCCCTGGAGGGCGGCCAGCGGCGGGCCGGCATAGCGGAACTCGCTGTCGTAATCATCCTCGACGATCCAGGCGTCGCGGGCCGCCGCCCAGTCGAGCAGGCGCAGGCGGCGCGCCAGGCTCATGGTCACGCCCAGGGGGAACTGGTGGGAGGGGGTGACCAGCGCCAGCCGGGCGCCGGCCCCATGGGCCATGCCGGCGGCGACGTCGATGCCCTCGCAATCCACCGGCACCGGAACCAGCCGCGCCCCGGCGCCCAGCAGGGCGGCGCGGTTGCCGGGCCAGCCGGGTTCCTCCACCCAGGCCTCGTCGCCCGGGTCGAGCAGCAGCTGCGCCATCAGTGCCAAGCCCTGCTGCGCACCGGAGACGATGACGACCTGCTCCGCCTCGCAACGCACGGCGCGGACGGCACGCAGATAGGCGGCGATCTCCGCCCGCAACGGAGCGTAGCCGAGCGGGTCCGGATCGGTCGCCAGCGTCCGTCCGCCATGGCGCCAGCAGCGGCCGAGCAATTGTGCCCACAGCTCGGCGGGAAAGGCGCCGAGGTCCGGGGTGCCGAGGGCGAAGGGCCGTCCCGCCCGGTCGCGGGCGATGGCCGGCGCCTCCGCCAGCGTCCGGCCGCGGGCGGACAGGCCGACGCCGCGCCGCGCCTCGTCACGGGCCGGAGCGCCACCGGGCGCCGCATCGGGAAGCGAGGACGCGACGAAGGTGCCGGCCCCCACCCGGCCGCTGACGTAACCTTCTGCCAGCAACGTGTCGTAGGCGGTGACCACCGTGTTGCGCGACAGCCCCCACTCGGTGGCGAGCGCCCGGCTGGGCGGCAGACGCTCGCCCGGACGCAGGCGGCCGTCCAGCACCGCCTGACGCAGCGCGCGGTAGAGTTGGCGGTGCAGCGGCTCCGCTCCATCACGGTCGAGCGCCACCGGCCCAAGGCTGGACAGAACCGGACGCGCCGGGCGGGCCATGGCGAGCCTCCCAGGAGTGTAGAGAATTGGCCCCTAAGGAATCGGCATTCCGGACCTTTCGAAGGAGCCATTCTGCCGGCCATTCTGGGCCATCGCAACAGTTCCGGCCTTGAGCACGACCATGACCAGCCTTCTCACCGATTCTCCCGCCGCCTTGGCCCAGACACCGCGCACCCGGCCGGTGCGGTTGGGCGACCGTGGCAGCCATGACGTCGCCCTGATCCATTCCATCATCGACGAGGCGCCGATCTGCCACGTCGGCTTCGTCGACGACGCCATCAAAGGCCATGGCCAGCCCTCCCCCATGGTGATCCCGACGGTTCCCTGGCGGGTGGGGGACGAGCTGATGATCCATGGCGCGTCCTCCAGCCGGATGATCCGGCGGCTGCAGGAGGGGGGCGAGGCCTGCATCACGCTGTCGCTGATCGACGGGTGGGTGCTGGCGCGCTCGGCCTTCCATCATTCCGTCAACTACCGCTCGGTCATGCTGTTCGGCCGGCCGCGGCTGGTGGCGGAGGAAGCGGAGAAGCGCGCGGCGCTCGACGCGCTGATGGAGAAGATCGAGCCCGGCCGCAGCGCCAAGGTGCGGGCACCCAATACGCAGGAGCTGAAGGCCACGTCCGTGCTGGCCTTCCCCATCGCCGAGGCGTCGGCCAAGCGGCGCTCCGGCCCGCCGGGCGACGATCCGGAGGATATGGACCACCCGGTGTGGGCGGGCGTGCTGCCCCTGCGGTTGACCGCCGGCGAGCCGGAACAGGACCCGGCGCAGGTTGGGGGCTGATAGCAGTCCGAAACGGAAAAAGGCCGCGACCGGGAAGCCCGGCGCGGCCTTTTTCTTGCGGTTTCTCGCGCTGGCGGGATGGCCGGTCCGATACCCCCGGAACGGCCCCCTGCCAACCGTCCTTAGGACGACGGAGCGTTCAGCAGGCGCGGCAGGATCTGCGCACGACGGTTGGACGGCTCGCGGACGTTCGGACCGGTCTGAACCAGCAGCTGGCTCTCGCCCTTGCCCTGGGTCGTGATGTTGGCGGCCGGGATGCCCTTGGCGACCAGGGCCTTCTTGACCGCGTCGGCACGACGCACCGACAGCTTCTGGTTGTAGGCCGGCGACCCCGAGGTGTCGGTGTGGCCGACGACGTTGATCTTGGCGCCACCGTTCTTCAGGATGGCCGACACCGCGTCACCGATCACGCGATCGGCGGCCGGGGTGATGTTCGACTTATCCCAGTCGAAGAACACCAGATATTCGCTCTGGACCGCAGCGACGGCGGCCGGAGCCGGAGCAGCGGCGGCCGGCGGGCACGGATAGCTGCCCTGGTGGATGACGTAACCGCCGTCACCGGTGCGGGCGGCGACGTTGCCCCAGCCGATGACCGGGTTGCACCACTCGGTGCCCTTGCCGACCAGGCTCGCGTCCTGGGCATTGGCGGCCGCCGACAGACCGAAAGCGACGATGGCGGCCGGGATGGCAGCCAGACCCGCGCGAACAATAGTCTTCATTGTCTTCACTCCCTTCCAGAACCCTTCCCCATCAGAGTGCCTGCGGGGGATGAACCTATCAATCGAAGCATCAGCCCACGTGCAAGCGCGGCAGCGACCTTTCCAACATGTGGTGTGCGGCGACGTTCCGACACCTCAGCCGTTCGGCCGAACCCGACCTGTACCTTGACCTATGCTCCACTTCCATAGCAGCTTTTCCGGTAGGTTTCCGCCAAATCCGTATAACGGTGGCTGAGCACAGGAAAAACCGCGAGATCCTTTTCCGTAAGCTCGCGAACCGGTCTAGCAGGGCTGCCGGCCCACAAGAATCCGGACGTCACCCGCTTTCCGGGCGTCACCAGAGCACCGGCCGCGACCATCGCCCGCGACTCGACATAGGCCCCATCCAGGATGCAGGCCTTCATGCCGATGAAGCAGCCGTCTTCCAGCGTGCAGGCGTGCAGCAACGCCATGTGGCCGACGGTGATGTCGTCGCCGATGTAGGTGCCCTGCCCTTCAGAGGCCACGTGGATCACGGTGCCGTCCTGAATGTTGGTGCGAGCGCCGATTCGGACCTCGTTGACGTCTCCACGCACGGTGCAGCCGTACCAGATGCTGCTGTTCGCCCCGATCACGACATCACCGATCACCGCCGCCGTTTCCGCGATGAACGCGGTCGGGTCGACGGTGGGCAGGATGCCGTTGAAGGCGCGGACAAGGCCGGTCATCAGGTCGTACCGAAGTCGTGCATGACGGGCGGGATTGAAACACCGTAAGGCTTAAGGCACCACCTGATTTCGCATTGACAGGCCAAAGCAAATCCCGATTGGTGCCTCTGTGCAACAGTGCGGACAGGGGGCCACAACGCCGTCACAGCCCCTGCCCGCACCGTTCGCGGTAGCCGATTACGGGAAAAGCGGCGCCTGATCGATGCCGGTCGTCTCGCCCAGCCCCATCATGACGTTCATGTTCTGGATGGCCTGCCCCGAGGCGCCCTTCACCAGATTGTCGATGACCGACACGATGATGGCGCTGCGCGGCGCACGGTCGGCGACCACGCCGATCAGATTGTGGTTGGAGGCGCGGACATGGCGCGTCGCCGGCACCACGCCGGCCGGGGTCACGCCGACGAAGGGTTCGTCGGCATAGCGGGCGGCCAGCGTCGCGCGCAGGTCGTCGGCGGTGACGCCGTCGGCCATGCGGACATAGATGGTCGCCATCATGCCGCGGTTCATCGGCACCAGATGCGGGGTGAAGGAGACGGTGACCGGACGGCCGGCGGCCAGCCGCAGTTCCTGCTCGATCTCCGGCATGTGGCGGTGGTGGCCGACGCCGTAGGCGTTGAAGCCCTCCGACACCTCGGTGAACAGGTTGGCCTGCTTGGCGTCGCGGCCGGCGCCCGACACGCCGGACTTGGCGTCGATGATGATGCCGCCCGGCTCGATCTGGTTTTCCAGCAGCAGCGGCAGCAGCGGCAGCAGCGAGCAGGTCGGGTAGCAGCCCGGATTCGCCACCACCCGCGCCTTGCGCACGCCCTGGCGGTTGAACTCGGTCAGGCCGTAGGCGACCTCCTTCTGCAGGTCGACGGCGCGATGCTCATGCCCGTACCAGGTGGCGTATTCGGCCGGATCGCTCAGGCGGAAATCGGCGGACAGGTCGACCACCTTCAGCCCGCTGGGCAGACCGGCGATCACCTCCTGCGTGGTGCCGTGCGGCAAGGCGCAGAAGATGAAGTCCAGGTTGTCCCACTTCAGCTCTTCGATCTTCACCAGATCGGGCAGGCCATAGCCGCCCAGATGCGGGAACACCTCCGCCATCGGCTTGCCGGCCTGTCGTTCGGCGGTCAGCGCGGCGATCTCCACGTTCGGGTGGCGCAGCAGCATGCGCACCAGTTCGGCGCCGGTGTAACCGGAAGCGCCCAGGATGCCGACGCGGATCTTCGAACCGCCGGAAGTGCTGATCGAGGCCATGAAAGCGTTGTCCTTCGCTTGACGGGAGGAGCGTTGAGGCTTGGGTAGGCGTGAGGGTAAAGGCAAAAAGAAAGGGGCGCCCCTTTCGGGACGCCCCTCGCTTGTACCGTAAAGCCGCGGGCCCGTGTAGGGATTAGCGCTTCGAGAACTGGAAGCTGCGGCGGGCCTTGGCGCGGCCGTACTTCTTACGCTCGACCGTACGGGCGTCGCGGGTCAGGAAGCCGGCGGCCTTCAGCGGCGGGCGCAGGGCCGGCTCGAAGTAGGTCAGCGCCTTGGAGATGCCGTGACGGACGGCACCGGCCTGGCCCGACAGACCGCCGCCGGCAACGGTGGCGACCACGTCGAACTGCTCCGAGCGCTCGGTCACGCCGAACGGCTGGGCGATCATCATGCGCAGAACCGGACGGGCGAAGTAGACCGACTGGTCGCGGCCGTTCACGGTGACCTTGCCGGAGCCCGGCTTGATCCACACGCGGGCGACGGCGTCCTTGCGCTTGCCGGTGGCATAGGCGCGGCCCTGGGCGTCCAGCTTCGGAGCGGCGAGCTCCTCGGTGACGGTCGCGGTGGCGGCGGCGCCCGTCAGTTCCTTGAGGCTGGAGAGGGTGGTGGTGACCTGAGCCATTATTACGCGCTCCGCTTATTCTTCGGGTTCAGGGCGCCGATGTCGAGGGCGACCGGCTGCTGCGCATCGTGCGGATGCGTGGCGCCCTTGTAGACCTTGAGATGGGTCATCTGCTGGCGGCCGAGCGGACCGCGCGGAACCATGCGCTCCACGGCCTTCTCGATCACGCGCTCCGGATACTTGCCGTCCAGGATCTGGCCCTTGGAGCGGCCCTTGATCCCACCCGGATAGCCGGTGTGCCAGTAGAAGATGTCGGCGTCGCGCTTGTTGCCGGTCAGCTTCACCTTCTCCGCATTGATGACGACGATGTTATCGCCGCAATCCATGTGGGGGGTGTAGGTCGGCTTGTTCTTGCCACGCAGGATGTTCGCCAGGATGCTGGCAAGCCGCCCGAGAACGAGGCCGTCGGCGTCGACGACGTACCACTTCTTCTCGATTTCGGTCGGCTTCAGATTGAAGGTCTTCATCGCCACACTCGTTTCTTCGAATACGGATCGGCTGGCCGCCGATACCGGGGCGCCGAAGCGGACGGCTTTCTACGGGTCGGAGCATGCCTCTGTCAACGGAAAAATTTCCGTTTGTTTTCAGTAGCTTGCAAGCGCGGTAATTGGATACCGCTCAGGCAAACCCATTGATCCGAAAGGATTTTTTATGAAGCCTCTTCCATGCGGTAATGTGATACCGCGACGGTGACGGGGGCGTGCGGCGGGATGGAGTAGGTTCCGGTGACGTGGGCGACCGGCTCCGGATCGCCTTCGGAGAACAGCAGGATCTCGCCATAGGCCAGCCGCTTGCCGAGCTTCAGGACGCGCGCCTCGGCGATGATGGCGACGGGCGGCGGGCGGCGCAGGAAGTTGATGGTCATGCTGGTGGTCACCGCCAGCTCGACCCGGCCGATCAGGCTCAGCACCGCTCCATAGAGCGCCACGTCGGCCAGCCCGAACATCGCCGGGCCGGTGACGGTGCCGCCGGGACGGACGAAATCGTCCTTGTAGGGCAGGCGCAGGCGAATCGTCCCGGCGCCCAGGCTTTCGACGACGATGCCGAAATTCCCGACCAGGGGAACCCCCTCGCGGATCAGCTCTTCCAGTTCCTCCCTGGTCATGGCGGGAGTGGGGGCGGGAGCGGCGTTCTGTGCGGTGTCGACGGCGGACATGGACCCTCGGCCGGTGATCTCTGTTGGACCACCGGACTGTGCGCCATCCCGGCCATTCGGACAAGTATGGTGCCGCTATTCCGCCGGCTTCGGCTCTGCGGGGGGCGGCTCTACCGGGGTGGGGTTCGCGGGCTCTGGAGCCGCCGCGGGAGCGGTATCGGTGGGGGCGGTATCGGTGGGAGCGGTCAGGCGGATCGGGCCGCCGCCGCTGGCGGGCTGCGCCGGTTCGGTGGCGGACTGCTCCGCCGGAGAGGGTGCCGCCGGAGCGGCCGGTTCGGCGGGCGGGGCGAGCGGGACCGCCTTGATGTCCGATTTCGGAGTTTCCGGCCGCAGCGCATCGGGCCTGGGTGCGTCCGCCTTGGGCGAATCGGCCTTGGCGGGCGCGGGATCGGCCGGCGTGGAATAGTCGGGGACGATGCGGGCCTGGCTGCCGGTGATGACCAGCACCTTCTGGCCGATCGGCAGCGGCTGCGGCTCCTTCTGGGTCAGCGACAGCAGATCGCCGTTCGATTTGCGGACGATGTATTCCCAGCCGGTGGTGTCGCCGGCGATGTGCTCCATCGCCGTGCCCAGCAGGCCGCCGATCGCCGTGCCGCCGACGGTGCCCAGCGCGGCGTTCATGCCGCCGGACCCCACCTGCGCCCCCAGGATGCCGCCGGCCGCCCCGCCGCTGACCGCGCCGACCGTGCCGTTGGCGCTGATCGCCACCTGACGGAATCCGACGACGACGCCCGGCTCCACCTTGTTGGCCTGCTGGACCGCGTTGGAGGCGTAAGTGTTGGGGGAATAGTCGGAGGTGCAGCCCGCAAGACCGCCGGCCGCGGCGATGAACAGGCAGAAGGAGACCGATCGGAACACGGGGGAGCCATCCGTTTTGAAACCCGCCGAGTTTCTTACGGCAAAGCCCCCCAGCTCGTCACCGGGCAAAATCCGGACACGGCCGGAAGGCTGCGTTGCAGTGCAGCGATGGCCGGCCGGGGGCTCGCCGATCACGCATACCGCTTCCGCCATAATTCAAAGGGGCGGAGCGTCGGCCACCCGTGTCCCGCACCGGCGGGGAAGTGCCACGACCGGGACACGGACGCGCGGTTGCCGGACACACGGTATCGCGGGGAAATGGTGGGCATGATCCGCACACGCATCCCCGCCGAAACCACCCCTGCAAGAGGGCTCCCCACCATGCCTGTCACCCTGCCCGGCTCCGTGGGCGCGGTGGTCGTCCTTATCCTCGTGCTGGCGGCGCTCGCCGGCTGGCGCCGGGCGGAGCCGGAGGACCTGTCCGGCTGGCGCGCCGAACGGCTGGCGACCTTCCAGCACTGGCAGGCGGGCAGTCCGACCGGCGAGATCTGGGACCATCCCGACGCCCCGGTCCTGGTGTCGCTCCCCGCCGGCAGTTATCTCCAGGGTTCGCCCGACTCGGAACGGGAGCGCTTTCCCGACGAGCCGCGGCAACACCCGGTGTCGATCCGGCACCCCGTCGCCATCGGCAAGTATCCGGTCACCCGCGGCGAGTACGCGCGGTTCATCCAGGACAGCGGCTACAAATCGCGGACGACCTGCCGCGGCTATGCCGGCGAGACGGAACTGTTGCCGCGCTGGCATTTCTCCTGGCGCCGGCCGGGCTTCGACCAGACGAACCGGGACCCGGCGGTCTGCATCAGCTGGTACGACGCCCGCGCCTATGTGGACTGGCTCAGCCGGCGGACCGGCAAGCACTACCGTCTGCCGACGGAGGCGGAGTGGGAATATGCGGCCCGCGCCGGCACCCGGACCGCCCGCTGGTGGGGCGACGATCCGGCAAAGGGGTGCGACGCGGCGAACGGCGCCGACCTGAGCGCCAAGGACCGCTTCACCGACTGGGAGGTCGCGAACTGCCGCGACGGGGCCCTGTTCACCGCGCCGGTCGGCAGCTATCGCCCCAACGGCTTCGGCCTCTACGACATGCTCGGCAATGTTTGGCAGTGGGTGGAGGACTGCGCGGCGGATGGCGGCGGGAAATGCGCGCAGCGGGTGATGCGCGGCGGGTCGTGGCACAGCAACCCGCGCTATGTCCGCTCGGCCGTCCGCCGGATCGACGGGGCGGAGATCGGCTATGCCGCCTACGGCATCCGCGTCGCCCGCGATCCCTGAGACCCCGCTCCGGCCGCTTCAGTCACGCAGGACGGCCAGCGCCGACAGCCCGTCCACCGCATGGTCGAGGAAGGCGCGGACCCGGCCGGGCATCAGCCGCGCCGTCGGCACCACGACATGGACGGGCAGCGGCGCCGGCTCGGTGTGCGGCATCAGGCGCACCAGCGTGCCGGCGGCGAGATCGTCGGCGACCTGATAGGACAGCGGCCGGGTGACGCCGCACCCGTCGCGGGCGGCCAGCAGCGCCGGTTCGATGTGGCTGACCGACAGCCGCGGGACGACCCGGACCACCCGCTCCCGCCCGTCAACCAGGAAGCGCCAGTCGGGTGGCCGGGGCCGAGCGGTCGACAGGATGATGTCGTGGTCGGCCAGATCCTCCGGCGTCGAGGGCGTCCCGCGCAGCGCAAGATAGCCGGGGCTGGCGACCAGATAACGCCGGACCTGCCCCACCCGCCGGGCGACGAGGCCCGAATCGGGCAAGGGGCCGATGCGGATCGCCACGTCCAGCTCCTCCTCGATCAGGTCGAGGTTGCCGTCGGACAGCACCAGCTCGACCCGGATGTCGGGAAAGGCCCGCATGAAGTCGAGGACCAGCGGCGTCACATGCTTGCGTCCGAACATCACCGGCGCGGTAACGCGCAGCCGCCCGCGCAGCGGCCGGTCGGTGCCGGTGGCGGCCAGCGCCTCGTCATAGTCGGCGAGAAGCCGGCGCGCCTGCTCGGCCAACCGCCGGCCGGCGTCGGTGGGCGCGAGGTTGCGGGTCGTCCGCTCGATCAGCCGCAGGCCCAGCCGCTCCTCCAGCCCGGACAGCGCGCGGGTGACCGCTGGCGCCGACCGCCGCAGCCGCTTGGCCGCGCCGGCGAGGCTGCCGGCCTCCAGGATCGCCACGAAGATCGCCAGTTCGTCCAGCCGGTCCACAATTCTTCCGATTTCTGAAACGGTCCCTTTTGATCAAAGCGCATTCCTGCCGATGCGCGCAAGTGGTTGGATATGGGCATCCGCGAAACAGTCATCGCAAAACACCACCAAAAGGGACCTGTCCGATGAGCACCACCGCCGAACCCGCCATCACGCTCTACGGCACGCCGCTGTCGGGGCACAGCCACCGGGTGGAGGCCTTTCTGAACATCCTCGGCCTGCCCTACCGCTTCGTCGAAGCCGGTGCCGAGTTGCGGCGGTCGGAGAGCTTCCTTGCCCTCAACCCCTTCGGGCAGATCCCGGTGCTGGTCGACGGCGACCTCGTGCTGCCGGACTCCGTCGCCATCCTGGTCTATCTCGCCGACCGCTACGACGCCTCCGGCCTGTGGAACCCGAAGGCGCCGGAGGACGCGGCGCGGGTGCAGCGCTGGCTGTCGGTCGCGGCGGGCGACCTGCGTTTCGGGCCGGCGCTGGCACGCATCCTGACGCTGTGGGGCGGGGCCGCGTCGCTGACCGACGCGCAGGCGGTCGCCGGGCGCGTCCTGCGCTTCATGGACGGCCATCTGGCAAACCGCGACTGGCTGGCGGCGGAGCGGCCAACCATCGCCGACATCGCCTGCTACGCCTATGTCGCCCGCGCGCCGGAGGGCCGCATCCCGCTCGATCCCTATCCGGCGGTTCGCCGCTGGCTGGAGCGGGTGGAAGCGATCCCGGCACTGACCCCGATGCCGCAAAGCGCCATTCCGCAAACCGCCTGAACGTTTTCCCTGTTGATGTCAGGAGCACGGTCATGGACCAGGACCGCATCCCCGACCCCTTCCATCCCGGCGAGCGGGAGGCGCAGGCGCGGGCCGGGTTCCGCGTGCCGTCGGCGCCGATTCGCGACCGGCTGATCCCCCAGCATCAGCAGTTTTTCCCGCTGCTGCCCTGGCTGCTGGTCGCCGCGCGTGACGAAGCCGGCGACCCGGCGGCCGGGGTGCTGACCGGCGCCCCCGGCTTCGTCTCCGCCGCCGACCCGCGCACGCTGTGGGTGCGGCCCGACCACGGTGCATGGCAGCCCTGGCCGACCGGGCCGGCGGTGGGGGAGCCGGTGGCGGCGCTGGGCATCGACCCCGCCACCCGGCGGCGCAATCGGGTGAACGGCCGGGTGGCGGCACGCGACGGGACGGCCTTCGCCATGGCGGTTGAGGAGAGCTTCGGCAATTGCCCGCAATACATCCATGTCCGCCGGGCGGAGGAGGAGGCCCCCTCCCCCGCCGGGGCCGTGGAAGCGCTGGCCGGGCTGGACGGCGAGGCCCGGCGCCTGATCGGCACGGCCGATACCGCATTCGTCGCCTCGGCCTCGTCGGCGGGGCGTGACGGCCGGCTGGACATGTCGCACCGGGGCGGGCCGGCGGGTTTCATCCGGATCGAGGGCGACCGGCTGATCGTTCCCGACTATGCCGGCAACCGTTATTTCAACACGCTGGGCAACATGCTGCTGAATCCGCGCGCCGGGCTGCTGCTGGCCGACGACGCCAGCGGCGACGTGCTGCACCTGACCGGGGCGGTCGCCATCGATTGGGAGCCCGACCCTGCCCTGCCCAACGCCCAACGGAGCTGGAGCCTGCAGGTGGAGCGCGGATGGCGGCGGAAGGCGGCGATCCCGCTGCGCTGGAAGAAACCGGAGGAGCGCACCGGGATACCGTGACGCAAGCGTCACGCGACCGTCGCCAAGCGTCCGGATCTGTGCTTCGATGACGGTTCCATGACACTTGATGGATGGGTGTGTCGATGCGCAATTCCGCCTGTTCCGGGCGCTGGTCGCTGCTGTCCGGTGCGGTTGTCCTCTCCCTTCTCGCCGGGCCGGCTCTTGCGGCCGATTCTGCTCCCCAGAACGACCTGCTGAACGCCGAGCTGTGGATGCAGCGGTCGGTCGAATACAAGGCCAATGCGCTGGCGGTCTATGCGCTGGGCCGGATCCAGCTGGACAAGGCGCTGGCCGACAAGACCTGGACCGCGGCGACCGAGCAGACCGGCAATTACCAGGAGCTGCCGCCGGCCGTGGTGCTGGACCTCGACGAGACGGCGATGGACAACTCCGCCTATCAGACCGGTCTGGTGACCAGCGGCACCGACTTCTCGCCGAAGACCTGGGACGCCTGGGTGCGGGCGGAAAAGGCGACGGCGGTGCCGGGCGCGGTGGAGTTCACCCAATATGCCGAATCGAAGGGCGTCAAGGTCTTCTACGTCACCAACCGCAGCGCCGATCAGGAGGAACCGACCCGCCGCAACGCGCAGGCGCTGGGCTTCCCGATGGGCGGGAACGTCGATACCTTCCTGATGTCGAAGGAAAAGCCGGAGTGGGGTTCGGCGAAGAGCGCGCGGCGCGCGGTCATCGCCAAGGATTACCGGATCGTCCTGCTGTTCGGCGACAATTTCGGCGACTTCACCGACGCCGCCAACGGCAGCGAAGCGGAGCGGATGAAGGCCTATGAGGCGGTGAAGGAGCATTTCGGGCGCGATTGGCTGATGCTGGCCAACCCCGGATACGGCTCGTTCGAGAGCGCGCCCTATGGGCATAATTTCAAACTGTCGGCGGACGAGAAGCGGGCCAGGAAGATCGGCGCGCTGGAACCCTGGGTGCCGCCGGCCCAGTAAGGGCGTGACGGGGGTGCGCCGGATTTAAAAGATCAGGCGCACCGCCTGCACGATCACCACCCAGGGCGCGCCGATCATCACGGTCCACACCGCCAGTCGCGGCAGGCCGCTCATCTTGCGGACCTTCGGTTCGGCGGAGGGGGTGGCTTCGAACGAGGCGGCGTTGTAGATCGACATGGCCTGCTGCTCCATGAGCAAGATGACGGTGAGGACATCTTGCGGTTTCGATCCTTAACGACCATTAAAGAGCGCCGCCTGCGAAGCCGATGTTTGCGAATTACCTCGACAGGCTAAGAATACCCCGAAATTGCGCGGGGCCGTGGGGCGGTATCACCACCACGGCACCGCGGAACGCGGAACGCGGTCTTACGGCTTCGCGACATGCCAGACATTGTTGACGCCGTCACCGGTGGCGTCGCCCGGCTTCATGTCCTTGGCCCAGGTGTAGAGCGGCTTGCCGTTGTAGGCCCACTGGTGGCTGCCGTCGTCGCGGGTGACCACGGTGTACTTGCCCATCGGCTTGGCGGAGGCGGGAGCCATCAGCGGCGGCCAGTTGGTCGCGCAAGGCCCGTTGCAGGCCGACTTGCCGGCGCTGTCCTTGTCGAAGACGTAGAGCGTCATGCCCTTCGCGTCGGTCAGGACGGGACCCATCGCGGTCTTCCCCATCATGGCGGGTTCCTTGTCCTGCGCGAAGGCGGGCGCGCCGAACAGGACGGCTCCCAGGCCGATGGCGGCGGCGGTGACACGGAGTGCGGACGTCATTGTTGCGGTTCCTCCCCAAAACCGGCCCGCCGGACGACGGACCCGATGGAGGAAGGACGCACCCGGAGGCGCGGTTATTCCGTAAGCATCATTCCGCAGGCATCACACCGTCAGGTATTTGCGCACCTCCTGCTCGTCGAGCCCGCTGCGGGGGCCGGACAGCATGACCTCGCCGCGTTCCATCACCACCCAGTCGTCGGCGAGGTCGCGGGCGAAGTCGAAATACTGCTCCACCAGCAGGATCGCCATGGTGCCCTTGTCGCGCAGGTAGGAGATGGCGCGGCCGATGTCCTTGATGATGGAGGGCTGGATGCCCTCGGTCGGCTCGTCCAGCACCAGCAGGCGCGGGCGCGTCACCAGGGCGCGGCCGATGGCGAGCTGCTGTTGCTGCCCGCCCGACAGGTCGCCGCCGCGGCGCTCCAGCATGGATTTCAGCACCGGGAACAGCTCGAACACCTCGTCGGGGATCGAGCGCTGCGAGCGCGGCAGCGGGGCGTAGCCGGTCAGCAGATTTTCCCGCACCGTCAGCAGCGGGAAGATCTCGCGCCCCTGCGGCACATAGGCGATGCCGCGCCGCGCCCGGTCGGCCGGCGCCATCTTCGTCACGTCGGCGCCGTCCCAGCCGATGGAGCCGCCGGACACCGGCTTCAGCCCGACGATGGCGCGCAGCAGGCTGGATTTGCCGACGCCGTTGCGGCCGACCAGACAGGTGACCTTGCCGATTTCAGCCTTCATGGAAACGCTGCGCAGGGCCTGGGCGGCGCCGTAATGCAGATCGAGAGAGCGAACGTCCAGCATCTTGGGATCTCCGGTCAGCGGCCGAGATAGGTGTCGATGACCTGTTGATTCGAACTCACCGCGTCCAGCGAGCCTTCGGCCAGGACGGAGCCCTCGGCCAGCACCGTCACCTTGACGCCGAGCGCGCGGACGAAGCTCATGTCATGCTCCACCACGATCACCGAATGCTTGCCGGCGATGCTGCACAGCAGTTCCGCCGTCTGTTCGGTCTCGGCATCGGTCATGCCGGCCACCGGTTCGTCGACCAACAGGAGCTTGGGGTCCTGGGCCAGCAGCATGCCGATCTCCAGCCACTGCTTCTGCCCGTGCGACAGGCTGCCGGCCTGACGGTTGCGCAGGGCCGACAGGCGGGTGATGTCGAGGATTTCCTCGATGCGGGACCGGTCGTCGCGGCTGATGGCGTAGGTCAGCGTCTTCAGCGGCCGGCGCGGCGCCTTCAGCGCCAGTTCCAGATTGTCCCACACCGTGTGCGGTTCGAAGACGGTCGGGCGCTGGAATTTGCGGCCGATGCCGAGATTGGCGATGGCCGCCTCGCGCAGGCGGGTCAGGTCGGTGTCGCCCTCGAACAGGATGGTGCCGGTGTCGGGGCGGGTCTTGCCGGTGATGACGTCCATCATCGTCGTCTTACCGGCGCCGTTGGGGCCGATGATCGCCCGCATCTCGCCCGGCATCATCACCAGCGACAGGCTGTTCAGCGCCTTGAAGCCGTCGAAGCTGACCGACACGCCGTCGAGATAGAGAAGGGTCGATTCCGCGCTCATGGGTCAGGCTCCCTTCTGGTCGGCTGTTTTGGCATTGGGAAGGGGCGAGGTCTTGTTGCGTCCGGGCAATTTGGACTTCAGCTGCGCGCCAAGCCCCAGCAGTCCCTTGGGCAGGAACAGGGTGACCGCCACAAACAGGCCGCCCAGCGCGAACAGCCACAGCTCCGGCAGGGCGCCAGTGAAATAGCTCTTGCCCATGTTGACCAGCACCGCGCCGAGGATGCCGCCGGCCAGCGTGCCGCGCCCGCCGACGGCGACCCAGATCACCGCCTCGATCGAGCTGGCCGGGGCGAATTCCGACGGGTTGATGATGCCGACCTGGGGGACGTAAAGCGCGCCTGCCACGCCGGCCATGCAGGCCGACAGGGTCCAGGCGAACAGCTTGTAGCTTTCGGTGTCGTAGCCCATGAAGCGGACGCGGCTCTCGGCGTCACGCAGCGCCACCAGCACCTTGCCCAGCTTCGACGCGATGACGCCCGACGCGATCATGTAGGAGAGCGCGAGTGCGGCCACCGTCGCCACGAACAGGGCGACGCGGGTGGTGTCGGCCTGGATGTCGTAGCCGAGGATGTCCTTGAAATCGGTCAGGCCGTTGTTCCCGCCGAAGCCCATGTCGTTGCGGAAGAAGGCCAGCAGCAGGGCGAAGGTCAGCGCCTGGGTGATGATCGACAGGTAGACGCCGGTGACGCGGCTGCGGAAGGCGAACCAGCCGAAGGCGAAGGCCAGCGCCCCCGGCACCACCAGCACCATCAAGGCGGCGAACCAGAACTGGTCGAAGCCCAGCCAGTACCACGGCAGCTCCTTCCAGTTCAGGAAGACCATGAAGTCGGGCAGGACAGGATTGCCGTAGACGCCGCGCGGGCCGATCTGCCGCATCAGGTACATGCCCATGGCATAGCCGCCGAGCGCGAAGAAGGCGGCATGGCCGAGCGACAGGATGCCGCAATAGCCCCACACCAGATCGAGCGCCAGCGCCAGCAGCGCGAAGCAGAGGTATTTGCCCAGCAGCGAGACGGTGAAGACCGACAGGTGGAAGGGCGAGTCCGCCGGCACCCACAGCGTCATCACCGGAACCGCCACCGCCAGAATGGCGAGGATCGTCAGAACGATCCCGGCCTTTCGGTCCAGCCCCATCAGGAAAAAGCGCAGCAGCATCGGTTCAGGCCTCCACCGCGCGGCCCTTCAGCGCGAACAGGCCGCGCGGACGCCGTTGGATGAACAGGATGATGAAGATCAGCACCAGGATCTTGCCCAGCACCGCACCGGCGTAAGGCTCCAGGAACTTGTTGATGGAGCCCAGCGTCAGCGCGCCGACCAGCGTGCCCCACAGGTTGCCGACGCCGCCGAACACCACGACCATGAAGCTGTCGATGATGTAGCCCTGGCCCAGGTTCGGGCTGACATTGTCGATCTGGCTGAGCGCCACACCGGCGAGACCGGCGATGCCGGAGCCGAGACCGAAGGTCAGCGCATCGACCCGCGCGGTGCGGATGCCCATGGCGTTGGCCATCGGCCGGTTCTGCGTCACCGCGCGGATCGACAGGCCGAACCAGGTGCGCTTCAGCGCGACCAGCAGGGCCGCGAAGACGGCGAAGGCGAAGATGACGATCCACAGGCGGCCGTAGGTGATGGTCAGGCCACCCAGTTCGAAGGCGCCGGACATCCAGCTCGGCGCGCCGACCTCGCGATTGGTCGGGCCGAAGATGGAACGGACAGCCTGCTGCAGCGCCAGCGACAGGCCCCAGGTGGCGAGCAGCGTTTCCAGCGGACGGCCATAGAGCCAGCGGATCACGCTGCGCTCGATGATGATGCCGACGCCGCCGGAGACGATGAAGGCGGCGGGCAGCGCCACCAGGATCGACAGGTCGAACAGGCCGGGGGCATGGGCGCGGAAGAACTCCTGCACCAGGAAGGTGGTGTAGGCGCCGATCATCACCATCTCGCCATGGGCCATGTTGATGACGCCCATCACGCCGAAGGTGACGGCCAGCCCGATGGCGGCCAGCAGCAGCACCGATCCCAGCGACAGCCCGTACCAGAGATTCTGCAGCGCGGCCCAGAAGGCCAGCTTCTGTTCCAGGGTGGAGACGGCGGCGGCGGCCGAGCGCTTGGTGACGTCGGACGCGCCGGACCCGGCGACCATGTTCAGCAGCACCAGCGCGTCGCGGTCGCCGCGGGCGGCCAGCGTGTCGGTCGCCGACTGGATTTCGGCATCGGTCATCTTCGACGCGGCCTCGCCGGTCAGCAGGATGGCGGCGCGCGCCTGCTCCATGGCGGCGCGGACGCCCTTGTCCTGCTCCTTGTCGATGGCCTTCTGCAGCGTCGGCAGCGCGTTGGCGTCGCGGCTCTTGAACACCGCATCGGCGGCGGAGCGGCGGACACCGGCATCGGGGCTCATCAGGGTGAGGGCACCCAGCGAGGCGCTGATGGCGCGACGGAGCGAATTGTTGATGCGGATCCGGGTGAGGTCCGCCGCCGCGGCCTGGCCCAGCGCCTCTCCGCTCAGCGGGTCGCTCAGGGCAAAGGCGTCGCCGGACTTGCGGGCGATCACCACGGCATTGTCGGACTTGCGGACATGGAGATCGCCGGCCTGGAGCGCCTCGATCACCGGCACGGCCGCCGTGTCGCCGGTTTCGGACAGTTGCTCCAGCGCCTTTTCGGTTCCGGAATAGCCGCCGCTGCCCAGGGCCTGGACAAGCGGACGGAGATCGGCGGCGAATGCGGCGGTCGATGTGGCGACCACCACACAGAGCGCCATCAGCCAGCGGAGAGCGCGTCGCATCGCGGGTCCTTCGGTGCGGGGGTGTCTAACAACGCGAAACGCTTGCCCCCACCCCGACCCTCCCCCGCTTCGCAAGGGAGGGAGAGATCCCCTCCACCGCGATCGGACCGACCTTCGGTCGGCCGAGAGCGGGGGAGGGTTAGGGTGGGGGCAAGCGTCGCGACCACTCAGACGATCAAGTCAGCGAACGCTACCCTCACGACCCCTTGCCGCCGCACTTGCCGGTCTTCACGTTGAAGTTGCCGCAGGACATCGGCTTGCGCCAGTCGGCGATCAGGTCCTTGCTGTCCGGCAGATAGTCCGACCACTCGTCGCCCGGGACGAGGCCCGAGGTCTTGGAGACGACGTCGAACTGGCCGTTCTCCTGCACTTCGCCGATCAGCACCGGCTTGGTGATGTGGTGGTTCGGCAGCATCGCCGAATAGCCGCCGGTCAGGTTCGGCACCGACACGCCGACCATGGCGTCGATGACCTTGTCCGGCTCGGTGGTGCCGGCCGCCTCGACCGCCTTCACCCACATGTTGAAGCCGATATAGTGGGCTTCCATCGGGTCGTTGGTGACGCGCTTGTCGTTCTTGGTGAAGGCCTTCCATTCCTTGATGAAGGCGGAATTGGCCGGGGTCTCGACCGACTGGAAGTAGTTCCAGGCGGCCAGATGGCCGAGCAGCGGCTTGGTGTCGATGCCGGCCAGCTCTTCCTCGCCGACCGAGAAGGCGACGACCGGGATGTCCTCGGCCTTCACGCCCTGGTTGCCCAGTTCCTTGTAGAAGGGAACGTTGGCGTCGCCGTTGATGGTGGAGACGACGGCGGTCTTCTTGCCGGCCGACCCGAACTTCTTGATGTCCGCCACAATCGACTGCCAGTCGGAATGACCGAACGGCGTGTAGTTGATCATGATGTCCTCGGGCTTGACGCCCTTGCCCTTCAGGTAGGCTTCGAGGATCTTGTTGGTCGTGCGCGGGTAGACGTAGTCGGTACCGGCCAGCACCCAGCGCTGGACCTTTTCCTTCTGCATCAGGTAGTCGACGGCCGGGATCGCCTGCTGGTTCGGCGCGGCGCCGGTGTAGAAGACGTTGCGGGAGGACTCCTCGCCCTCATACTGGACCGGGTAGAAGAGGATGTTGTTCAGTTCCTCGAACACCGGCAGCACCGACTTGCGGCTGACCGAGGTCCAGCAGCCGAACACGGCCGACACCTTGTCCTTGCTGATCAGCTCGCGCGCCTTCTCGGCGAACAGCGGCCAGTTGGAGGCCGGATCGACCACCACGGGCTCCAGCTTCTTGCCCAGCAGGCCGCCCTTCTTGTTCTGCTCGTCGATCAGCATCAGCATGACGTCCTTCAACGTCGTCTCGCTGATCGCCATCGTGCCGGACAGGGAATGCAGGATGCCCACCTTGATGGTGTCGTCCGCCGCCTGGGCCGGCATCGCGAAGGACGCCATCGCGCCCATGGCCAGACCGGCCAGCGCGCCGATCCCGAAGCTGGACGTCAGTTGCTTGGTCCGCATGAAGTTGCCCCCTTCCTTTGGCGCCCCGGTTGCTCCGGGGCTTCGCCACATCGTCGGGGGAAAAGCTACCGCGCATGCGAAAGGCGGTATCTACGTCAAATGACACATACGGCCAGGCTCCGGCCTTTCCGGCCCTCTATCGTTCGGAGGTTCGGAATAAAACCGGCGCCGCGGCGTCCAACAGGCGTAATCAGGGCGTGTAACGGCCATGGCCGCCCCCGAGTGACGGGGCGATGCACGGGAGCAACAGTGTGAACAGCAGAGCTGCCGACACCAAATGTCGCTTGCGGATTGCGGAAGGCTCATCGAAGGATACAGCGCTCGATCCTTTCCGTTCACGTTCCGGTCCCATCGCCATGCATGATCTCCGCCGCCCGATGTCCCGCCGCTCCGCCGCCCTCTGCCTGGTCGGCGGTCTGGTCGGCGTCGTCCTGAGCGGTCCGGCACTGGCCGCAGCGGCGAAGGAGGCGGCCCACGCCGCCAAGCCTTCGCTGGTCGCCGGCTGGGCCGCGGCACTGGAACAGCGCGCGCTGGAAATCCAGAACGCGCCCAAGGCGCCGGCCACCCGCGTCGGCTATGGCGCGGTCGTGAAGCTGGGCGACGGCGGCATGGTCGAGGGCGTCGCCCCGGCGATGGACGTGCCCCCCGCCGACGTGCAGGCGCAGGCCCCGACCCTGCCCGGCCTCGCCCCGGTCGAGCCGGCGCCGCCGGTGGTGATCTCCGTGCGCTCGCCGCTGGCCGACCGCGTCGGCCGGGTCGCCCGCCGCCTGATCGAACTGGGCTATCTGCCCGCCGACAAATGGACCGACAGCTTCAACGAGGATGTCGATGTCGCCGTGCGCGCCTTCCAGATGGCGGAGGGCCTGCAGCCCGACGGCAAGGTGGGCGAGGTGACGCGCCAGGCGCTGGACCGCACCCCGGCGCAGACCGTGGCACTTCTGCGCCGCGCCGCCGCGGCGATGCGGGCGCAGCAGGCCTCCATCCCCGACACCACGGTTCTGGTCAACCTGCCCGGCCAGTCCGTCACCCTCGTCGAGCATGGCCGCCCCGCCTTCACCATGCGGGCGGTGGTCGGCCGGCCGTCGCGCAAGACGCCGCTGCTGCAGGACAGGATCACCAGCGTCACCATCAACCCGACCTGGACCGTCCCCCCGACGGTGCTGAGCGAGGACAAGCTGCCGGCCCTGCGCAAGAAGGGCACCACCGGCATCAAGAACGCCGCCGTCTATCTCGACGGCTCGGAAGTGGCCAACACACAGTCGGTCAACTGGTGGTCGGTCGATCCCGGCCGCGTGCGAATCGTGCAGAAGCCGGGTGACGACAACGCGCTGGGCCGCTTCCGCTTCAACCTGACCAACGGCGACGGCATCTTCCTGCACGGCACCAACGACCCGAAGCTGTTCAGCCGCGACCTGCGCGCCGCCAGTTCCGGCTGCGTGCGGCTGGAGGATGCCCGGATGATGGCGGAGACGCTGCTGAGCGCGGCCAAGGTGACGCCGGCCGTCATCAGCCAGCAGCTCGACACTGGGGAAACCAAGACCATCCGGCTGCCGAACGCCATCCCCGTGCGCTTCGTCTACTGGAACGCGTCGGTCGACACCGCCGGCGTGGTGCGCGTCCACCCCGACATCTACGAGGATCCGCCCACGCTGGCGACGCCCTCCGGCCAGTCGGGCGCGGCGATGTCGGCCAATCCGGCGGCGGCGGGCCCGGTGACGCCGGTCTCGACGCCGCGCCCGCTGTCGAAGCCGGCGCCGCTGCCGGTCCCGGCCGCCCATGCGCCGACGCCGCTGTCCTCCGCCTCCACCCCGGCGCCGGCCAAGTCGATCCCCGCGCCGACCGGCATGTGAGGCTGCGATGCGGATCGCCCGGATCGACCATGTCGTGCTGACGGTCGCCTCCATCGAGGCGACCTGCGCCTTCTACCGCGACGTGCTGGGCATGGAGGTCGTCACCTTCGCCGGCGGCCGCCGCGCCCTGTCCTTCGGCGCGCAGAAGATCAACCTGCACGAGGTCGGGCGGGAGTTCGAACCGAAGGCCGCCCGGCCCACCGCCGGCAGCGGCGACTTCTGCCTGATCGCCGACACGCCGCTGGAGGAGGTGATCGCCCATCTCCAGGCCAAGGGCATCGCCATAGAAGAAGGCCCGGTGAGCCGCACGGGCGCCACCGGGCCGATCCGTTCCGTCTATTTCCGCGACCCCGACGACAATCTGGTCGAGATCGCCAATTACGTCTGAGGGTCCGCTTCGAGGCACACTGGAAGGATGGAGATCCACATGTCGGTGCATCACTCTTCCAGAGGCTACGAGACGGGGGCCGCGACCTATGTCAAAGGCCGTCCCGGCTACCCGCCTGAAGCCGCCGCGTGGCTGCGTGAAATCCTGGGTGTCGGCCCCGGACGGAGGGTCCTGGAAGTCGGCGCCGGCACAGGCAAATTCATCGCGGTGCTGAAGGAATGCGGCGGCGAAATCACCGCCGTCGAGCCGGTCGCCGGCATGCGCGAACAGTTGGTCCAGGGCTTTCCCGACATCACCGTCATGGCGGGCAATGCGGAGTCCATTCCCCTGCCGGACGGCTCCGTCGATGCCGTAGTCTGCGCGCAGGCCTTTCATTGGTTCGCCACCGCCGACGCTTTGCAGGAAATGCGGCGCGTCCTGGCGCCGGGCGGCACGTTGGGGCTGATCTGGAACGTGCGCGACGAGAGCGTGCCCTGGGTGGCGGCGCTCACAGCCATCACCGACCCCTGGGAAGGCGATACCCCGCGCTATCGGACAGGAAGCTGGCGCTGGGTCTTTCCCGCACCGGGCTTCGAGCCGATCGACGAGCGCCATGTCCGGCATGCCCATGTCGGAAGTGCGGAGGACGTCATCGTCAAGCGCACGCTCTCGGTCAGCTTCATTGCTGCTTTGCCGCCGGAACGGCAGGGAGACGTCGAGCGCGCAACCCGCGCGCTGATCGCCCGGACACCCGAACTGGCGGATCGCGCCGAGATCGCCTTCCCCTACGAAACGGTCATGTTTGCCTTCCGCAGGGTCTGACGAACCCCGGCCGCGACCGCGCTTCGCCTCAGCGGGCCTGCAGCATCCCGACCGCGCCGCGCGCGACCTCGTGCAGGTCGGCTTCGCCGCCAGCCTGGACATGGGCGAACAGGCCGGCGCGCATGCGCGGATCCCAGAATTTGCGGATGTGGGTCGCCGTCTCGGTCACCGCCTCTTCCCGCGGGTAGGTGGCGAAGTGGACGGCGATCTGGTTCGCCATCCGGACCAGATCCTTGGCATGGTTCGTGTGGCTCATCGGTGTCTCCATTGACGAAGCGGTGTTGGGTTCAGCGGAACAGGATGACGGTGTCGCGGCGCGACAGCGCACCCAGGGTCAGGTTGGCATTGCGCGCCAGCTCCAGCGCCAGCGCCGTCGGCGCCGAAATGGTCGCCAGCAGCGGGATGCCCACCGCGGCGGTCTTCTGCACCAGCTCGAAGCTGCAGCGGCTGGTCATCACCACGAAGCCGGTCGCGGGGTCGGCACCCGACCGGACGACGGCGCCGATCAGCTTGTCCAGCGCGTTGTGTCGACCGACATCCTCGCGGGCCAGCCGGATGGTACCGTCCGGCGCGCACCAGGCGGCGGCGTGGACCGAGCGGTTGGCCCGGTTCATCGGCTGGTGATCCGGCAGGGCGCGGAAGGCGGCGGCCACGGCGGCCGGGTCGACTTCCAGCGAGGTTTCGATCTTGCGGGGCTCCCGAACGGCGTGGACAAGACTGTCCACGCCGCACAGGCCACAGCCGCTCCGCCCCTCCATGGAGCGGCTGCGCAGGCTTCCGCGCAGGAGACGCAACGGGTCGACCGTCAGGTTGACGACGAAGCCCAGCGGCGTTTCCCGCACGGAGATTTTCTCGATATCGGCGGCGGCCCCGACGATCTCCTCGGCAAGGCTGAAGCCCAGCGCGAAGTCTTCCAGATCGGCGGGGGTCGCCATCATCACGGCATGGGAGCGGCCGTTGTATTCGAAGGCGACCGCAGTTTCCTCCGGCACCTGCCACTCGACGTCCGCACCCTCCTCCACCCCGACACCGGCGGCAAAGCCGGTGCCGGTGACGGCGATGGAGCACATGGACATATCGTCGGGACGGATGGTACCAGAGGTCATCGCGGTCATGCTTCCCACTCCTCAGGCCGTTATTCGGCGGCGCATTACTCGGCAGCGATGACGTTGGCGGCGGCGATGCGCTTGCGCTCGACGTCGTTCTTCGCGTAGTCGACCTGCCAGTCCGACGGCTGGTTGCTGCGGGCGACCTGCACCGCCGTCACCTTGTATTCGGGGCAGTTGGTCGCCCAGTCCGAATTCTCGGTGGTAATGACGTTGGCGCCGGTCACCGGGTGGTGGAAGGTGGTGTAGACGACGCCGGCCGGCATGCGGTCGGAGATGACGGCGCGCAGCGTGGTGGCCCCCATGCGGCTGGCGAGCGACACCATGTCGCCGTCCTTGACGCCCCGGATCTCGGCATCCACCGCGTTGATCTCCAGCACGTCCTCCGGATGCCAGGCCACGTTGGCGGTGCGCCGGGTCTGCGCGCCGACATTGTAGTGGGCGAGGATGCGGCCGGTGGTCAGCACCAGCGGGTACATCCGCGTCGTCCGCTCGTCGGTCGGCACATATTCGGTGATCATGAAGCGGCCGAGACCGCGGGCGAAGGTCTCGCCATGCATGATCGCCATGCCGGTGTCGTCGTCCTCGAACCCGGTGCAGGGCCACTGCACGCTGCCGACGCGATCGAGCTTCTCGAAGCTGACGCCGCGGAAGGTCGGGGTCAGCCGGGCGATCTCGTCCATGATCTCCGACGTGGTCTCGTAGTGCATCGGATAGCCCATGGCCGTCGCCAGCGCGCAGGCCACCCAATGCTCGTCCTTGCCGACCTTCGACGGCATCGCCTTGCGGACGCGGTTGATGCGGCGCTCGGCGTTGGTGAAGGTGCCGTCCTTCTCCAGGAAGGAGGTGCCGGGGAAGAAGACGTGGGCGAAGGCCGCCGTCTCGTTCAGGAACAGGTCCTGGACGATGACGATGTCCAGCGATTCCAGCGCCGAGGTGACGTGGTTGGTGTTGGGATCGGACTGGACGATGTCCTCGCCCTGGACGAACAGGCCGCGGAAGCTGCCGTCATGGGCGCTGTCGAACATGTTGGGGATGCGCAGGCCCGGTTCCGGATCCAGCGTGACGCCCCAGGCGGCCTCGAACTCCTGGCGGACGAGATCGTCCGAGACATGGCGGTAGCCCGGCAGCTCGTGCGGGAAGGAGCCCATGTCGCAGGAGCCCTGCACATTGTTCTGGCCGCGCAGCGGGTTCACGCCGACGCCCTCGCGGCCGATGTTGCCGGTCGCCATCGCGAGGTTGGCGATCGCCATCACCGTGCTGGAGCCCTGGCTGTGCTCGGTCACGCCCAGGCCGTAATAGATCGCGGCGTTGCCGCCGGTGGCGTAGAGGCGGGCGGCGGCGCGGACCTGATCGGCCGGGACGCCGGTGCGCGATTCCAGATATTCCGGCGAGTTGCGGTGTTCGGCGATGAACGCCTCCCACTTCGCGAACTCCTTCGGATCGCAGCGCTCCTCGACGAAGGCGCGGTTGACCAGCCCTTCTGTGACGATGACGTGGGCGATGGCGTTGACCACGGCGACGTTGGTGCCGGGCTGGAGCTGCAGATGGTGTTCGGCCTGAACGTGCGGGCTGCGCACCAGATCGATGCGGCGCGGATCGATGACGATCAGCTTGGCCCCGGCGCGCAGGCGCTTCTTCATGCGCGAGCCGAACACCGGATGGCCGTCGGTCGGGTTGGCGCCGATGACCAGGATGACGTCTGACTTGTCGACGCTGCGGAAATCCTGGGTGCCGGCCGAGGTGCCGAAGGTCTGCGACAGGCCGTAGCCGGTCGGCGAATGGCAGACGCGGGCACAGGTGTCGATGTTGTTGGTGCCGAAGGCGGCCCGGATCATCTTCTGGACGACATAGACCTCTTCATTCGTGCAGCGCGACGAGGTGATGCCGCCGATGGAGCCGCGGCCATACTTGGCCTGCACCGCCTTCAGACGCTCAGCGGCGTAGGCGATCGCCTCCTCCCACGACACTTCGCGCCACGGGTCGGTGATCTTCTCGCGCACCATGGGCTTCATGATGCGGTCCTTGTGGGTGGCGTAGCCCCAGGCGAAACGGCCCTTGACGCAGCTATGGCCCTCATTGGCGCCGCCATTCTTCCACGGGGTCATGCGGACCACCGTGGTGCCCTGCATCTCCGCCTTGAAGGAGCAGCCGACGCCGCAATAGGCGCAGGTGGTGATGACGCTGTGTTCGGGCTGGCCGTACTCGATGATCGACTTTTCGGTGAGGGTCGCGGTCGGGCAGGCCTGGACGCAGGCGCCGCAGGACACGCACTCGCTGTCCATGAAGCTTTCCTTGGCGCCCGCCGACACCGACGACGCGAAGCCGCGGCTGTCGATGGTCAGCGCGAAGGTGCCCTGGGTCTCCTGGCAGGCACGGACGCAGCGCGAGCAGACGATGCACTTCGACGCGTCGAAGGTGAAGTAGGGGTTGCTCTCGTCCTTCGCGGCGGCGCGGTGGTTTTCGCCGTCGAAACCGTACCGCACGTTGCGCAGGCCGACGGCGCCCGCCATGTCCTGCAGCTCGCAATCACCGTTGGCGGCGCAGGTCAGGCAGTCGAGCGGATGGTCGGAGATGTACAGCTCCATCACGCCGCGGCGCAGCTTCGCCAGCTTGTCGGTCTGGGTGTGGACCTTCATGCCGGGGGCGACCGGGGTGGTGCAGGAGGCCGGGGTGCCGCGGCGCCCCTCGATCTCCACCGCGCAGAGGCGGCAGGAACCGAAGGGTTCCAGGCTGTCGGTGGCGCACAGTTTGGGCACGGTGATGCCGGCGTCCATCGCGGCTCGCATCACGGAGGTGCCTTCGGGAACGGTGATGGCGCGGCCGTCGATCTCCAGCGTCACCAGGGTCTCGGAGACGCGGGCCGGGGTGCCGTAGTCGGTCTCGTGGATGAGGGTCATCTCGGGTGCTCCTGGGGTCGCTCGTTATTCGGCGGCGATGTGGGTGACGCGGACGGCCGGGGCTTTCTTGCGGAAGTCCTCCGGGAAGTGCTTCACGGCGCTGCGCACCGGATAGGGCGTCATGCCGCCCATGGCGCAGAGCGAGCCGTCCACCATCACGTCGCAGAGGTCGGCGAGCAGTTCGAGATTCGCGTCGACATTCTTGCCGGCGATGATCTTGTCCAGCGTCTCCATGCCGCGGGTCGAGCCGATGCGGCAGGGGGTGCATTTGCCGCATGATTCCGCCACGCAGAACTCCATGGCGAAGCGGGCCTGCTGGGCCATGTCGACGCTGTCGTCGAAGACGACGATGCCGCCATGGCCGACCATCGCCTCCTGCGCCGCGAAGGCCTCGTAATCCTTGGGCAGGTCGAACTGCGAGGGCGGGAGGTAGGCGCCGAGCGGGCCGCCGACCTGCACGGCGCGGATCGGCCGGCCGGTGATGGTGCCGCCGCCATATTCGTAGAGCAGCTCGTGCAGGGTGATGCCGAAGGCCTTCTCGACGATGCCGCCGTTCTTGATATTGCCGGCGAGCTGGAAGGGCAGCGTGCCGCGCGACCGGCCGACGCCGAAGTCGCGGTAATACTCGCCGCCCTTGTCGAGGATGATCGGCACCGAGCAGAGCGACAGCACGTTGTTGACCACCGTCGGCTTGCCGAACAGACCTTCCAGCGCCGGCAGCGGCGGCTTGGCGCGCACCATGCCGCGCTTGCCCTCCAGGCTTTCCAGCATCGCGGTCTCTTCGCCGCAGATGTAGGCGCCGGCGCCGACGCGGACGTCGAGATGGAAGGTACGGTCGGTGCCGTGGATGTTGTCGCCGAGCCAGCCCTCGTCATAGGCGAGCTTGATGGCGTGGCGCAGGATCGCCGTGGCGTGGGGGTATTCCGAGCGCATGTAGACATAGCCGGAGGTGGCGCCCACCGCGATGGCGGCGATGGTCATGCCCTCGATCAGGCAGAAGGGGTCGCCTTCGATGATCATGCGGTCGGCGAAGGTGCCGCTGTCGCCCTCGTCGGCGTTGCAGCAGACGAACTTCTCGTCCGCCTTGGCCTGCATCACCGTGTTCCACTTGATGCCGGTGGGGAAGCCTGCGCCGCCACGGCCGCGCAGGCCGCTGTCGGTCACCACCTTGACGATTTCCGCCTGGGACATCGCCAGCGCGTTCTCAAGGCCCCGGAAGCCGCCATGGGCGCGGTAGTCCTCGACCGACAGCGGGTCGATGATGCCGCAACGGGCGAAGGTCAGCCGCTCTTGATTCTTGAAGTAGGGGATTTCCTCGGTCAGGCCGTGGCCGAGCGCATGGGTGCCGCCGGTCAGGAAGCCGGCGTCGAACAGGCCGGGCACGTCGGCGGGGGTGACCGGGCCGTAGGCGACGCGGCCGTCCGGGGTTTCCACCTCGACCAGCGGTTCCAGATAGAGCATGCCGCGCGAGCCGTTGCGGACGATGCGCAGCGGCAGCTCGCGCTTGGCGGCCTCGGCCCGGATGGCGGCGGCGACCGCGTCGGCGCCGACCGACAGGGCGGCGGAATCGCGCGGGACGAAGACGGTGATCAGATGGCCGCTCATTGCGCGTGACCCTTCTGGCTGTCCTTGTGGCTGAGGGCGCGGGGGATCTGCTGGTGAGCGGTCGGGTTGGTCCGCGTCTCGTCCGCCAGCTCGTCGAAACGGTCGGGCGAGACCCGGCCGTGCAGGTTCTCGTCGATCATGACGGCGGGCGACAGGGCGCAGTTGCCGAGGCAGAAGACCGGTTCCAGGGTGAAGGCGCCGTCGGCGGTGGTGCCGTGGAAATCGACCTGCAGACGCTTCTTGATGTGGTCGACCAGCGCGTTGGCGCCCATCGACTGGCAGGCTTCGGCCCGGCAGACCTTGATGATGTGGCGGCCGGGCTTTTCGCGGCGGAATTCGTGATAGAAGGACACCACGCCATGCACGTCGGCGCGCGAGAGGTTCAGCTCCGTCGCCAGCAGGGGGATGGCCTGTTCGTCGATATAGCCGAACTCTTCCTGCAGCGCGTGAAGGATCGGCAGCAGGGCGCCGCGCAGATGCCGATTGTCTTCGACAATCGTCATGGCGCGCTCAGCGCTCCACGGATGGCTTGCGTTCACGGGTGTCCCTCCTTGCGATCGTCCGCGCCGGTCTTGAGGTCGGCGTCGTTCTGGCTTGGCACTGTTGGCTTTTTCCAGGCGTCTCTCGTCGCCCGGCACCGTCAGAGTGTCGGAGGATACGGTATGCCAGCAAATTGTATTTTCCGATGGGCTGATAGCTTTTGGCTATCAAGAACGGCCCGTCAGCGGATCGCCACCCGCCAGGGCATCATCGCCTCGGCCACGCTGATCGCCATGCGCTGGGCGATGTCGGCGTCGGCGGCGGCGACGGCCAGCGCCCGGGCCAGCGGCGGCGGCGGGTCGCGGTCGGCGTAGGCGAGGCCGACGACATGGCTCAGCTCCGGATCGACCAGCGGCAGGGCGACGATGTCGGGATGCGGCGGGACGAAGGTCAGCAGCTGGCCGGGGACGATGCTGGCGCAGGTGCCGGCGCGGACGATGGTGTAGAGGGTGACGATGGAGTTGGTCTCCGTCGCCGCCTGCACCGTCCGCCCGGTCATGCGAAAGGCGGTATCGGCGATGCGGCGGTTCTGCATGTCCGGGGTCAGCAGGCAGAGCCGCAATTCGGCCGCCTTCTCCCACGGCACGGCGCCCTGGGCGATCAGCTCCTCGCCCAAGTCGTCGCGCCGCGCCAGCAGGTGATAGCGTTCGGTGTAGAGCGGCAGGGTGCGGACGTTGTTCAGCGGTTCGTTGTCGAGATAGGTGATGGCGGCGTCGAGTTCGAATTCGTCGAGGCCGCGCTGGATCTCGCGCGAACTGAGCGAGACGATGCTGGAGCGGATGTGCGGGTATCGGCTGGCGAAGGGCGCCAGCACATGCGGAACCGCCGGCAGGGCGGTCGGGATGGCGCCGAGCCGCAGATGGCCGGTGACGCCCTGGGCCAGGGCAAGCAGCTCGTGCCGCAGGTTGTCGCGCTCGCCGACGATGCGGCGGGCGTATTCCAGCACCTTCATCCCCTCCGGCGTGAAGCCTTCAAACTTCTGGCCGCGCTCGACGATGGGGACCTGAAGCTCCTCCTCCAGCTGGCGGATGGCGTTGGAGAGGGTCGGCTGCGAGACGTGGCAGCTCTCCGCCGCGCGGCCGAAGTGCTTTTCGCGGGATAATGCCAGCAGATAGACGAACTTGCGGAACATCGCCGCCCCCTGGGTCAGGCCGCCGGGTCGAAGGGCGGCACCGGCAGGCCCGGCACCTCCACCGGCATGGCGAACAGGCCGCCGGATTGCGGGAATCGCTCCAGCTCCTCGGCCGGGCGGCCGGCGCTGGCGGTGGTGACGTAGAGGGTGCGCAGGTCGGGACCGCCGAAGGCGACCATGGTCGGGCAGCGCGCCGGCAGCGGGTGTTCCGACAGCAGGCGGCCATCGGGGGAGAAGCGCGCGACCCGCCCGCCCTCATACAGCGCCGTCCAATAGCAGCCCTCCGCATCCACCGCCGCCCCGTCCGGCCGGCCGCGGTCGCCCTCCTTCGGCTCCAGCCGGATGAAGATTTCGCCGTGGGAGATCGCGCCGGTGGCCGGGTCGTAGCGGTAACGGCGGACGGTGAAGGTCGGCGTGTCGGCGTGGTAGAGCGTCCGCCCGTCCGGGCTGAAGGCCAGCCCGTTGGAGGTCAGCAGCCCGCCGGCCAGCACCGCCAGCCCGCGCCGGTCATAGCGGTAGAGATGCGCCTTGCCGCCGGCCTTCGGCTCGTCCAGCGTGCCGGCGAGATAGCGGCCGGCGGGATCGGTCCTGCCGTCGTTGAAGCGGCTGGCGCCCTGGTCCTCCGGATTGGCGGCGAGACAGGCGACCACTCCCCCCTCCCCGTCCAGCTGCCACAGGCCGGAGCGCAGGCCGGCGATGAAGCCGCCGCCCTTGCGCGGGGCGACGCAGCCGATCTCCTCCGGCAATTGGGTGACGCGGTTGGCGCCGGTGGCGGGATCGAAGCGGTTCAGCGCCCGGCCCTTGATGTCGACCCAATAGAGCGCCTGTTCGTCCACCGACCAGACCGGCCCCTCCCCCAGCTTGGCACGGGCGTCGAGCACGCAGGTGAAGGCGGTCATCGCGTGATCCTCAGTGTTCCAACGGACCCGCAGGGTCGGACAGATCGGCCGCCCGATCAAGAGCGCCTGTGCGGGCGCCGGTGACGGGCCGGCGGAGGATGGAACAGCGTGGAACAGGATCCGGCGGATGTTCCATCGGCCGCCGGGGCCGTTACCGGCACGGGGCGACGGGACCGGCGGCGCGGCGGCTGACCGGGCCGGGGGTGAGGTTGGGGTAAGGCTCATGCCGGTTGACGGTCCAGGGGAAGACGCCCGTCGGCCCCTCGCCCTCCGGCCGGGCCAGGATGGCGGCGACGGCGCGCGGGTCGGGCGGCATGCGCTCGCGCAAGGCGCCGGGGAGGTCGTCGTCCAGTTCGGGGACGGTGACGGCGGGGGGATCTTCAGGTTTTGGGGCAGGCTTGGGGGCGGGTTCGGCCGCGTCCTTGGGGGCGGGCCGGGGGTCGGGGTGCGGGGCTTGCCGCTTGGGTGCGGCCATGTCGAGGCCGGCGAAGAGGCCGAGCCGTTCGGCCAGCCAGCGCACCGTCGCCGGATCGCCGGAGGAGACCAGCCGCTCGATCTGCTCGGCGACCAGGATGCGCAGCGAGGACAGGCGCAGTTCGGCCTCGCGGTTCAACGCCTGCCGCTCCCACCACACCCTGTGACGGAAATCCTTGGACCCGTAATAGGCCCGCCACAGGGTGGTGCGGCTGCAGCCCATGGCGCGGGAGACATGGAGGAAGCTGCTGCCGCGCGCCAGCATGCCGGCGGCCATGATCCATTGCTCCTCGTGGAACTGCGACCCTGGAACCAGCGAGCCTCCGGACGGCACCGGCGGATCCTCCGCCCAGCAGGGGAAACGGTCACCGAGAGCGTTGGGGGCGAGGGTGCGGCTGTCGAGGGGCATGGGGCGGCTCCGCGAATGAGTGGGCATTGCGGAGAGGGTATGGGATTTTGGTCCTGTGGTGGGGAGGTTTTGGGAAAAGGGGGCGGACGGGAGGTGGGCGGCTGCGCGGAGGATGTCTTTACCTCCTAAGCTGCCTTCATATTCATACCTTTGGCTCTCCGAATCGGCCACCTTGCGCCATGCGCTCAAATCAAGGCGACTGGGTAGACGATCAGCGGATCAGTGGCAAAGCCACCCAATTCACTGTGCGGCGGCACACTCACGTCCCATCGGGAGGGACGATTGATGTTCTTGATAGAAATTTATGAAATGGGCTCATACACAAGTGGAAGGGTAGCGTTCCAAACCGCGTTAACACTCCATTTGTCAAACGCCACGGGTGAGCCTCGGTCGATGAACAAATTGAAGCTTGCAGGAATGATTCGCTTCCAACTCGGCGAAATGCGAGCGCGCAATGCTCATCACGAATTCGAGCATCTCTCCCGACATCTCGCGCGAGCCAAGGTGTACAGCAATATCCTGCCGGCCACTGGCCCTGTCGGAGCCGGCGGCGATGAAGGCCGCGACTTTGAGACCTACAGGAGCTCGGTTGTGTTTCCGGTGAGCGCAATCCCAGACCAGCTTAGCTCAAGTATGCGGCGCATTGCCTTCGGTTGCACCCTCCAGTCCAAGATAGCAGCCAAGATCAAGTCGGATATTACAACCATTATCGCATCAGGTGGAGTTGAGGAGGTCGTTTACTTTTGCGAGGCTAACGTGCCAATTGCGAGGCGTTACGAACTCGTGAGATGGGCGTTCTCAGAGCATAATGTGGAGCTTCAAATTTTCGATGGCACTGCTATTTCGGAGATGCTTGCCGAGCCCGAAGTATTTTGGATCGCACAGGAATACTTACGCCTTCCAGCAGAGCTTATGCCAGTAGTGCCAGAGGGAAAGGACTGGTATCAGGATCATTACAAACGCTGGCGGGAAAAGGAGCCGAGTGCGCTCAGCATATCGGATTTCCTTGAAGTGAAATTTTGTCTCAGACACGCAACATTTGCGGTTGACGCTCGTCCTCACCTTCTCCACTGGCTAAGCCTCATGGAAGCGTTTCGAACCGAACCAGCGACACGCCAGACCGCAAGAGCGGCAGGTTACGAGATTGCAGTCGCAAACCTACGTGGAAAGAACAATCTAACCCCAGCCAAATTTCTTTTGGATGACTACTTTTCAGATCTTGAGGAATGGCTCGCTTCTTCTGACCTGCGGGATGCAAGTACACTGGTCACCTACGCTTTTGGAGGTTGGACGGTAGGTCACTTTGAGTGTGATCTCGCTGAAATTCTGGATTGGCGCAGTCGGATCGCCCACATTCTAGATCACGAGATTAAAGCGGCTTGGGGACCTGGCCGACGAGCAGCACTGCTTCGAACCCGAGGCTATTTGGCGATGGTACCGGTAGACGCTCAGACAATACCGGCTCTCGAGGCTGGTTTCCATGATTGGAGCCGGATGCTTGATGAGGCCGAACATGCTCCACTGTTTCCGGTCGAGGAATTCACCGACGTTCTGAATAAATTGGCACCAATGCTGGACAAGCATCCGCAATATGGACCTTTAGTTGAGCGGGCTGAGGATCTAATCGCCAAACGGGCTGGGCCGGCAGCAGCAGCGGAGAAGAGCTTTGACCGTGCGATTGCCAGCTATGAAAGAGATGACCTTCTGAGTGCGATACGAGACCTGCACCGCATCCAACAGCGCTGGTTTACTGATGATCGACTCGACGGTTTTCAGCGGGCAACGTTTCTCCTTTCTCGTTCTTATATCGAGATTGGCCTTGCTTATGCCGCCAAATATATTGCACTCGCTGGCTCCTATCTCGCGAAGTACAGCGATAAACCGAACGTCGCGACGCATCTTCCCCGCATGCTCATGCTGGTTGCGGACGCTGATGACGGTGCCGGCAATTCCCTGTCCTTCATGCAAATGCTTCTCATAGCCATCGGAGCACACTGCCTGCATAATCCGGATCCATTCGATCAGGAGCGCTACCCTGAACTCCGCACCCAACTTGGCCAAGTGGCGGCGCTTCGTGGTATTGCTGCACGTCTTGGGACTTCACACAAGGATCTGATTGACAAGTTGCTGAGCGACTGGCCCGAGGCCCTCCGAAATTCAGTAACCGCAGGGTCAGACCACAAGGATGGCTTCTGGCTCAATGGCAGCAGCGATGAAGTTTGGGAGGATATCGAGCAAGCTTTCATCGGCCGCCCGTTCGGAGAACTAGGAGTAGAGCGTCGTATCGAATGGCGCGCCCTTGGGATCAGGTGGATCGCAACATTTCCGAACCGATATGATGAGACCGCAATCGCTGAAGAGTTTGTTGCACAACTTCAGATCGTGCAGGCTGCCTTCGCCGGTGTGGACCTTCTCCTCCTCCCGACTACGGTTCGAATGGCTCTGAGCCTAGATACGGATGAGGGCAGGGTCAGCATCGCCGATGCCGAGTGTGGTAGCGGTTCGGAGGGGATCACAATATCCATCCGACTTGCGGCAGTCGATCTAGAGACGGTCTGCCCTGAGGAGGCAACACCCTCACTGGTTCGAGTAGCTGCAGAGATCATCGGGAAGTGCTCAGCACTTCCCGATGAAGCTCTTCAAGAAGCCATGAAACCAGCACTTATTGAAGTTATAAGCCGTGTTTTTCTCGGGCGGCCTTATCGCGAAATTTACCGCGAGACGATGATACCGGACCTGTTCCGGGAAGCCGATCGCCAGAGCGTCGGGCCGATTGCTGCCGAGCGTTCCTTTGATTTTCGGGAACATTCTCTTCTCGCTGCTCCCATAGGGCCAGGATACGGATATTCGAAGGAAATTTCTCTTCAAAGTGTTCGCAAGCGCTATCAAATAATGGGACAATCCATCCGCTACACGTTAGAGCGCCTACTCGCTGCCCCTCAGAGCCAAATGTTGCTCCGAGATTGGCACAGTGAGGGCCTCCGCGACTGGGAAATCCTTGCGATCATTGCTAATGCGGCTGCCAATTTACGCTTTCCCTTGGTTGAGAAGGAACAACTCACGGCCAAGTACATCAGGCAGAGGCGAAGTGTGTTCGATCAGAGGGAAGCAGCTGAGGATGCGCTCAAGCCCGCGCTCTTCACTGACGAAGTCCTAACGGTCAACCGTTATGCTTTCCATGCGGCGCTGGCCAGCGGTTGGGGCTTGCAAAGCTGCGATGCGATCAAAGACCCGGCTGCACTCGAAAAGTTCCTTATCGAAAGATACGGCCTCAGGTCTGACGATGTGGAGCATGATAAGATCTTCATTTTCTAGAAGACAACATAGGTAATTTCTTTTATTTGCGCTGCCTCTTTATACATTTGATATGGGCGGCGTGCGGGCTGCGCCATGAAGCTCTGCGGCCAAATTGTGTTTACGTTTTCAGGGCAGATGTCACGACACTGCGGGACTGCATACGGTCATACGCGTTGAGTTTCCGCTAATGAGGCATGGCTAAGGACCGCCGTTGGGGCAAATCGAACTCGCCGAAGCTGCCAATTGACAACTTTCGTCCCCACCCCCACCCCTACCCCATCGCCTCCACCGCCCTCCGCGACGCGACGCAGCGGGTGACTTCGGTCAGCAGTTGCACGCGGTCGATCGGCTTCGGCACATGGCAGTCCATGCCGGCCTCGTAGCATTGGGCGATGTCGTCCGGGAAGGTGTTGGCGGTCAGCGCCACGATGGCGACGCGGGACTCCGGGCCGGGCATGGCGCGGATGGCGCGCGTCGCCTCCAGGCCGTCCATCACCGGCATGTTGATGTCCATCAGGATGGCGTCGAACCGCTCGCGGCCAACCGCCTCCACCGCCTGGGCGCCGTCCGCCACCGCCGCGACGCTGTGGCCGGCCTGCCTCAGCAGGGTGACGGCCAGAAGGCGGTTCATCTCCACATCCTCCACCACCAGGATGCGCAGGGACTCCGTCGCCGGGGCGGCCGGGGTCGCGGGGGACGGCGCGGGCGAGGCGGGCTCGGCGGACGGCGGGGGGGACGGGTCGGCGGCGGGGGGCGGGGGCGGCTCCGCTCCCGACACGGACGGCAAGGCCGGCGGATGCTCCGGGGCCGGGGCGGAGGACGGGAGGGCGGCGGGCGGGGGCGGCGGGCGCAGGCGGTCCAGGCGCTCGCGCAGCTCCGCCGGGTCATAGGGCTTGGCGATCAGGTCGTAGCCGCCCAGCGCCACGTCGTCGGCCACCACCGCATGGGCGGCGAAGCCGGAGGCCAGCAGGACGGGCAGGTCGGGGCGCAGGCGCCGCGCCTCGCGCGCCAGTTCCGCCCCGTTCATGCCCGGCGGCATCACGATGTCGCTGAACAGCAGGTCCAGCGGCTCCGGACCGCGCAGCACCAGCAGGGCCTCGCCGGCCCCCGACGCGGCGGTCACCCGGTGGCCCCAGCTGCGCAGCAGGGCGCAGCCGTGTTCGCGGATGTTGTGGTCGTCTTCCACCATCAGGATCGACAGGGTGGAGCGGGGGGCGGGAAGCCGGGCGTCGCCGGGGTGGGGGGCGGTCTCGCCGGCCATGCGGTCGGGCGGGAAGCGGATGGTGACGGTGGTGCCCTGCCCCACCCGGCTGGCCAGCGACAGCGTGCCGCCATGCAGCTCCACCAGACGGCGGGTCAGCGGCAGGCCGAGACCGGCGCCCTCGGTCTGGCGGTTCTCCGGGCTGGCGACGCGGGTGTAGGCCAGCAGGACGCGGCCCAGATCCTGTTCGGGGATGCCGACGCCGTTGTCGCTCACCTCCAGCAGCAGGCCGCCGTCGGGGGCCGGGGCGGCGGTCAGCGACACCGTGCCGCCGGAGGGGGTGTATTTCACCGCGTTCGACAGCAGGTTCAACAGGATCTGGCGGATGCGCCGCTCGTCGCCGCGCATGTGGCGGGCGGAGGGCTCCACACTTGCCGAGAGGGCGATGCCGGCGCGGGCGGCGCGCGGAGTCAGCAGGCGGATGGCGAAGGTGGCGGCGGCGTCGAGGTCGACCGGATCGTCGTCGAGGGTCAGCTGGCCGGATTCGGCGCGGACATGGTCCAGGATCTCGTTGATCAGCTCCAGCAGATGCTGGCCGCTGTCGCGGATGTTGACGGCGAAGTCGCGGTAATGGGCGGTGCCGACCGGCCCCTCCGACTCGCGCGCGATCAGGTCGGCGAAGCCGATGACGGCGTTCATCGGCGTGCGCAGCTCGTGGCTCAGGCTCGCCAGGAACTCGGTCTTGCTGCGGCTGGCCGATTCCGCGGCGTGGCGGGCGTCCTGCAGCTCCGCCTCCATGATCTTGCGGGCGGTGACGTCGCGCTCGACGCTGACGTAATCCTGCGGGGCGCCCCAGTCGTCGGTGACCAGCCGCACCGCCGCCTCGATCCACACCCAGCGGCCGTCGGCATGGCGCAGGCGATAGGTGGTCTTCAGGGTCGGGCGGTCGGGGGTCAGGCGGGCGAGGCCGGCGGCAAGGGCGTCGCGGTCGTCGGGGTGGACGCGCTCGACCAGCGGGCGGCCGATCAGCTCGGCCGGCGGGCTGCCCAGGCTGTCGCGCGTCGCCTCCGAACAGAAACGCCGCACCCCGTCCAGGCCGATGCGGCCGATGATGTCGGTGACGCTGCGGGCCAGCAGGCGATAGCGCGCCTCGCTGGAGCGGATGGCGCGTTCGGCCTCGTGCCGGCGGGTGATGTCGCGGGCGCCGACCGACAGCATGACGATGGCGCCGCTCTCGTCGCGGATCGGCACCTGCGACACCTCCCACCAGCGGGTGACGCCGTTGTGGGTGTGCTGCTCCTCGAAGCGGGTGGGGGCGCCGGCGTCGATGCAGGATTGCAGGTCGGCCATCGCCTTGGCGGCGAGGTCCGGCGGCAGCAGGCGGTCGAGCGGCTGGCCCTCCGCCTGCGCGGCGCGGTCGCCCATCAGGCGCTGGGCGGCGGCGTTGGCGCAGTGCAGGGTGAAGCTGCCGTCGGGGTTGACGCGCAGGATAACGAGGCTGTCGGCGGAGCTGTCGAAGACGGCGCGGAACAGGGCGGCGCTCTCGGTCAGCGCGCCTTCGTCGGCGACGCGGCGGTGCTCCCGCGCCAGCATGGTGCCGAGCAGGCCGATGCCCAGCGTGGTGAAGGCGATCAGCGGCAGCGCCGCCTCCTCCATCACCCGCATGGCGAGGTCGAGGTCGGGCAGCAGCAGGAAGGCCAGCAGGGTCAGCGGCGTGATCGCCAGACCGAACAGCGACAAAAGGCCGAAGCCGTAGGCGCCCTTTCCATCGCGGCCCTGCCCGGCGGCGCGGCGCTCCATCGGCTTTGCCAGCAGCGGTGCCGCCAGGGCGGTCAGCAGAATGCCGAGGACGCCGGTCAGCGCGCCGACGCCGCCCAGCCACAGCCGCACCGCGCCGGCGATGGCGGCCGACAGCAGCGCCGCCGGCAGGCCGCCGAACAGGCCGGCCAGACCGATCATCGCGTTGCGCAGGTCGATCAGCACCCCGCCCGCCACCGGGTAGGCGTCCAGCATCGAGATGGCGGCGGCGGCGCCGAACAGCAGGCCGGAGAGCAGCGCGAAAGGCCGGCGCCGGGCGCCGAAGCGCCGCAGCACATGGCGGTAGGCCAGCAGGACCAGCGCCAGCAGGCCGATGCCGTGCATCAGGGCGATGACGATGCCTGTTCCCATTGTTCCGCCCTCCCCCACTCCCCTACGCGAACTTTTACACAGGCAATCAAACAAGAAGAAGAAACGATTCGAAACAGTCATACCGCCTTTTTTCCTACTACTACCGATGATGGCGGCTTGACCGGCGGCGATACGTGGCTGTCGTGTTTGCCCGGCGGTTCGGCTAGGATGTCCCGGCGAGTTGTTCGTGGTCGTCCTGTTCTCGGTGGCTTCGGCATGTTCTTGAAGATCTTCTCACGGAGCCTGGTCGCCCGAACGACGGCATCGGCGGTGTTGCTGGTGTCGGTGCTGGTCGCCGTGCCGATGGTCGTGCTGATCCAGGCCGATGTGCGGAACACCCGGGCCGAGCTGGCCATCCGGGCGGAGATGGCGACCCGCATCGTGCTGGACGACGTGGCGAACGCGCTGTGGGACCTCGACCCCGAAGAAGCGGCGACGGCGCTGAGCCCGCTGCGCTCGATCGACAGCTTCGCCGAGGCGGTGATCATGGGCACGCACGGCGAGCGCTTCGCCGTCTACCGCAAGCCGGGCGCCACCATTGGGACGGAAGATGCCGCCACCGTGGCGGCGGTGCCGCTGATCCATCAGGACCGCAGCGGCGGCGCCCGCAACATCGGCACCCTGCTGGTCAGGCTGGACACCGGGCCGACCGACGACGCCATCCGCCATCATGTGCTGGTGCTGAGCGGGATCGGCATCGCCGCGCTGCTGCTGGTGGTGCTGGGCGTGATCTGGGCGACGCGCGGCGTGACGCTGCCCATCGCCGGCATGACCCGCGCCATGGACGATCTGGCGGCCGGCAATGTGACGGTGACCGTGCCGGTGCGCCACCGCGACGACGAGATCGGACGGATGGCGCGGGCGCTCGGCACCTTCCGCCAGAACGCCATCGACCTGCGCGCCGCCAAGGAGCGGGCGGAGCAGGCGGTCGCGTCGAAGGCCAAGTTCATGGCCGCCGCCAGCCACGACCTGCGCCAGCCCGCCCAGTCGCTGCTGATGCTGACCGCCATGCTGCGCGCCACCGCCCCCACCCCGAAGGTGGCGGACTCCGCGCGCAAGATCGAACAGGTGGTGATGACGCTGAAGCAGCTGCTGGACGAGTTGCTGGAGGTGTCGCGGCTGGACGCCGGCGGCGTCACCGCCAACAAGGCGGTGCATGAGGTCGCCGACCTGTTCGAGGCGCTGGATTCGCAGTACGGCCCGGTCGCCCGCAACAAGGGGCTGGCCTTCGCCGTGCCGCAGCACCGCGCGGCGGTACTGACCGACCGGGTGCTGCTGTTGCGGCTGTTGGGCAACCTGATCGACAACGCGATCCGCTACACGAATTCCGGGCAGGTGCAGGTCGCCTGCCTGGAATCGGGCGGCTGCCTGATCGTCGAGGTGCGGGACACCGGCATCGGCATTCCCGCCGACCGGCTCGACGCCATCTGGGAGGAGTTCCACCAGATCGGCAACCCGGAGCGCAACCGGGACAACGGCATCGGACTCGGCCTGTCGATCGTCCAGCGGCTGGCCACGGTGCTGGACCACCCGGTCAAGGTGCGCTCCACGCCGGGGAAGGGGTCGGTCTTCTCGGTCACCGTGCCGCTGGCGCCGGTGGAGTCCGCCCTGTCCCCTGCCCCTGCCCCTGCACCCTTCCCAGCCCCCGCTCCTGCCGAGCGTGCGGCGGTCGCGACGCTGGCCGATGCGCCGGCGAAGGACGGCGAGATCGCGATCCTGGTGATCGACGACGACCAGTTCGTGCTGTCGGCCATTTCGATGTTCCTCACCACGGCGGGACATCGCGTCGTCGGCGCCTCCACGGTCGCGCAAGGCCTGCGCGCGGTGGAGGACGGCACCGTCCGTCCCGATGCGGTGATCGCCGATTACCACCTGTCGGCCAGCGAGAACGGCCTGGACTTCATCGAGACGGTGTGGCGGCGGCTGGGGCTGCGCATCCCGGCGGTGCTGATCTCCGGCCGGCTGGACGGCGCGGTGACGGCGCGCGCGGCGGCGATGGGCGTCACCGTGGCCGCCAAGCCGATCATGCCGGACCGGCTGTCGGTTCTGGTGGAGCAGATGACGGCCGGACGGCCGGCGGCGGCACTTCCGCTCGACACCGCCTCTCCGCATAAGACCTGACCAATTGCGGACATCGTCCGGGCAGCGGATATTTAGTACCAAAATTATCTCACATATCCGGCTGTGCTGTGTCACAACAATCGGGCTGTGCCCGAGGACGGTCCCGCAACCCTGTCCGAGGGCGATAAGAAGCAACCTCGGAGGATTCCATGCGCGGCGCCACCACGACCGACACCACCCGTGCCCGTGACATCATCGCCGGCTTCGACTTCGGCTATGTGGTCGAACGCGCCGTCGCCGCAGGCATGACCCGCAGCACGTCCGGGATCGCCCTGGCCCAGCTGAAGGCCTTCCTGCTGGCCTGCGCCGAGCATCCCGACCGCGACATCGTCCCGCAGTCCGCCGCCTGCGACGATCTGTGGCACGAGTTCATCGTCGCCGACACCCGCGCCTATTTCCGCTTCTGCGAGGCGGTCTATGGCGAATATCTGCATCACAACGGAGTCACCGTTCCGGCCGAGCGCATGGCCGCCGCCCGTACCGACAGCGCCCGCCTGTTCGACGGCGCGGATTGCCTGCGGGAAGCGAAGGCTGCGGATTGTCTGCGTGAGGCGAAGACGGCGGATTGTCTGCGCGAGGCCGCGAAGGCCGATTGTCTCCGTGAGGCCAAGCCGGCGGACTGCCTGCGCGAGGCTGCAAAGGCGGACTGCCTGCGCGAAACGAAGACCGCCGACTGCCTGCGCGAGGCCGCAAAAGCGGACTGCCTGCGCGAAGCAAAGACCGCCGACTGCCTGCGCGAGGCTGCAAAGGCGGACTGCCTGCGCGAAGCGAAGACCGCCGACTGCCTGCGCGAGGCTGCGAAGGCGGACTGTCTCCGTGAGGCCAAGCCGGCCGACTGTCTCCGCGAAGCGCGGTCGCAGGGCGCCGTCTGACCCGTCACCGGCTTCAGCGAAAAGCCCCTGTCCGTTGCCGGACAGGGGCTTTTTTCATGCTGTCACCCTGCCCTGCCCCGGGCCCTGCCCCGGGCCCTGCCCCGGGCCCTGCCCCGGGCCCTGCCCCCCTCGCCGCCTCAGCCGAAGTTCAGGCCGCCGAACGGGGTGATGAAATTCTCGCTCAACACATTGCCGCGTAGCGCGACATAGTCCGGCACCACCAGCGGAATCACCGGCAGGTCGTTCATCACCAGACGTTCGGCGTCCTTGTAGACCTCGGCACGGCGGCCGGGATCGGGGATGGCCATCGCCTGCTCGATCAGAGCATCGAACTGCGCATTCGACCAGCCGACCGGGTTGAAGCGGCTGCGGCTGCTGAACAGCTCGTCCAGGAAGTTCATCGGATCGGGGTAGGTGGCGGTCCAGCCGAACAGGAAGGAATCATAGTCGCGCCGACGGGATCGCGAGATGAACTCAGGGCGCGGAGAAACCACAAGCTTCGCCGGGATGCCGGCATTGTTCCATTGCGAGACGTAATAGACGAACTCTCGCCGGTATTCCGGAATAACCCCGACCTGGAAGGGCTCGATGCCGCGGCCTTCCGGATAGCCCGCCTCTTCCAGCAGTTGCTTCGCCAGCGTCGGGTCGTAGGCCAGTGGCTGGAGCTTTTCGTTCGACAGCAGCGCCGGCGGCACGATGCCGTTGTGGACGGTCGCCACGCCGCGGAAAAACCGTTCCGCCATCGCCGCGCGGTCGATCAGCAGCGACATCGCGCGGCGCACCCGCAGATCGGCGAAGGCCTTCACCCGGCGGGGATCGAGCGCGACCACCCGCATCTGCATGCGCGGCACATTGGACAGCCAGCGTTTGAAGCCGGGATCGTCCATCACCCCGCGCAGGGCGTCGGTGTCGACGAAGGTGAAATCGATCTGGCTGTCGTTGAACAGGGTGATGCCGTCATTGCCGATGCCGGTGGCGAGGAAGGACACCCGCTCGAACGGCACCGCACCGCCGCGCCAGCCCGGATTGGCCTCCACATCCATGCGGATGCCGTCGTTCGACTGCAGCAGCCGATAGGGGCCGGTTCCGGCCGACATGGTGCGGAACCAGTCGGGGCCGGCCTTTTCCACCGCCTCCACATCGACGATGTTCAGCCGGGCGAAGGGGAAGACGGCGCAGGGTTCGTCGCAGACCACCTCCAGCGTCCGGTCGTCGACCACGGTGATGCCCGACAGTTCGGTCGTTGTCTTCGCCCGCAGTTCGCGAAAGCCCCGCACCTTGGACAGGGCGAGCACCGCGAAGTTGGCGCCGTCGCCGGCGAGCGCCGCCTCGAAGCTGCGCTTGACGTCGGCGGCGGTCAGCGGCCGGCCGGTGTGGAAGGTGACGTTGTCACGAATGGTCAGCCGCCAGCGGCGGGCATCCTCCGACCCCTCCCAGGCGGTGGCGAGGCCTGGAAGGATGCGGCCCTCCGGATCGACCGTGGTCAGGCTTTCATACATGGAGCCGAGGACCTGACGCGCGACCAGATCATTGACGGTCAGCGGGTTGATCGCGCCGGGCAGCGACTTCAGCCCGATCCGCAGGGCAGGGGCGGCGGCCGTCGCCGGACGCGGCAGCGCGCCGGCCAGACCGGCCGCGCCGAGCAATCCAATGAATTGTCGTCTCTGCACGACCGGCATGGCTGATCCGTAACGTCGATGGTCTCGTCACTGATCCTTACCACGGGGCAGGGCAGGCGGTCACGCTGGGTGAGCGCCAGAGGCTTTCGCGATCGAAAGCAACCTTCGGATGCGGAGCATCACAAAGACAACCGCAGCGGGCTTTCGCGATCGAAAGTCTTGGCAGATGCGGCTCGATGATCGACCGAGAGTCCGCAAGTTTTCGAGACGTCCCTTGGCCGTCATTCCCGCGGAGGCGGGAATCCAGTCATTTCAGCCGCCCGATTGCGGAGTTTCCTGGATCCCCGCCTTCGCGGGGATGACGGTCGATGAGGGACTTGCTTGGCGTCGAAAGCAATCAAACTTCAGCAGAACCGACGAACTCTCAAGCGTTCAGCAGGGCGTCGATGCGGTCGCGCAGGGACTGCAGCCGTTCGCGGTGTTCGCGTTGCAGGGCCTGGGCGACGGTGTCGATGGCGGCGAGGTCCTTGTCCATCCGGTTGATCGCCTTGCCCAGCACCCGCAGCGGCTCCGCCGTGCTGGACGCAGCCGGACGGGCCGCCCGCACCGCACCGACCGTCAAGCCGCCGGTGCGCGCCGTCTGCCACAGCCGGCGCAGCTCCGCCTCGTCCTCGACGAAGGCCAGTTCGACCAGGGCGGAGCGCGACACCGCGTCGGGGTTGGCGCGGTAGTCGGCCAGGATGTCGTCGGGCAGGCGCAGCACCTTCAGGCGCTTCGACACCTCGGCTTCCGAACAGCCGACGGCCGCCGCCACCTCCGTCTGGGTGTAGCCGTGCGCCTCGATCAGCTGCGACAAGCCGCGGGCGAGGTCGATGGCGTCGAGATCCACGCGCTGGACATTCTCGATCAGCGCGATCTCTTCGGGCCGGCCCTTGGTGATGATGGCGGCGATGGTGCCGCGGCCGAGCAGCCGGTGGGCGCGCAGCCGCCGTTCGCCGGCGACCAGCCGATAGCGGCCCTTTTCCGCGCCTTCCTGGACCAGCACGGGTTGCTGCAACCCGTGGCGGGCGATGGAGTCGGCCAGCGAGCGCAGGGAGTCGTCGTCGAACACCGTGCGCGGCTGGCCGGGGTTGGTCTCCACGGCGTCCAGATCGACCTCGACCAGCCGGGGCAGCACGCCGCTCAGCCCGAACATGCGGTCGGTCTCGGCGGCGAAGCCGGCCTCCTTGGCCTGGAGCACGGTGGCGGCGGTCTGCCGGGTCAGCTTCTTAGGCGGCATCGACGGTCTCCTGCAGGCGGCCCATGGCGGTCAGCAGAGCGGAGGCGATGGCGGCGTAGCTCTCCACGCCCGGGGCGCCGATGTCGGCATCCAGCGTGATGACGTTGGCGCCGGCCGCCTGGGCGTAGATGGTGGCGCGCGGCACCGGCGGGAACACGCGGCGGCTGTCGCCCCACAGGCGCTGGATGTCGTCGAGCGACGAGCGGTCCTGGGTCTGGCGCGGGTTGACCATGGTCGGCAGGATGCCCAGCACCTCCAGCCGCGGATTCAGCCGGCGCTGGATCTTGGCGACGGTGTCGAGGAAGGCGCTGACGCCGAGGATGGCGTGGGGTTCGGCCTGACAGGGCACCAGCACGTAATCGGCGGCAGTGAGCGCGTTGATGGTCACGGCACCGAGATTGGGGGCGCAGTCGATGACGATCACGTCATAACGCTCGCGCACGCCGTCCAGCATTTCGGCCAGCGCGGTCTGGGCGTTGGTCAGGTTGCCCGGCAGCTCGGTGTCGGCACTGGCCAGCGCGATGCTGGAGGGAACGACGTCCAACCCCTCGACACTGGTGGGGAGGATCACCGCGTCGAGCGGGGTCTTGCCCATCAGCGCGTGGTAGAGGACCTTGCCCGCCTCGGTCAGCGCCACAACGTCGGTCTGCGGCACGCCGACATGGACGGTGGCGTTGCCCTGCGGATCGGCATCGACCAGCAGAACGCGGTTGCCGGCGCGCGCCAGGATGAAGGCGAGATTGATGGAGGTCGCGGTCTTGGCGGTGCCGCCCTTCTGCAGGCCGACGGCGACGGTCGTGCCGCGGCGGGGCAGGGCGCTTTCGGGCCGTTCCAGATCCAGCAGCAGAAGCCGGCCCAGCAGGTCGCGGGGCAGGGCTTCCTTGCCGGTTTCCCATTTGCTGAGCCGCTGCTTGTCGTATTTGCGGCCGGTCAACTCGTTGACATAAGCCGCCATCTGCGTCTGGGTCAGGCCGCGCCGTTCCCGCAACGCCTTCAACTGTTCCCCTGTCACGCCCCGTCCTCCTGCCCCGGCACCGGTTGGCAGCGACCCTAGCAAGTTGTCGCGACTCCGGCAACGGGTGTCTACCAAATGGGTGGGGCGGCCATGCTTGGCAGATCGGAGCGCATCCATGGAAGCCAGTCATTCCCGCGAAGGCGGGAATCCAGCCGACTCAGCGGCTGATTTGCGGAAGCCTGGATCCCCGCCTTCGCGGGGATGACGGAGGTTCATGCAATGGCACCAAGGCTTCCATGCGGCAACCCGAACCTACAGGAGGTCAGACCGTTTCGTCGTATTCCACCTTGGGAACGTCGATCCAGTTTTCCGGTTGGCCCTGGTCCTTCTTCCAGAACAGGACCGGCAACTCGGCGTTCAGCACGCGCCCCTGAACGGCGCCGCGCGCCTTCATGGTTTCCTTGTATTCCGCCGTCTCGACGATGCGGACACCATAGCCGGGGATGCGGTCGGCGGCCAGCACGGGGCCGAGCGCGTTCTTGAACTTGCGCAGGTCGTTGTCGGAGCCGACGCGCTTGCGCAGCGGCTCCAGCGCCATCCAGAAGGCATGGCCGCGGGCGAGGTGGGCGCGGGCGATCTCGTAGAGGCGCTTTTCCACCGGCTTCAGCGCGAAATACTGGTCGTCGTAGCTCAGCAGATTGTGGCCCAGCGCCGCGCGGGTGACCCAGCCCGACAGCGTCAGCTTCAGCCCGCGCACCGCCCGTTCGCCGTCCTTCTTGCGCTGGTAAAGCAGCTTGTAGTCGGAAATCCACGAGAAGGCGCCGCTCTCGCCCTCCCCGCCGGTTTCCAGGTTGGTCTTGATCTGGGTGCCCTGCAGCCGCTCCAGCGCCCCTTCGATCTTGTCGTAGGCGCTGCCGCCGGCGGTCTTGCCGACGATGCGCTGGAGATCGCTGGTGGTGAAGTGAAGTTCGCCCAGCTTGGACGGGCCCTTGCCCGATTCCATCTTCTCGCGCAGCAGCGAGATGGCGTAGAGCAGCACCGCCTTGTCCCAGATCGTCGCAACGCCGACATTCTTCGGCGCCCGCACCTCGATCCGCACCTTGCCGTCATCATAGGTCGGCAGCGATTCCGCCTTGTCCTTCGACAGGCCAAACAGGCTGTAGACCATCATGTGACGGTCGTTCTGGACATCGCCGGTCAGCGGGGAATCGAGCCGCAGAGCCAATTGCAGCGGCCGGTCGAGCAGCTCGGCGTTGGTGGTCTGGGTCAT
>NZ_CP118486.1:570000-836351 GCF_051124815.1 Azospirillum sp. B2RO_4 | reverse complement strand
GCCGACAACCCGATCGACATCCAGGAATTCATGATCATGCCGGTGGGTGCCGAGACCGGCGCCGACGCCATCCGCATGGGCTCTGAGATCTTCCAGTCGCTGAAGAAGAAGCTGAAGGACGCCGGCCACAACACCAATGTCGGCGACGAGGGCGGCTTCGCCCCCAACATCGGCTCGACCGACGAGGCGCTCGGCTTCGTCATGAAGGCGATCGAGGCCGCCGGCTACAAGCCGGGCGACGACGTCATGCTGGCGCTCGACGCCGCCTCGACCGAGTTCTTCAAGAACGGCAAGTACGAGTTGGCCGGTGAAGGCAAGTCGCTGTCGCCGGAGCAGATGGTCGCCTACTGGTCCGATCTGGTCGGCCGCTTCCCGATCATCTCGATCGAGGACGGCATGGCGGAAGACGACTGGGAAGGCTGGAAGGCGCTGACCGACGCCATCGGCAGCAAGGTGCAGTTGGTCGGCGACGACCTGTTCGTCACCAACCCCAAGCGTCTGGCCCAGGGCATCAAACAGGGCGTCGCCAACTCGATCCTGGTGAAGGTGAACCAGATCGGCACGCTGTCGGAGACGCTGGAAGCGGTGGATATGGCGCACAAGGCCGGCTACACCGCCGTGCTGTCGCACCGTTCGGGCGAGACCGAGGACAGCACCATCGCCGATCTGGCAGTCGCCACCAACTGCGGCCAGATCAAGACCGGGTCGCTGAGCCGTTCGGACCGCCTCGCCAAGTACAATCAGCTGATCCGCATCGAGGAGCAGCTCGGCGTGGCCGCCCGCTTCGCCGGCCGCGGCATCCTGAAGGCGTGAGTTCCAAGAGCTCCTGAAGTCCCCTGCCCGGCAGCCCCTCCGCCCCGCCCTCTCCCGCCCCCGGAGAGGCGAAAACGGGCGGGCGGGCTGCACCTGAAGGGACTTCACGGACGGGCGGCGGGCGCCCTTGATCGCTGAGACGTCCCGCCGTTGTGCCCCTCCTCCCGTCTCTCCCCGGGGGGGGAAGCCCCGCCGGACGGCACTCATCTCCCTCGCCCGCCCCGGGAGAGGAAGGGGCCATGCGGAGCATGGGAAGGGTGAGGTCGTGCAAGAAAACCATGCGCTTCTGGATTCTTGGGTTTCCCCTCACCCTCCCCACTTCGTGGGTCCCCTCCCTCTCCCGGGACGGGAGAGGGCGAGAGCCACCTGCGGCAAAGTGTCAAGGGCCGGGCTTTCCACCAGTTCCATGTTGCGATGCACATTTAATATATTAATATATCGATGGTTCCCGGCGCGGCGCAGAACGCTGGCGCAAAACGGGCGACGCCCTCGGACGACACACCGGACGGTCCCTTTCCGTCCCTTCCCGACGCCGCCCCATCGGACCGTAAGCAACGGGCCGCCTGCTCGACCCGGTCAACCGGAGTGTTCAAAAATGCGTGCCAGTGGTGAAGCTTCCGGCAATGGCGCCTGCGCCGTGGTCGAGAATGTGACCTTCGACGAAATCCAGATCGGCCAGTCGGCCAGCCTGTCGCGCCAGCTCACCCTGATGGATGTGGAGCTGTTCGCCACCGTGTCGGGCAACATCAACCCGGCCCATCTCGATCCCAAATTCGCCGCCGACAGCCGGTTCCAGAAGGTGATCGGTCCCGGCATGTGGTCGGGCTCGCTGATCTCCGGCGTGCTGGGCACCTATCTGCCGGGCGCCGGCTCGCTCTATGCCGGCCAGAGCCTGCAGTTCCGCCGTCCGGTCGGGCTGGGCGACATCGTCACCGCCACCGTCACCGTGATCGAGAAGCGCCCGGCCAAGAACGTCGTCGTCTTCGACTGCGTCTGCACCAACCAGGACGGCGAGATCGTCGTGCTCGGCACCGCCGAGGTGATCGCGCCGACCCAGAAGGTCGCCCGCCCGGCGCATGAGCTGCCGCAGATCCAGATGATCCGCCACGACAAGCACGACGCCCTGCTCGCCAAATGCGACGAGCTGCCGCCGGTCGTCACCGCCGTCGCCTATCCCTGCGATGCCAGCTCTCTGCAGGGTGCCGTCGAGGCGGCAGAGGCCGGGCTGATCGAGCCGATCCTGGTCGGGCCGGAAGCCGTCATCCGCAAGATCGCCGCCGCCAACGGGCTGGACATCGCCCGCTACCGCATCGTCGATGCCGCCCACAGCCGCGCCGCCGCGGCAGCCGCCGTGGCGCTGGCCCGCACCGGCGAGGCCGAGGCGTGATGAAGGGCAGCCTGCACACCGACGAGCTGATGGGCGAGGTGGTGAAGAAGGAAACCGGCCTGCGCACCGCCAGCCGGATCAGCCACGTCTTCCTGATGAATGTGCCCACCTACTCCAAGACGCTGCTGATCACCGACGCGGCGATCAACATCTACCCGACGCTGGAGGACAAGGTCCACATCGTCCAGAACGCCATCGGCCTCGCCAAGGTGCTGGGCGTCGCCACCCCGCGCGTCGCCATCCTGTCGGCGGTCGAGACGATCAACCCGAAGATCAACACCACGTTGGAGGCCGCCGCGCTCTGCAAGATGTGGCCGCGCCAGATCACCGGCGGCATCCTCGACGGCCCGCTCGCCTTCGACAACGCCATCTCCGCCGAGGCGGCACGCACCAAGGGCATCACCTCCCCCGTCGCCGGACAGCCGGACATCCTGCTCGCCCCCGATCTGGAGGCCGGCAACATGCTGGTCAAGCAGCTGTCCTTCCTGGCCAACGCCGACCTCGCCGGCATCGTGCTGGGCGCCAAGGTCCCCGTCATCCTCACCAGCCGCGCCGACAATGTGCGGGCCCGGCTCGCCTCCTGTGCCGTCGCCTCGCTGGTCGCCGCCGCTCAACGCCAGCCCAAGCTCGCGCTGGCCGCCGAATAGGACGTTACCGTCATGGCCGCATTGTCGAACTCAAGCGAGGACGCCTGCCTCGTCATCAACGCAGGCTCCTCCAGCCTCAAATTCTCCGTCTTCCAGGGTGGCAGCGCCGCCGAGATCGAACCGGTCGTCACCGGCCAGATCTCCGGCATCGGCACCGCTCCCCGCTTCGAGGCGAAGAACGCCGCCCGCCACAAGATCGCCGACCACAGCTGGGCCGCCGGTGAGAATCCGGGCCGTCCGGAGCTTCTGCACCATCTGCTCGACTGGATCGGCGACACGCTGAAGGGCGCCACGCTGGTGGCCGCCGGCCATCGCGTCGTCCATGGCGGCACCCGCTTCTCCGCGCCCGTGCGCGTCACCCCGACCGTGCTCGACCAGTTGGAGGAGTTGATCCCGCTCGCCCCCCCTGCATGAGCCGCACAACATCGCCGCCATGCGGGCACTGGCCCAGGTCTACCCGTCGCTGCCGCAGGTCGCCTGCTTCGACACCGCCTTCCACCAGACCCAGCCCTGGCAGTCGCAGACCTTCGCCATCCCGCGCGAACTGACGGCGGAGGGCATCCGCCGCTACGGCTTCCACGGCCTGAGCTACGAGTACATCGCCCACCGCCTGCCCCAGGTCGCGCCGGAGCTGGCGAACGCCCATGTGGTGGTCTGCCATCTCGGCAGCGGCGCCAGCCTGTGCGCCATGCGCGCCGGGCACAGCGTCGACACCACCATGGGCTTCACCGCGCTGGACGGCGTGCCGATGGGCACCCGGCCGGGCGCCATCGACCCCGGCGTGCTGATCTACCTGATGCGCGAGAGGGCTACGGCGCCGACGATCTGGAAAAGCTGCTCTACCACAAGTCGGGCATGCTGGGCGTGTCGGGCATTTCCAACGACATGCGCGACCTGGAGAATTCCGACCTGCCGGCGGCGGCCGAGGCGGTGGAACTGTTCTGCCACAACGTCGCCAAGCAGGTAGCGGCGCTGGCCGGCTCGATGGGCGGGCTGGACGCAGTGGTGTTCGCGCGCAGGCGTCGGCGAGAACTCCAGCCTGGTGCGGGCGCGGGTGGCGGAAAAGCTGTCCTGGCTCGGCGTCGCCATCGACCCGGCGGCCAACCGCGCGAAGGCGACCCGCATCTCCGCCCAGGAGAGCCGCGTGCCGGTCTTCATCATCCCGACCGACGAGGAACGAATGATCGCCCGCCACACGCTGGGCGTCATCGCCGCGCAGCAATTGAGCCGCGCGGCGTGAGCGTAGCACATGCCCTCTCCCCTCCTACAGATCCCCTCCCCCCCGGGGAGAGGGGTTAGGTGAGGGGGGCGCAGGGCGAAGATTCTCGGGATAGCCACGCTGTGCATCCCCCCTCACCCCGACCCTCTCCCCGGGGGGAGAGGGAGATCGAGAAAAACCACATGGACCATCCCCTCACATCCCCCACCGCCACCCCTCCGGAAAATGTCCGGCTCGGCATCCTGTCGATGCTGCTGGCGATGGTCCTGATGACCGTCATGAACGCGCTGGCCAAACTGCTGGCGGAGAGCTATCCGCTGGGCGAGGTCACCTTCTTCCGCAACCTGTTCGCCCTGCTGCCGGCGGTCGCCATGGTCGCCGCGGCGGGCGGGCGGAGCTGCCTGCACACCGACCATTGGCGGGGGCATCTGTGGCGGGCGGTCATCGGTCTGGCGTCGATGGTGCTGCTGTTCTGGGCCTATCACCTGATGCCGCTGGCCAATGCCGTGGCGATTTCCTACTCCGCCCCGCTGTTCCTGACCGCGCTGTCGGTCCCGCTGCTGGGGGAGAGGGTCGGCGCCTTCCGCTGGGGGCGGTGATGGTCGGCTTCATCGGCGTGCTGATCATGGTGCAGCCCGGCGCCGGCATGCTCGACCGCACGGGCGCCGGTCGCGCTGGTCGCCGCGGTCTGCTACGCGCTGGCGATGATCGCCATGCGCCAGCTGGGCCGCACGGAACGGCCGGTGACCACGGTCTTCTACTTCACCGTGATCTCGACCCTGCTCAGCGCGCTGGCCCTGCCCTTCGGCTGGACGACGCCGGACGGCCATGCGCTGGCGCTGATGGCGGCGATGGGGATCGCCGGCGGCGGCGCGCAGTATTTCAGCACGCGGGCCTATGCGCTGGCGCGGGCGGTGGTGGTCGGCCCATTCAGCTACGCCAGCCTGATCTATGCGTCGGTCCTCGGCTGGCTGGTGTGGGGCGACGTGCCGGCCCCGCATGTGGTGATCGGCGCCACGGTGGTGATCGGCAGCGGACTGCTGATCCTCTACCGCGAAACCCACCGGAGTGCCGCTCCCCCTCCGGCGCGACAGGCGGCACCGACAACGAGACTGGTTTGAAGGAAAGGACAGGCATCATGTTCACGACCGATGCCCAAGGCAACCCGGCTCCGCACCCGACCGGCCGGCTTCGCCTGATCGCGGGTGGCCGCGATACGGACGGCAGGGCTCCGGCCCACAAGGCGGGACGGCCCGGCAACGGTGTCTGCGCCATCGTCGGCGGTGTGAACCTGTCGGCCAAGCTCGACCTGCTGGTCCGGCTGGTGACGCGGGTCGACGTGCTGGCGCTGGGCGGCGGCATCGCCAACAGCGTCCTGGCGGCGACCGGCACCGACATGGGCGCCTCGCTGTGCGATTACGACCTGCTGGACGGGGCGCGCAAACTGCTGGACCGGGCGAAGGCCTGCGGCTGCGAGCTGCTGCTGCCCGTCGACGTGGTGGTCGCGACCGAGGCGCGGAAGGGGGCGGAGGACCGCATCGTGTCCTGCGCCGCCATCGGGCCGGAGGACATGGTCCTCGACATCGGCCCGGCGACGGCGGCGCGGCTGACCGCCTGCGTCGAATCCGCCCGGACGGTCGTCTGGACCGGCCCGCTCGGCGTCTGCGAGATCGCCCCTTTCGACGGCGGCACCGACGCGCTGGCGTGGTTCATCGCCCGGCGCACCCGCGATGCCGGTCTGCGCTCGGTGGCGGCCGGCGACGACACCATCGCGGCGCTGGCCGCGGCCGGGGTGGAGGATCGCTTCAGCGAGCTGACCACCCGCGACGCCCTGCCGGCCTGGCTGGATGCGATGTCGCCGCGCGCCGTTCCCGCCTAAAAATGCAATCTTTGCGGGTTGAAACCCGCTTTCCCCGGTTGACACGAGTCTCCGCACGCAATCGGCACGAGACTGCAACCGAAAGACTGGAGCACATCATGGCTGTACGGGTAGCGATCAATGGGTTCGGCCGCATCGGCCGTCTGGTTCTGCGCGCCATCTACGAGAGCGGCCGCAAGGACGTGGAGGTCGTGGCGATCAACGACCTCGCCGATCTGAAGGCCAACGCGCACCTGCTGAAGTACGACAGCGTCCATGGCCGCTTCCCCGGCACCGTCGAGACCGGCGACGGCGTTCTCATCGTCAACGGCCACTCCATCAAGGTCGTGCAGGAGCGTGACCCGGCCAAGCTGCCGTGGAAGGATCTCGGCATCGAGATCGCCATGGAATGCTCGGGCATCTTCACCAAGCGCGCCGATGCCGCCAAGCATCTGGAAGCCGGTGCGCAGAAGGTGCTTATCTCGGCCCCGGCCACCGATGAGGACATCACCGTCGTCTACGGCGTCAACCACGACAAGTTGACCGCCGAGCACAAGATCGTTTCCAACGCCTCCTGCACCACCAACTGCCTGGCCCCGGTCGCGCATGTCCTCCACAATCTGGTCGGCATCGAGAAGGGCTTCATGACCACGATCCACTCCTACACGGGTGACCAGCGGATCGTCGACACCAACCACAAGGACCTGCACCGCGCGCGCCGCGGCCCTGAACATGATCCCGACCTCCACCGGCGCCGCCAAGGCCGTCGGCAAGGTGCTGCCGGAGCTGAAGGGCAAGCTGGACGGCACCGCCATGCGCGTTCCGACCCCGAACGTGTCGGTCGTCGACTTCAAGTTCACCGCCAGGCGCGCCACCTCGGTCGAAGAGATCGTCAAGGCCATTGGCGAGGCCGCCAACGGCCCGCTGAAGGGCGTGCTGGCCGCCTATGACGAGGATCTGGTGTCGTCGGACTTCAACCATGACCCGCACAGCTCGACCTTCGCCAGCAAGGAAACGAGGGTTGTAGACGGCAATTTCGTTCGCGTCATGGCATGGTACGATAACGAGTGGGGCTTCTCCAACCGGATGGCCGACACCGCGGTCGCCATGGCGACCGCCAAATAAATCAACCACGCCGACCCAGGACCAAAAGGAGCCGGACGATGAGCAAGACGATCATGTGGACCGAAACCGACGCCAAGGGCTTCGAGTCCGAGTGCCTGTTCAACGAGGACAGCCGCCAGTACGAAGTGATGGTCTGCGCCTCGGGCCGCCGGCTCTGCCGGTCGGAGTCCTTCCCGGCCCAGTCCGACCCGATGCAGGGCATGAGCGACGACGACCGCCAGCAGGCCCTGAAATGCGCCGAACGGCTGGTGACCGAGATCGAGCACGATCTGGGCGACCGCTGATCGGGCGGACCCGGCCTTCTCCACCTTATGCGGCCGGCGTCCTCAGGGGCGCCGGCTTTTCCACCACGCTCTTCGCAACCCTATTGACCGCGAACCGCCCGGCAGGAAATAAAGTCGTATACGAAATATACGCGGGATTTCCTGTTGGCCGCGCAGACCGTTCCGTTCCGCCGCTTCTCCACCAGCCTTCTTCCAAGGAAGGAGCGGTTCGGCGCATGGCGGGACGCCATGACCTCGGTCTACGAGATCGCGCCGCTGGACGAGGATGCCTGCCGCCGCTTTGCCGGCACGGCGACCAGCGCCCATCTGGGACCGCTCATCGTCGGCACCATGGATGTCGATGCGCTGGCCTACCACCGCTCGCCGGCGAAGATCCGGTCCGACCACATGGACCATTTCATCATCCGCCTGGACCGGCCCGGCGCCGCCGGCAACCGGGCGGACGAAGTCCTGGTCAAGGACATGGGCCAGCCGCTGGCGCTGCCGCCGATGCGGCTGGACGGCGCCTGCATCATCATCCCCCGCGACGTCATGACCGGCATGCTGCCGCGCGCCGACGCTCTGCACGGCACGCGGCTCGGCGGCATCATGGGGCGTCTGCTGGCCGACCATATGCGGACCCTGGCCCAGGCCGTTCCGTCGGCGACGGTGGAGGAGGCGCCGCAGGTCGTGCGCGCCATCCGCGACATGGTCACCGCCTGTCTGGCCCCCAGCCATGATGCGCTGGTCCAGGCGCAGCCGCAGGTGGCCGCCACCCTCATCATGCAGGCGCGGCGCCACATCGACGCCAACCTGACGAACCCGGACCTGTCCCCCGACCAGCTGTGCCGGGCGCTCGGCCTGTCACGCTCGGCGCTCTACACGCTGTTCGAGCCCCACCACGGCGTCAACCGCTACATACTGGAGCGCCGCCTGCTGCGCATCCGCGAGCATCTCTGCGATCCGGCCGAGCGGCGGCGCATCGGCGAGATCGCCTTCGCCTACGGCTTTTCCAGCGAGGCGCATTTCAGCCGGGCCTTCCGCCGCGCCTTCGGCTGCTCGCCGTCCGAGATGCGCGCCGGCTTTCATCTCGGTTCCGCAACGGGTCCGGCTCCCGTTAATTCCGCCGCCGGCGGCATCGGCGGCGAGTTCCCGGAGTGGCTGCGCCGGCTTCGCGCCTGACCACGGATATCGCGGACGGACGGTGGACGCTGGGTCAAGGAAAATTGGACGCCCGGTCATGGCCCGCCCTCCATTGCCACGCTAGCGTATGTCCGTCCGGCCCGCCGGTCCCGGTCGCCGCCCCGGCGGCGCAGGCCCCCGCTGACATGCCCCGAGGTGATGCAGGTGTCGTACGACTTCAACAGGCTTCTGAACGCCACTCTCAGCCTGAACGAGCGCCCGATGGTCTTGATGTGGGCGGCCGTCAGCGGCGGCGCCGCCGAGGCGGTGTTCCTGACCTGCCTGGAGCAGTTCAAGCAGTCGCCGTCGAAGGCGAAGGTGAAGGTCATCCAGGAATGGCTGCTCGACCAGGACACGAGCAAGGGCGACGGCCATTGGGGACCGATGAACCTGGAATCGGACGGCGTCACCAACACGACCAAGGCCGCCGCCGCCACCATCGCCACCGCGTCCGCCTACTACATCGGCCGCAAGAGCTGGTGGGGAAAGCGAAGCGCCACCCTGAACGCCGCGCTGGGCAACACCCCGGCCCCGAACATGTTCGATGCCCTGATCCAACCGGCGGCCATCGCGCTGGGGACCGTACAGCCATGGTTCAGCGGCTGGTCGCTCGCGCAGATCGACCGGAAGGACAGCTATGTCATCAACCGGCTGAAGGGCATGGAGTACATGAACAACGCCTTCATGTCCGCCGGCTTCAACACGGCCGCCATGGGCGTCCGCCTGCCCTTCAGGTTCCGGTAGGGACGCCTCCGATCCGGCCCCGGATCACTCCTCCTCGTCGGCGGGCAACTCATCGTCGGCCGGTTCGTCCAGCACGATGTCGTCATTCACGGCGTAGAGCATGCACGCCTCCTTACCGCCGGCCTGCTCGCACTTCTCCACCGCGGCGGTGCCGGCCTCCTCCTCGCTGTCGCGGTCCCACACCGACGCCCAGCGGCCGGTCAGCGTCACGGCCAGAGCCTTGTGGCCGGGGTTGCGCTGGTAGTTGACCATGCCGACCTTCCGCGTGTGTTCGCTGACGAAGGGGACGCGCGCCGGATCGAAACGGCCGGAGCCCAGGATCTCCACCGGCATCGGGACGAAGCGCTTGCCCGCCATCACCACCGCGTCGCCGACCGCATAGAGGGTGCAGGGTTCCTCCGCCCGGTACTGGCAATATTGCAGGGCGCTGCGCTTCACGTCCTCCTCGGTCCGGCTGTTGGATTTGTTGGAGAAGTAGGCGTAGTTCCCCTTGGCCGAGATCGCCAGCGCCTTGGGCGACGGCAGCCCCGGATACATGGACAGCGCGGCCCGCGACTTGCCGCTGAGATAGGGGATCGCCGCCACATCCATCGGCGGCGGTGCCGGAGTTGGAACAGGTGCCGGAACCGGCGGGGCGGCGAGCGCGGCGACCGACACCGGCGCCCGCTCGGCCGCGGCAGCCGGGCTCGCCGCACCGCCCAGTTCGGCGACCCGCGCTTCGGCGATGGGGGCGAAGGTGCCCTGCGGGAACTGCTTCAGATAGGCTTCGAACAGGCCGCGGTTGGAGCTGCCCTTGATGCTGTCCCAGAACAGCATCTCCTTGTCGGCGGATGCGGCGGCACCGGCGGGCGGCCCGGCGGCCGCGGGCGCCGTCACCACCGTGGTCGGCCCCAGGAAATAGAACCGCCCCTCGATGGGGGAGGCCGACACCCAGGGCTGCTGCACGCCGCCGGAGTTGCGCTTCACCGTGATGCCGACATCGTTGAAGACGTCGAACACCGCCTCCCCCGGTTTCAGCATGGCCTTCGACAGCGCCTCGGTATAGGGACTGTTGGCCCCCGCGCCGTCGGCCGCCACTGCGCCGGGCTGGGTCGCATAGGCTATGATCGTGCCGGCCGGGGCCTGCATCTGGGCCAGACCGGGCGACGCCGCGCGCAGCCCGCGCCCACCGAAGGGGTTGTTGCGGCAGGCGTCCAGGATGACGATGTTCAGCCGGCTTTCCGCCAGCGCCATCTCGTCCAGCACCATGGCGACGTCGATCAGCTCGTAGCGGACATCGGCCTCCTTCTCCAGGTTGGCGGAGACCGGCAGCAGATAGTTGGTCCCGCGCGCCTGCATGCCGTGCCCGGCATAGAAGAACAGCCCGACATCGGCGCCGGCCAGCTTCTCGCCGAAGCTTCGGATCGCCTTTTCGGTGCCTGCCCGGTCGAGGTCGAGCTGCGGCGCCCCGCCGATCAGCTCGAACCCGGCCGCGCGCAGGGACTCGGCCATCGCCCTGGCGTCGTTCACCGGGTTGGGCAGCCGCGGCGCATGGTGATAGCTGCTGTTGCCCATCACCAGCGCCACCCGCCTGTCTGCCGCGGCCTCTCCCGATCCGGCGACCCAGACGAAAAGGGACAGGGCGAGCGCAACGGTGCGTCCCAGGCTGTTCAAGACCGATATCCTTCGGATCGGAAGCGTTGCCGCCACTCTGCCCGGGCAACGGCACGGGATTCAAGGACGGCGACGATCCTCCTGCGGCGGCCGGGCATCCACTTCGTCACCCACCCCGGAATCGACCGCGCGAACCGCGTCGATGAAGGCCCGCAAGGCCGGGGCCATCTGCCGCTGGCGCGGATAGCACAGGAACCGGCCGGGAAAGGCGGCGGACCAGTCCTCCAGCAGCGGAACCAGCTCTCCCGCCGCGATGTGGCCGGCCACCGCATCCTCGATGCAGAAGCCGATCCCGATACCCCGCAGGGTCGCGCGCAACGCCATGTCCTTGTCGTTGAAGATCAGCGGCCCCTCGACCGCGACCTCGAACCAGGATCCGTTGCCGAAGAACTCCCAGGCATAGGGCATCACATGGCCCGGCCAGCGCCAGCGGATGCAGCGATGGCCGACCAGATCGCGCGGATGAGCCGGCCGGCCATGACGATCGAGATAGTCGGGCGACGCCACGGCGATCTGCCGCAGGTCCGGGCCGAGACGCACGGCGACCATGTCGCGGTCGATCACTTCGCCGATCCGGATGGCCGCATCGAAGCCGCCGGCCACCAGATCCACCACCGCGTCGTCCAGCGTGATGTCCAGCACGACGTCCGGAAAGTCGCGGACGAAGGCCGCCAGCATCGGCTCGATGTAGAGGTCCGCCGCCGCGCGGAAACTGTGGACGCGCACAATACCGGATGGGCGTTCGCGATACCGGCGCACCTGCCCGATGGCGTCGCCGAGTTCGGAGACGGCCGGCTGGACGCGCCGGAACAGATTCTCGCCGGCATCGGTCAGCGCGACGCTGCGCGTGGTGCGGTTGAGCAGCCGCACTCCCACCCGCTCCTCGAACCCGCGCACCAGCTGGCTGAGCGCCGACGGGGAAACGCCCAGCCGCTCCGCCGCGCGGCTGAAACTCAGCGTCTCGCCGACGGCGAGGAACGCGCGAAGCTGGTTGTAGTCGCTGCCGGAGAGCAAGGGATCCATAGCGCAAGGAAACTACTTTTCAGCAGGGCTTACAAGTTTCATCAGAAATCCGGTCATTCTGTAAATCACTCACCGGATATATCTCTGACCGCGAAAGGAGACTTCCCATGACCACTTGGTTCATCACCGGCATCTCGCGCGGCCTCGGGCTGGCACTCGCCAAGGCGGCCCTTGCGGAGGGCGACACCGTCATCGGCACCGTCCGCAGCGGCAGGCCGGACCTCTCCGTCGGGCACGGCACCCTGCATGTCCTGACCGCCGATCTCGCCGACGGCGATGCCGCCGAGGCCGCCGTAAACCAGGCCTTCGCGCTCGCCGGCCGCATCGACGTGATCGTCAACAATGCGGGCTACGGCCTGCTGGGGGCGGTCGAGCAGGCGAGCGACGACGAGGTTGCCCGGCTGTTCGCGGTCGACGTGTTCGCCCCCTTCCGCATCATCCGCGCCGCCCTGCCCCGCCTGCGCGCCCAGGGGACCGGGCACATCGTCAACATAACCTCCATCGCCGGACGGGCACCCGGCGCCGGTTCCGGTCTCTACGCGGCGGCCAAATACGCCCTGGAGGGATTGTCCACCAGCCTTGCGCAGGAGGTCGGCCCGCTGGGCATCAAAGTGACGGCCGTGGCGCCCGGCGCCTTCCGCACCGATTTCCTGTCGACCCATTCGATCCGCAAGAGCGCTGCCGAAGACGCGGCCTACGCCGACAGCGTCGGGCGGATGTCGTCCGCCTTCGACGGCATGGCCGGCCGTCAGCTCGGCGACCCGGATCGCGCGGCGCAGGCCATCCTGGCCGCCGTCCGTTCCGACAGCCCGCCGCTTCATCTGCTGCTGGGCTCCGACGCGCTCCGCCGGGCCCGCGGCAAGCTCGACGCCGTGATCGCCGAAATCGACGCCTGGGAAAGCGTGACCCGCAGCACCGACTTCGTCGAGCAGGGCTGAGGCTACAGGTAGGCGATCAGCCGTCCCGACGCCAGCACGCCCACCCACAGCAGGAGGGAGACCGCTCCGGCCGCCCGCGCCGCCGGCGGTGGCCGCCCTCCCCCGCCCCAACCGGCGATCCGCCTGCCGGCGCCCCGGTGGAACAGGGCGATGTTGCCCAATGCCGCCAGCATCAGCCCCATCTTGACCAGGAAGGCGGGATTGCGCGCCAGCGCCGTCGCTTCGCTGATGAACAGCAGGATGCCGGTCGGCACCACAAGGACGAAGCCGACCGCCGCCACCGGCAGCAACAGCCGCGACAGCGCCCCGGCCGGCAGGCCGGCATGCAGTCCCATCAGCCGCAGGTCGAAGGCGGCGATCGACCCGACCAGCAGCGCCAGCCCCAGGATGTGCAGCACCTCGACCAGCGGATAGAGCCACAGCGACTGGCGCAGCGTGTCGCCCAGGCCGGAGGTCTCCAGCGCCACCAGCCACGCGGGGCCGACCGGTCCAAGGCTGTGGTCCATCAGCGCAGCTCGACCGTCTGGCCGTCCACCGTGATGCGCTCCGCCCGCAGTTCCGCCGCGTCGGACTTGCTGGCATAGCCGACCACGGTGACGGTCCCGCCGGGCTTGATCGCGCCGTCCGGCAGTCCGCGCGCGGTCATGCGGCTGGGCGGCGCCAGCACCACGTGCCACCGCTTGCCGTCCACCTGCAGGTTCAGCATGGCGTGCGGATTGCTGAAGGCGAACTGCTCGACGGTGCCGCTGAGGGTCAGCGTCCTGTCGGCGTCATAGCCGCCCCAGCCATGGTGGGCGAGCGCCGGCAGGGCGACCGTCGCCGTGACGGCGAAGCCGGCGGCAACAAGGATACGGGATCGGGTGTTGAGCAGGCGGTTGCGGGCCATGATGACGCTCTCCCTTTCGTCGGGCATCCTCGGCACACATGGGGTGGGCCGCCCTCCCGGCAAGAGGAGGCGGGGCGCCGCTCCCCGATGGAGATGCCAATGCCCACCTTGTTTCGCCGTTTCCTGTCTCGCCGCACCCTGTTGGCCCTGTCCGCCGCCGTCCTGCTGCCGGTTCTGACGGCGGCCCCAATGGCGGCGCCCGCCGCTGCGCTGGAGACGGCCGGCCTCGTCGTGCTGATGCGCCATGCGGAGGCGCCCGGTACCGGCGATCCTCCCGATTTCAAGCTGGACGACTGCGCCACCCAGCGCAACCTCAGCGACGGCGGACGGGCCCAGGCGGCGCGGATCGGCGAGCGGCTGCGGCAACTCGGCATCGATCAGGCGCGTGTCCTGTCCAGCCAATGGTGCCGCTGCCTGGAGACCGCCCGCCTGCTCGACCTCGGCCCGGTGAAGGAGATGCCGGCCCTCAACTCCTTCTTCGGCCGGCAGGAGGAGGAGAAGGACATGACCACCCGGCTGCGCCAGTTTCTGGCCGACCTGCCGCGCGACGGCAAGCCGGTGGTGCTGGTCACCCATCAGGTCACCGTCACCGCCCTGACCGGCATCTTCCCGGCATCGGGCGAGGCGGTGCTGCTGCGGGCGAACGGCACCCCCGACCCGGAGCAGATCGACCGGGTGCGCGTCCCCTGATAAACATGGCCGAACGAAAGCTGAAGGGATTCAGGAGAATGACCGGTGGCCTGTTTCCGACCTGGATGCTGTGGGCGCTGTTGTCGGCCTGCTTCGCGGCGCTGACCGCCATCTTCGCCAAGGTCGGCGTCGAGGGAATCAATTCGGACATGGCGACGCTGATCCGCACCGCCGTGATCTTCGTGATGCTGATCGGCATCGTCACCGCGTCCGGCCAGTCGTTGTCGCCGTTGGCGGTGTCGGGCAGGACATGGCTGTTCCTGCTGCTGTCCGGCCTCGCCACCGGAGCATCCTGGCTGTGCTATTTCCGTGCGCTGAAGCTCGGCCCCGCATCGCAGGTAGCCCCGGTCGACAAGCTCAGCGTCGTGCTGGTCGCGCTGTTCGGCGTGCTGTTCCTGGGCGAGACGCTGTCGGGGTCGAACTGGCTGGGCGTCGTGCTGATCGCCGCCGGGGTGATCCTGCTCGCCTTCAAATGACCGCCGGATCCGTGACGGACCCGGCGGCCCGGTGATCTTCGGCCTTCGGTCTCAGGCCGCCCGCACATGGCGGAGGAACTCCTCCGCCTGATCGCGCAGGGACAGCGCCTGCCGGCCGAGGTCGGCGGCGGCGGCGCGGACCTCCGAAGCCATCGTCCCGGTCTCGTGCGCGGACTGCGAGACCTCTTCGATGTTGTGGGTGACCTCCGCCGTGCGGTCGGCGGCGCGTTGGACCGATTGGGCGATGTCGGCGGTGGTGGCGCTCTGGTGGTCGGCGGAGACGGCGATGCGGCCGACAAGCTCGCTGACCGACAGCACGGTGCGGCCGATCCCCTCGATGGCGTCGACCGCATGGCCGGTCACCGCCTGGATTTCCGCCACCTGCCGGGCGATGTCCTCGGTCGCCTTCGCCGTCTGGTTGGCGAGCGTCTTGACCTCGCTGGCCACCACGGCGAAGCCCTTGCCGGCCTCCCCGGCGCGGGCCGCCTCGATGGTGGCGTTCAGCGCCAGCAGGTTGGTCTGGCCGGCGATGTCCTGGATCAGGGTCACCACCTCGCCGATCTTGCCGGCGGCGGCGGCCAGCCCGTCCATCGTGTGGTTGGTGCGGGTCACCTCCTCCACCGCGCTCCGCACCATGCGGGCGGACTCCTCCACCTGCCGGCCGACCTCGCCGATGGAACTGCTCAGTTCCTCCGCCGCACCGGCGACGGTGCGCACGTCGTCGCGCGCCTCGCCGGCGGCGCTGCTGACGGCGTGGGCGCGGACGCTGCCGGTCTCGGCGATGTCGTGCAGACGCTGGGCGTTGGCCTGCAGCTGCGTCGTGGTGGCGCTGAGCACGCCGACGACGCCCAGCAGCGAGCCTTCGAAGGACTGCGCCACCTCCTCCATCGCCGCGCGGCGGTCCTGCAGCGACCGGGCGCGTTCCGCCGCCTGGGCCTCGTGCAGCTTGGCGACCTCCAGCGCATTGTCCTTGAACACGCCGAGCGCCTTCGCCATGCCGCCGATCTCGTCCCTGCGGCCCAGCGCCGGGATGGCGACCGACAGGTTGCCGCGCGCCAGTTCCTCCATCGCGACGCGGATGTCCGACAGCGGCCGGAACATGCGACGCGCCAGCAGCAGGCAGCCGGCGGCGACCAGCAGGGTCACCACCGCGCTGATGACCGCGATCATCGTCTGGGTGTCGCGGATCGCCGCGAAGAACTCCGCCTTCGCGATGCCGACATACAGGATGCCGACGACGCGGCCGTCTGGCGCCTTGATCGGATCATAAGCGGTGTAGAAGGGCGTGCCGAGGATGTCGGCCTGTCCGCGATAGGGCACGCCGCGCCCCAGCACCGCGTCGTAAACCGGCCCCTTCGCCAGCGTCGTGCCGACCGCGCGGTTGCCGTCCGGCTTCAGCACGTTGGTGGCGACGCGGCGATCCCCCATGAACAGCGTCGCCGTGCCGCCGACCAGCCGCTTGACCCGGTCCACCGGCTCGAAAAAGTCGTTCAGCGCGCGGTCACCGGCGTAAAGCTTGCCGTCGCGCGCCTCGAACGACTGCCCATATTGGTTCAGCACGTCCCAGGCGACGCGCATATTGGTTTCCTGCCGCTCCATCGCCACCCGGTCGGCATAGCTGGTCAGCAGAAATTCATTGACACCGAATGTGGCAAAGGCAAGCAATAGCAGCCCGCCGCCGCACAGCACCACAGTCTTCCCCGCAAGGGACAACGCCCTGATCGTCATACCCAACCCCCGATTTAGTCCTGACACTGGCGCCTTGTTCTTTTTTGTGGCACCTGCCCCTTGGGGCAACCATTTCAGCCAGGAAAAACGGGAGAAATATTAAAGAAACGTTAGAAGTAATTCCTGAATTCGTTTCCGGTATTTGTCTCAGTCATACGGATTGATCGACGATCAACGATCGGATTGAAAGCTTCGTTCAACAACGGCCTGCCTGCATTCCTCATCGTTGCAGGTGGGAGCGGTGCATTGGGAGGATTGCATCGCCGGGCACCGTCATGGCCGCCGGCGGCAGCCAAACCGGCCGATAGTCATAGAACCTTAGACCTACTGACTCCGCCCGGCCGCAGTCGCGGTCAGACCGTCGATCATGCGCACCAGTTCGACGACGGAGCGGGCCTCCATCTTGCGCATGGCCTGCCCGCGATGCAGCTTCACCGTGGCCTCGCTGAGGCCGAGGTCGTCGGCGATCTGCTTGTTGCGCAGGCCGGACACCACCATCAACGTGATCTCGCGTTCGCGCGGGGTCAGGGTCTCGAAGCGGGCGCGCTGGGTGCTCATGCCACGCTCCCGGCAGCGGCATTCGCCATGGGCGGCGATGGCGGCGTGGATGGCGTCCAGCAATTCCTGGTGATGGACGGGCTTGGTCAGGAACTCGAAGGCCCCCGCCTTCATCGCACGCACAGACATCGGCACATCGGCGTGCCCGCTGATGAAGATCACCGGCAGGCTGTTGCCCGACCGCGCAAGCTCCGCCTGGAAATCCAGGCCGCTGCGCCCCGGCAGCCGCACGTCCAGCACCATGCAGCCGACGTCGATGGCAGGACGCTGGTCGACATACTGCTGCACCGAGCCGTAGCTCCTCACCTGCAGCCCGACGGAATCGAGCAGCCCCTCCAGCGCTTCGCGAACCGCTTCGTCGTCGTCGATGATGACGACGGTCTCGGCCGCCACCACGGTTTCCCCCTTCCTCGCCATCACTTGCCTCCGGGCGATACGGGCAGCACGAATTCGAATACGCTTCCGCCGGACGCGCCGGGCGTCGCGGTCAGCCGCCCGCCATGCAGCTCGACGATGGACCGGCTGATCGACAGGCCCATGCCCAGCCCGTCGGGCTTGGTGGTGTACAGCGCGCGGAAGATGGCGTCGACATCGGTTTCGCCCAGGCCCGGCCCGCTGTCCTCGACCCGGACGCGGAACCAGCCCTCCTCGCTGCCGGTGACGATGCGCAGGCGCCGTTCCGGCAAATCTTCCGCCGACATCGCCTCGATGGCGTTCATCACCAGATTGAGGACCAACTGCTGCAACTGCACCCGGTCGCCATGGACCCAGGGCGGTTCGGCCTGCAGGTCGGTTTCCACGGTGACACGGGCGCGGCGCAGTTCCGCCCGCACAAGCTCCAGCGTGTCGGCGACCAGCGCACTGATGTCGACCCAGCCGGGATCGGCCGGGGTGCGGCGGGCCAGCGCGCGGATGCTGCGGACGACATCGCCGGCCCGCTGGGCGTCGCGCACGATCCGCTCCACCACCACGCGGGTCTTGTCGAGGTCGGGCTGCGGCTGCGACAGATGCTGCAGACAGGTGCCGGCATTGGTGACGATGGCCATCAGCGGCTGGTTCACCTCATGCGCGACCGCCGCCGCCAGCTCGCCCATCATGGTCAGCCGGCCGATATGGGCAAGGTCGGCCTGGGCCGTCCGCAAAGCCTCGGCGATCCGGCGGCGCTGCGTCAGGTCGCGGAACACCAGGATCGAGCCGACCGGTTCGCCGCGGTCGTCGATGATGGCGGAGCATCGCTCCTCGACGACGATCCCGGCCGGCTCCCCGCCGTCGCGGGGCAGCAGCCTGGACTGGCGTTCCGGCGGGGCGAATTCGCCGCTGCGCAGGACGACGGCGGAGAAATCCTCCAGCGGTTCCAGCGTTTCCTCGTCCACCGCGACGAAGACGGCGGACAGCGGCTGCCCGGCGGCCTCCGCGGCGGTCCAGCCGGTCATCGTCTCCGCCGCCCGGTTCATGAAATCGACCCGGCCGTCGCGGTTGCTCAGGATGACGCCGTCGCGGATGCTGGCCAGCGTGGCGGCATAGCGCCGCTCGCTGAGGCGCAGCCGGGTGTCGCTGGCATGCTTGTAGAGCGCCATCTGGATGACGGTGCGCATCTGCGGCTCTTCGAAGGGCTTCAGCAGATAGCCGAACGGCTCCGTCAGGCTGGCGCGATGCACCACCTCGTCATTGGCGTAGGCCGTCAGGAAGACGATGGGAATCCTGTGGGCGTCGCGGATCCGGCGCGCCGCCTCGATCCCGTCCATCTCTCCTTCCAGCCGGATGTCCATCAGGACGAGGTCGGGCTGCTGGCTGCACGCCTGCCGGACGGCATCCTCGCCGCTGGCCGACATTCCGACCACCACATGACCCATGCGGGAGAGTTGATGCTGAATATCGCGCGCAACGATACGGTCGTCTTCGACGATCAGGATGCGTGCGGCGATCATTCACTTCCCCGATTGCGCCCCTTCAAAGGAAAGGTGACGATGAATTCGGCGCCTGTGTTGAAGCTGTATTTCAGAGTTCCGTGCAACTGACTGCTCAAGTCCGAAACAAGCTGGAAGCCTACGGAGTCCATCCTATCGGGATCGCAACCTTCGGGCAAGCCCACGCCGTCGTCCCGAACGGATAGCCGGCAGTCCCGGCCGTCGGTCGTCAGCGCCACGCGCAGCACCCCGCCCCGCCCGCCCGGATAGGCATGCTTCAGCGCGTTGGAGACCAGCTCGTTGACGATCAGCCCGCAGGGCACCGCGCGGTCGAGGTCCAGCTTCAAATCGTCCATCTCGGTTTCCAGCCGCACCGCCCCAGCATTGCGGGAATAGGCGCGCAGCAGATGGGCGCAGACCGACTCCAGATGCTCGCGCATCGGCACGCGGGCGAAGTTGCCGAGGCGATAAAGGCTTTCATGGACCAGCGCCATCGACCGCACGCGGTCGCGGCTGTCGGCGAACAGGGCTGCCACCGCCTTGTCCTCGATCCGGCGGGCCTGGAGGTTCAGCAGGCTGGTGACGAGTTGCAGGTTGTTCTTCACCCGGTGGTGGATTTCCTTCAGCAGCGCGTCCTTCTCCTCCAGCGTCGCCGTCTCCAGCGATGCCGCCGCCTGGGCGCCCAGCAGGGTCAGCACATTGACCCGCTGCGGGGTGAAGGCGTAGGTCGCCAGCGCGTTCTCCAGATGCAGCAGCCCGACGACCCGGCGGCGGCGGACCAGCGGCAGGCACAGAATCGACCGCGCCTCCGTCTCGTGGAAATAGGGGTCGGCCGACAGTGGATCGGCGGCGCGGGTGTCGTCGACGATCACCGCCTCCTGGTCGCGGATGGCGCCATGGATGATGGCGTGGGGCAGCGGGAAACGGTCGGCATCCTCCTGCACCAGCCGCACCGACACGCCGTAAAGCCCGGTGGTCGCCTCCGCCTCCACCCGCAGGCGCTCGCCGCGGGCGAGGATCAGCAGGCCGCGGCTGGCGCCTGCATGTTCCAGCACCAGGGTCAGCAGGGTGGTGGTCAGCTGCTCCACCCCCGACTGGTCGGAGACGGCGCGCAGCGTCTCCAACAGGGAGGCCAGATCGACACCGTCGAAGCCGCGCGGCGCCTCCGCCATCGCCGGCTCGCCCGGCTCCAGGGCAAGCGACGGATGGCGCCGGGCGAGCTGCCGGACCTTGGCCGTCGCCCCCCAGCGGCCATAGCGGTCGGCCGCCTCCCGGATGCAGGCCAGTTCCAGCGTCGGCAGGCCCATGCGGCGGTAGAATCCGGCGGCGCATTCCTGGACCAGCGCCTCCACATGCGGCAGGGCGGTGCGGCGGGCGGCCTGGACCGCACGGTCGTATCCGCGCATGGCATCCTCGGTCCGCCCCTGGGTGCGGGCCGCCTCCGCCTCCACCAAGGCGAAGCGCGCGTCGAAGCTGTCGGCGCTGTGGCCGGCCCATTCGCGCAGTTGGCCCAGATGGCGGGACAGCGCAATGTTGTGGCGGGCGCGCTCCTCCGGTTCCGCGCCGTCCATTGCGCCGGCACGGGCCAGGGCGGCATGGAAATGGAACTCCGCCATCTCCCAATGACCGGACGTGGTCCACAGCAGCCCCTCGGCCCGCTCGGCCGCTTCGACCGCGGCAACCATGTCGCCGGCGATGCAACGGAGTTGGAGCGTGCGGATCCAGTGCCAGCAGGTGGCGATGTCCAGGCTGGGGTTGGCGAGAAGCCGCGCCTCGAAGGCGGCATTGTCGAAGCCCTTGCCGTCGAATGACGCAAGCGCGTCCGTCCGCCCGCGCAGGGCGCGCAGGAATTGCAGTTGCGTGGTCAGGATGTCGGCGCACAGCCCGAACTTCACCTGCCGCACATAGGCGAGCCGCGCCTCCGCCGTGCGCTGCACCGTCGCCAGCGGATCGCCCGACGCCAGCATGCTGGTGACCAGCGTCACGCTGGTGAAACCGCCATAGGTGACGTCGCCGGACTCCCGCGCCTCCTCGAAGGCGCGCAGAAGCAGCGGGCGCTCGCTGCGGATGTCGCGGGTCCAGGGCACGACATGATAGGCGAAGGTCATCAGCACCCGCGCCCGGTAGCGGGTCCGCCCCTGCCGCTCCGCCAGATCGTAGCCGAGCCGGCCGAACGCGTAGCCGGCGGCGTAATCGCCGAAGTAGGGCCCGGCCATCATGCCGAGATAGGCGAACCCCAACGCGGAGGCGTCGCTGCGCCCGTGCCGCAGCGTCAGGTTCGCCATCCGGCAGAGGATCAGGCAGACGAGGTTGCGGTCGCTGAAGAAGGCGGGCGGCAGCGCCGCGGCCAGCACGTCCATGGTCGCCCGGCTGTCCGGGTCGCTCACCGCCGGCAGCCCCGCCAGCGAGGCGACGGGCCGGTCGCCGATGGCCGCGCGCAGGTCCGCATATTCCTCCTGCGCCAGCGCCGCCGGCGGATGGGCCGGCCAGTCGATCCCGACACCGCGCAGATACGCGAGGCAGGCGTCGATGGCGCGGTCGCTGCGGTCGATGGCGGTGTAGACTGTGACCAGCAGCGCGGTGATCGCCGCGCGGTCGACCGGACATTCGGCCCGCCCGACCAGCCCCTGCAGCCGCAGCTCCGCCCGCCGCAGGTCGCCGCTCAGGAACTCGCACTCCGCCTGCAGATGCTCCAGCGCGAAGGCCAGCCGGTGCCTCCGCTCCCACTGGCCACCCTCCAGCAGGCGCAACCCCGCCAGGGCATAGGCAAGGGCGGAGCCGTGGGCGCTGGCCGCCTTGGCCTGATGCCCGGCGGCGAGGTGCAGCGTCGCCACCTCCTCCCGCTCGCGCCCGTCCTGGATCAGGGAGAGGCAGCGGTCATACTGGCCGACCAGCGCGAACAGCCGCTCCCCCGACAGGTCGGCTTCGAATCCGCGATGCAAGGCGCGCGCGATGTCGAGATGCAGCCTGCCGCGCCCCTCCGCCGGCACCAGGGCATAGGCCCCCTCCTGCACCCGGTCGTGGAGGAATCGGTAGCCGCCGTCGATCCGCAGGATCAGCCCTTCGGCCAGAACCGGTTCCAGGGTCCGCCCGGTCTCCGCCTCGGTCAGGCCGGCGGCCAGCGCCAGGGTGGCGACGGGCGCGCCGGCGCCGAGTGCGGCGAGCCGGGCCAGCAGGTCGCGTGCCCCGGCGGAAAAGGCGCCCAGCCGTTCGGTCATCAGCGTGGCGATGCCGGCGCCCGACCGCGCCGTCTCCACCGCCGCCGGATCCCAGTCCCAGCGTCTGGCCTCGCGGTCGAACCATAACCGGCCGGATCGCTCCAGCGCGGTCAGAAGCTGCACGGCGAAGAAGGCGTTGCCGCCGGTCCTCTCCTCCAGCAGAGCCGCCAGCCCCGCCACCTCGTCGGGCTTGCGGTCCAGGCTGTCGGCGACCATCCGCCGCAGATCGTCGGACGACAACGGCCCCAGCGCGATCTCGCAACAGTCGATTTCCGCACCTGCCGGTTCTGAAGCGGAGCCCCTGATGCGCTCCAGCAGGGCGGTCAGCGGGTGGTCGGCCCCCACCTCGTCGCTGCGGTAGGCACCGACCAGCAGCAGATGGCCGATGCCGCCGTCGGCGACCAGCCGGTCCAGCAGGTCCAGCGTCGCGCGGTCCAGCCATTGCAAATCGTCGAGGAACAGCACCAGCGGGTGATCGGCGCGGGCGAACAGCTGGAGCACCCGGCGGAACAGCAGGTCGAAGCGGTTCTGCGCCTCCTGCGGCGGCAGCGGCGGCACCGCCGGCTGTTCGCCGATCAGCAGGGCGAGGTTGGGGATCAGCGCGGTCATCAGCGCGCCGCCGTCGCCCACCGCCTCCGCCAGCCCCCGGCACCACTGGTCGCGGTGGGGCACCGGCAGGGCCAGGATGCGGCTGACCAGCCCGCGGAAGGACTCGGCAAGGCTGGCATAGGGCAGGTCGCGCCGGCCCTGGTCGAACTTACCGGCGGCGAACAGGCCGCGCGGCGGCACCAGCTGCTCCTCCAGCGCGTGGACGACCGCCGACTTCCCCACACCCGACCGGCCGGAAATCAGCACGATGCCCATGCGGCCACGCCCGGCGACGCGGTCGAAGGCGGCCTGCAATGCGGCGACCGGCTCCTCCCGCCCATAGAGCGACGGCGGCGGCTCCAGTCCTTCCGGCAGATCGCGCCGGCCGACGGGGAAGGCGGGGATCCCGCCTTGCGCGTCCCACAGCCGAAGGGCATGGGTGAGGTCGCGACCGAGGCCGTCGGCGGTCTGATAACGGTCCTCCGCCGTCTTGGCGAGAAGCCGCAGCAGGATACCGGCAATGGCTGGCGGCAGGTCGGGGGCGTGGCTGGCCGGCGGAATCGGCGCGCGGGCGAGGTGACTGTGCACCCACTCCATCGGGTCGCGGGCGGCGAAGGGTAGCTCGCCGGTGAACAGCTCGTACAACGTGACGCCCAGGGCATAGAGGTCGCTGCGGCGGTCGACCGAACGGTTCATCCGCCCCGACTGCTCCGGCGCCATGTAGGGCAGCAACGCCGCCGGCCGCTCGACCTCGGGGCGCTGCGGGTCCGACAGGTCGGCGGCGCGGCCGAAACCGGTCAACCGCACCGCTCCGTCCTCCGCCAACAGCAGGTTGAAGGGCCGCAGGTCGCCATGCAGAATCCCGCGGCGATGCAACTGCGCCACCGACCCGGCGATGCGGATCGCCAGGGTCAGCCGCTGGCGGAAGGTTTCAATCGACAGAGTGGGCGTTGAGACCGCCAGCGCCGACAGCGGCTGCCCGCCGGGATCGGCAAGGGTCAGCACCGGCACGGTGCCGTGGCGCAGCAGGTCCAACGGTTTGACCGCCCAAGTCGGGTCGAGCCGCCGCGACAGCTCATGCTCCCGCCGGAACCGGGCGAGCACCGCATCGGCCGGCGCGGCGGGATCGGCCATCCGCGCCAGGATGGGAAAGGGCTGCCCCGGCCGCGTCAACCGCAGCAGCCGCGTCTCGCCGTCGCCGCCCAGCGCATGGGTGCCGGATCCCGCCTCCGTCAGATGGTCTAGACTGGACTCCATGAAACGGCCTTCCCCCAGCGCAGCATCGACAGAATCTCCCTCTCCCGCCCCGGGAGAGGGAAGGGGCCCGCCGCGCAGCGGTGGGAAGGGTGAGGGGTGATCCAAGAAGCCATGCGGTTCATTATACTTGGATTTCCCCTCACCCTCCCCACTTCGTGGGGCCCCTCCCTCTCCCGGGGCGGGAGAGGGAATCATTTCGCTTCATCAAAGGGAAAGTTCGGCGGCTGCGCAGGGCGATGCCCCCGCCAGGATCATGGCATCGGCCCCGACGTTGCGCCGCCGCCAGCTGCGCGGCGATATGCCGACCAGCCGGCTGAAGGTGCGGGTGAAGTGGCTCTGGTCGGCAAACCCGCAGGCCAGAGCCACCTCGGCCAGCGTCTGCGACCCCTCCCGCATCAGCGTCTTGGCATGGTCGATCCGCTGGTGCAGCAACCACTGGTAGGGTGTGGTGTTGGCGGTGCGGCGGAAGGCGCGGACGAAATGCCCCACCGACAGCCGGCATTCGGCGGCAAGGTCGGCCAGCCGGATGTCGCCGTCCAGATTGGCGGCGATCAACTCCTTCACCCGCCTTTCCTGCCAGGGCGCCAGCGTCCCGCCGGACTTGGGCTCGCTCACCCGGCCATAGGCGGTGACGATGTGGGTCGCCAGCGCCGAGCAGACATGGTCCAGATACAGCAGGCTGATCCGCTCCGGAAACTCCAGCGTCGGCAGGATGGCCGATGCCAGCGCCCGCACCGTCGGATCGTTCATCGGCGTGCTGGGCGGGATCGACAGGTCGGCCAGACGTCCGCCGCGGGCCTCCGAACAGGCGCCGTCCAGCGCCGCGCGGGGCAGATGGAAGGTCAGCGTGTCGAAGGCCGTGTGCATGTGGCAGTCGATCCTGCGGCGGTAATCGTGGATCGAGGTCAGCCCGGTGATGTCGGCGGGCTTGTCCACCAGCCGCCCGTCGACCCAGACGTCGGACTGGAAGTTGGAGAGGTGATGGCTGACCAGGAACGCGTCTTCCGATTCCGGGCTGAAATGGCCGACCCCGCCCGCTGCGCAGCGGATGCGCGAGACCCCGACCATGCCGCCGCCCGATCCGACGACCAGCACCTCCGGCTCGTCCGGCGTCGGGACATAGTGCAGATGCAGATTGGTCCGATGGGCCGAGGCCATGTCCGTCTCCCCTGGGTTTGCTTACGGCCCGCCGCCTCCGTCTTCCGGAAGACCGCCCGCCCGACTTGCCCACACAGGGTAAACGCGACCATATGCCGCGAACCACTAGACGCAGATTAAACCCGCCAGTGTTTAGGTCGAACCACCCTAGACCTTGGTTTAGGTTCTGACTGTTCGACGTAAGATTTCCGTAACGCGATCACTAAATTAGCAATAACAAAAACACGACGCCCGTCCGGGATGGGCGGACGGGCGTGGCGCAGGATGGATTGAAGTTGGACGGCTTGGCCGCTTGCGGCAGGACGCGGCCTTCACGCGCCGCGCTGTTTCTCGGCGAAGCGCTCCAGCGAGCGGCGGGCAGCGTCGAAGGCGTCGCGGATGGCGGCATCGGCGCTCTCGTGGGCATGGTTGCCGGACTTGTCGCTGTGCACGACCAACTCGTCTCCGGGAACGGTCAGCGCGACCTGGACGGTGAAATGCTTGCCCTGATGCTGGTGGCGGTGCGGCACCTCGAAGACCACGCGCTTGGCCATGATGCCGCCGAAGAAGCGGTCGAGCTTGTCGGCATGTTCGCGGATCAGATGCTCCAGGGCGGGAGAGGGGTCGATGTTGCGGAAGGCGATCTGCACCGGTTGACGCATGACCATACTCCTTGTTCTGCGCGGGGATGCGGCACCTTGAAAGGCGTCTCCCCCGCGGGGCCCGCCCCGCAGCCCGATCTGTGGGGGCCGGCGGGAGGGGTTGGTGATCTCAGGATCGCACAGCGGCGGAATCCTGCATTAATCTGTATCAATGCGCTCCCTGGTTGCCGGATGTAGACTCCCGCCCGATTTCAGCCGGGACGAACTCAGGCCAGCCCGATCAGCCGGATCAGCGTCAGGCTGATGGCGCCCAGCACCAGCAGGGAAAGGATCACCGCCGCGGTGACCCGCCCACCGGCCCGCGCCACCGTCCGCACATCGACCCCCAGCCCCAGCGCCGCCATCGACACCACGGTCAGCAGGGTCGCCGCATGCTCCATCGCCGGCAGGGCGGCATGGGGAATGATCCCCAGCGAGCGCAGGACGATCATCGCCAGGAAGCCCTGGATGAACCACGGCACCAGATGGTGGACCGGCGGATAGGCCCGGCGCGGACGCTCCGCCATGTCGGCGCCGGCGCCGGCCCCCTCCCCGCCCAGCCGGGGCGCCAGCAGCGACAGCAGCAGGCAGACCGGCCCCAGCATCAGCACCCGCACCAGCTTCACCAGCGTGCCCACCTGCACCGCCGTGGCGCCCAGCGGCGTGGCGGCGGCGATCACCTGCGGCACGGCATAGACGGTCATCCCGGCCAGCGCGCCATACTGCACCCCGCTCATCTGCAGCCCGAATCCCAGCAGCGGCAGGCCAAGCACGACGGCGACGCCCAGCACGGCGGTGAAGGCGATGGAGGCGGCGACGTCGTCGCTGTGGGCGTCGATCACCGGCGCCACCGCGGCGATGGCCGAATTGCCGCAGATCGCGTTGCCGCAGGCCACCAGCACCGCCATGCGCACCGGCAGGCCGAGCAGCCGCCCGATGCCGAAACCGGCCAGCAGCGCCATCGCCACCACCGCCGCGATGCCCAGCAGAAGGGCCGGCCCCGCCGACAGGATGGTGGCGGCGCTGACCGACGCGCCGAGCAGGACGACCGCCACCTCTAGCAGGATCTTGGCGGAAAAGCCGATGCCGGGATGCCAGCGCGCGGGCGGCGCCCAGGCGGTGCGGATCACGGTGCCGATCAGAATCGCCAGGACCAGCGCCTCGATCCAGGCCTGACCGAACAGCGCCACCTCCGCCGACGCCGCGGCGAAGGCCAGACCGGTTACGGCGACGCACAGGGCCAAGCCGGGCAGAAGGCGGCCGACGCGGGAAAGCACTGGTATTCCGGGCACCGCCCTTGCCGGTGCTGCGGTTTCACGAACCATGGGATGAAGTCTCCGGAAGCGGTCAGGAACGAAAATCACCGTTCCGACACGTAAAATGGAGACCTCGTCCGATCACATCCAACGCAAAGAAGTGATGCGTTCGATAAGCTGGGTTTATCGGTTCAGGCCGTCAGGCAGTCGTCGAATTCGGGAACCTGCCACGGCCCGCCGAGGTCGGCGTTGCGCAGCAGAAGCACCAGTTCCTCGCGCGAGCGGGTGACGGCGGTGTAGAGCCAGCGCCAGCGATGCTCGCGGAAGGCGGCCGAATCGTCGACCACGGTGACCGACGGGAATTCCGACCCCTGCGAGGCATGGCAGGTGATCAGCCACGCCCAGTCATAAAGCTGGATGTCCTTGCCCACCCGCGGCTGCGCCATGCCGTCGGTGTAATGGGCCTGGAACATCCAGGGATGGACGATCAACCTGCCGCGCGACCGCACCTCGTCCTCCATCTGCACGCCCAGCGACCACAGGCCGGCCTCGCGGCCCTGCCCCTCGGCGGCCGGGCGGGTCAGCGCGCCGATCATGCCGTTGTACAGCCCCTCGTCCTTCTGGTTGCGCCGGCAGATGACCCGCTCCCCCGCCTGCGGCATCACCGAGTCGTGGCCCAGCAGCTTGCGCATCCGCTTGGTGTAGGTGGTGCGGACGCGGTGGGTGCCGCAGATCGCCTGCGCCGAGGTCCGCATCACCAGCGATTGGGTGCGGTGCTCCAGCGGCAGGACATGCACCTTGCCGACCGAGCCGAAGCGGCGTGGCATCTCCTGCCGGCGCAGCAGGTGGGCCAGCCGGATCACCGGGCTTTCGCGGGCGGTGCGGTGCGGCTCAGTCAGGCGGAAATCGGGCTCGCCGCTGGTGAACAGCCCCTGGCCGGAGACCGGCGGCAGCTGGTAATCGTCGGCGATGACCAGGATCTTCTTGCCGGTGCGCATCAGGTCGCGCGCCAGATCGTCGCCGATCATCGACCCCTCGTCGCAGACGATCAGGTCGGCGTCGGCCACCGGCCCGTCGCTGCGGCGGGCGAAGAACAGCTCGCCGGTGTCGCCGTCCTTGCGCGGGGCGTAGAGCAGCGAATGCAGCGTCGCCGCCCCCTCGATCCCCTTCTGGCGCAGAACCTGGGCAGCCTTGCCGGTGGGGGCGCCCACCACATACTCGGTCAGCCGGCGGCGCTCCAGCAGATGCTCCAGCACGAAGGCGGTGGTCTTGGTCTTGCCGGTCCCGGCCTCCCCGGCCAGCCAGAAGACCTGCTGGGCGGCATCGTCCTTGTACCAGGCGTCGATCGCCTGGATGGCGCGATGCTGCTCGTCGGTCGGGGTGTCGGACTGCATTGGATCGAACCGGGATCAAACCATGAATGAAGGCGGCACAGTAGCCTGACCGCCCACCGCGGTCTATAGAACTTCACCGCGGCGATACCATCTGGTTCGGGACGAAGGATGGCATAAGGATCCGATGCGCATGCGTAATCCCTACTGGCAGGGTCCCGCCACGTCGAATTTCGACGGGCTGCGCTTCTTCAATCCGGGCGAGCCGGAAACCGACCGCAGCCTCAGCCAGCTGTTCCGCTGGCAATGGGGGCGGAAGGCGGCGAAATGGCCGCGGCAGGTGCCGGTAGCCCCGGTGATGCCGGCCCGGCACGTCGATGGGCTGCGCGTGACGGTGGTCGGCCATGTGACGACGCTTGTCCAGGCCGCCGGCCTGAACGTCCTGACCGATCCGGTCTGGTCCGACCGTGCCAGCCCCGTCCGCTTCGCCGGGCCGAAGCGGGTGACGGCGCCGGCCATCCGCTTCCACGACCTGCCCAAGATCGACGCGGTTCTGCTGTCGCACAACCACTACGACCATCTGGATCTGGCGACGCTGAAACGCCTGCACCGGCGCGACGCCCCGCTGATGGTCACGCCGCTCGGCAACGACACCATCCTGCGCAAGCATATCCCGGACGTGCGGACGGCGGCCGGCGACTGGTGGAGCCGGTTCGAGCTGAGGCCGGACGCGGAAGTCCACATCGTCCCGGCCAACCACTGGTCCTCGCGCACCGGGCGCGACCGCCGGATGGCGCTGTGGGGCGGCTTCGTCCTGCGCACGCCGGCCGGCTCGGTCTATTTCGCCGGCGACACCGGCTACGGCACCGGCGCCGCCTTCCGCGCCATCGGCGAGCGGCTGGGGGCCTGCGATCTGGCGCTGATCCCCATCGGCGCCTACGATCCGCGCTGGTTCATGGCCGCCCAGCATTGCGACCCGGACGAGGCGGTGCGGATCATGCTGGATGTCGGGGCGAAGAAGGCCGTCGGCATCCATTGGGGCACCTTCTCCCTGACCGACGAGGCGCGGGAGGAGCCGCCGCATCTGCTGCGCTCGGCTCTGGCCGCCCGCGGCATCTCCCCCGCCCGCTTCGAAGCCGGCCACCCCGGAACCGTGGTGGAGGGCTGAGGCTGCTCAAGCCGGCGTCGGCGCCTGTTCCGGCAGGACGCCGGACGCCTTCAGCTCCCGCCAGAAATCGCCGGGAATCGGCTGTCCCATCAGCTCCACATTCTCCCGCACCCGCGCCGGGTTCTTGGTGCCGGGAATGACCGAGGCGACGACCGGATGCGCGGCGCAGAACTGCAGGGCGGCGGCGCGCAGGTCGACGCCGTGGCGCTTGGCGATGTCCGCCAGCCGGTCGCGCGCCGCCACCTTGTCGGACGGGGCCTCCTGATATTCGAAGGTCTTGCCCCCGGCGATGAGGCCGGAATTGTAGGGGCCGCCGACCACCACATGTACGCCGCGCTCGCCGCAGCGCGGGAACAGCTCGTCCAATGCCGGCTGGTTCAGCAGGCTGTAGCGCCCGGCCAGCAGGAAGACGTCCGGGTCCGCCCGCTCCAGCGCCATCACGCAGGGCTCCACCCGGTTGACGCCCAGGCCCCAGGCGCGGATCACCCCCTCCTCGCGCAACTGGGTCAGCGCCACGGCGGCGCCCGTCATGGCGGTGTCGAACACCTCCAGCCAGCGGTCGCCATGGGCATCCTCGGCGCAATCGTGGATATAGGCGATGTCGATGCGGGCCATGCCCAGCCGCTGCAGGCTGTCCTCGATGGACCGCCGCACGCCGTCGGCGGTGTAGTCGTAATCGACGCGGAACGGCAATCCCTTGACGAAGGGGCCATGCTGGCCGCCCTTCCTGGAATCGGCGCGCAGCAGCCGGCCGACCTTGGTCGACAGCACGAATTCGTCGCGCGGGCGATTGCGCAGGACATGGCCGAAGCGATGTTCCGAAATGCCGGGACCATATTCCGGAGCGGTATCGAAATACCGGATGCCGGCGTCCCAGGCGGCATCGAGCGTGGCTTCGGCCGTCTCGTCCGACACCTCCTCGAACATGTTGCCAAGCGGCGCGCCGCCGAAGCCGAGCGGGCCGGGCGGGGCGAAATGCGTGCTGTTGGACATGCCAAAGCCTTTCCGTTTCTGACGCCAGTTCGTTGCACTCAGTCAACACCGTGCTTCGCCGGGCCGTTCCGGTTCCCTGTAGCCACTGCCGACGGTCCAGCCGGCGCTTGACGGGCATTTCCGGCATGCCCAGCTTGCTACGCGGAACGGACGGGGACCAGGGCGCGGATGGCGATGGGAGCAGACGACAGCACGGAAATCCTCGGCGAGGCCCGCCGCATCCTCGCCGCCGGGGACGAAAGCGCATTGGCGCCCCCGGCACTGCTCGGCGATCTGGCTGCCCTGCTCGCCGACACCTTCGACGAGAGCTACACCGCCGAACGGGTTCTCGCCCTGCTGACGCCCACCCGCCGCCGCGCCTTGAAGAACCGCTTCGCAGCCGCCAACGACAGTGATGGCGCCGAAATCTGGCTGCCCGCCGACATTCTCGACCGGCTGCGCGGCGTCGCCGACACGCCGCTCGATGCCATCCACGCCCTGCTGGACAGCGGTCGCGGCCTGCCGGAACCGGGCAGCGAGGAGCATTGCCGCAAGCGCCGCTGCGACCCCCAGCTGCTGCTGTCCGATCCCGGCGCCTGGCAGTGCCGGACCTGCGGACTCGCCGGCCGGGTCGATCAACCGCCGAACGCCATCGTCGCCGCCCATCTGATCGACCAGCGCAGCCGCGTCGCCGAACTGCACGCCCTGGCCGCCGCCATCTACGAGGGCTGGGCCGTCGGCGATCGCTTCACCGTCGCCGACGCCGCGGCCAACCGCCAGCCCGGCATCCCGTCCGACCGCGACCGGTTGAAGACCCTGCTTGCCGACCTCCTGCGCGAGGGCCTGCTGGAAGAGGCGCCCGGCCCGCGCGGCGGCGCCGGTTTCCGCGTGCTGGAGGAGCCGCCGGACTGGATCGCCGACGCCCTGGCCGACCGCCGCCGCCAGCGCGAAGCCGAGGCCCGCATCCGCGAGGACCGGGCGGCGGCCTTGCGCCAAGTGCTGGAAGACGGCCTGACCCATACCACCGCCGCCGGGGAGGTGGTGGAGATCGCCCAAAGCGATCGCGGCCTGGAACTGCGCTTCGCGTCCATCCCGTCCCGGGAACTGCGGGACGAGATGAAGCGCCAGGGCCGTTGCCGCTGGGACGGCCGCCGCCGCCGCTGGTGCCGCACCTCCCCCGTCACCAGCGTCGAACCGTGGCTGGCCGCAGCCCTCGACGCCGGCGCCACGGTGGCCCCGCTGGGCACTGCCGACCCCGATGCCGAGGATTGGGGATACGAGGACTGGCAGGACTGAGCTGCTGGCCGCCCTACAAATCCACCTCCAGCGTCACCTTCACCGGATCGAGCACGACCATCGTCTGGAAGGACTGCACCAGTTCGTTATCGGCGAACAGGCGGCGCGACAGCACCTCGTAGCTCGCCATGTCCGGGACCAGCAGGATCAGGACGAAGCTGGCTCGCCCAGTCACGAAATAACACTGCTGCACCTCCGCCGCCTCGCGGAACAGCCGCTTGGCGGCGGCGATGGTGGGCGAGCGGTCGTTGACCGTCTGGACCTCCACCACGACCGTTACGCCCTGTCCGACCGCGACCGGATCGACCACCGCCACGTTGCGGCGGATGAGTCCGGCCGCCTCCATCCGGGCGATGCGGCGCTGCACCGCCGGGGCGGAGAGGTGGACCGCCTCGCCGATCTCCCGCTGCGAGGTCTTGTTGTCGCGTTGCAGGATGCGCAGGATCGCACGGTCCTGGTCATCGAGCTGATCCGGCAGGCGAGCGATCGTTGAGCGCATGGCGGCTTTCACGAAAGAACAATGCGTCGAGGTCCCGAAACTTAAGCCCCCGGCGCCCTTTCGTCACAGTATCTTTTCGCCTGACCATTCCTGCCGGGAGCCGGGCGCGTGGCGAACGCATCCATCGAAACCGCAACCGCAGCCCGGCCGGAGCCGGCGGCCCTGCCGCTGCTGATCCTGCTGGCGTCGCTGCTGTCGCAATATGTCGGGGCGGCCTCGGCCAAGTCGCTGTTCCCGCTGGTGGGCGCGGAGGGGGTGACCGGCCTGCGCGTCGGGCTGTCGGCGCTGATGCTGCTGGCGATCCTGCGGCCCTGGCGCCGGCTGCCGGGGCGGGCGGATCTGGGCAACCTGCTGGTCTATGGCGCCACGCTGGGGGCGATGAACCTGTCGATTTACCGGGCGATGGAGCTGATCCCCATCGGCATCGCCATCGCCATCGAGGTGACCGGGCCGCTGGCGGTGGCGCTGCTGGGCTCCCGCCGGCTGAAGGATTTCCTGTGGATCGCCTGCGCCGCCGTCGGCCTCGTCCTGCTGCTGCCGCTGCGGGAGGCGTCGGGCGCGCTGAACCCCGTCGGCATCGCCTATGCGGCGGCGGCGGCCTTCTGCTGGGCGCTCTACATCGTCTTCGGCAAGCGCGCCTCGTCGCTTCCCGGCGGGCAGGCGGTGGCCTGGGGCATGCTGGTGGCGGCCAGCTTCACCGTCCCGCTGGGGATCGCCCATGCCGGGGCCGGGCTGCTGGTCCCGGCGGTGCTGTTCACCGGCCTAGCGGTGGCGGTGCTGTCCAGCATGGTTCCGTACCTGCTGGAGATGATGGCGCTGCGCCGCCTGCCCAGCCACGTCTTCGGCCTCGCCGTCAGCGCCTCCCCCGCCGTGGCGGCGCTGATCGGCTTCCTGATGCTGGGCGAGCGGCTGAGCGCCGTTCAATGGGCCGCCATCGCCTGCATCATGTGCGCCTCCGCCGGCAGCGCGCTGGCGAAGGGCCGGCGCTGACCGGGCGTGACACCCCTCTACCGTCACGCTGGCCGGTCAGGGATGTCGAGGTCGAGCAGCGCCGACGCCAGGCACTTGCCATGGGCGTCGAGCGCCAGCGAGCGCGTCACCCCGCCGCCCAGCGCGTTCCGCATCACGAAGTTCAGCGCGCCGATGCTGGGGATTTCATAACGCACCACCTCGCCATGGACGGTCTCGTGGAACACCTCCTTCACGCGGTCGGCGGTGACATGCGCCGCGATCAGCGGATAGTCCGCCTCATCGAAGGCGATGACGGAGATGTTGGAGATGTCGCCCTTGTCGCCGGTGCGGGAGTGGGCAATGTCGCGGAGTTTCATCTCAGGCCTCCATGAACTGGATGGCGGGCTTCGCCAGCTCGCGGGGCAGCAGGGCCGACAGCATCGCGACCACGTCCTTCGCCGATTTGGTGGCGCCGCCGCCGCTGGCCGGGCCGTTGGTGTAGAGGGTTTCGACCTCGTTGCCGATGCGCTGCGCCTCCTTCAGGCTGCCGGTGCGGCCGACCACGCGGACCCGCACCTCGTAGGGCTCCCGCCCGCCGGCGGTGGACAGCGCGTCGCCATGGATGGAATCGACGCCGATCAGGTCGAAGCGCAGCTCCGTCGCCTCGACGCCGGTCAGCGCCAGCCGCTCGCGCACGATCTCCAGCGCCAGCCGGCCGCGCGCGACGGCGCCGGGACCGGCGTAGGAGATCTGCCCCTCGCCGATGAAGCTGTCGACATAGCCGACCGAGACCTTCAGCGTGTCCGGCCGCCGACGCCCGGTGGCGCCCGACACCCGCACCCGGTCCGGTCCCTCCTGCACGAAGCGCACCTGCGAGAAGTCGGCCACCACGTCCGGCGTCAGATAGGCGGCGGGATCGTGGATCTCATAGAGCAGCTGTTCCTTGCAGGTGGCGGTGGTCACGGCACCACCGGAGCCCGCCACCTTGGTGATGACGGCGCCGCCATCCTCAGTCACCTCGGCGATGGGAAAGCCGAGCCGGGCCAGCCCGGCCACGTCCTTCACGCCGGGATCGGCGAAATAGCCGCCGGTGATCTGGCCTGCGCATTCCAGCAGATGCCCGACCACCGTCCCCTTGCCCAGACGGTCCCAATCCTCCATCGACCAGCCGAACTCGAAGATCTGCGGGGCGAGGAACAGGGCCGGGTCGGCGACGCGGCCGGTGATGACGATGTCGGCCCCGGCCTTCAGCGCCTCGACGATGGGAGCGGCGCCGAGATAGGCGTTGGCCGAGACCAGCCGGTCGGCCATCGACGCGACCGGCGCGCCGGTCTCCTCGATCCGGTGGCCGCCGGACTTCAGTGTCTCCAACACGTCGTCGCCCGACACCGCGGCGATCTTCAGCCCCTCCAGACCGAGCGAGCGGGCGATCTCCCGTGTCTTCGCCGCGGCGGCGGCCGGGTTGGCCGCGCCCATGTTGGTGATGATGCGGATGCCCTTCTCAAGGCAGGGCCGCAACACCGCCAGCATGCGCTCGGCCAGCAGCGGATCGTAACCCTGCGCCGGATCCTTCAGCTTGGCGCCCTGGGCGATGGCGATGGTGCGCTCCGCCAGGCATTCGAAGACGAGGTATTGGATGTCACCCTGCCCGGCCAGTTCCACGGCCGGCTCGATGCGGTCGCCGGAATAGCCGGCGCCCGATCCGATGCGGATGGTTTTCATGATGTGCTCCTGTCTGCGGCCACTTTTGTAAAGCCAAGCTTAGGCCGCCTCAGAACGGGATGACCCCCAGGACGGCCGCGGCGATGGTCATGACCACCGAAGCGGCGAACAGGTAGGGGATCGAGAATTTCTGGTGCTCGCCCAGCCCGATGCCGCACAGGCCGACGACGAGGAAGGTGGCGGGGGTCAGCGGGCTGACCGGGAAACCGACGGTCATCTGGCCGAGCACCGACGCCTGCGCGATCTGGATCGGGTCGCCGCCCAGCGTCTTATAGACCTCGGCGATCACCGGCATCATGCCGAAATAATAGGAGTCCGGATCGAACAGCAGGCTGAGCGGCATCGACAGGATGCCCAGCGCGAAGGGCACATGCTGCGCCATGTCCGGCGGGACGAAGGCGACGGCGGACTGCGCCATGGCGCTCAGCATCTTGGTGCCGCTCATGATGCCGGTGAAGACGCCGGCCGCCAGCAGGATGCTCGCCATCATCAGCGCCGCCTTGGCATGGGCGTCGACGCGGTCCTTCTGCATCTTGACGTCGGGGTAGTTGATCATCAGCGCCAGCACGGTGCCGACCATGAACATCACCACCGGATCGACCGCCCCCTCGATCATCACCGCCATGATCGACAGCGTCAGGATCAGGTTGACCCAGAACAGCTTCGGCCGGCGGATCCTGATCTGCTCCGGCGTCAGCACGCGCGGCGCCGGGCCGGCGGCGACACCGCCGTCCACACCCATGGCGCCGACCGACCGCGCCTCTCCGGCGGCCAGCGGACTGGACGACAGGCCGAGACGGCGTTCCTCGCGCTTGCCCAGCAGGAAGGCGACGGTGAAGATGAACAGCAGGCCGACGCCCTGCACCGCGATCAGCGGATTGAAGATGTCGGTCACCGGCACCTTCAGCGCGGCGGCCGAGCGGATCATCGGACCCGTCCAGGGCAGGAAGTTGACGCCCGCCGCCATCGACACGCACAGCGCCAGGATGCGCTTGTCCATGCCCAGCCGGTCATAGAGCGGCAGCATCGCCGGAATGGTGATGAGGAAGCAGACCGCACCCGACCCGTCGAGATGGATCAGCAGCGCCAGCAGCGTGGTACCGACGGTGATGCGCGCCGGCCGCGTGCCGACCAGGCGCAGGATGCGGTCGATGATCGGGTCCATCATGCCGGCATCGGTGACGACGCCGAAGAAGATGATGGCGAACACGAACATGCCGGCGGTGGGCGCGATGGAGCGGATGCCGGCGATGATGAACTTGCTGGTCTCGAATCCGAAGCCGCCGGCCAGCGCCGCGACGATCGGCACGGCGATCAGCGCGACCAGGGGCGACATCCGGTTCGTCATGATCGCCGACAGCAGAACGACGATGGTGGCCAAGCCGAGTAGTGCGAGCATGTGACCTCCTCTATGACCGTTGTTATTGTTGTTCTATTTGGTTTTCGCGACCCGTCCGCCGCACGCGAAGCACCAGACCGGCCAACCAAGGGCAGCCGAGGCCGATCTCCGAGTAACGCTGCGGAGGGGATTTCCGTAAAACTTGTTCTTTTCACCCGCCGGTCGGCGGCATGTCATAATCAACGCCCCGCCTTTTGGCGGGCTGCGCCATACCGGCTTCCGTGATTGACACTGTACGAACCCACAATCAGATTAGAGAAATGAATTTGTTGTATCACCGCAATCCGATCTGGTTATAAGAGGCGCGCCATGCTCCAGGGCGTGAGACACATCAAGGCGTTCGTCGCCGTCGCCCGGCTCGGCAGCTTCACGAAGGCCGCGGCGGAGGTCAACGTGTCGCAACCGGCGCTGACCGTGCAGATCCGCCAGTTGGAAGAAAGCCTCGGCGTGCGGTTGTTCGACCGCAACAAGCGCCATGTCGTGCTGACCCAGGCCGGGCGCGACCTGCTGCCGGCCCTGCAGCGGGTGCTGGCCGAACTGGATGCGGTGATGAGCGTCAGCCACGATCTCGCCGGGCTGCGGCGCGGATCGGTGTCGGTCGCCACCCTGCCGTCGGTGGCCGCCGGTCTGCTGCCCATCGCCATCCGCCGCTTCGCCGCCGACCACCCCAACATCGACGTGAAGGTCAGCGACGTCGTCGCCGAGCAGATCATCCAGCTGGTCAAGGCGGAGGAGGTCGATTTCGGCATCGGCAGCCGGGTCGGCCCGGATCGCGACGTCGAGGTGATCGATTTCCTCTGCGACCGGATGTGCGCCTTCTTCCCCGCCGACCACCCGCTGAACGGCCGGCGTCCGCTGCTGCTGAAGGACATCGTCGCCTATCCGCTGATCCTGACGGCGCGCGGCACCAGCGTCCGGTCGCTGGTCGAACGCGCGCTGGAAAAGGAGGGGCTGGACATCAGCCTGTCCTGCGAGGCGAACTACATGTCGACCGCGGTCGGCATGGTGCGGGCGGGGCTGGGCGTCTCGGTGCTGCCGGAATCCGCCGTCGACTCCGCCTCCTGCGAGGGCATCGTCGTCGAACCGATCCGCGCCGCCGGCCTGATCCGCCGCATCGGCTTCATCCGCAAGGCCGGCCGGTCGCTGTCGCCAGCGGCGGAGCGCTTCGCCCTGCTGCTGCGGGAGGTCGCCGGCCCGACCCTCGTCCATTTCTCCAGCATGGACACCGCCGCCACAAAGTCGTAATCCGGGCGGCAGAATTTTTTAATCCTATGCAGTTATTTTATTACTGAAATCAGCCATTCCGATTTCAGCTACTCCCCTCTTTCGTAGTATATCAGTTGCCGCCCCCTGATGCGCGCGACACGAAGGTCCCCATGAAAATCCTGGAAAATCTGACGATCCGAGCAAAGCTGACCGCCCTGGTCGCTTTGTCCATCCTGGCTCCGGCCGTCGTGATCGCCATCAGCAGCAGCCTCACCCACCAGCGCATGGTTGACGACCGCATCGACACCATCCGCTCCGCGGTGGAACTGGCGGTCGGCATGGCCAAGGGGCTGAATGCCGAGGTGGAGGCCGGAACCCTGCCCCGCGAGGAAGCCCTGGCGCGCTTCCGCAACGCGGTGCATGCGATGTCCTACCATGACGGCGCCGACTATCTCTTCGCCTACGACCTCAAGGGCATCGCCGTCGCCAATCCCTCCAACCACAAGGCGGTCGGCACCGACCGCATCGGGCTTCAGGACAAGGCCGGCAAGTTCTTCGTCCGCGAGATCGTCGACACGCTGCGCCGCCAGGACACCGCCATCATCCATTATGTCTGGCCGAAGCTGGGGTCGGACGTCCCGCTGCTGAAGACCAACTATGTGAAGCGGTACCAGCCGCTGGGGCTGATCGTCGGCTCCGGGGTCTACACCGACGACATCGACGCCGCCTATTACGACTTCCTGCGCCGGACGGGCACCGCCACCGCCGCGCTGATCGCCGCGCTGGTGCTGATCGGGTTCCTGGTCAACCGCGACATCGTGCGCTCGCTGCACCGGCTGCGGGACAAGATGACCGCGCTCGCCGCCGGCGACCTCGGCGTCACCTTCCCGGAGGCGGCCCGCCGCAACGAGATCGGCGGCATGGCGCAGGCGCTTCAGGTGTTCAAGGAGAACGCGCTCGCCAAGGCCAGCCTGGAAGCGAGCCAAGCCGAACAGGCGGAGCGCGCCGCGGCCGAGAAGCGGGAGGCGATGACCGCACTCGCCAGCCATTTCGAACAGACCGTCGGCAACCTGATCCACGACGTCGCAGGCGAGGCCGACGGCATCGAACGGCGCGCCCAGGACATGACGCGCGCCGCCGACGAGACCGGCACGCTGGCCGGCGCCGTCGCCACCGCGACCGAACAGACCTCCGCCAATGTCCAGACCGTCGCCGCGGCGACGGAGGAACTGACCAGCTCGATCAACGAAATCAGCCGGCAGGTCGGCGAGTCGGCCGGGATCGCCCGCGAAGCGGTCGAAAGCGCCGAACGCGCCAACGGCAAGGTGGAGGGGCTGGCCGGCGCGGTGGAGCGGATCGGCGCGGTGGTCGAACTCATCAACTCGATCGCCAGCCAGACCAACCTGCTGGCGCTGAACGCGACCATCGAGGCCGCCCGCGCCGGAGAGGCCGGGAAGGGCTTCGCCGTGGTGGCGCAGGAGGTCAAGGCGCTCGCCACCCAGACCGCCAGGGCCACCGAGGAGATCGCCGCCCAGGTCGCCGGCATCCAGGCCGAGACCGGCCGCGCGGTTCAGGAGATCAAGGGCGTGGCGCAGGTCATCGGCCGGGTCAACGATGTCGCCACCTCCATCGCCTCGGCGGTCGAACAGCAGGGGGCGGCGACCCGCGAGATCAGCCGCAACATCCAGCAGGCCGCCCAGGGCAGCCACGAGGTTTCCTCCAGCATCGGCGGCGTGAACAGCGCCGCCGGCCGCAGCGGCAAGGTCGCCTACGAGGTGCTGGAGAATGTCCGCCAACTGTCGGTGCAGACCGACAGCCTGCGCGAGGAGGTCACCCGCTTCCTGACCCAGTTGCGGGCCGGCTGACCGGCCGGCGGGACGGGACGGGGGCAGGCGGGAGGCGCGTCACCCCCTGCCCTGCCGTTCCATCGCCGCCCGCAGCAGGGCGGCGAAACGGAAGGGCGCGTGCAGGAACTTGCTGTAGGGCAGCGTCGCGAACCAGCCGAGGACGAGCCCCAGATGGACCAGCAGCAGCAGCCCCATCGCCGCGGTCCCGCGCAGCGCCAGCAGCCCGAGGCCGCTTACCGCCACCAGGAACAGCAGCGCCAGCAACGCGCCGTCGGCGCCGCTCAGACTCCGTGCCACCGGTCCCGGATCGGCCCGCCGCTTCAGCAGCGCCAGTCCTGCCGTGCCGACGACCATCCCAACTCCCCCCAAACTGCCGAGCAGAACCGGCAGGCTCATCAGCGGATAGGGCGCCTGCCAGCCCAGCCCATGGTCGTAGACGGTCGCCACCCCGGTGGCGGCGAAGCAGAGCGCCACTCCATAGAACAGCGCATGGTGGAACCGCCGCCGCGCCAGGGAGAAGCGCTCGTCCCGATCGTTGCAGCCGGCCCCGCCGCCACCGAGATTGCGCAAGGTCGCCGCATCGCGGAACGCCTCGCGCAGAGCCGGCCACAGCGCCGCCCCGGCCGGTGCCGGCCCCATGCCGCGCCAGAAGGACGCGACGCTGAAGCCGATGGCGAGCAGCGACCACAGCATCACCACCCCCGCGACCGCGGTGATGATCCCCCACGGCACCAGCCGATAGAAGGCCCCCGGCCCGTCATGCCGCCCGAACAGCAGCTCCGCCGGCAGGCTCAGGACCGCCGGCAGCGCCACCAGCGCCATCGCGGCCAGGGTGACGGCGGCGGCGAAGGACCACCCCGCGCCGGGCAGACGCCCCCTCGCCACCGGCGGCCAGACATGGTCGCGGTAGGTCTGCTGCCGGACCAGACTGAGGCTTTTCGGCAGGTTCAGGTCGAACTCATGCGGCGGTGCATACTGGCAGGCGTGATAGCAGGACCGGCAGTTGTGGCAGAGGTTGGACAGGAATGTCAGGTCCGCCGCCGAGACCAACCGCCGGGATTTCAGCGCGCGGAACACCGCGCAATAGCCGTCACAGAACTGGCAGGCGTTGCAGATCTCCAGCGCCCGCCGCGCCGCCGCGATCCGCTCGCTCTCGTCAGCGCAGGGCATGGGCCGCGGCCTCCCGTCCGGCGATGCGGCCGAGCACGGCGCCCACCGTCATAGCGCTCCCCGCCAGATAACCGCAGCCGAGGATGTTGGGCGCCATGACGACCCCGGCGGCATGGACCCCGTCCAGCGCACTCCCGTCCCGCCGCAGCACCCGCGCCCGCCCATCGACCCGCACCCCCAGGCAGGTGGAGGTGACGCCCGCCCGCACCGGATAGGCGCCGAAGGGCGGGACCAGGATCGGCGCGGCAAGCCGTGTCTTCGGCGGATCGCCCCCCGCCGTGCCGCCTCCGCCGGTGATCGCGGCATTGAAGCCGGCGACCGTGGCTTCCAGGGCCGGCGGAGGAATCCCCAGCGCCAGCGCCAGTTCCCCGATGCCGCCCGCCCGGATCGCCGGGAAGATGGAGGGCCGGAACCGCGTCTCGATGGCCGCGTCGAAAATCGAGAACGCGACGGCGCCCGGACAGCGGGCCACCAGCTCGCCCCAGGCCGTATAGCGCAACGGCCCGACGACCGCGCCCTCGTCGGCGAAGCGGCGGCCGTCGCGGTCCACGACGATGCCGTGGGCGATGCCGTCCAGCCGGGTGACGATGCCGCCGTCGAAGGGCGGCGCGCGGTCATCCACCGCGACCATGTGGCAGCGGTTCGCCGCCCCCACCGGCTCCGCCCCCTCCTCCAGCAGCGCGGTCAGCGGAATGCCGGTCGCATGCGGGGTGCCGCGGATCGAGAAGCGGTCGGCGGCCTCGCCCCACTCCCGCCTCAGCCAGCCGTGATCGGCCTGGAACCCGCCGGAGGCGACGACGAGCGCCCGTGCCCGCACCGTGACGCCCGGCTCCCCCACGGTGACGGCGGACACCCCCTCGCGCAGATGCAGCGCCCGCACGTCACTGCCGTACCGGATGGCGATACCCAGCCCTTCGGCGGTGGCATAGAGCGCATTGACCAGCGCCTTGCCGCCGCCGAGGAAGAAGGCGGTCTTGTGCGAATAGGGCAGCACGTCGTCGGCACAGCTCTGGAACCGCACACCGTTGCCGGCGAGCCAATCGACGATGTCGGCGCTGGCGTCGACGAACAGCCGTGCCACCCCGTCATCCGCCTCCTCGGCCACACGCCGCAGGTCGGCCAGATAGTCGTCGGCCGGATAGCGCCCGCGCACCCACGCGGTCGGTGCGTCGTGCATGACCCGCATGTTGCGGGAATGGCGGGCGTTGCCGCCGCGCAACGCCTTGGGTGCCGCCTCCAGCAGCAGGACCGCCGCGCCGGCCCGGCGGGCGGCGATGGCGGCGCAGAGCGCGGCGTTCCCGCCACCCACCACCAGAACGTCGCAGTCGCACGGGTCCCCTGTCATCGCCAAGGCTTTAGCCCCGGACGGCCCGCGCTGGGAAGGGCCAAGCCCTGCGACACAGGGCAGCGCCCCGGCTTTTGCCCAAAAGCCCTCCGAAAAAGGATGAAATTCCTATAGCCTTTCCGCCAAAGGTCCCACCGATGGAGCAAAGCCATGGCGCTCGACAGCCGCACTTTCCAAAACGACCATTTCCCCCGCTGGATGGAACATCCGTCGGAAACCGTTCCACGCTGTTCCATCCCCGCCCGCTGCGATCACCCCTGTGTGACACATATCGTCAGTTGACATACTGATGTTTCATGCATCCCATATGGAGTGTCGCCGACCGCGATCCGCACCCGTACTTGCGCCGCCGGTCGACGAAGCGTCGCAATGCAGGAGCCGGCACCCATGACGACCGTGGCGTGTGGAGCAGGGCCGCGTGGAGCAGGGATGGCCAATCCGACGATGCTGCCCGCCGCAGCGCCCGAAGCCATGCCGGGCATCCTGACCGCCCTGATCGCCGACCAGGACCGGGAAGCCGCGGCATGGCTCGAGATGGCCTTGGCCGCCCCGCCCCTGCCCGGCACGGCCGAGTTCATGCGGCTGTTCGCGATTGCCGGCCGCAAGCTGTCGGGCACCGCTCCGCTGGGCTGGCCGCCCGCCCGCATCGCCCGCGCTGCCCTTCTCGCCGCCTCCGTCCATGCCGCGGGAGACGAAGCGCCGGCCCGGCTGGCCACCGCCTTCCGCCGGTCGGACAGCGCGGAGCGCGCGGCGATCCTCCAGTCACTGATTCTGCTGCCCGACCCCGCCCGCTTCGCCGATCTCGCCGCCGACGCCTGCCGCTCCAGCGTGCAGCCGGTGTTCGAGGCCATCGCCTGCGACAACCGCTATCCCGCCGCCCATTTCGCCGAGCCGGTCTTCAACCAGATGGTGCTGAAGGCGGTGTTCACCGGCGCACCGCTGGCCCGCGTGGTCGGGCTGGCGGAGCGGACGACCGCCCAGTTGCGCCGCATGGCCGCCGATTTCCGCGACGAACGGCGGGCCTCCGGCCGGCCGGTGCCGGCCGACCTCGACTTCCTCCTCGAATTGGGAAACTGACGTGATGAAGCTGTTCGACCCGCACATCCACATGACGTCGCGCACCACCGACGATTATGCCGCCATGCGCCGGGCCGGCATCGTCGCGGTGACCGAGCCGGCCTTCTGGCTGGGCCAGCCGCGCACCCATGCCGGCAGCTTCGAGGATTACTTCCTGTCGCTGATCGGCTGGGAACGCTTCCGCGCCAGCCAGTTCGGCATCCGCCATTTCTGCACGCTGGGCCTCAACCCGAAGGAGGCCAACAACCCCGACATCGTCGACTGCGTGCTGGAGCTGGTCGACCTCTATCTGGAGAAGGAGGGCGTCGTCGCGGTGGGCGAGATCGGCTATGACGACATGAGCCCGGCGGAGGACGACATCCTCGCCCGGCAGGTCGAAATGGCGATGCGCCACAATCTGCCGGTGATGATCCACACGCCACACCGCGACAAGAAGGCCGGCACCCGCCGCACGCTGGACCTGCTGCGCGAGGCCGGCATGCCGCCGCACCTCACCCTGATCGATCACAACAACGAGCTGACGCTGGAGATGGTGCTGGAAAGCGGCTGCTGGGCCGGCCACACCATCTATCCCGGCAGCAAGATGGACGAGCCGCGCATGGTCGGGCTGGTCCAGGCCTTCGGGCCGGAGCGGATCATGGTCAACAGCTCCGCCGACTGGGGCATCAGCGACCCCTTGAAGGTGCCGAAGACCGCGCAGGCCATGCGCGACGCCGGCATCCCGGACGAGGCGATCGAAACCATCGTCTGGCGCAACCCCATCGCCTTCTACGCCCAGAGCGGCCGGCTCGACCCGGCGGAGTTGGAAATCCCGCTGCCGGTCGACCAGCGCCTGCTGTTCGAAGGCAACACCGTCCTGCGCGGGCAAACCCCGAAAGTGGACTCACCGCTGACCGCCGAAGCGGACGGCTGACGGCGATGAGGCGCACGCTGGTTCTGAACGTCGTCGGGCTGACCGCCGACCTCCTGCCCCATGCCCCGGCCATTTCCCGGCTGGCGGCGCGGGGGATGCGTCCGCTGGTGCCGGTGCTGCCGGCGGTCACCTGCTCGGTGCAGGCCAGCATGCTGACCGGGCTTCCCCCCGCCGGCCATGGCTGCGTCGCCAACGGCTGGTACGACCGCGACCTCTCGGAGATCCTGTTCTGGAAGCAGAGCAACCGGCTGGTCACCGGCGAGACGCTGTGGGAGGAGGCGCGGCGGCGCGACCCGGCCTTCGTCGGGGCGAAGCTGTTCTGGTGGTACAACATGTATTCCGGCGCCGACATCAGCGTCACGCCGCGCCCGATCTATGCCGCCGACGGCCGCAAGCTGCCGGACATCCATACCCACCCCGACAGCCTGCGCGGCGAGCTGACGCAGGCGGTGGGGCCGTTCCCGCTGTTCCGCTTCTGGGGACCGGCCGCCGATCTGGTTTCCAGCCGCTGGATCGCGGACTGCGCGGCGGAGGTGGAGCGGCGCTTCCGCCCCAGCCTGTCGCTGGTCTATCTGCCGCATCTCGACTACGACCTGCAGCGGCTGGGTCCCGACGACCCGCGCATCCCTGCCCAGGTCGCCGCCGTCGACGCCCTGGCCGCCCCGCTGATCGAAGCGGCGGAGCGCGAGGGCATGCGGGTCGTCGTGCTGTCGGAATACGGCATCACCGGCGTCGCCGGCCCCATCGCCATCAACCGCGCCCTGCGCTGGGCCGGGCTGATCGCGGTGCGGGAGGAACAGGGTGGCGAACTGCTCGACCCCGGCGCCTCCGCCGCCTTCGCCGTCGCCGACCACCAGCTGGCCCATGTCTATGTCCGCAACCCCGAACAGGTGGCGGCGGTGCGCGACCTGCTGCTGGGGCTCGACGGGGTGGAGCGGGTGCTGGACGCCGACGCGCAGCAGGCCGCCGGCATCCGCCACCCCCGCGCCGGCGAACTGGTCGCCGTCGCCCGCGCAGACCGCTGGTTCAGCTATCCCTACTGGCTGGAAGAGGACCGCGCGCCCGACTTCGCCCGCACCGTGGAGATCCACCGCAAGCCCGGTTACGACCCGGCGGAGCTGTTCCTCGACCCCGCCCTGCGCTGGCCCAAGGCGTCCATCGCCTGGAGGCTGGCGAAGAAGGCGCTGGGCTTCCGCACGCTGATGGACGTGATCCCGCTCGACGCCGGGCTGGTGAAGGGCTCCCACGGCCGGCCGACCGACCGGCCTGAGGCCGGGCCGCTGCTGATCTCCTCTGAGCCCGACTTGCTGCCCGACGGCCCGGTGCCGGCGGAGGCGGTCAAGTCCCTGCTGCTCGCACATCTCTTCGACGAGGTGACCGCCCGATGACTTCGACCCTCCATCCCGATGTCCGCTCCTCCATTGTCCGCCAGCGCTTCGCTGTCACCTTCGACTATGCCGTCGCCTTCACCCGCGACGCCTTCGACCCCGCCAACTCCACGCTGGCCGACGCGATGGGCACGGCCGGGGCCGATCCGCGCCCGCGCTGCCTCGCCTTCGTCGACATGGGAGTTCTGGCCGGACACCCGGCCCTGCCGGAGGCCATCGCCGCCCATTTCGCCGCGCGCGACGACCTGGCGACCCTGGTGGCGCCGCCACGCCTGCTGCCGGGCGGGGAGGCGGTGAAGAACGACCCGGCCCTGATCGGCCAGATGCACGACGCTATCCTCGGCCATGGCATCGACCGGCATTCCTATGTGCTGGCGGTCGGCGGCGGCGCCTTCCTCGACGCGGTCGGGCTTGCCGCCTCCACCGCCCATCGCGGCGTGCGGCTGGTGCGCATGCCGACCACGGTTCTGGCGCAGAACGATTCCGGAGTCGGGGTGAAAAGCGCCATCAACCTGAACGGCGCCAAGAACCAGATCGGCACCTTCGCCCCGCCCTGGGCGGTGGTGAACGACGCGGCCTTCCTCGACAGCCTGCCGCAGCGCGACCGCATTGCCGGCATGGCGGAGGCGGTGAAGGTGGCGTTGATCCGCGACGGCGCCTTCTTCGAATGGCTGGAGCGCTCGGCCGACGCCCTGACCCTGTTCGAGCCGGACGCGGTGGCCCACCTGATCCGCCGCTGCGCCGAACTGCACATGCGCCAGATCGCCGAGGGCGGCGACCCGTTCGAACAGGGCAGCGCCCGGCCGCTCGATTTCGGCCATTGGGCCGCGCACAAGCTGGAAACGCTGAGCCGCAACCATTTGCGCCATGGCGAGGCGGTGGCCATCGGCATCGCACTCGACACCCGCTATTCGGTGCTGGCCGGCCTGTTGCCGGAGGGCGAGGATCTGCGCGTCGCCGTCCTGCTGGAGCATCTGGGCTTCCGGCTGTGGCACCCGGCGCTGGCCCGCGTCGATGCCACCGGCCGGCCGCAGGTGCTGGCCGGGCTGGAGGAGTTCCGCGAGCATCTCGGCGGCCGGCTGACCATCACCCTGCTGGCCGGGATCGGCCGGGGGATCGAGGTCAACGCCATGGACGCGAGGCTGGTCGAAAGCGCCATCGGCTGGCTGTCGGCACGGGAGGCCGCCTGATGCGCCTGTCCGGCGGCGGCACGCTCGGCTACTGCCTGAACGTCCACCCGACCCAGACCTTCACCGAGGTTCGGGCGGCCCTGCTGGGACCGGTGCGGGAGATCAAGCGCCGGCTCTGCCCCGACCGTCCCTTCGGCGTCGGGCTGCGCCTGTCGGCCGAGGCGGCGGCGGAAGCGGGCGTGGCGGCGGAACTGGCGGCGATCTTCGGCGGCGAGGGGTTCGCGGCCTTCACCATGAACGGCTTCCCCTATGGCCGCTTCCACGGCGCGCCGGTCAAGGAGGCCGTTTACGAGCCGGACTGGACGACGGCGGAGCGGGTCGCCTACAGCCTCTCCCTGGCGGAAACCATGGCGGCGCTGGTCCCATCGGCCGGCTTCGCGACGATCAGCACCGTCCCCGGCGGCTTCGCCCCACGCGTGACCGGGCGCGAAGCGGCGGTGGCCGACGGGCTGTTGCAGGCGGTGGCCGGGCTGGTCCGGCTGGAGCAGGACACCGGCCGCACCGTGGCGCTGGCACTGGAGCCCGAACCCTGGTGCCTGCTGGACAGCACCGCCGACGCCGTCGCCTTCTTCCGGGCGCACTTGTTCACGGAAGCGGCGGCCCGGCGGCTTGGCGCCCTTGCCGGGCTGACGGCGGACGAGGCGGCGGCGGCGTTGCCGCGCCATCTCGGCCTCTGCCTCGACGTCTGCCACATGGCCGTCAACTTCGAGGAGCCGGCGGAGACGCTGGCTGTCCTGGCCGCCGCCGGCATCCCGATCCACAAGGTCCAGCTCAGCGCCGCCCTGCGGATCGCGCGGGCCGATGCCGCGGCGCGCGAGCGGCTGGCCGCCTTCCGCGACGCCGTCTATCTCCACCAGACCGTTGCCCGTGCGGCGGATGGGAGAGTCCGGCGCTTCGTCGATCTGCCGCAGGCGCTGGAAAGCCCCGGCGGCGAGGACGAGGAATGGCGGGTCCATTTCCACGTCCCGCTCTTCGCCGAACCGGAACCGCCGCTCGACTCCACCAGCGGCGCGCTGGAGGGGATGCTGGCGATCCACCGCGACCGGCCGGTGGCGCCGCATCTGGAGGTCGAAACCTACACCTGGGATGTCCTGCCCGCCGAAGCCTGCGGTGCGGGCGCCATGAGCGTCGTCGACGGAATCGAAAGGGAAATGCGATGGGTGTTGGAACGGCTGTCCTGATCCGCCCGCGCGCGGCCCTGATCCTCGGCCGCGTGTCGAACCTGCCCACGGTGCTGAGCAACGCCATGGCGGGCATCGCGCTGGCCGGCGTCGGAACGCTGGACGGCATGGCGGGCGCTGGGTTCGGCGGCGATATTGCCCGCGCCGCCATCGTGCTGGCGCTGTTCTATGTCGGCGGCATGTACCTGAACGACGCCTTCGATGCGAAGATCGACGCGCGGGAACGGCCGGGCCGGCCCATTCCCAGGGGCGACGCCTCCCTCGGCGCGGTGTTCGCCGCCGGCCTCATACTGATCGCGCTGGGCATCGCCCTGGCCGCCCTGTCTGGGGTGGAGGCCGGACTGTGCGGCGGGCTGCTGGCGGGGGCGATCCTTCTCTATGACGCCCTGCACAAGCGCACGGCGGCGGCTCCGGCGATCATGGGGCTGTGCCGCCTGCTGTCCTACGTCACCGCCGCGGCCATCGCGGGTGGCGGCGCGCTGGCACCCTGGATGCTGCTGGGGGCGGGCGGGCTGTTCTGCCATGTGGTCGGGCTGACCTTCGCCGCCCGGCAGGAGGCCTACGACCGGCTGGACAATGCCTGGCCGCTGGCCGTCCTGGCGGTACCGCTGGCCGGCGCGGCATGGGCGGCACTCGGCAGCCCGGCGGCGCTCGTCCTGTGGGCGGCACTGGCGGCGGCGACCGGCTGGGCCGTGCATCGCCTGTTCCGCCGTGCGCCGGGCGACGTTCCGCGCGCGGTGGCGGTCCTGATCGCCACCATCGCGCTCTACGACGCCGTGCTGATCGCCGCCGCCGGTTCCGGCGCCGCCGCCCCGCTCGTTCTTTCCGCCGCGCTCTGCTTCCCGCTGACCCTGGCCCTCCAGCGGGTCATACCCGGGACATGAGCCGGCAAGCGGGAGGTCTAACGGCGTTCCAGGTCGCGGCAGCGGACCCACCATTGGGTGTCGGTCGTCGCCTCGACGATAGCGCCGGTGATGCCGCCGTTGGTCTGCGAAATGTCGAGGACGCAGAGGTCGCCGGTCGGCCGATTGACCGTCCTGATCCGGATGTTGCGGCACCCGTCCGGCATGATCTGGCCATTGTCGCGGACCAGCTGTTCGATCTGCTGCTGCGTATGGCAGGCGACGACCGCATCCTGGGAAGCCTGTGCGGATGCCGGGGACGGCGCGGCGATCCAGGCGAGGGCGCAAGCGGCGCCGGCGAAAAGGCAGGTCTGGAGAATGCGGATGGCCATCTTCTTGCGCCCCTGAAAATCGTGGAGATGAGTGAGGCAAATCCGCCCCAGTGGATTCGGTTCCATCTCATCCTCTCCGGAACCCATAGCCCCGATGTCGAGTTGACGCCCGGGGCCGGACGCCATCGTCCCGCCCCGTCCACAGCGACGCGGAGGTTGTTTCGATGGTTCCCGACTGGCTGCATGTGTTGTCGATCGCCGCCCTGGTTTTCGGCGGGCTGTGCGCGCTGATCGTACTGGTCGACGTGGTGCGCCATCCCCAGCACATGTGGATCATGAACGTCGTCTGGCCGGTGACCGCGCTGTTCGGCACGGTCCTCACCCTCTGGGGCTATTTCACCTATGGCCGGCTCGCGACCCACGAGATGATGCGGCAGGCGAAGGAGCGCGGCGAGGAGATGCCGAGCAAGCGCGACACGCCCTTCCCGATGATGGTCGCGAAGGGCGCAGCCCATTGCGGCAGCGGCTGCACGTTGGGCGACATCGTCGCCGAATGGCTGGTGGTGTTCGCGCCGACGGTGGCGGTCTGGTTCGGCTGGCGCAGCCTGTTCGCCGAGAAGATGTTCGCAGTGTGGATCGTCGATTTCATCTTCGCCTTCGCCTTCGGCGTCGCCTTTCAGTATTTCACCATCAAGCCGATGCGCAACCTGTCCCCCGCCGAAGGGCTGATACAGGCGGTGAAGGCCGATGCGGCGTCGCTGACGGCGTGGCAGGTCGGCATGTACGGCTTCATGGCCTTCGCCAGCTTCTACCTGTTCGGCACCGTGCTGGGCGCCAAGCTGGAGCCGGCCTCCGCGGAATTCTGGTTCATGATGCAGATCGCCATGCTCTGCGGCTTCGTCACCGCCTACCCGGTGAACTGGTGGCTGATCTCGACCGGCGTGAAGGAGAGGATGTAGGCCGGAGCCAGCCCCTTTTGCCCTGATCCTCCCCGATTTTTCCGTTGTGCCGCAGGACGCCACCTCCGAACTCAGGAGGCATGCTGATGAGTGGAGCGGCTCTGGCCATCGCGCTGGCCTATTTCGGGTTCCTGTTCGCCATCGCCTCCTGGGGGGACCGACGGGCGCGCCGCCATGGGACGCAATCCGGGACGCAGTCGGGGGCGGGATCGAGCCCGCTGGTCTATGCGCTGTCGCTGGCCGTCTACTGCACCGGCTGGACCTTCTACGGCAGCGTCGGCATGGCGTCGACCAGCGGTTACGCCTTCCTCCCGATCTATATCGGCCCGATCCTGGTCTTCACGCTGGGATGGCCGCTGCTGCACAAGATCCTGCGGATCGCCAAGGCGCAGAACATCACCTCCATCGCCGATTTCCTCGCCGCCCGCTATGGCAAGAGCCAGCCGGTCGCGGCCATCGTCACGCTGGGCGCCGTCATCGGCACAGTGCCCTACATGGCCTTGCAGCTGAAGGCCGTCTCGTCCAGCTTCGCCGTCCTGCTGCGCTACCCCGAGATCGTGATGCTGGAGCAGCCGGCGGCGGCGCCGGTCTGGGCCGACAGCGCACTGGTCGCCGCGATCATATTCGCCCTGTTCGCCATCCTGTTCGGCACGCGCCACGTCGACGCGACCGAACGCAACGAAGGCATGATGCTGGCCATTGCGGTTGAGGCGGTGATGAAGCTGGCCGCCTTCCTCGCCATCGGCGCCTATGCGACCTGGGGGCTGTTCGACGGGCCGGCCGACCTGCTGCGGCTGGCATCGGCCGAACCGGACCTGCGGCACCAGTTCGCCAGCGGCGTCGACGGGTCCAGCTGGATCACCATGACCGTCCTGGCCGGACTGTCGGTGCTCTGCCTGCCGCGCATGTTCCACGTCACCGTCATCGAGAATCGGGACGAGGAGCATATCCGGCTGGCGACATGGCTGTTCCCGGCCTATCTGGCGGCCATCGCCCTTTTCGTCGTCCCCATCGCCGCGGCCGGCCTGCTGCTGTTTCCGGAAGGCACGGTGGTCCGCGACATGACGGTTCTGGCCCTGCCGATGTCCGGCCGGCAGGAAATCCTGACGACCATCGCCTTCGTCGGCGGCCTGTCCGCCGCCACCGGCATGGTGATCGTCTCCTCTGTCGCCATCGCCAACATGGTCAGCAACGATCTGGTGGTGCCCATCCTGCTGCGCCGCCGCGGCAATGGCATCGACCGGCTGGACATGCGCCGGCTGATTCTGGGCACCCGCCGGGTGACGATCCTGGTGCTGATGCTGCTGTCCTACGTCTATTACCGGATGGTCGGGACCGGCTTCCCGCTGGCCTCCATCGGTCTTGTCAGCCTCGCTGCGGTGGCGCAGTTCGCACCGGCCCTGATCGGCGGCATGATCTGGCGGGGGGCCACCGGGACCGGTGCCTTCTGGGGAGTCGTCACAGGCTTCTTGGTATGGAGCTACACGCTGCTGCTGCCGGCGGTCATCGAGGCCGGCTGGCTGCCGGCCACCATCCTGACCACGGGCCCGTTCGGGACCGGCCTGCTGGCGCCCCAGCGGCTGCTCGGCCTCCATCTCGACCCCTTCGTCCATGGCGTGACCTGGAGCCTGCTCGCCAACAGTGTAGTCTACATCGCGGTGTCGCTGCGGACGGTGCCGCGGCCGATCGAGCGCTTGCAGGCCGGCGCCTTCACCGACACCGACCTTCAATGGAGCCATGCCGGGTCCGAACCGCGCGCCGGTTCCGTCACGGCGGAGGAGCTGCGGGCGGTCGCCAGCCGCTATCTCGGCGCCGAACGGGCGGAGCATGGCTTCGCCGGCCTGTCCGACTCCAGTACGGGAGAAGCCGACCTGCGCCTGATCCGGCAGACGGAGAAACTGCTGGCAAGCGCCATCGGCGCCGCCTCCGCCCGGCTGGTGATGGCCCTGACGCTGGAGCGGCACAGCGTCGGCAAGGGCAACGCGCTGAGGCTGCTGGACGACGCGACCGCGGCCATCCAGTACAACCGCGACGTCCTGCAGACGACCATGGAGAATGTCGCGCAGGGGATTGCCGTTTTCGACAAGGACCTGCGGCTGGTCAGCTGGAACCGCCGCTTCCGCCGGCTGCTGGCCATCCCCGCGGAGATGGAGCCGGCCGGCATCGCCCTTCCGGAAATCCTGCGCTTCGCCGCCCTGCATGGGCTCTACGGCCAGGGCGAGCCCGCCGCCCTGGTCGCCCGGCAGCTCGACGTCTTCCTCGCCAGCATCGCCGCCCCGGTCGAGCAGCCCAGACCGGACGGCAGCGTCCTGGAGATGCACACCTGCCGGATGCCCGGCGGCGGCTATGTCACCACCTTTTCCGACATGACGGAGCGTGTCCGCGCCGCCGCGGCGCTGGCCGAAGCCAAGGACCGGCTGGAGCAGCGCGTCCGCCAGCGCACCGCCGAACTGGCCCGTGCCAAGGCTGCGGCGGAGGAAGCCAGCCAGGACAAGACCCGCTTCCTCGCCGCGGCGAGCCACGATCTGCTGCAGCCGCTGAACGCCGCGCGGCTCTATGCATCCAGCCTGGGCGACCGGATGCCGGGGGACGCGCTGGTCGGCAAGCTGGACGGCGCGCTGGCGTCGGTGGAGGAACTGCTGGGGGAACTGCTGGACATCTCCCGGCTCGATGCCGGCGCGGTGAAGCCCGAACGGCAGAGCTTCCCGCTCGGCCGGCTCTTCGCCACGCTGGCGGTGGAGTTCGCGCCGCTGGCCGAACGGCGGGGACTGCAGCTGCGCATCCTGCCCTGCAGCCTCGCCGTCGACAGCGACTGGCGCCTGCTGCACCGGCTGCTGCAGAATCTGCTGGCGAATGCCATCCGCTACACGCCGCAAGGCCGGGTGCTGCTGGGCGCGCGGCGGGCCGCCGGCCATGTCGTGATCCAGGTCTGCGACACCGGCATCGGCATTCCCGAGGACAAGCAGTCCCTGGTTTTCGGCGAGTTCCGGCGCTTCGCCGAGGCACCCGGCGTGGAGCATGGGCTGGGGCTGGGGCTGTCCATCGTCGAGCGCATCGGCCGCGTGCTCGACCATCCGGTGACGCTGCGCTCCATTCCCGGCCGCGGAACGGTCTTCGCCGTCCGCATCCCGCGCGGCGTGTCCCAGCCGGATGCGCAGGCAGCGGGCCAGCAGGCGACGGATGCGCACGTTGAGCCGGCCGAGCGGACGAGCATCCTGTGCATCGACAATGATCCCACCATCCTCGACGGGATGCGGACGATGCTGGGCGGCTGGGGCTGTCAGGTGCGGACCGCCACCGGCCTCACCGCCGCCCTGGCCGAAGCGGAGAGCGGAGCACCGGACCTCATCCTCGCCGACGTCCATCTGAACGAAGGAGAGGACGGCTTCGCCTGTGTCCAGGCGGTGAGGCAGCGGCTGCGCCATCCGGTCCCGGCGGCCCTGATCACCGCCGACCGATCCGCCGGCGTCAAGGAGCGGGCGGAGAACCTCGGTTTGCCGGTGCTGAACAAACCGATCCGCCCGGCCGCCCTGCGCACGCTGATGCGCCGACTGACCGGGGCGCGGCCGGCTGCCGAATAAGGCTCCCTCAGCCGGCCTGCCGCTCTTCCGCCGCACGGCGGATCACCTCCTGCGGGGCGTCGGCATCCTCGGCCAGCTGGCGGACCAGGATCACCGCCTGGGTCCGGCTGGTGACGCCGAGCTTCTGCAGGATTGCCGAGACATGCGCCTTCACCGTGCCTTCGGACACGCCCAGCTCATAGGCGATCTGCTTGTTCACCAGCCCGTCGTTCAGCATCATCAGGACCCGGACCTGCTGCGGCGTCAGGCTGGCGATCCGCGCGGCCGCATCTTCCTCCCTGCCGGGACGGTCCGGCTCCTGCAGCGCCGGCCGCCACAATTCGCCCGCCAACAGGGCCTGCAGCGCTTCGCCCAGCATGGCGGAAGGAGCGGATTTCGGGATGTAGCCGCAGGCGCCGGATTCCAAGGCGCGGCGGATCACCCGCGGCTCCTCGTTGGCGGAGATCACCGCGATGGGCAGGGCGGGAAAGCGGCTGCACAGATAGACCAGACCGGCGAAGCCCTGCATCCCCGGCATGTTCAGGTCGAGAAGGAGAAGATCGGCGTCCGGACTTTCCTCCAGCGCCGCCGCCGCCGCATCCAGCGTCCCGGCCTCCACGATTTCGGCCTCGGGCAGCGCACGGGCGATGGCGAGACGCATGGCATCGCGGAACATGGGGTGATCGTCGGCGACAACGATATGGGTGGGCATGGTCGGGTCCTGTTTGCTTCGCCGCTAAACCAAAGTCACATGGAAGTCACGGGGTGGTCGACTTAGCTTTCTGAACGAGTGAGAAACACTTCGCGCCGCCGGAAACCGCATTGCGCCGATGGGCTAATGCGGACGACCAGTCCTCGGGCGGTGTCGACAGAGACGGAAGCAGGACCGATGAAGCGGCGCAACCTCCTGACGGCCATGGGCCTCGGGCTGGGCGGAGCCGCGCTCGCCACCCCGGCGATCGCACAAGGGCCGCCTCAGCTCCGATGGCAGATGGCCGCGACCTTCCCGAGGGAGCTGGACATCCTGAACGGCGGGGTGGAGGTCCTCGTCCGCCGGGTCGCCGGGCTGACCGGAAACCGGTTCGTCATCGACCGCGACCCCTCCCTGCGGCCGAAGACGGACCAGCCGATGCTCGATTTCGTCGGCAGCGGCGGCGCGCCGATCGGACTGGGCGCCAGCTATCAGGCGATGGACCGCGAGCCGGCGCTGGTCTTCGACACCTCGGTCCCCTTCGGATTGAACGCTCGGCAGCAGAATGCCTGGATGTACCAGGGCGGGGGACTGGCGCTGATGCGCGAGCTGCTGGCCGACCACGACGTGATCCCGTTCCCGGTCGGCAACACCGGTTCACAGTTGGGAGGCTGGTTCCGCCGGGAAATCCGCGCCGCGCAGGATCTGAACGGACTGAGGTTCCGCGTGTCCGGCATGGCCGCCGACGTGCTTCGCCGCCTGGGCGGCCAGCCGCAGCGCACCGGCTATGCCGGGCTGCGCCGCGCGCTGGAGGACAAGTCGCTCGACGCCGCGGCCTGGGCCGGCCCGCATGACGATCTGCGGCTCGGCCTGCACAAAGCGGCACCCTATTGCTACTATCCCGGCTTCCTGGAGGGGAATGCGCAGCTGTCCTGCTACGTCAACCGCCAGGCCTGGGACCGGCTGCCGCCGGAGTACCGGGAGGCGGTGGAGGTCGCCTGCGCCGAGGCGAACCTCTGGATCACCGCAAGGTACGACGCCCTCAACCCCGCCGCCCTGAAGCAGTTGACGGCCGAAGGGGCGATCCTTCGTCCCTTTCCGCTGGAAATCCTGCGAGCCGCTCACCGGGCCACCGAGGAGCAGCTGGAAGCACTGGCCTCGGCGAACGCCCGCTTCCGCAAAGTCTACGCCTCATGGAAGCCGTTCTGCGACGCCCAGCATCTGTGGTTCCGCATCGCCGAGAACAGCTTCGACCGATCCGCCTCCCTGCAGCCGCCGGAACCGTCCCGGAACTAGGCCCGAAATCAGGGAGACCACCCCCCCTGCGCCAACCCAAAAGGAGCGCATGATGACCTATGATTTCCACCAGGACCTGATCCGGTCCATGCCAGCGATGGAGCGCTTCGCGCGCAGCCTGACCCGCAACCCCGCCGAGGCCGACGACCTCGTCCAGGACTGCATGGAACGTGCGCTCCGCCACTGCGAGAAGTTCGAGCAGGGCACGAATCTGGAAGCCTGGCTCTGCACCATCCTGAAGAACGTCCACTACAGCAAATGGACCCGCAAGCGTCGCTTCAGCGAAGTGGAGGTTCTGGATGGCGAAATGGCCAGCGGACCTTCGCAGGATCATCAGGTGCTGCTGCGGGAGGTGGCGGAGGCCATCGACGGGCTTTCGGAGGAGCATCAGAGGCTGATCCGCATCGTCGCCGTCGATGGCGACAGCTATCTCGAAGCGGCCGACGAGCTGGGGGTATCGGTCGGCACCGTCCGGTCCCGCCTGTCCCGCGCCCGCAACCGGCTGCGGACCGACTGCGAGGCGCCGCGCCGTCCACCCCTGGCCCGGCGCACCGGACTGCCGATGTCCGCCCGTTCGGCCGGTTATTCCGAGATAGCCCGGCGAACGGCCGGTTAGACTGGTTCCGGGCCGAGCCCCTTCAGGCGGCGGTCCGGTCCGACAGCCTTTCCCGCGCGATGCGGCAGCGGAAGCGCAACGCCTCGCGGTCACGGTCGAGGAAGTCGCTCCGCTCGCCCGCGGCTTCGATCAGGGCGATCTGCGCCAGCAGCGGCTGCCGGCGCGGCTCGTCGCTGACATAGGGCGCCAGAGCCTCGAGGGCTTCCGCCACGCGGATCAGGACGCCCGGCATGGTAGCGCCCGCCTGCCGGATCTGATCGAAGGCCGCCCGCACCAAGCCGTCATGGTCCGTTACATTGCGGACCACCCGCAAATCGCCCTTGCCATCGCAAAGCACCGGCACCTGCAGCGGCCGTTCGAAGATGCGGGACAGCGCCGAGGACAGCATGTCGATGACGGTCAGCGCAGTGTAGACATCGTTGATCCCCGGCGACAGCGCCCGCAATGACATCTCCACCAGCTGGCGGATGCCGTATTCGAGATCCTGGGTCGGGGTCCGCTCGGTCCCGACGATGAAGGCCTCCCGGATGGAGCGGCGGAACGCCTCGTCACAGGCCTCCGGCGGATGCACGGCAAGGTGACGGCCGCGGACGAGAGCGAAATGCCCGGGCCGGACGTCGAGCCACAGAACCACGTCGGACTCGCAGGCCTTGCGCACGAGCATGTCGAAATCGACCGCCTGGACATAGCCATCCTCACCGAGCCCGATCCACACAGCATCCTCCGGCACCGGTGGCGGCGTTTTTCCCGCGTCCGCATCCTCCGGCAGCAGCAGGTCGATCGACGCGCGCAGCTGGTGCGACACGTCACGCACCGCGTTGTCGTACATGATCGACCGCGCCAATTTGTGCACGAAGAACAGCAGCACGAACAGGCACAAGGCCGAAAGCGCAGTCCCGACGGTGATCGCGAAATGAGGGATCGCGTTGTCCGACGGGGCGCCGATGCTGCGGAAAACCACCAGCAGATAGAGAATCGTCGCCACGAACAGGCCCAGCACCACCTGCGTCTGCGGATCGCTGATGAAATTGCGCACCAGACGGGGACCGAGCTGTCCGGCGGCCAGAGTCAGCACCACGACGGTGATGGAGACCACCAGCGACGTCATCGTGATGATGCCCGACAGCAGGGCGCCCATCAGTTGGCGGGCGCTTTCGGGATCGCCGCTGTAGACCAGCCACATCTCGGCCGCCCCATCGGGCAGCACCGGTCCCGTGGTTACGAGAAAGACCGCCAGCGCCATCGCCGCGATGCTCATCAGCAGCGGCACGAACCACAGGCTCTCACGCAGAAACATCCAATAATGACGCAGGCGGCCCTTCAATCCAATCACCCCAGTGGAAGTGGAACGAACAGCGACTGGCCATCCCGCCGCCGCAGAAGGATAACATGGTCCTTCCCGGACTTGCGCGCCAGGTCGACGACATTTGCCAGGTCACTGGGATTACCCACCGTCTGCTGCCCCGCCCGGGTAATGACGTCGCCCGGCTCGAAACCGGCCTTTGCCGCCGGGCTGTCCGGCGCAACCTCCACCACCGTGGCACCGCTCACGTCGCTGTCCAGTGAGAATTCCTTGCGCAGTTCGGGCGTGATTGGCGCCAGCGTCACCGGCTTGCCGTCGCGCTGGACGACGCGGGCGATATCGCCGGGCTTGGTCTGCGCCATCATCCGGGTCAGCTCATGCGGGCCGGCGACCTGCTTGCCGTACTGATCCTAAATTCGAGCGCGGCGGCGATATCCGGCGTGACCTCATGGCTGCGGACATGTGGATGGGGCGGGGAGACGCCTGTCCCCCCGCAGTTCACGGCAAAGCGGACGGCGCCTTACTGCTTGGCGGCGCCGCTGCCGGTGCTGGTGCTGCCCGTGCTGCTGTTGCCCGAACCGTTATGGCCGGTGGTGGAGGTCCCGGACTGGCCGCCGGTCGTCGCACTGCCGGAGTTGGTCGACGAGCTGCCCGACATCTGCGACGGCGGATTGATGGTCATGAACACCTGATTGCCGTCCTGGGTCTGAGCCTGGACCAGATAGGCGGCGTCGATGATCGTCACATTCTTGAAGCCGGCCTGCTCCAGCTGCTTGCGGAGCTTGTCCTGGGTCATCGCCTGGATCTGCGAATGGGGCTGGGTCGCCGCGGCGCTGCCACTCTTCTGGGTGTTCTGCTGGCCGGTGGACGACTGCGCGAAGGCCGGCGTGCCGGCGGTCAGGGCGAGGCCGATGACGGGAATGATCATTGCGATACGCATGGCATGTCCTTTTGTGTTTGCGTTTCCTGCAGGGCGTGCCTGCGCAGGGCCAACTCCCGCCACCGGTTCTGCTCCCGCCGCCGAGGTCCGCGCATTGGTGTAGGACTGCCTATTTTTGCGGCGGGTCCGGAATCCGGAACTCGTGGTCGCCGGAGGGGTTGGCGGCCCAACGGATGAAAGGACCGACGATGTTCTTCGACAGTTGGGCCGGACTCGGCCGGGTGCTGGTGGTCGGCGTGCTCGCCTATGCGGCACTGGTGCTGCTGCTGCGGATTTCGGGAAAACGAACCCTGACGAAGATGAACGCCTTCGATCTGGTGGTGACGGTGGCGCTCGGCTCGACGCTCGCCACGGTGCTGCTCAGCAAGTCGGTGGCGCTTGCCGAAGGCGTGCTGGCGCTGGCGCTGCTGATCCTGCTGCAATACGCGATCACATGGGCATCGGTCCGTTCGCCCCGCTTCCAGGCGATCATCAAGGCGCAGCCGACCCTGCTCGTCTATCGGGGCGAGTTCCTGCCGGGCGCACTGAAGCAGCAGCGCGTCACACGGGAGGAGGTGATGGCCGTTCTGCGCGCCCAAGGGCGAAAGGAGCTGGACGGCGTACTGGCCGTCGTGTTGGAGACCGACGGTTCCTTCAGCGTCGTGCCGGGATCGGAGGGCGGAACCGACCCCGATCCGCCGACGCTCGAAGCGGTCGGCCGTCTCTGACGGGCAGGTTGTGCTCGATCTTGCGCCGCCACGGGCGAGCGAAGTCAATCGCGGCGCGTGCGATGGCAGGGCCACCGAAGGCCCGGAGCAGTCGGGCTAGCCCGACCGAAGCCATGGAACCGGATCGCGAATGGGCGACTTGTAGCGGATGAACGTCACCCCGATGCCGTTCCCCCACCCCCGCTCTTCGCCCCGGTGAAGTCCAAGCCCCGTCAAGTCCGACACAGCCGGACCGGAAATTCAGGGAGACGCAGCCATGGACCGACGCCGCTTGCCGACAGCGGCAGCAGCAGCCGGATTTGCCGCTGCCGCAGGACCGATGCGCACCGCGCAGCCCGTCGACATTTTCTGCGAGCCGGCTTCGTGACGGGGGGCTGAGCCGTGCCGGGAGTCTTCAGCCCCACCGCCAACATCGCGACCAAGCTGGTGCTCTACACGCTGCTGGCCGGACTGGTCACGCTGGTCGGCGGCGCGTGGTTCTTCCCCAGCACCACCTATGCGACGCGACAGGGCATCGTGCAGCCGCAGCCGGTCCCCTTCAGCCACGAGCATCATGTCGGCGGTCTGGGGCTGGACTGCCGCTATTGCCACACCTCGGTGGAGGAATCGCCCACCGCCGGGCTGCCGCCGACCCACACCTGCATGACCTGCCATTCACAGATCTGGACCAACGCGGATCTGCTGGCCCCGGTGCGCCAGAGCCTCGCCACCGGCAAGCCGATCCGCTGGAATCGCGTCAACACGCTGCCCGACTACGTCTTTTTCAACCACAGCATCCATGTCGCCAAGGGCGTGGCCTGCACCACCTGCCATAGGCCGGTGGACACCATGCCCCTGACCTGGAAGGGAGCGAGCCTGCAGATGAGCTGGTGCCTGGACTGCCACCGCGACCCTGCCCCGAACCTGCGCCCGAAGGAGGCGGTCTTCGACACCGATTGGAAGCGAACCGCGGCGACGCCGTCCGGCGAGCAGCTGATGGCGCGCTACCACATCCATCCCGAAACCCTGTCCGACTGCTCCGTGTGCCACCGATGACGGCCGGCAAGGAGTTGGGGCGGGAGGAGCTGGCACGGCGGATCGAGGACCGATTGGCCGGGCGGAGCGGCCGGGCGCTGTGGCGCAGCCTGGAGGAGTTGGCGCGCGAGCCGACGGTCCTGGAGATGCTGCGCGCCGAGTTCCCCGGCCTGCCCGACCTTGCGGAGGCGCGGGTCGGCCGGCGACGGCTGCTGGAGTTGATGGGCGCCTCCTTCGCGCTGGCCGGGCTTTCGGGCTGCGGTCCCGGCGCGGAAGTGGACAAGGCGATTCCCTATGTCACCATGCCGCCGGGTCTGGTGCCCGGCGTCGCCCGCCATTTCGCCACCGCAGTGACGCGCGGCGGCTATGCCGACGGCATCCTGGCCGTCCACCAGATGGGGCGGCCGGTGCAGTTGGAGGGCAATCCGGAGCATCCCGCCAGTTTGGGTGCCCTCGATCCCATCATCCAGGCAAGCATCCTCGACCTCTACGACCCCGACCGCTCGCGCAGCGTGCTGACCTCCGGCCGGGCGGCCAGCGCCAACGGGATGGTCAAGGCGCTGGTCGATCGCCTGCCCGCCATGGCCGAGCGCGGCGGCGAGGGGCTGCGGCTGCTGACCGGCACCGTCACCTCACCCACGCTGACAGCGCAGATCGCCGCGTTGAAGCAGCGCTTTCCGGCGATGCAATGGCACCGTTGGGAAGCCGACGGGCGTGATGCGGTGCGGGCTGGGGCGATGCTGGCCTTCGGGCGGCCGGTGGATACGGTGCTGCATCTCGACCGGGCGAAGACGATCCTGGCGGTGGAGAGTGACCTCCTTGACAGCACGCCCGGCCATCTGCGCTACGCCCGCGAATTCGCCCGCCGCCGTCGCGCAGCCGAGGAAGGGCGGCCGGAGGAAATGAGCCGCCTCTATGCGGTGGAAAGCATGCCGACCCTGGCCGGCGCCCGCGCCGACCATCGCTTCGTGGCCCGCCCAGGCGAGGTGGAGGCGGTGGTGCGCGCGCTCGCCGCCGAACTTGGCATTGGGCCGGCGGACTGGCGCCAGGGCGCCCCCGGCTGGCTCGCCGCCGTCGCCCGCGACCTGTCCAAAAGCCGGGGCGCGGCGCTGGTCCATGCCGGGCCGACGCAGCCGCCCGCCGTCCACGCGCTGGTCCATGCCATCAACGATGCACTGGGCGCGACCGGCAAGACGGTGACCTACATCGAACCGGTGGAGGCCGATCCGGTCGACCATGGCGGGTCGCTCAAAGGGCTGGCCGCCGACATGGCGGCCGGATGGGTCGACACGCTGCTGATCATGGGCATCAACCCGGTCTTCACCGCGCCCGCCGACCTCGATTTCGCCGGGGCGTTGGGGAGGGTCCCGCTTTCCGTCCATCTCGGCACCGAGGTGAACGAAACCGCCATGCACTGCACATGGCATGTGCCGGAAGCCCATGAACTGGAACGCTGGGGCGACGCCCGCGCCTTCGACGGCACCGTCACCATCCAACAGCCGCAGATCAGGCCGCTGTGGGGTGGCTGGTCGCCGCACGAGCTGCTGGCCGTTTTCAACGGAGAGACGCGGCCGGACGGTCACGCCATTCTGCACGCCGCGTGGACCGAACGATTGCAAGGCAAGGGCGATGCTGAGCGGCAGTGGGCCGACGCTCTGCGCACCGGCGTGGTGCCGGACAGCGCCGCCGCACCGGTGTCGGTTTCGCCTGCATCCGATCTCGTGGCCCGGCTGCCGCCGGCGCCGGCACGGCCGGATGGGGGCGCGTTGACCGCCCTGTTCCGGCCGGACCCGTGGCTGCGCGACGGGCGTTACGCCAATCTCGGCTGGCTGCAGGAGTTGCCGCGCCCCTTCACCACCCTGACTTGGGACAACGCCGTCCTGATGGCGCCGGCGACAGCCGAACGGCTGGGCCTGCAGAACGAGGATGTGGTGGAGGTGCGCACCGCCGCCGGCCAGCTCCGCGCGCCGGTCTGGCGGGTGACGGGCCACGCCCCCGACTGCATCACCCTGCCCTTCGGCTTCGGCCGCAAGGTGGTGGGCCGGGTCGGGCGCGGTGTCGGCTTCGACGCTTTCCGGCTGCGTCCGCTCGACCATCTCTGGCAATTGCCGGGCGTGGAGGTGCGCAAGACCGGGGAGACCTACCGGCTGGCCGCCACTCAGCACCACCAGCTGATCGACAGCCCCGACGTGGTCCGTCACGCCACGCTCGACGAATTCCGCCAGAATCCAGACTTCGCCAAGCGCAAGGAGCCGGAGCACTCGCTCTATCCCGATTACGAGTATCCGCGGAACGCCTGGGGCATGGCGATCAACCTCAACTCCTGCATCGGCTGCAGCGCCTGCACCGCCGCCTGCCAGGGCGAGAACAACATTGCGGTCGTCGGCAAGGAGGAGGTGCTGCGGAACCGTCAACTGCACTGGATCCGCATCGACACCTGGTACGAGGGCGAGGCGGAGGCGCCGGAGCAGACCTATTTCCAGCCGATGCCCTGCATGCATTGCGAAAATGCGCCCTGCGAGGTGGTCTGCCCGGTCGGGGCGACGATGCATGACGCCGACGGGCTGAATGTGATGGTCTACAACCGCTGCGTCGGCACCCGCTTCTGCTCGAACAACTGTCCCTACAAGGTTCGGCGCTTCAACTACTTCAACTATTCGGCGGACGACAACCGGCTGTCGCAATCCTGGAACCCCGACGTTTCCGTCCGGGCGCGCGGCGTCATGGAGAAATGCACCTATTGCATTCAGCGCATCCGCAACGCCCGCATCGCTGCCGACCGCGAGAACCGGCCGATCCGCGACGGCGAGGTGAAAACCGCCTGCCAGCAGGCCTGCCCGGCGGAAGCGATCGTCTTCGGTGACCTGAACGACAAGGACAGCGCGGTCAACCGCCGCAAGGCGAGCCCGCTCGACTACGGCGTGCTGACCGAGCTGAACACCAAGCCGCGCACCACCTACGAGGCGCGGCTGCGCAACCCCAACCCCGAAATCCAGGAGGTGTGAGGCGGTGGGCGCATCTCCCGAAACCGGGCAGGAGCTGAATAGGGTGGTGGAACCGGGCGTGACCGCTCTGTCGGTGACCGTCCATGTCAGCGACCTTGTGCTGGAGCGCCGCACGCCCGTGTGGTGGTGGGTCGGCTTCGGGCTGTCGGTCGGGCTGCTCGGCCTCTTCGTGGTGGCGCTCGGCTGGCTGTTCATCCACGGCGTCGGCATCTGGGGCATCGACTGGCCGGTCGCCTGGGGGTTCGCCATCGGCAATTATGTCTGGTGGGTCGGCATGGCCAGCGGCGGAACGCTGATCTCCGCCCTGTTCTTCCTGACACGATCGGAGTGGCGCAGCGCCACCAGCCGCCTCGCCGAGACCATGACGGTGTTCTGCGTCGCCTGCGCCGGGATCATGCCGGTCATCCATCTCGGGCGCTGGTGGTATTTCTACTGGCTGTTCCCCTACCCCAACACGATGGCGCTGTGGCCGCAGTTCCGCAGTCCGCTGCACTGGGATTTCGTCGCCATCCTGGTCTATGTCGCCGGATCGGTGCTGTTCTGGTATGTCGGCCTTCTCCCCGACCTCGCCACCCTGCGCGACCGGGCGCTGCGGCGCTGGCAGCGGGTGCTGTACGGGCTGCTGGCGCTGGGCTGGCAGGGGTCGTCACGGCACTGGCGCCAGTTCAAGATCCTGTACGGCCTGTTCGCGGCATTGATGGCGCCGCTGGTCTGTTCCATCCACAGCATCGTCGGGCTGGATTTCGCCGGCGGCCTGACGCCGGGATGGCACGAGACGCAGTTCCCGCCCTATTTCGTCTTCGGCGCCGCGCTGTCCGGCTTCGCCGTGGTGCTGATGCTGGTCATCCCGCTGCGCCGGGCGCTGGATCTCACCGCCGTCATCACTATTCGCCATGTCGACGTGCTAGCCCGGCTGATGCTGACCACCAGCCTGCTGCTGTCCTACTGCTATCTGATGGAGGTGTTCATGCCCTTCTACCGGGGGGAGGAGCACGAGATCACGGTGGTGATGTCGGAACTCGGCGGCTATTACGCGCCCTGGTACTGGGCGAAGATCATCCTCAACGGCGTCATTCCGCAGTTGCTATGGATCCGGCCGCTGCGGCTGAACCGCCCGCTGCTGTTCCTGATCGCCCTGTGCGTGGTGGTCGGCATGTGGATCGAACGTTACGTCATCGTCGTCGGCGGCCTGCACCGGAACTACTCGGAATCGAGCTGGTTCGTCTTCATGCCGACCTTCTGGGATTGGGCGACTCTGGCCGGGTCGCTGGGTCTGTTCCTGACCGGCTTCTTCCTGGCGTTGCGCTTCATCCCGATGGTGTCGATGTTCGAACTGCGCGAACTCCTCCACAAGAAGAAGACGGAGGGCGGACGATGAGGGCGCATCGCGGCACCGGCCACAGCGTCCGCGGCACGCTGGCCACCTTCGACAGTTCCGACGCCATGTTGGAAACCCTGCGGCGCCTGCGGCAGGAAGGTTTCACGCGGCTGGAGGTCTACAGCCCCTATGCGGTGGAAGAGGTGGACGAGCTGCTGGGCCGAAAGCCACGGGCCCTGCCGCTGATCATCGTGGCGGCGGGCGCGCTCGGCGCGGTCGGCGGCTTCCTCCTGCAATATTGGGGGATGGTGCTGAACTATCCCCTGAACATTGGCGGACGGCCGCTGAACAGCTGGCCGGCCTTCAGCACGACGACCTTCGAACTGGCGGCGCTGGCCATCCTGCTGATCGGCTTCCTCGCCTTCTGTACGATCTGCCGGCTGCCGCGCCTCTATGACCCCATCTTCGATGCGCCCGGTTTCGAGCATGCCTCGCAGGACCGTTTCCTGATCTGGATCGCGGAGCGGGAGGGACGCGACGACGGCGACCTGCTGCAGCGGCTGCTGCCCCACGGCGAAGGCGTGCGGATCGACGAGGTGCCGGCATGAGCCGCCTCTTTCCCATCGCCCTTCTGCTGGGCGCAGCGGCGCTGCTGGGCGCCTGCGACAACATGGCGAAGCAGCCGAGCGACAAGACCTGGACGCCCGCCGACGCCAATCCGGCCAATGCCGATCCCGGCAGCCGGGCATGGCCCCCGGAGCCGGCGCCCAACACCGTCGCCCGCGAAGACCGCCCGCAGCCGCCCCCGCCGCTGACGCCGGCCCTGCTCGCCCGCGGAAAGGAGCGCTACGAGATCTACTGCACCCCCTGCCACGGCTATCTCGGCGACGGCAACGGCATGATCGTCCAGCGCGGCTTTCCGCATCCGCCCTCCTTCCACAGCGAGGCTCTGCGCAACGCGCCGACGCGGCATTTCTACGACGTCGCCACCAACGGCTGGGGGGCGATGTACTCCTACGGCGACCGCGTCACGCCAGACGACCGCTGGGCCATCGCCGCTTATATCCGGGCGCTGCAGACCAGCCAGAGCACCGCCGCGGCCGAACTGCCGGACGATGTGCGGGGGACGCTGCGATGATCCGGCGCCCGTTTCCCGCCGCCATCGGCGCGGCACTGGCCGGCGGGGCGGTCTGTGCCATCGGTGCGCTGTTCGATCCGCAGGCCGTGCTGCGCGGCTGGCTGGCGTCCTTCGCCTTCTGGATCGGCTTGCCGCTGGGCGCCATGATGATGTTGTTCGCCCATGATCTGACCGGCGGACGCTGGGGGTCTGCCGCGGTACCGCCCCTGCGCGCCATGGTCGCCATGCTGCCGCTGGCGCTCCTGCTTCTGGTGCCGGTGCTGCTCCTGCTGCCGGAGTTGTATCCCTGGGCAAGGGCTGCGGAGGCCGTGCATCTGAAGAACCGCTTTTACCTGAACGCCCCCTTCTTCTACGGGCGGACGGCGGTCTATGCCGTGGTCTGGCTCGGGCTGGCTCTGTTGGCGCTGCTGCGCTCGGGACGGGGCCGCAACCCGCTGGCGGCGCCGGGGCTGATCCTGCTGGGGCTGACCGTCACCTTCGCCTCCTTCGACTGGTTCATGTCGGTCGAGCCTGATTGGGGGTCCAGCATCTACGGGATGATGATCGTCAGCGGTCAGCTGCTGGGCGCCCTGGCACTGGCGACGCTGGCGGCGATCCTGGGCGGACGGACGGACGTGGGGCAGCGGCGCGACCTGGGCAGCCTGCTAATCGCCGGCATCCTGCTGTGGTTCTACCTGTCCTTCATGCAGTTCCTGATCGTCTGGCAGGAAAATCTGCCGCAAGAAATTCCCTGGTACGTCGCGCGCCTGTCCGGCGGCTGGGGCTGGGTCGCGGTGCTGGGCGCCCTGGCGCAGGGAGCGTTGCCCTTCGCGGCCCTGATCTGGTGGCCGGTGAAGCGCAGCCGGGGCGGGCTGTCCGCCGTCTGCCTGCTGCTGTTGGCCGCCCATCTGCTGGAATGCTGGTGGCTGATCCTGCCGGGGCTGGAGGGTGGTTTCACCTGGTTCGCCCCCGCTGCGGCGCTGGCGATGGGCGGCGCCGGCATGGCGGTGTTCCTGTGGCGCCTCGGTGTCGACCGCCGGCATTCCGGCCGAAACGGACAGGCCACCCGAACCGCCGGCCTGATGGCGGAGGGGGCCCACCATGGATAAGGCCACACGTATGAACCGGCCCGGCTTCGCCGGAACCGCGGCGGCGTTGCTGTTCGGCTGGGCACGCTTGGGGCGCAGACATCCGCTGAAGCAGCCGGACCAGGGGGGCCGCAATCCCGACACGCGCTTCGAGACACGGGACGCGCCGCCCTGGCTGTTCGTGCTGCTCGGCGCCCTGGCGGTGGGGTTGATCGGGGCGGTCGTGGTCTCGCTGATTCTGATCTTCCCCAACGCGACAGCCGACCGGAACCGCGCCCTGACAATACCGATGCCGGAACCGCGCCTGCAGAACGATCCCCCCGCCGACTTCAAGCGCTACAAGGAGCGGTCGATGGAGCGGCTGACCGGCTACGGATGGACCGACCGCGAGCGCGGCATCGCCCACATTCCCATCGGCGAGGCGATGCGCCGCGTCGCCGAGCACGGCATTCCCGACTGGCCGGCAGACGCAAGACAGGAGGGTCGGCGATGAGACGGCTCGCCATCGCCACCCTGCTCAGCCTTCTGCTGACCCTGGCCACCGCGGCACAGGCGGCCCCGACGGCCCTGCTGCCGTCCGGCTTCAAGGACTTCGCCTTCGATCAGCATCCGGGGGCGCAACTGCCGCGCGACGTCCGGCTGCGCGACGAGGCCGGCAAAGCCGTCACCACCGCAACCTTGTTTAATACGGGCAAACCGCTGGTTCTGGTCTTCGACTATTTCCGCTGCACGACGCTGTGCGGCGTGGTTCTGGGCGATCTGGCCGCGGCCCTCAAGCAAGTGCCGCTGACGCCGGGCAAGGATTACGCGGTGATGGCGGTCAGCATCGATCCCAATGACAGCCCGGCCGATGCGGCGGCGATGAAGGCGCGGCATTTCGAGCGCGATCCGACCCTGGCCGCCGCCATCCACCCGCTGGTCGCCGAACAGGCCGGCGATGGCCGGGAGGTCCGCCGCCTCGCCACCGCCGCCGGCTTCCCCTACAAGCTGGACGAGGCCAGCGGGCAATATGCCCATCCCGCCGGCGTGGTGCTGGTGTCGCCGGGCGGGACGGTCTCCCGCTACATCCTGGGGATCGGCTACGACCCCACGGACCTGCGGCTCGGGCTGGTCGATGCCTCCAAGGGCACGGTCGGATCGGTGACCGACCATCTGCTGCTGCTCTGCTACGGCTATGATCCGGCGCAGGGCAAATACAACTCCCAGGTGGGCCGCCTGATGCAGGCGACCGGCGCAGTCTCCGTCCTGGGCATCGGGCTGCTGGTGTGGCGGGCCGCCCGCCGGCCGGGGAAGGGGTGAGGACGGCCATGGGAAGCATACAACTCCTCCCCCCCACCGCGTCTGCCCATGCCGCCGACATGGATTGGCTGTTCGCGGCCCTGATCGGCACCAGCGTCTTCATCCTGCTGCTGGTCTTCGGTCTGATGATCCTCTTCTGCGTCCGCTACCGGAAAAGCAGCAAGGTCGAACGCGGCGACCGGCTGGGCCGCACCTGGAGGGTCGAGACCGCCTGGACCGTCGCCACCTTCATCGCCTTTCTCGGCCTCTATTTCTGGGGGGCGGACCTCTATGTCGGCATCCACAGCCCGCCCAAGGACGCCACCGACATCTATGTCGTCGGCAAGCAGTGGATGTGGAAGATCGAGCATCCCGGCGGCCAGCGCGAGATCGACACGCTGCATGTCCCGGTCGGCAAGCCGGTACGGCTGGTACTAACCTCGCAGGACGTGATCCACGACTTCGCCATCCCCGCCTTCCGGGTCCGCCAGGACGCGCTGCCCGGCCGGTACGAGACGCTGTGGTTCACCCCGACGAAAGTCGGCGAATACCGCCTGTTCTGCGCGGAGTTCTGCGGCACCTGGCATGCCCGGATGGGCGGCAGCGTCGTCGTCATGGAACCGTCCGACTTCCAGCGCTGGCTGGACAGCCAGGACCCGGGGCCCAGCCTCGCCCAGGAGGGGGAGGCGCTGTTCCGCAGCTATGGCTGCAGCGGCTGCCACGGCACCGCCAGCACCGTCCACGCGCCGAAGCTGGAGGGTCTGTTCGGCCGCCCGGTGCCGCTGCAGGACGGCCGCACCGTCATCGCCGACGACCGCTATATCCGCGATTCGATCCTGAAGCCGAAGTCGGAGATCGCCGCCGGCTATCCGCCGGTCATGCCCTCCTTCGCCGGGCAGATCGGCGAGGACGATCTGCTGAAGCTGGTCGCCTACATCAAATCGCTGGCCGACAGGACGGCCCAGAACTCCCAAACCGGCCAAGCGGCCGGACCATCTCAAGCCGGCCAAGCGGCCGGCAGCGCGGAAAGGCCCGTCCAATGACCACCGCGACCGTGACCGGAAAGCCGGACGAACCCGTCGTCGCCACCAAGAACTACCTGACGGAGGAAGGCGTCACCCTGCGGTCTTGGCTGCTGACCAAGGACCACAAGCGGATCGCCATCCTCTACACCCTGTCGATCACCTTCTTCTTCTTCGTCGGCGGGCTGGCGGCGACGCTGATCCGGCTGAATCTGGTGACGCCGGCCGGCATCTTCACGCCGGACATCTACAACCGCCTGTTCACGCTGCACGGCATCGTGATGGTCTGGTTCTTCCTGATCCCGTCGATCCCCAACACCATGGGCAATTTCCTGATCCCGCTGATGATCGGCGCCAAGGATCTGGCCTTCCCGCGCCTGAACCTGCTCAGCTGGTATCTGTATGTCGGGGCCGGTCTCCTGGCGCTGTTCGCCATCCTGATCGGCGGGGTCGACACCGGCTGGACCTTCTACACGCCCTTCTCCTCGCTCTATTCCAACGGCTATGTCGTGCTGGCGCTGGCCGCCGTGTTCGCCGTCGGCTTCTCCTCCATCCTGACCGGGCTGAACTTCATCGTCACCATCCACCGGATGCGGGCGCCGGGGATGACGTGGTACCGGCTGCCGGTGTTCGTCTGGTCGAACTACGCCACCTCCGTCATCATGGTGCTGGCGACGCCGGTGCTGGCGATCACGTTGATTCTGGTGGCGGTGGAACGGCTGCTGCGGGTCGGCATCTTCGATCCGGCGTTGGGCGGCGATCCGCTGCTGTTCCAGCACCTGTTCTGGTTCTACTCCCACCCCGCGGTCTACATCATGATCCTGCCGGGCTTCGGCGTGATCAGCGAGATCGTGCCCTGCTTCGCCCGCAAGCCGCTGTTCGGCTACAAGTTCGTGGTGTGGTCGAGCATCACCATCTCGATCATCGGATTCTTCGTGTGGGCGCACCACATGTTCGTCGCCGGCATCTCGCTCTATGCCGGGCTGGTCTTCTCGCTGCTCAGCTACGTCATCGCGGTGCCGTCGGCGATCAAGGTGTTCAACTGGACCGCCACGCTGCACAAGGGCTGGATCAGCTTCGACGCGCCGATGCTCTATGCCCTGGGCTTCATCGGGCTGTTCACCATCGGCGGGCTGACCGGGCTGTTCGTCGCCAATCTCGCCTTCGACGTCCATGTCACCGACACTTATTTCGTCGTGGCGCATTTCCACTACATCATGGTCGGCGGCATGGTCAGCGCCTATTTCGGCGGGCTGCATTACTGGTGGCCCAAGGTCACGGGGCGGCTTTATCCCGAATGGTGGGCTCGCATCGCTGCGCTGCTGATCTTCTTCGGCTTCAACCTGACCTTCTTCCCGCAATTCATCCTCGGCTATCTTGGGATGGAGCGGCGCTACTACTCCTATCCGCCGGAATTCCAGGTCTGGAACATCTTCTCGTCCGCCGGCGCGTCGGTGCTGGCGATCGGCTATGCGCTGCCCTTCTTCTATCTCGGCTGGTCGCTGTTCCGCGGCAGGCGGGCCGGGGCCAACCCGTGGGCGGCGACCGGACTGGAATGGCAGACCTCCTCCCCCCCGCCCGCCCACAATTTCGACAAGACGCCCACCGTTACCCGTCCACCCTACCAGTACCGGCCGGAACCGGAGCCGCAGGATGTCTGACGCACCCGTCATCCCACAGCCCGAACCGCAATACGCGACGGCGGAACAGCAGGCGGACACCGCGTCCTTCGGCATGTGGGTGTTCCTGGCGACGGAGATCCTGTTCTTCGGCGGGATGCTGCTGGCCTACACATGGCTGCGCGCCACCTACCCGGAGGGCGTGGCGGAGGCCGGGCGTCACACCAGGATCGTCATCGGCTCCGTCAACACGCTGGTGCTGCTGACCAGCAGCTTCACCATGGGCTGGGCCGTCCATGCGGCGGAGCATGGCCGGCGCAAGGCTCTGACCCGACTCCTGGCGGTAACGGCGTTGCTGGGGCTGCTTTTCCTCGGACTGAAGGGCTACGAATACCACAAGGAATGGACCGAGCATCTGGTGCCGGGGCTGAATTTCCACGAGGACAGCGTGCATGCCCAGGCCATCGAGCTGTTCTATTTCCTCTATTTCCTGCTGACGGGCATCCACGGCATCCACGTAACCATCGGCATCGGACTGATTGGGGTGATGGCAATGCGGGCGCGGCGCGGCGCCTTCTCGTCCCGCTATTACACCCCGGTGGAGGTGACGGGGCTGTACTGGCACTTCGTCGACATCGTCTGGATCTTCCTCTACCCGCTGATCTATCTGGTCGGACGGAGCGGACCATGAAGGCACCTCCCCTCTCCCTGCTGTTGACCTGGGCGGCGCTGCTGGGGTTGCTGGCGATGACGCTGGGCCTTGCCTATGTGCCGATGCCGGGGCCGATGAACGTCGTGGTGGCGCTGGGCATCTCGGTGGCAAAGGCGCTTCTGGTGCTGGCGCTGTTCATGAAGCTGTTCCGGGCATCGGCGCTGACCCGTGCCGCGGCAGCGGCGGGCCTGTTCTGGCTGGCTGTCCTGTTCGCGCTGTCGGCGACCGATTACCTGACCCGCAAAGTGGAACATGTGGGCGACCAGCCGGCCCCCACGGGCCGCGAACACCAGCCGGGCAACCGCTGATCCGACATGAGGAGGAGACAGACGCGATGCATTCGGACGCCACCAGCCGGCTGGTCGATGCCGTGGTCCGCACCCGCCGCCGGCTGGACGACGCACGGCGGGACGCCATCCAACATTTCGGCGAAGGCACCCGCGACGGCCGCAAGGTGACGATGCTGAAGGACATCCGTGACCTGCACGACCGCATCATCCGGCCCATCGCCGACTCCCGGCAGCCGATCGTCCGCGAGGTCGGCACCGTGTGGTTCCAGGAGGACATCGACCTCGTCCACGAGATGCCGCGCGCCATCGTCCACTTCACCTCGCTCGACACCGCGGAGGATGCGCCGCGCGCCTACATGACCTTCCATGTTGGCGAGGACGGCACGACATCGGTGTCCGAGAATTTCCTGACGCCGATCAAAACGACCGACGTGCGGACCTGCCGGCTGGACGATCTCGACAGCGAGGCCGTGGCCGAGATGATCGACCGGTTCCTGGCCAAGGCGATGCAGGGATGAGGCCCGACGTGACCCTGTCCACATTATGAGGGGCTGCCGCAGACGCTTCGCGTCGGGACGAACCGCGGTCCCCGGTGTTCACACAAAATTGGTTTTCCATAAGCCATGCGCCTTGACTCCGGCGCAGGATTTGTGTGCACTGCAACATAATTCCCCGTGCATGAACCTGGACGGCCGCCGCCGAATCGAGGCGCCCAACCGAGGTCGACCCAACGCCATGACCGCTGGAGATGTCATGATCGAGTTGTTCCTTGTGGTCTGCCTCGTTTCCGATCCCGACCGCTGCAGCGTCGAACGTCCCGCATTCCAGGAGCCGTTCGTCAATGTGATGGCCTGTTCGCGCAACGGCATGTTCCGGGCCGCCGAATGGGCGGAACAGCACCCGAAATACACCGTCCGCCGTTGGAAATGCGGACCGCGCCAGATCTGACGCGATTGACCCGGCCAGGGGCGGGGTGGAGTTCGGCCGATGCGGCAAAGAGCCAGGGCACGATGCCGCACGGCCCACCCCGAAAGACACCCACCCCTTTTGAGTGGCCCAATTCCATCCGCATCCGTGATTGTTATATAGGGCAATCATTGCTGACCCATGGGACCGTCCTCCCGGCATGCGCCCATGGGTAAGATGGGAGATTTCCGGCCATGCCTGTTCGCATCGCGTTTGTCCTCGCGGCGGCCCTGCTGTCGGCGGGTCCTGCAGCCGCCAGCCCGGCGAACGACTATCCCACGGCGGCGCGGGCCGATTACGTGATCGCCTGCATGGCGTCCAACGGCCAGTCACACTTCGTGATGGAGAAATGCGCCTGCAGCATCGACGCCATCGCCGACCGCATCACCTACGACGACTACACCGCCATCGAGACGGTGAAGGTGATGGCCGACCAGCCGGGCGAGCGCGCCGGAATCTTCCGCAGTTCGGGCTGGGCCAAGGACCTGATGGACCGATTCCGCCAAGCCCAGGTCGCCGCCGACCGCCAGTGCTTCTAAGAGGAAAACGGCCGGCGGCTACAGCGCCGGCTCATCCTTGCCGCTTTCGGCTGCCAGTGGAACGGTGCGGGTGAATGTGGCGCCCTTGGTGTCGTGGGCGACCACCTCCAGGCTGCCGCCGTCGACCGGAAGGAAACTGAAGCGGAGATTCGGGTCTTCGCTGATGGAGATGTCGGTGTCCGCTTCCAGCACCGTCTGCCCGCCGACGCGGATGGCGATGGATTGGACATAGTGGGCCGGGATGTAAGTGCGGCTGATCTGATCGAACTGCAACCCGCTGCTGTTGGGATGGCTGATCATGACCTGGGCCGTGGCCGGGCTGCCGGGGGTCAGCGTCTCCGGCAGTTTCACCTTGATACGGCCGAGGCGCGCCATCGCCTCCTGCGGGTCCTTGACGGCGGGGGCGGAGCAGCCGCCGGCCGCCTTGACGTAGGCTTCCGTCATCAGAAGCCGGCCGTCCCGGGTCTCACCCACCGCACGAACATTGGTGTATTCGTTGACACGCACGCGGGTCTCGATGCCGCTGCCGGCGCTGGCCGGGCCGAAACGGAAGGTGGCCGCCAACGGCACCGGGTTCTTATCGACCAGCAGCGACAGCGTCTTCAGGCGAAGCGACGGATCGACCTCGATCCTCACCGGCACCAATGCCGCGTCATGGGCGCGGGTCGGCGCATCGATGCGGATGCGGTCGCCGGCCTCCTCGATCGGGCGGTCCTTGAAATACATGTCGTGCAGCACGTCCCAGCGCGCCGCGTCGTCCGTCGCATCGCCGGCGGCGAGCGCAGGCGTGGACAAGACGACCAAAAGCCCCATAAACGGCCCCGATAGCGGATATCGCGTCATCGCTCCCTCCCTGGATTTGTCCCGTGGCGTCCGCTCCTATTCCCATTCCAGCTCGGCGAATGTCGCCGTGACGTTGCGCGGGTTGTATGAGTCGAACAACAGCCAGCGGTTCCGTTCGTCCTCCGCCACGCTTGCAACGGCATCCTGGATGCTGCCGTCCGCCTTCAGCACCCGCCGCACACCATCCACCAGCACCGTCAGGTAATGCCGCTCCGCGTCCAGCGCACCCGGCCAATCGACGGCTGCGGGACCATGTCCGGGAACGGCACGCACCGCCGGCACCCGCTCCAGCCTGTCGATCACCCGCAGCCAGCCAAGCGCATTGCCGTCCACCGCCGGAAGATGGTCGATGAACAGCAGGTCGCCGGCGAACAGCGTCCCGGTCTTGCGGTCGAAGACGGTCAGGTCGTTGTTGGTGTGCGCCGTGGGATAGGCCGTCAACACGATGATGCGGTTGCCGAGATCGATCCGCAGCTCTCCGGAAACCGGCCGGTCCACCCGGACCGGGGCGATGCCGGCCGCCGCGTCCTCTCCCAACTCGTCAGCCAGACGCTGGCGATAGACCTGCTGACGGGCGGCCAGCGCCTCCCGGAGATTGGCATGGCCGGCGATCGGCACATCGGCGAAGGCGGCGTTGCCGAAGACATGGTCGGGGTGCATGTGGGTGTTGATGACGACCACCGGCTTCTTGTCCGTGCGCGCGGCGATGGCCTCGCGCAGGCGCCGGCCCAGTTCCGGCGTGCCGCCGGTGTCGATGACCGCCACCCCGCTGTCGCCGACGATGAAGCCCATGTTGGCGGTGTCGCCATGGTTGTCCGGCGCCGGTTCGGCGATGACGCCCTGGTGCACGAAGACGCCGGGCGCCACTTCCGTCACCGCCAACGGCTCCGCCAGTGCGGACGTGGCGGCCACCATGAGGCACAGCGACGCGACCGCCATCAGGCGACGGCCAATATCGAGGCCGGCAGTCATGCCCGTGTTCCTGTGTGGTTTTCTTCGCGCGTTTCCAGCAGATGGGCGAAGAGGCTGGCGACGGTGAGGTCGGCGGAGGTGCCGGGGTTGATGCCCTGCCATTTCAACCGCGCATCGAACACGAACAGATGCTCGCGCCGAAGGGCCGCCGACGATGATTCCGCCACCTGCCTGCGTACCTCGCGGGCTTCGGCCAGCACGGCCGCCGCCAGCATCTCGCAATGCTTGCGCAGGATGTGGCTGTCCGGGAAGGCGGTCAGGAAGTCCAGAAAGACGGCCTCCGCCAGCGACACCGCATCGGCGTCCGTCAGCGACCGGGCGCAGGCGACACCGATGTCGAAGACGTCGCGGTAGCCGTCGGCATATTGGGCGGCGATGCGGTCGCGCGACCGGGCGGCGGCCATGGCCTCGCGCAGGGTCACCGTCGCCGGGCCGGCAACGTCATGCTCCGTCGTCTGGCCCAGCCCGCCGGGCGATGCAAGGCGGATCGCCGCGAAAGCAGCTTCGGCATCATTCACCGTCAGCGCCGCCAGCACGTCGCCCACCCGATCCCGCAGAGAGCGCTCGACCGGCATCTCGGCGGCGCGGGCCAGCGGAGCGCACAGCAGCAGGATGCCCAGGTTGGTGTTGCAGCCCACGGCCGCACGGGTCGCCTGCACCGCCCGCAGGATGCGTTGGCCGACCGGAGCATGCGCCCGCGCGATCTCCGGCGCGGCAACTTCCGCCGACAGCAGGAAATCCTCCACCGTCATGCCGTGGCCGGCGGCGTGCACATGGACGTTGCCTGGCTTCAGCGCCATCACCTCCGCCCGGCAGACGGCCATGAACAGCTCTGTCACCGCTGCGTTCATCCTCCCGCCTCTTTGGCCCCCGCCTCTCGTCCCCCCGTTCCGCTGAAGGAGCGGTCGAGCATGTCCGGTGCAAGGCGTCCGCCATGGAAACTGCGACCGCTGTCGAGCGCCGTCACCACCACGCGGGCCGGCGCGAACAGCAGCGGATCGATGGCGTAGAAATCCTTGTTCACCGCCGCGAACACTTCGGCGAAGGGGCGGCCGTAGTCGCGCGATTCCGTGCTGGGCAGGCGTTGCGCCAGATCGGCGGCGGCGTCCTCCGGCCCGGTGACGAAAAGCTGGACGGTACCGCCGAACAGGATGGCGTCGTTGGTCCGCCCCATCGCCTCGACGAAGCCTTTTCCGGGCGGCGGCAGGGGGGCGACGCCGATGCCGTCGGCGACATGCTCCAGCGGGAAGCCCAGCGCGTGCACCTTGTGCAGCGCCACCTCCAGCACGCGGGCGACGATCTGCACCGTGCCGGCGAGGCTGACCGTCGGCGTCAGCACCAGCGTCAGCCGATCCGGCGCCACCCCGCAGTCGGCCGCGATCCGCTCGACCAGGGGGGCTGGCGGCACGGTCCCGCTTTCCAGCACCAGCACGGCGTGATCGCCACTGTCGCCATAGCCCAGCTCATCGAACAGCGTCTCCTTGCGGGCGAGAGCGCGGCCGGGGCCGGAGCCAAGCGCGAAGAAGGAGCCGGCCGCGTCCTTGTGCGAGAGGCTCCAGCCGGCATATTGGCTGCCCAGGCAGGCGAGCACCGGATCAGTGCTGTGCACCGCCAGTTGGAAAGGCCAACGGTCGGACTGGGTGTCGGCCTGGAGCGTCACGCGGCCCAGACCGCCCATGCACAGCTCGGCGATGCGCCGACCGGCCTCCAGCCCGCCGGGACAGGCGATCCCACCATCGACGATGGTGGCGCCGGCCACGCGGTCGATGCCGAGCCGCAATCGCACCGCATCGGCGACCAGGGCGGCGGCGAGCGGGCCGGCAAGGGCCGACAGGCTGGGGCGCTGCTGCATCATTTGGCCTTTCCCGCAATGGTCCGCGCCGCGTCCATCGCGTCCTGGAAATCGAAGGCGACGGCGGTGCCGCCGGTCTGCATCCGCTCCAGCAGATGGTGCTGGACCTTGAACTTGACGTTGCCGATGGCGAGCGCGCCGATGCCGACGGCGCCGGAATGGCCGGGCAAGGGCGCGCCGTCATCCTGCACGCCGACACCCTCCACCCCGGCCGGCGGCACGGCGTTGATGTCGGCCGCCACGCGCAAGCGCCTGGCCGCCCGCAGGTCATCGGCCGTCAGCACCGTGACCCCGGCCTTGCCGCAGGCCAGCACGACCTCCGCCCGGTCCATCAGCGCCGCCTTGACGCCCGTGGACGTGTCGGCGCAGGACAGCGTGACGCCATAGCGCCGGCCGAACTCCTCCGCCTTGCCCTGCACGGCCGAAACGCCGCGGTGGCTTACCAGGGTGACGTTGCCGCCGGCCTGCGCGGCGATCAGTCCGGCGATGCCGCCGACCACGCCGGTGGCGCCATAGACCTGGACATCCAAACCACCGAGTCCATCCACCCCCAACCGCCGCAGGGCACGTTCGACCACGGCGACCATGGCGGCGGCAGTGGTGAAGGCGCCGGACGGATCGGCGAAGACCGAGATCTGGAAAGGTGGGAACATCGCCTTGCGCGCGACCGCGAGCATATCCAGCGCCATCGCCGCGTCGCGCCCGCCGATGAACAGGCCGGTGCGCACTGCGTTCTTCGGATCGCGGGAGAACATGGCGTCCTGGGTCAGCGCCTCAACCTGGGCGGTCTCGATGCCGGTGTAGGGGACCACCGTGTCGATGCCGGCATCCACCGCCATGTTGACGTCGAACGGGCTGACATTGGCCAGCGGCGTAATCATGTGCAGCACGTAAGCGCCCATGCCTGCCTCCTTTCAGTCGTTCACCGATCCGCTCATTCACCCGCGGCACGCCGGATCGTGGGTGCCGGCTCCGCCTCGGCCGTCAGGTTCCGCACCGTCGCGCCGACATTCCGCCCGCGACAGACCATCACCTCCAGCGGCGAACCGGCCCAACGCACGCGCATCTCGCCGGCGAACCGTTCCGCCAGCGCCGCGTCACCGACGACGGCGAAGCAGGTCGGCCCCCAGGAGCTTTGACCGACGCCGGAAATCCCCTGCCCCTCCAGCCAAGCCAGCGCCTCGGCCACCAAAGGGCTGGTGAAGCGTCCTCCCTGGGCCGGGGCGAAATGGTCGCCGACCGTACGCTGAAGCTCGCCGATGGCCTGTCCGAACCGATCCACATCGTTTTCGGCCAGCGCCGGCAGCGCGACCATCAGCATCAGCCGGCAGAGATGCGCCGCGGCGTCGGGCGGAAAGGGCGGCAGCCGGCGGAAGGCCTCGACTTCCGGTGCGCCGTGCAGCCCGTGGCCGCCGCGATGGAGCAGAAGCAGGATGCGCCAATCCTCCGGGAATGGCGCCCGCGCGATCACCGGCGGTGCGGCGTCCAGCCCGCCCCGACCGCCGTCCAGCAGCACCCCGCCCTGCTCGAAGGCAGCCAGTCCGATGCCAGAGCGTGCGCCGCGCTCCAAGGCACGGGCCAGATCGCGGGCGGCGGTGCCCCGCCCCTCCAGGCAGGTGAGCGCAGTGGCGACCGCCAGGTCCGTCTGGGTGCCGGAGCCCAAACCGACATGGGGCGGAATCGCCTCCTCCACCGTCACGGCGACGGCATCCGGCAGGCCCGCTTCCCGGCCCAGCCGTTCGATGCTGCGGCGGACGCGGTCGGCCGATGGCCCGCTGACCGTCAGCCGGTCGGCCGGGCGGGCGCGCAGGACGATGGCCGGCCGGTCGATGGCGATGCCGAGACTGCCGAAGCGTCGCCCCAACCCGCCATTGAGATCGACGAAGCCGGCATGCAGGCGTGCAGGCGCACGGACCCACACCTCCCCTATCCGATTGCGCTGGTGGCTCATCTGCATTCCCTTTGCGCGGCTCACCGCACAATGTTAGCGTTACGAACAAAATTGTCCGTAGCGCGAACGAGTATCCACGCGCGGTAACCCAAACGGGGCACGGATATACAGGGAGGAAAACGGGCATGACCGGATCGCTCTGCCTGTCGATGGCCGCCCATGGCCAAACATCTTCGGCTCTATTCCTGGCCTTATGCTTGGACGTCTCCCGGCGAAGACCTCCGCTCTTCGCTAACCACTCGGATTGACTGCGTTTTCCCGCAAAAGCGACTTTTCCGCTCAGCCGAATTGGGGGGCCATGACCTTCCACCCCGATACTCTCTGTCCGTTCTGCGGCCTCGGCTGCGGTGACATCGGGATCGACCAGGACGATTCCGGCATCGCCCCCCGGCCCAGCGGCTGCCCTCAGGCCGACCGGCTGTTCCGTCGGTCCGCGGCGGTGCCGACGGACGCCCGCATCGGCGGAACTGCGGTTTCCATGGATGACGCCGTTGCCGAGGCGGCCCAGCTGCTGGGCGCCAGCCGCGCTCCGCTGATCGCCGGGCTGGCGACCGATGTGGATGGCGTGCTCTCCGCCCTGACTTTGGCCGAGCACATCGGGGCGACGGTGGACCATGAGCGGTCTGACGCGCTCTTCCGCAATCTGGCGGTCCTGCGCCGCTTCGGCTGGTCGACCACCACTCTGGCGGAGCTGCGCAACCGCTGCGACCTTGTCCTCGTCGTCGGCCCGGACCCGGCCGCCGCCTTTCCGCGCCTGTGGGAACGCTGGGTGGTTCCGAAACCGGCCTTCGTGCCCGATGGAGCGCGGAATGTCGTCTTCCTGGGCGGGGAGCCCATGCCGGAAACGGCCCAGCTCCTGGCCGGGCAGATCGAAACGGTCGCGCCGGAGGCCGGGGATCCTGCAATGCTGGTCTCTCGACTGCGGGCGGCGCTTGCCGGCCGGCCGGGGACCGGCAGCGCGATGCCTGAATTGGCGGCTCGCCTGCGCGCCGCCCGCTATGCGGTGGTGATCTGGGCGGCGGGTCTGTTCCAGGGACCGCAGCCGGACATGATCGTGGAGGGGCTGGTCCGGCTGATCCGCACCATCGACGGCACCACCCGCTGTTCCGGCCTGCCGCTGTCCGGGGCCGACAACCTGATCGGCGCCAATCAGGCCTGCGGCTGGCGTACCGGCTTTCCCTTGCGCACCGGCTTCGACGCCGGCGTACCGCTGCACGATCCGGAACGGTTCGACTGGCGCCGCCGCCTGCAGGATGCCGACGTGACCTTATGGATCTCCGCCTTCCGTCCGGAGATGCCGGAGTTCAGCACGGACGGCGCCGTCATCATGCTGGCGCCGCCGGAAATGGTCATAACGCCGGAGCCGGCACTGTTCATCCCGGTGGGGACGCCGGGCATCGATCATGCCGGCGACGTGTTCCGCGCCGACAGCGTGGTGGCACTGCATGCCGGGATGCTGATCGATCGCGGCCTGCCCAGCGTTGCCGGCGTGATCGGCCGCATCCTGGCGGCGCTGGACCAGACCGCAAAAATCAAGGAGACCGCCGGATGCTGACGAAGCTTGCCGGCGGACGCCTGTTCGACCCGGCCAACGGCCGGCGTGGCGAGGTCGCCGACCTCTGGCTGCGCGACGACCGCGTCACCGCCGATCCGGGGCCGGGCGCCACGCCCGATGCCGTGTACGACGTGACCGGCAAGGTGGTGATGTCCGGCGCCATCGACATCCACAGCCACATCGCCGGCGGCAAGGTCAACCTCGCCCGCATGCTGATGGGGGAGGAGCACGACCGGCACCGCTTCACCGGCAGCGCCTGCGGCTGCGGTGGGGGCAGCGGCATCGCCACGCCCTCCACCCACACCACCGGCGCCCGCTACATCGAGATGGGGTTCACCGCCGCCTTCGAGCCGGCGATGCTGGGATCCAACGCCCGGCACGCGCATCTGGAGATGAGCGACATCCCCTATATCGACACCGGCGGCTATCTGGTGCTGGGAAACGACGATTTCCTGCTGGACCTGATCGCCACCAACGCCGGGCAGGCGGCGGTCAACGATTATGTCGCCTGGATGCTGACGGCGACTCAGAGCCTTGCCGTCAAGGTCGTCAATCCCGGCGGCATCAACGCCTTCAAGTTCAACGCCCGCAAGCTCGACCTCGACGAAGCCGGACCGCACTACGGCGTCACGCCGCGCACAGTCCTGACCACGCTGGCCCGCGCGGTGTACGAGCTGGGGCTGCCCCACCCGCTGCATGTCCATGGCTGCAACCTGGGCATTCCCGGCAACGTGGCGACGACGCTCGACACCATCCAGGCGGCATCGGGCCTGCCCATGCACATGACGCACATCCAGTTCCACAGCTACGACACGGCAGGTGACCGCAAGTTTTCCTCCGGCGCCGTGGCGCTGGCGGAGGCGGTGAACCGGACGCCGACGCTGTCGGTGGACATCGGGCAGGTCATGTTCGGACAGACGGTGACCGCGTCGGCCGACACCATGGCGCAGCGTCACACCGCCCCGCTGGCCCATCCGCGCAAATGGCTGGCGATGGACATCGAATGCGAGGCGGGATGCGGCGTGGTGCCCTTCCGCTATCGCGACAAATCCTATGTCAACGCGCTGCAATGGGCGATCGGGCTGGAGCTGTTCCTGCTGCTCGACGATCCATGGCGGGTGTTCCTGACCACCGACCACCCCAACGGCGCGCCATTCACCTTCTATCCGGAACTGATCCGGCTGTTGATGGACCGCGATTACCGTCTGGCGAAGCTGGCCGAGATCCATCCCGACGCGCCGGCCCACACCACGCTGGGCTCCATCACCCGCGAATACACCCTGGCCGAGATCGCCATCATGACCCGCGCGGCACCGGCCCGCATCCTGGGGCTTGCCGACCGCGGCCATCTGGCGCCGGGTGCTTCGGCCGATGTCACGGTCTACAGCGACCTGGCAGACCGCCGCGCCATGTTCGAACGGCCCGATCTGGTCTTCAAGAGCGGCAAGCTGGTGGTGCGTGACGGCGCGCTTGTGGCGATGGCGCAGGGCTGCACCCATGTCGTCCGTCCCGGCTTCGACGATCTGATCGAACGCCGCATCGCCCGCTATTTCGACGAGCGCATCGGCCTGACCCTCAAGCATTTCCGCATCCAGGACGCGGAGATCCGCCACGGCGCCGGGCCGCAGCTCCACCCCTGCATGCGGCGGGAGGTGCCGTGATGGCGGAGATGCGGATCAACGGCGTGCGCATCGAGGACACGTTTGCAGAAGCGTTTCCGATGACCTACACGCGGCTGGTCATCACCGCCGACACGCCCGCCTGGGTGGATGCGGCAACATCCAGCCTGACCGGCTTCGCCACCTCCGTCATCGGCTGCGGCTGCGAGGCGGCGGTGGAGCGCCTGTTGACGCCGGAGGAGACGCCCGACAGCCGGCCGGGTGCCGCGGTGATGATCTTCGGCATGTCCACCGGCGACCTCGCCAAGCTTGTGGTCAACCGGGTCGGGCAATGCATCATGACCTCGCCGGGGTCGGCCTGCTATGCCGGACTTCTCCAGGGGGCCAAGCGCATCCCGCTCGGCAATGGACTGCGCTACTTCGGCGACGGGCACCAGATTTCCAAGAAGTTCGGCGACCGCCGCTTCTGGCGCCTGCCGGTGATGGACGGGGAGTTCGTCTGCGAGGACAGCGTCGCCGTAGCCAAGGGGATCGGCGGCGGCAATTTCCTGATCCTGGCCGCCAGCCACCGCCAATGCCTCGCCGCGGCGGAAGCGGCAGTCGCGGCGATCCGGCCGCTGCCGGGCGTCATCCTGCCTTTCCCAGGCGGGGTGGTGCGCTCAGGGTCCAAGGTCGGATCGAAATACAAGGCGCTGGTCGCCTCCACCAACACGCGGTTCTGCCCGACGTTGCAGGCGGTCGAACCGGAAACCCTGCTGTCCCCGGATGTCGAGGCCGTGCTTGAACTGGTGCTGGACGGCACCGACGAGGCGGCGATCCGCACCGGCATGCGGGCCGGCATCGTAGCAGCAGCAGCCGGTGGAACGGCGGCCGGCGTGCTGGCGATCACCGCCGGCAACTACGGCGGAAAACTGGGACCGCACCACTTCCACCTCCACGAGGTGATGGCATGAGCGGCCTGCGCCTGACCTTCCGCGGCGAAGCCGGGACAATTGTGGACATGTCCTCTCTGCTGCCCGAACGGCTGGCCGGACTGACGGCGGAGGGCATCGCCGGGCTGCCACTTCCCTGCGGTGGCGCAGTGGCGACGGTCGGCAAGATGTTCGAGCTGTCGGCGGGCGACGCGGCCGAAGCAATGCTGATCCGGCCGGGAGAGGCCGTCCTGCAGCGGGTCGGCGCCGGCATGGCCTCCGGCCGCATTCTGGTCGAGGGCGACGTCGGCAGCCATGCCGGTGCCGGAATGAGCGGCGGCCTGCTGCGCATCGCGGGCAATGCCGGCGACGCGCTGGGAGGCGCCCTGCCCGGCCTGCCGCTGGGAATGCGCGGCGGGCTGATCAGCGTCGGCGGCAGCGCCGGGGACCGCGTGGCCGAGCGCATGCGGCGGGGGATGATCGTCGTCGACGGCGTGGTCGGCGCCTATGCCGCCGGCTTCATGGTGGCTGGAACGCTGGCGGCCGGAGGGGGCTGCGGCCCGCATCCGGGCTTCGGCATGCGGCGCGGAACGCTGCTGCTGGGGCGGCGGCAGGACGCGGTGCCGGATGGCTTCGCCGATGGCGGCGCGCGCGACTGGCTGTTCCTGCACCTGCTGCGGCGTGGATTGGAGGGGACCGGAAGCTGGTTCGAGCGTGCGGGAACCACCCGCGCCCGTCGGTTCATCGGCGACCTTGCGGAAGGAGGACATGGTGAGATTCTGGCGATGGTCTGAACGACGATCCCGCTTATCGGGATGCCGCCTTGCGGCTGTGGCTCTGCCGGTCATCGGATTGCTGGCTCTTGCGCCACCAGCCATGGCCCAGGGAACCAGTCCGCAGGACGCCGGCACGAAGGTGATGCTGATCGGCTATCTCGCCCGCCAGGAGGACCCGCGCACGCCGCTGAGCTTCCTTGAGCCGGTCGCGACCGACGAGGGGCTTCAGGGCGCCCGGCTGGCGTTGGCCGACAACAACACCACAGGCCAGTTCCTCAACCAGAGCTACCGGCTGGTGGAGCAGGTCCTGCCGCAGGATGGCGACATCTCCGCCGGTGTGAAGGCGCTGGCCGACGAGGGGGTGCGCTTCGTCGTCGCCGACCTGCCGGCCGACGCGCTTCTCGCCGCCGCCGACCGGCCGGAAGCCAAATCCATGCTGCTGTTCAACGCGCGCGCCGCCGACGACGCGCTGCGCAACGAGCAGTGCCGGGCAAACATCCTGCACACCGCCCCCAGCCGGCGCATGCTGGCCGACGCGCTGGCACAGTATCTCGCCTGGAAGAAATGGACGCGATGGAGCCTGCTGGTCGGCCGCGATCCCGGCGATGCGCTCTATGCCGAGGCCGTCCGCCGCGCTGCCAAGCGCTTCGGCGGCCGGATCGTCGACGAGAAATCCTGGACCTTCGACACCGGAAACCGGCGCACCGACACCGGCGTCACCACCATCCAGTCCGACATCCCGCTCGCGACCCAAGGGCCGGATTACGACGTGCTGATCGTCGCCGACGAAGCCGGTGATTTCGGCGACTATCTCGATGGTCGCACCTGGTACCCCCGCCCGGTCGCCGGCACCCAGGGGCTGACCTCCACCGCGTGGTCGCGGGTGAACGAGCAATGGGGCGGCACCCAACTGCAAAGCCGGTTCGAAAAGCTGGCCGGCCGCTGGATGACGACGCGCGACTATGCCGCCTGGCTCGCCGTGCGCAGCGTCGGGGAGGCCGCGGCCCGCACCAACGCCACCAGCTTCGACGACCTGACCGCCTACCTGCACAGCCCTGATTTCGAACTGGCCGGCTTCAAGGGCGAGGCGCTGTCATTCCGCGCCTGGAACGGGCAGATGCGCCAGCCCATCCTGATCGCCGGGCCGCGGATGCTGGTTTCGGTGTCACCACAGGAGGGATTTCTGCACCCGGTGACACCTCTCGACACGCTCGGCGACGATGCGCCGGAAAGCAAATGCCGTCTCAACCGATAGGGCGGACCACACCATGCGATTCCTGAAGTCCTGCACCATGCTGCTTCTTGCCGGACCGGTCCTGTTGGCCGAGCCCGTGTTTGCCGAAACCATCTTCGTGTCCAACGAGAAGGACAACCAGATCGCCGTGGTCGACGGCGACAGCCTGCAGATCAAGAACAAGATCAAGGTCGGCCGCCGGCCGCGCGGCATCACGCTGAGTGCCGACGGAACGCAGCTCTTTGTCTGTGTCGGCGACGACAACCGCATCGACGTGGTGGACATCGCCAGCGGCAAGGTCGTGCACACCCTGCCCTCCGGTCCCGATCCGGAGCTGTTCGTGCTGTCTCCCGACGGCAAAAAGCTCTACGTCGCCAACGAGAACGACAACATGGTGACGGTCATCGACGTCGCCGATCGGAAGGCCATCGGCAACATCCAGGTTGGCGTCGAGCCGGAAGGCATGGGCATCAGCCCCGACGGCAAAATCCTGGTCAACACCTCCGAAACCACCAACATGGCGCACTTCATCGACACGGAGAAACACAGCGTCATCGGCAATGTGCTGGTGGACAGCCGGCCGCGCGTCGCCCGTTTCACCGACGACGGCAAGCAGGTCTGGGTGTCGAGCGAGATCGGCGGCACGGTCAGCGTGATCGATCCGGCAGCGCTCAAGGTGATCAAGAAGATCAGGTTCGAGGTGAGGGGCGTCCGGCGCGAAGCCATCCAGGCGGTGGGCATCCAGATGACAAAGGACGGAAAACGGGCCTTCGTGGCGCTGGGACCGGCCAACCGGATTGCCGAGATCGACACCGACAGCTTCGAGGTGAAGCGCTATTTCCTTGTCGGGCAACGCGTCTGGAACCTCGCCTTCTCGCCCGACGAGAAACGGCTCTACACCACCAACGGCATCAGCAACGATCTGTCGGTGATCGACCTGGAGCGCAACAAGGTGATCAAAAGCATTCCGGTCGGCGGCGCGCCCTGGGGGATCGTCGTCAAACCTTGAGGCGGCCCTGGCGATGCGGAGCATGACGGAACCCACGACCGGACCTGCCGGTTGACGCAAGAGGCCGGGTGCGTCGGCGACTGTCGACGGCGGCCCGGCCTCTTGGGAGGTAAAATCATGGAGAAGCATCGAGAAGAACAGCCGCCGACGCCCGGCAAGAAGAGTGTTCTGAACGACAAGGTGGAGTTCGAGAAGGACGAAGGAAAGGTCAGGGCCGACCGGCCGCCGGATGCGGCGCGCGGCACCACCGAACGGTCATGACCTCCTTGCAACGATTGTCCATTTCCGGAGAAATGCGATGAAATCCTTCAAGATTCTGTCCCTGAACAGCCTTGCATGCGCCGCCGGCCTTGCCGTCGGCATCGCCATCGCCGCGCTGCCGGCCTCCGCCCAGACAACCGGCAACAGTGCGACCGGCACCAATTCGTCCGACAGCACCGATCCGCAGAACAAGCTGACCGGCAACACCGGACAGTTGCCGCCCAACTCGCTTCCTGGCGAGCGCAAGGGGGCCATCGGCGGTGCGCCGGTATCCCAGGGCAGTTCCGGCTCCTCCACCGAGGGTGCCACGTCGCCCACCGGACGGCTTCCCAACGACTCGCTGCAAAATGAGCGGCAGGGTGTGATCGGCGGACATCCGGTCACCCAGGGCGGCTCCGGCCAATCGGATGACAAGAAGGACGAGCAGTAACCGGCACCTCGCCCGACTTCGTGACAGGATCGCGGCCGCCGCCACCGAATGTGGGGTAGCACTGTCCGAAAGGCCGTGCCATCCCGGTCGAAACCAGGGAAGCGGGAAGGCGGCGGCTGCGATTTCAAGTTACTCCGAACCTCTTTTGAGAGTTTGTTGGCAAAACAAACAAGATGTCATAATGGCTGCCGTGACCGACGCCGTGCCCGCAGGTATCCAGTGATCAGTCATGCTGGATCGGCGCGACCGGCGTGCCCCGCATGACCTGCGGCGGTCCTCCAATGATTTCAAAATGCATGGGAGAAAGCGGCGATGGGCATGTGGCAGGGGTCATCCCCGAAAATCAATCGTGTGCTGGTGGGCGAATCGCTGGTCGGCGACGGCAACGAGGTTGCGCATATCGACCTGATCATGGGGCCGCGCGGCAGCGCCGCGGAGACCGCCTTCTGCAACGCGCTGACAAACAACAAGGACGGCTTCACCAGCCTGCTGGCGGTCATCGCCCCCAATCTGCAATGCAAGCCCTCGACCATCCTGTTCAACAAGGTGACGATCAAGGGCGCGGAGCAGGCGGTGCAGATGTTCGGCCCGGCCCAGCACGGCGTCGCCAAGGCGGTCGCCGACTGCGTCGCCGCGGGTACCATCCCGCAGGACGAAATCGACAACATCTTCATTTGCGTCGGCGTCTTCATCCATTGGGAAGCCAAGGACAACGCCAAGATCCAGGATTACAACTACCGCGCCACCAAGGAAGCGATTGAACGTGCGGTATCGGGATTCCCGACCCTCAAGGATCTGCTGAACCAGAAGGATTCTGCGAAGCATCCGTTTGCCGCCTGACGGGGCCGGTGCCCCGCCTTGCCGGATAGCAGCAGCGGCCGGCGGTCTTGACGCGACCGCCGGCCGCTGCATGTCATGATCGACCTGAAAACGGATCGAAGGCCGCCCCCCGACCAATCGAAGGGGAAGGACCGAATACCTTCAGCCTTCCAAGCATTTGGCAATCCCTATCCGCGGCGAGTTGCGTTTGGGGCTGTTCGCGACGTGCCGGATTGATTTTTAAGAAAATAAGCTCTTTTCCCAATACTGCGACAAATCAGCAGCTATTTCGTATAATTATTCCAGTTCCAAGCAGCGTTGCTTCCCACATTCCTTTTGCGCCGCACAAAGAACTAGCCATAATTATCACCACGCTATCCGTTCGGGTTATGGTTGCTTCGGTCCGGCACGGGTAGAATTTCCTAATGGGCTTCCCCGGCAATCCTGCCTGATCGCCCATTCCAGCGGAGGAATCGGACATGAAGACCTGGCGCAAGCCGACGATTGTCGAGATTTCGGTCGGCACCGAGATCAACGCCTACGCCTGTGCCGGTTTGTAACCGGCGCCTTTGATCGGCAAGGGTGACCTTCCCTCAAACATCCGTCGACGCTTTCCACACATGATGTTCCACTCAGGCCGGCCGCGGCTCGAAATGGGCGAAGAACTGCCCGGTGCCGTCAGGTGCGCTCGCATCATAATGCAGCGCGCAGAGCCGCAGCCGGCCGGCATCGCCCAACTCCGGGCCTGACAGCATGCTGTGAAAGCTCTCTCCACCGAGCAGGCGATGCGCGGTGGTGAGATACAGCCGCGAAAGCCGTCCGTCCCGCACCATGGTGTCGAGCATCCGCGGTCCAGTGAGCAGATAGAGGCTGCGAAAGCCCATGCTGCCCAATTCGCGAACCAATGGTCCACCTTCCACCGACAGTCCCGCTCCTGCAACCACCACCTCGTAGCCGGCGGCGCGCCAGCGGGCGACCCGGTCGGGCAGCGCCCCGGCACCGGTGGCGATGATGACGCGCTGACCATGAAGCGCCGGCGAATCCGGCATCGGGAATTCCAGGCTGGCGCTGGCGACGACCACCGCCGGCTGCTGCGGCAGGCCGTTGTCCGCGCGCCATTGCGCAAGCCCCCGCGTTGCCTCCTGCGTGCCGACCTGCAGAACATCGTCCAGCCGCCCGGCCGCAAGGTCACGCAGGTAACCGCCGTGGGTGACGAGACAATCCGCCTGCGCCTGAAGTTCAAGAAAAAGTCGGAAGTCGTTGCCGCTGACCAGCCCGGCCGGCAGCCGGCTCTCCCCGGTGACGGGATCGCGCAGCGCAATGCGTCCGTCCAGACTGCCGACGAAGCTGGCATAGACGAAGGGGGCGACGGCACTTCCCCGCTCATGCAGGCGGTGGGCGAGATAGGCGCCGGGAATCGCGATTTCCTCCGGCGCGCCGGGATAGAGCCGGAGCATGCGTGCGGTCATCGCGCCCCTCCCGACATGGCGGCTTCGACCCGGCGAAGGAAATCGGCGGCAAGCGCATCGGCGATGTCGACTTTGCTGACCGACTGCAATCCCTGCCAAGCGGGCATCGAGTTGACCTCCAGCACCAGCCAGCGGTTTTCGTCGCCGGGGGCGGGAATCAGGTCGACGCCGGCATAGTCCGCGCCGACCGCTGCGGCGGCCCGCACCGCCAGATCGGCGACGACACCTTCGGGGATCAAAGCCTCGCAGCTGGCACCCTGATGGACATTCGTGATCCAGCTGCGGCCATGGCGGATCATCGCCGCCACCGCGACTCCGCCCACCACGAAGACCCGGCAGTCTCGCCATTCGCCCTCCCGGCGCGGCGGCACGAAGGGCTGCAGGTAATAGACTCCGGCGACGGCTTCGGACTCCGGCACCTCGTCCGGCCGCGAGAGGCGGCGCAGGCCGCGCCCCTGGGCGCCGAACAGCGGCTTCAATACGCAGTCAGGAGAGCCCGCCACCGCAGCACGTGCCATTTCCGTGGTTTGGACGGCCACGGACGGCGGCGTCGGCAGGCCGGCATGGGCCAGCAGGAAGCTGGTGGTGCTCTTGTCGACGCAGCGTTCGATGGCGCGCGCCGTGTTGTAGACCGGCACCCCCAATCGATCCAGCGCATGGAGCACCCCCAGCCGCATGGTCACCTGTTCAAAGCTGCCCTGCCCGACCACCCGCACGAAGGCCCCTGACGGCAGCGTATCGCCGAACCCCGGCAGCAGAAGCCCCGTCTCGGTTCGTCCGACGGCGAAGCCGCAGCCGTTCAGCGGCACGCGCCGGCATTCGACTCCCCGGCGTGTGATCGCCCGCTCCAGCCGCGCCGCATGCCAGTCGGCCCCGTCGGTGAACAAAGCGACCACACCGGTCATGCCGCCTCCGCCAATGCAAGGTGCACATACAGCTCACGCGCACGCTGGCCCGCAAGGCGGCGAGCTTCCGTCATGCCGGCCGCTTCGGCAATCACGGTACAGAGCGGAGCGCCGGCGGGAATGCGCGCAGGAGTGCGCGGACGGTCGGCCGTCCAATCCGGCCAGCAGAAGTCATCCTGCAACAGGGTTGGCACGGCGCAGTAAACCACCATGGCGGCGCGACAACCGGTGAGCGGCGGCAGCTTGGCGGGCAGACTCCCGGCACAGGCGGCCAGATGCAGGCCGAACAGGCTGGGCATCGGCGGCCGGTCGAAGAGGTCGAGCGTTGCCCCCGGCCGCGGATTGATTTCCAGCAGGCACCATCCGGCAGGTCCCACCAGGAAATCGGCGCTGTTGAGCCCGACCAACCCCACCGCGGCGGCGATCCGCGACACCGCATCGATCATCGCCGCAGCCATCGCAGCGGCGTTGCCGCCGAAAGCCGGCATCGGCCCCACCGCACCGCCATAGCGGTAGGGTTGGCCAGGAGCCGGTGCCACCCATTGCCGGCTGAAACCCACGGGCAGCACGCATCGGCCATCGGCCAGGAACAGCAGGGACACCGGACGCCCGTCCATGCGGCGCTGGGCATAATGGCCGGCCGGCAAGCGCGAGACTGCCGGCCGGATGTGAGCGCCGCCGCTGGCGCCGGCACGCTTCATCAGCCACCCCCTGGAGACAGCCGGCGGGGCGGCGGCGACCTCAGGATGCGGAATGCCCAGATCGGCCAACAGGGCCGCGAAAGCGAACGGGTCCTTCAGCCGCGCCACGGTCTCCGCCCGATTGCCGATCACCGGCCGGCCGCGCGCCAGCGCCGTCAGCAGTTCGGGCCGATCCTCGAACCCGGCGCCATAGACGAGCGGCAGCCGAGACAGAACCGGCGCGGCCAGCGCCCGCCGCAATGCCGCGGCGGGAATGCGCAGCTGCCGCGACGGCAGGGTCAGGCAAGGATCGGCCATGGCGCTAGTATCGGTGTCGGCGAACAGGTCCAGGGCAGCGACGCTCCGTCCGTCGCGGCAGGCGCTGGTGACCAGCGCCCGCGCCGACAGCGCCACCACCACGAATTCCGGGACTGCCGTCGCGGTCAAGCTTTGCTCCACGTGCGAAAGCATCTTGAACATTCATTCGCAATCCCAACAATCATGCGCAGCAGCCGCCTTTGCAATGACCCTTCCGAACAACGGCCCGTGCCGTCAGCCCGATGTCGCCCAGGGACCATTGCTGGGGCGGGGGACAGGCACCCGCCTGGGGGAAGACTGGATGTATGAAGCCGCGATGCCTGCGGACCCTCCGTCGATTCCCGCGATCCACGGCCCTCCCGCCCTGGCCGTCGAGGAGCTGAGCCACAGTTTCGGCAAGCGTATGGCGCTGGACCATGTGTCCTTCGCCGTGCCGCCGGGCGGCTTCACCATGCTGCTTGGTCTGAACGGGGCGGGAAAGACCACTCTGTTCTCCCTGATCACCCGGCTCTATTCCAACCGCACCGGCGCCATCCGCATCTTCGGCTTTGACCTTCGGCGTCAGCCGACCCGTGCGCTGGAGCGGATCGGCGTGGTGTTCCAGCAGCCGACGCTCGACCTCGACCTGACCGTCCGTCAGAACCTTCGCTACCATGGCGGCCTGCACGGAATGGCGCCGTCCGACTGCGAAGCCCGTGCACAAGAGGAACTGGCCCGCATCGGATTGGCGGAGCGCGCCGACGACAAGGTCCGGGCATTGTCCGGCGGTCAGCGGCGTCGGGTGGAGATCGCCCGCGCCCTGGTGCACCGGCCGAACCTGCTGTTGCTCGACGAGCCGACGGTCGGGCTGGACACCGAATCGCGCCGCCAAATCCTTGGCCATGTCCGTGCGCTCTGCCGTGAGCAAGGGCTGGCGGTCCTGTGGGCCACCCACCTGCTGGACGAGGCGAGGGACGAGGATTCCGTCGTCATCCTGCATCAGGGGCGGCTGCGTGCATCCGGCAGCGTACGCGCGGTCTGCGCCGAGTCGGGCGCCGCCACTCTGCCCATCGCCTTCGCCGCCTTGACGACCGGGGAGCGCCGGCCATGAGCGCCGCCACCTACTGGTACTGCCTGCGCAGCATCATCGTGCGCGAGGGGCTGCGCTTCCTGCACCAGCGCGAACGCTTCTTCGCCGCACTGGTCCGGCCGCTGGTCTGGCTGGCGATCTTCGCCGTCGGCTTCCGCGCCGTGCTGGGCGTGTCGATCATCCCGCCTTACGAGACCTACATCCTCTACGACGAATATGTCGTGCCCGGCCTGGTCGCGATGATCCAGCTGTTCAACGGCATGCAGAACTCCCTTTCGATGGTCTACGACCGCGAGATGGGGAGCATGCGGACGCTGCTGGTCAGTCCGCTTCCGCGCTGGTACCTGCTGGTCGCCAAGCTTCTGGCCGGCGTCGCGGTGTCGATCGCGCAGGTCTATGTGTTCCTCGGCATCGCATGGCTGTGGGGGGTGGAGCCGCCGCCGCTGGGCTATCTCGCGGCGCTGCCGGCACTTCTGCTCAGCGGGCTGATGCTGGGGGCGCTCGGCCTGCTGCTGTCTTCTTTCGTCAAGCAGCTGGAGAATTTCGCCGGGGTGATGAACTTCGTGATCTTTCCGATGTTCTTCGCCTCCTCCGCCCTCTATCCGCTCTGGCGCATCAGGGAGGGCAGCCCGACGCTGTACCAGATCGCCGCCTGGAATCCGTTCACCCAGGCGGTGGAACTGATCCGCTTCAGCCTGTATCTCCGAGTCGACGTGACGGCACTGCTTTGGGTGACCGGCTGTCTGGCGCTGTTCCTCGGAGCTGCGGTTCTCGCCTACGATCCTGGGCGCGGCTTCTGGGCGCGAAGAGGCGGCCCGGCCGAACAGGCCTGAACTTCGGAACCGCAGCTTCACCGCATATCGTCTTTCGAATTAATCCTTTTATCTCGTTCAACCCTCTATTTCGCTTCTTCCAAAAACTTTCGCACGGCAGCGGAAAATAATCTTCACAGCCTGTCTTTGTTTAAGCACACTGAATATCAGTTTCACCAACATAGTGCGGGGCAGTTTAGAACCCCGCCAACGCCCGTGTCCCGGCAATTTGATCCGGTGCACCCGCGATGCCGAAGCAATGTGTAATCGGAACGCCGGGAGCCCATTCAGCCCGACGCCCCGGTGTGACGTCACGCATCGAACGTCGAGGGAGAACGCCCTCTCAAAGACCGCATTTTACCGAAGCAGCCGCCTGCCGCCGCACAGTCCATGGGACAACCGCCAAAAAACGGGAGGAAACACATGAACCCCTTTGTGCGCTGTCTGCTCGTCACCGCCGCGATCCAGGCGGCCACCGCCACGGTCGCCGTCACCGGTGCTTACGCCAACGACGACATCATGAAGAACCAGAAGGATCCGGCCAACTGGGCGCTGCAGCTCGGCAACTATGCCGGCCAGCGTTACAGCACGCTCGACCAGATCACCCCCAGCAATGTGAAGAACCTGCGTCCGGTGTGGCAGTTCTCCACCGGCGTGCTCCGCGGTCACGAAGGCGGTCCCATCGTCGTCGGCGACACGATGTACATCTCCACGCCGTTCCCCAACATCGTCTATGCGCTCGACCTCAACGACAACGGCCGCATCAAGTGGAAGTATGAGCCCAAGCAGGATTCGTCGGTCATCCCGGTGATGTGCTGCGACACCGTCACCCGCGGCGTGGCGGTGGCCGGCAACAAGCTGTTCCTGGGACAGGCCGACAACACGCTGGTGGCGCTGGACACCGAAACCGGCAAGGTTCTGTGGTCGGCCAAGAACGGCGACGCCACCAAGGGCGAGACGCTGACCGCCGCCCCGCTGGTGGTGAAGGACAAGGTCTATGTCGGCATCAGCGGCGGCGAGTTCGGCGTGCGCGGCCACCTGACGGCCTACGACATCAACACCGGCAAGCAGGTGTGGCGGGCCTATTCGACCGGTCCCGACAAGGACGTGATGATCGACCCGCAGAAGACGATGATGCTCGGCAAGCCGATCGGCGAACCGGATCTGGGCATCAAGACTTGGCCGGCGGATCAGTGGAAGATCGGCGGCGGCACCACCTGGGGCTGGTACACCTACGATCCCGACCTGAACCTGATCTATTACGGCACCGGCAACCCGGGAACCTGGAACCCGGCGCAGCGCGCCGTCGACAAGGACCGCGCCAAGAGCGACAACAAATGGTCGATGACCATCTTCGCCCGCGATGCCGACACCGGTCAGGCGAAATGGGTGTTCCAGAAGACGCCCTTCGACGAATGGGATTATGACGGCGTCAACGAGAACATCCTGGCCGACGTCACCGTCGGCGGAACCAAGCACAAGGCCCTGATCAACTTCGACCGCAACGGCTTCGCCTACACCATCGACCGCACCAACGGCGAGCTGCTGGTGGCGCAGAAATACGATCCGTCCGTCAATTGGGCGAGCGAGATCGACATGAAGACCGGCCGCCCGAAGGTGAACGACAAATACAGCACCTTCGCCCAGGGCGAGGATCACAACACCACCGGAATCTGCCCGGCGGCACTGGGTTCCAAGGACCAGCAGCCGGCCTCCTACTCGCCGGACAGCGGCCTGCTCTATGTGCCGACCAACCACATCTGCATGGATTACGAGCCGTTCAAGGTCGAGTATTCCGCCGGCCAGCCCTATGTCGGCGCGACGCTCAGCATGTATCCGGCTCCGAATTCGCATGGCGGCATGGGCAACTTCATCGCATGGGATCCGGCGGCCGGCAAGATCGTCTGGTCGAAGCCCGAGCGTTTCGCTGTGTGGAGCGGCGCCCTGTCGACCAAGGGCGGCGTCGGCTTCTACGGGACTCTGGAAGGCTATCTGAAGGCGTTCGACCTGAAGGACGGCAAGGACCTGTACAACTTCAAGACCTCCTCCGGCATCATCGGCAACGTCAACACCTACATGCACAAGGGCAAGCAGTATATCGCCGTGCTGTCGGGCGTCGGCGGCTGGGCCGGCATCGGGCTGGCGGCCGGTCTGACCGGCGAACAGGAAGGCCTGGGCGCGGTCGGCGCGCACAAGGCGCTGGGCGAATACACCCAGTTGGGCGGCACGCTGACCGTCTTCGCCCTGCCGGACAACCAGTGATGATCAGGCAGTAATACACAGGCGGGCTCCGGCTCCCAGGAGGGCCGGAGCCCGCGCTTTTCCAAGCTGATGGTGCCTACGCACGAAGGCAGTGGGGAGAAAGAGCAAGATGCCCAAATACCTGATCGGGCTGTGCGCCGCCGTCGGGTTCACCGCGACCCTGACCCTCGGTACCGCGTTCGGCCAGCAGGATGCCGCACAGAAGCCAACCCAGGACCAGACATCGCCGGACGGAAAATCGACTCAGGAGGCGAAGGTCGCCAATCCGGAAGACCTCGTGGATGACCAGGGCGTGCCGCTCTACATGGTCAAGGACGGCAAGGTGGATAAGGGGACCTACAACGGTTATCGGCGCTACGCCTCCTCCTGCCATGTCTGCCATGGTCCGGACGGGCTCGGCTCGTCCTTCGCGCCGGCACTGGTCGATTCGCTCAAGCGGATGGATTATTGGCAGTTCACCGACGTGGTGACCAACGGCCGCACCAACATGGGCGCCACCGGCGACAAGGTGATGCCTACCTTCGGCTCCGACCCGAACGTGATGCTGAATCTCGCCGACATCTACCGCTATCTGAAGGCCCGTTCGGACGACAAGATCGGCCGTGGCCGGCCCGAACGGTTCAAGTCGGCGTCGTGAGTCCGGCATGACCCGCCGCCCTGCCCTTCCCCCCCATGCCCTGCTGCTGGCCGTCGCGCTCTGCGTGGCGGCCGTGCCCGCCCGGGCGGCTGCAGCGCAGGCGGAGGGCATTCCGACCGACGTGCTGCGCGTCTGCGCGGATGCCAACCTGCTGCCCTTCTCAAACGACCGTGGCGAGGGGTTCGAGAACCGGATCGCCCGGCTGATCGCCGACGATCTGAAGGTGAAGCTGGCCTTCACATGGTGGCCGCAAACCATCGGCTTCGTCCGCAACACGCTGCGCACCCGACAGTGCGATCTGGTGATGGGGACTGCGGTCGGCGAAGAGCTGATGCAGAACACCAACCCTTATTACCGGTCCACCTATGCGCTGGTCTACCGGAAGGACTCCGGAATCACCGCAAAGTCCCTGGACGACCCGTCCCTGCAGGGGGCGCGGATCGGCGTCGTCGCCCGCACGCCGCCATCCACCGTGATGCTGCGCCATGGACTGACCAACCTGGAGCCCTACCAACTCGACACCGATACGCGCGCCCACCATCCGGCCCAGCGGGCGGTGGAGGACGTTGCGGCGGCGCGCACCGACGCAGCCATCGTCTGGGGTCCGATCGCCGGCTATTTCGCCGCCCGGCAACAGGTACCGATGGCGGTCGTGCCGCTGATGGACGAGCCGGGAACCACGCCCTTCCAATACATGATCTCCATGGGCATCCGCCCGGACGAGCCGGACTGGCGGCATTGGTTGAACGACTTCATCGTCCGCCGCCAGGGCGACATCGACCGCATCCTCACCGAATATCATGTCCCGCTCGTCAACGCCGACGGCACCATCCGGGCGGAGGTGGCGGAGCCGGACGGCTATCGCATGGCCGATTACCGGGCTCCAACCCCGCCCGGTCTGCGCGGCGCCGACACGGTGGGACCGGCGGAGGTCGAGCGGCTGGCGAAGGACGGCGCCATCCTGATCGACGTTCTGCCGACACCGCCGAAGCCCGAAGGCCTGACATCTGACAGCCGCTGGGTGCCGCCGCCGCATCGCAGCCTGCCCGGCGCGCATTGGCTGCCGAATGTCGGCTATGGCGCGTCATCGGCGGAGCAGGAGGCCTATTTCCGCACGAACCTTGAGAGGCTGACCGCCGGCGACCGTAAGCGGCCGCTGGTGATCTTCTGCCAACCGGATTGCTGGATGAGCTGGAATGCGGCCAAGCGCGCGGTCGCCATGGGGTATCAGGCGGTCAAATGGTATCCGGCCGGCACCGAAGGCTGGAAGGCGGCGGGACACGATCTGATCACCGTTGAACCCGAACCCCGGTCTGGACCGCAGCCGATATCTAAGGTGGCGAACTGAGCGATGGGCTCAGGACAGAAGCGCCGACAGCATCCGGGCGATCTGGCCGAGCCGCTGTTCGATCAGGGCCGGCTGCTCGCACACCGCACCCTGCGCCCGCCGGCGGTCGTCGAGGATGCGGCGGTCCCAGGCGATGGCATCCTTGATCTCCTTTGCCCGGGCCGGATCGCCCGACGCGGCGTCGAGGTCGCGCAGGGCCGCGGCGATGCGCTCGCGCAAGGCCCGCTGGTGCTGGGCATAGCGCTCGATGGACGCGATGGCGGCGCTGCGCCGGCGGTCCAGCGTCTGGAAGGTGCCGGCGAAAGCCAGGGCGATCCGATGGTCGCGTCCCGGCGATGCCCCCTGCTTCTCCGGTCCGGCCAGCGCCTCGGCCTCCGGTTCCAGGGCGGTGGGGTCGACGCTGTCGTCGGACGCGCGTCGGACCAGGGTGGCGACCGCCGGGTCACGCTGCCATTCGTCCCCCAGCCCGTCGACCGATGGACCGTCCCAGACGGACGCCGGCGACAGGGTCGGGACCAGGATCTGCTGACAAGGCCAATCGGGATTCTTCGGGTCCTGCGCCCAGCCGGCGGCAGGCAACCCGACGATTACGGCCGTGGCGAGAACCGCGGCGACGGCGGTTCCGAGGGTGGAGGAATATCGCTGCATGGCAAGAATGATGGCTTCGCCAACGATCAGACGCAATCGGAACCGGTGCGCAAAAGGGGATGCCCGATGGATCATGTGGGGAGGTGGACCAGAGCCGCTATCATCGCACTGGTGACATTGGTTCCGGCGGCATTCGCGGCGGCGGTACCCGCATCGGCACGGACGCTGGTCCTGGATCTGGAACTGGAGGACAGCAGCGGAGAAGCGCCGTCGGCGGATCATGCGGAGCGACTGAAGCGGGTCAGCGCGGAGTTGCGCCAGGAGCTGGACGCCAAGGGTTACGACGTGATCGGCGATGCCGCCACGGCGCAGCTGACGGCGAAGCTGGTGCCGCCGGGGACGGTGATCCGCTCGTGCAATGACTGCGCTTTGGACATCGCGCGCGCCGCCGGTGCAGATCTGGTCGTCCATGGCATCGTCCGCAAGATCAGCAGCCTGATCCTGTGGATCGGGCTGGTCGTCGAGGATGTCGCCACCGGGCGCGTGGTGACGACGGCACGCGGCGACATCCGCGGCGATAACGAGACCGCTTGGTCGCGCGGCATCGGCTGGCTGGTCGACCATCGGCTGGCGGAACATGCGCCGGGAAAACGCTGAGTGGGCGGCGGGGAGGAGCGAGAGATGCCGGACGAGTCCCAGAGCGGCTACAGCAGCATCATGAATGTCCTGCGGCCACCGCCGCCCCGCACCGCCGCTGTGATGCGCCGGTACGATCTGGTGCTGCGCGATTATGTCGGCGAGTTCCGCATCGGCGTCTGGGACCACGAAAAGACCCGGACCCAGCGCGTGCGCGTCAGCCTGACCGTCACGGTGGAGGTACCGAACCGTCCCTTCGTCGACGACCTCGACGCCGTCGTCTCCTACGAATATCTGATCCAGGGAGTCGAGGCCTTCACGCGAAGCTCCCACATCCAGCTTCTTGAGGTTTTGGCCGAAAAGCTGCTGGCGCTGTGCCTGTCGCCGCCGCAGGCGGTCTTCGCCCGGGTGCAGGTGGAAAAGCTGGAGATCGTTCCCCAGGCGGCCGGTGTCGGGGTGGTGCTGACCGGCGCGCGGGAACCGGAGGCTGCATGGCCCGGAACATCCTGTTCCTGACCGGCTCGCTGGCGGAGGACCGCCTGCGGCAGGTGCTGGATTCGCTGGATCCCCTGCCCTTCGAGACGAGCGTCGTCAATCTCGGCGTAAAAGTCGCGGCGCTCGCCACCACGGAGATCGTCCTGCGGCGGCTGCAGTCCGCGCTTGGCGCCGACCTGATCCTGCTTCCCGGCCGGTTCCGCGGCGATCTCGACGCGCTTGCCGCGCATTTCGGCACGGCGGTCGAGCGCGGCCCCGACGAACTTGAGGATCTGCCGCAATATTTCCAGCGTCAGGCCCGCCCCCTCGACCTCAGCCGCCACGACACCCGCATCTTTGCCGAGATCGTGGACGCGCCGTCGCGCGACACCGGCGCCATTCTCGCCAAGGCTGAGGAACTGCGCCGCGACGGCGCCGACATCATCGATCTCGGCTGCCTGCCCGACACTCCCTTCCCGCATCTGGAGGAGGCGATCGGCGCGCTGCGGGATGCCGGCTTCACCGTCAGCGTCGATTCCCTGAATGCGGACGAGTTGCGCCGCGCCACGCGTGCCGGCGCCGATTATCTGCTCAGCCTGACCGAGGAGACGATCCCTCTCGTCGACGAGGGGGATGCCGTGCCGGTGCTGATCCCCACCACGCCGCAGGACCTCGACAGCCTGGGGCGGGCCGTCGACGCCATGTGCAACCGCGGGCGGCCTTTCCTGGTCGATCCGATTCTGGAGCCGATCCACCACGGCTTCACCGACTCCCTGCTGCGCTACCGCACGGTACGGGAGCGCTGGCCCGACGCCGAGATCCTGATGGGCATCGGCAATGTGACCGAGCTGACCGACGCCGACACGCCGGGCGTCACCGCCGTGCTGATGGGCGTGATCTCCGAATTGCGCATCGGCAATGTGCTGTCGGTGCAGGTCAGCCCGCATTGCCGGCGCGCCATCCGCGAGTTCGACACGGCGCGGCGCCAGTTCTTTGCGGCCCGCGCGGCGCACAGCATGCCGCGCGGCTTCGGCACCGGCCTGCTCTGTCTGCGCGACCGCCGGCCCTTCGTCCGCAGCGCCGAACAGGTCGCCGAGACCGCCGCGCAGATCCGCGATCCCAATTATCGGGTGGAGGTCAGCGCGGAGGGCATTCACCTTTACAACCGCGACGGCCATCATCGCGCCACCGATCCCTTCGACCTGTTCCCGAAGCTGGATTCGGGCATCGACGCCGGCCATGCCTTCTATCTTGGGGTGGAACTTGCGCGGGCGCAGATCGCTTGGCAGCTCGGCAAGCGCTATGCCCAGGACAGCGAATTGCGTTGGGGGGTGGCGACCGACGAGCCGCAGGACGATGCCAGCAGCTTTCACGCCATCGGTCCGACCAAGCGAAGCAGCTGAGCCATGCCCCAGATCCGCGAGACCATCATCACCACAACCGGCGCCGACGGACGGCCCCATGTGGCGCCGATGGGGGTGACGGTGGAGCCGGACAGCGAGGGCGAGCGCTTCATCCTGGCCCCATTCCGGCCGTCGCGGACTCTGGACAATCTGCTCGCCCGGCGCTGTGCCGTTGTCAACCACACTGACGACGTGCGGGTCTTCGCCGGCTGCATCAGCGGACGCCGCCGCGACTGGCCGACCGTTCCGGCGGAGCGGATCGACGCGCCCCGTCTGGCCGACTGCCTGTCGCACGAGGAAATCACCGTCGCGGAGGTGGAGAACGATCCGGTTCGCCCGCGCTTCCACTGCCGCACCGTCCATGCAGCGGCGCATGCCCGATTTCGCGGCTTCAACCGGGCGCAGGCGGCGGTGATCGAGGCGGCGATCCTGGTCAGCCGGCTGCACATGCTGCCCATGGACAAGATCGCGCGGGAGGTCGACTATCTGTCCATCGCCATCGGCAAGACCGCCGGCCCACATGAGCTGGAGGCCTGGGATTGGCTGATGGCCCGCATCGCCGCTCACCGCGCGGGGGAGGACACATGACCGGATGGCTTGCCAGCATCGCGGACGCGGCGGAAATCGCTCTGATCCTGCCGGCGGCTCCCGACATCCTGGACCTGAAGGACCCCGCCGCCGGGGCGCTCGGCGCCTGGGATCCGGAGGATATTGCCCACGTGGTGCGGGACATGGCAACGATGCCGGGGCGGCCAATGCTGAGCGCCACAATCGGCGACCAGCCGATGCGACCTGAGGCCGTGGTGCCGGCGGCGCGCCTGATCGCCGCGACCGGCGTGGATTTTGTCAAGATCGGCTTCGCACCGGATGGCGCGCCCGACCGCTGCATCGATGCTCTGGCACCCTTGGCAAAGGATGGGGCCAAGCTGATCGCCGTGTTCTTCGCCGACCTGTGGCCCAGCGACCCCTGCTGCCTGCCCATCGACAGGCTCGCCGCCGTCGGGTTTCACGGGGCGATGCTCGACACCGCCGGCAAGCGCAAGGGTCTGCGCCACCACTGGCAGGACAACCAGTTGGGGTCCTTCGTGTGCTGCGCGCGGGCGCACAGGCTGCTGACCGGGCTGGCCGGGTCGCTGCGGGTCGCAGACATCCCGGCCCTGATGGCCCTGTCGCCCGACTATCTCGGCTTCCGCGGTGCGCTCTGCGGCGGGGAGCGGACCGCCGGCATCGACCCGCAGGCGGCCTCAAAGGTCGCCGCCTGCGTGGTCGGTTTGCGGATGGCTACTCCGCCGCCTCGGCAACCTGAGCCCGTTCGATCTTAATCGCGCAGTATTTGAACTCCGGGATCTTGCCGAACGGGTCGAGTTGCGGGTTGGTCAGCACGTTCGCCGCGGCCTCCGCATAGGCAAAGGGGATGAAGACCAGCCCCACCGGCATGCGGTCGTCGATGCGCGCCTTCAACCGGATCGTGCCGCGGCGGCTCGACACCAGCATATAGTCGCCGCTCCTCATCCCGGCGCGAGTGAGGTCGTGCGGGGAAACATAGGCGACCGCCTCCGGCTCCACCGCATCCAGCACGCTGGACCGCCGGGTCATCGACCCGGTGTGCCAGTGCTCCAACTGGCGGCCGGTGGTCAGCACAAGCGGGTAGTCGAGATCCGGCGTCTCGGCCGGATTGATCGGCCGCGCCGGCACGAAGCGCCCGCGCCCGGTCTTGGTCGGGAATCCGTTGCCGAAGACGATGTCGTGGCCGGGCTGGTCGGGACCGTCGACCGGATAGGTGACGGAGCCTTCACGTTCCACTCGCTCCCAGGTGATGTTGGCGAGCGACGGCATGGCGCCGACCATCTCCGCGAACACCTCCGACACATGGGTGTAGTTCCAGTTCAGGCCCAGTCCGCGCGCCATGTCCTGAATGATCCACAGATCCTGGCGCGCTTCGCCCGGCATCGGCACCGCCGCGCGGCCCATCTGTACCTGACGGTTGGTATTGATGACGGTACCGTCCTTCTCCGGCCAAGCGGAGGCCGGCAGCACCACGTCCGCGTATTTCGCCGTCTCGGTCAGGAAGATGTCCTGAACCACCAGATGGTCGAGCATGGCCAGCGCTTCGCGGGCGTGGGTCACGTCCGGATCGGACATCGCCGGGTTCTCGCCCTCGATGTAGAGGCCCTTGATCCGGCCGTCATGGACGGCGTCCATGATCTCGACCACGGTCAGGCCGCGCTTGCCGTCCAGCTTGGTGCCCCAGTAGTTCTCGTAGAAGGACTGGACCTCCGGATCCTCGACGGACTTGTAGTCGGGGTAGAACATCGGGATCAGGCCGGCGTCGGACGCGCCCTGGACGTTGTTCTGGCCGCGCAGCGGGTGCAGGCCGGTGCCGGGGCGGCCGATCTGGCCGGTGACCAGCGACAGCGCGATCAGGCAGCGGCTGTTGTCGGTGCCGTGGATGTGCTGCGACACGCCCATGCCCCAGAAGATGATCGACGCCTTGGACCGGGCGAACAGGCGCGCCACCGTGCGCAGGGTGGTGGCCGGAATGCCGCAGACCTTCTCCATCTCCTCCGGCGGGTAGTCCTTGACCGTCTCGGCCAGCGCCTCGAAATCCTCGGTGTTGGCCTGGACATATTGGCGGTCGTACAGCCCCTCCGCGATGATGGTGTGGAGGATGGCGTTCAGCATCGCCACGTCGCGGCCCGGCGTGAACTGCAGCATGTGCGTGGCATGACGGGCCATCGCGAGCCCGCGCGGATCCATGACGATCAGCTTCGCCCCGCGCTCCGCCGCGTTCTTGAAGAAGGTCGCGGCGACGGGATGGTTCTCCGTCGGGTTGGCGCCGATGATGACGATGACCTCGGCATCCTCCGCCGCCATGAACGGGGCCGACACCGCCCCCGACCCGACGCCCTCGATCAGCGCCGCCACCGACGAGGCGTGGCAGAGCCGGGTGCAGTGATCGACGTTGTTGGTGCCGAAGCCGGTACGCACCAGCTTCTGGAACAGATAGGCCTCTTCGTTCGAACCCTTGGCCGACCCGAAACCGGCCAGCGCGTTGCCACCGCGCTCGTCACGGATCTTCTTCAGGCCGCCTGCTGCCCGAGCCAGCGCTTCGTCCCAGGTCGCTTCGCGAAAATGGGTGAAGGGGTTCATCGGGTCGATGTCGACGTCGTGCTTGGACACGCCCTCCTTGCGGATCAGCGGCACCGTCAGGCGGTCGCCGTGATGGGCGTAATCGAAGCCGAAGCGGCCCTTCACGCACAGACGGTTCTGGTTCGACGGACCGTCGCGGCCATCGACGGCGACGATCTTGTCGTCCTTGATCTTGTAGGTCAGCTGGCAGCCGACGCCGCAATAGGGGCAGACCGAGTCGACCTCGCGGTCGGGAGCGTTGGTGTAGACGCCCTGCTGGTCCACCAGGGTGGCCGGCATCAGGGCGCCGGTCGGGCAGGCCTGCACGCACTCGCCGCAGGCGACGCAGGTGGATTGGCCCATCGGGTCGTCGAAGTCGAAGACGATCTTTTCCAGATGCCCGCGCGCCGCCATGCCGATGACGTCGTTGACCTGGACCTCGCGGCAGGCGCGGACGCACAGGTTGCAGTGGATGCAGGCATCGAGCTGGACCGCCATCGCCGGATGCGACATGTCGTCGGTCTTGGTCGGCCGGTCCACGGTGGGGAAGCGGCTGCCGGCGATCTCGACCTTGTCGGTCCATTTCCAGAAGGTGGAGTTGGGATCGTGCGCGGTCTTCCGCTCCGGCTGGTCGGCCAGCAGCAGTTCGAAGACCAGCTTGCGCGACGCCTTGGCCCGCTCCGACGCGGTGCGCACGGTCATGCCGGGCTTGGGCTTGCGGATGCAGGAGGCGGCGAGCACGCGCTCGCCCTCGATCTCCACCATGCAGGCGCGGCAGTTGCCGTCCGGACGATAGCCCGGCTCCGGGCGGTGGCAGAGATGCGGGATCTCGGTGCCCACACGGGTGGCGACCTGCCAGATCGTCTCACCGTTCCGTGCCGTGACCTCGGTGCCGTCCAGGGTGAACGTGATGCCGTTGGACATGTCGGTCTCCTTACCCCTGGGCCCCGGCCGCGCCTTGGGCAGTGCCCTGGCGCGACACGAAGTCCTCACGGAAATGCTTCATAACCAGCTTGATCGGATTCATCGCCGCCTGCCCCAGGCCGCAGATGGAGGCGTCGCCCATGACGGTGGCGAGCGCCGCCAACAGCTCCTCGTCCCACTCAGGCTCGCTGATCAGGCGCACGGCCTTCTCGGTGCCGACACGGCAGGGCGTGCATTGGCCGCAGCTCTCATCCTCGAAGAATTTCAGCAGGTTGAGCGCCACGTCGCGCATGTTGTCCTTGTCGGACAGCACGACGACGGCGGCCGATCCGATGAAGGAGCCGTGCGGTTCCAGCGTGCCGAAATCCAGCGGGATATCGGCCATCGACGCCGGCAGGATGCCGCCCGACGGGCCGCCGGGCAGATAACCCTTCAGCGTGTGGCCGTCGGCCATGCCGCCGCAATACTGGTCTATCAGTTCCAGCAGGGTGATGCCGGCAGGGGCCAGCTTTACCCCCGGTTCCTTCACCCGTCCGGACACCGAGAAGGTGCGCAACCCCTTGCGTCCGTTGGCTCCGTGGCTGGCGAACCACGCGCCGCCCTTCTCCAGGATCTCGCGGACCCAGAATACCGTCTCGATGTTGTTGATCAGGGTCGGGCGGCCGAACAGGCCGACCACCGACGGGAAGGGCGGCTTGTGCCGGGGCAGGCCGCGCTTGCCCTCGATGCTTTCCAGCATCGCCGACTCCTCGCCGCAGATATAGGCGCCGGCGCCGCGCCGCAGATGGATGCGGGTGTGACGGGCCAGGCCGGCGGCCTCGACCTTCGGAATCTCGCGCAGCAGGATTTCCCGGCATTGCGGGTATTCGTCGCGCAGGTAGATGTAGACGTCGGTCGCCTCCACCGTCCAGGCGCCGATCAGCATCCCTTCCAGGAAGCGGTGCGGGTCGCGCTCCAGATGGAAACGGTCCTTGAAGGTGCCGGGCTCGCCCTCGTCGCCGTTGATCGCCATCATGCGCGGTCCCGGCTCTGCCCGGACATAGCGCCATTTCAGCCCGGTGGGGAAGCCGGCGCCACCCAGACCGCGGATGCTGGAATCCTCCAGCATCTTCAGCACGGCATCGACGTCACGGGCGCCGTCCAGGCATTCGGCCAGCATCTTGTAGCCGCCGCCGCGGATATATTCGTCGAAGCCGAGATAGTTGGGGATGTCAGGGTGGGTATGACCGTGGGCGACGGCATCGAGCACGCTCTCGACGGTCGCGTTCTCGTGCGGGGCGTGGCCGATGGCCACGACGGGCGCGTTGTTGCAACCGCCCATGCAGGGCGCGCGCACGATGCGGACCTCGCTCTCGTCAACGCCGGCCTTCAGCGCATCGTGGAGCTGCTCAGCCCCCGCGAGCGCGCAGCTCAGCGAGTCGCAGACGCGGATGGTGAGCTTGGGCGGTGCCGGCTCGCCATCCATCACAATGTCGAAATGGGCGTAGAAGGATGCGACCTCGAACACCTCGACCAGCGCCAGCCGCATCTCCTTCGCCAGTGCGGCGAGGTGACGGGCATGCAGGCAGCCGTAATGGTCCTGCAGCAGGTGGAGATGCTCGATCAGCAGATCGGCCTGACGGGAACGGTCGCCGAGAAGCGCCCGAACCTCATCAAGGCTGACGGGATCGACCTGACGGCCCTTCTGTTGGTCGCGCGTCTTGCGGCGGCCGGAGCCGGGATGGATGCTGCGGGCAGGAACGCCGCCGGGCGGCGTCGCGCTGATGATCGGTGGGAATGCGGTCACGGCGGTCTGGCCTCTGCTGGATGGTCCGCGCTTCTGGTTGTCGCGATCCCAAGTTCCTGGTGTCTCGTATACCAGATGCCACGATAACGCATCTGCTGCTGAATGTCAGCATTCTAAATCATGTCCGGCAGAGGCTGGATGGGAATGTCGGATGGGGTGATGGGAAGATCGCGGCGGACGGCCTGCCCACCACTCCCTCCGTCAGCCGGAGGCCATCAATGCGGGAGATCGCCGCTCCACCGCCGCGAACTCCAGCGCCGCGGCCCGGGCGGCCATGCGCTCCAGCGGCAAGGGCACGATCCGCTCCGCCTGCCCGGCCGTTCCGAAGGCCTCGAACCGCTCGCGGCAGAGGGCGCGGGCGGCCTTTGTCGCTTCGGCCAGGAACTTGCGCGGGTCGAACTCCTCGGGCCGCGTCATCATCGCGCGGCGCAGGCTGCCGCTCATGGCGAGGCGGATGTCGGTGTCGATGTTGACCTTGCGCACGCCGTTGCGGATGCCCTCGCGGATTTCCTCCACCGGCACGCCGTAGGTTTCTCGGATGCTGCCGCCATGGGCGCGGATGATCTCCAGCCACTCCTGCGGCACGCTGGACGATCCGTGCATCACCAGATGGGTGTCGGGAATGCGGAGGTGGATGGCGCGGATGCGGTCGATGGCCAGCACCTCGCCGTCGGGGCGGCGGCTGAACTTGTAGGCGCCGTGGCTGGTGCCGATGGCGATGGCGAGCGCGTCCACCCCCGTCCGCGCCACAAAATCCGCCGCCTGCTCCGGATCGGTCAGCAGCTGGTCGCGCGACAGCGTGCCGACGGCTCCGGAGCCATCCTCCTCCCCCGCCCTGCCGGTCTCCAGCGAGCCGAGACAGCCAAGTTCGCCCTCCACCGAAACACCGACGGCGTGCGCCTGCTCCACCACCTGCCGGGTGACGTGGATGTTGTAGTCGTAGCTTGCCGGCGTCTTCATGTCGTCCAGCAGCGACCCGTCCATCATCACGCTGGTGAAGCCGGAGCGGATCGCCTGCTGGCAGACGGCGGGGCTGGCGCCATGGTCCTGGTGCAGGCAGATGGGGATGTGCGGCCACATCTCCACCGCCGCCTGCACCATATGGCGCAGGAACGGCTCGCCGGCATATTTCCGCGCGCCGACGGACGCCTGCAGGATCACCGGGCTGGCGCAGTCGTCCGCCGCCTGCATGATCGCCTGGATCTGTTCCATGTTGTTGATGTTGAAGGCCGGCACGCCATAGCCATGCTCGGCCGCATGGTCGAGGAGCTGTCGGAGGGAGATCAGGGCCATCGCGGGAAGTCTCCGGTTCAGAAGTGGGGGGAGCAGAGGCGTTGGGCGCGGTCGGCGACCTCATCCGCCGTGATGCCGAAATGGCGGTAGAGGTCGCCGGCAGGGGCGGATTCGCCGTAGCGGTCGAGGCCGACCACATCGCCGTTCAGCCCGACAAAGGCACGCCACAGCCCGGTCGCTCCGGCCTCCACCGCCAGCCGGGGCACGCCGTCGGGCAGCACGCTGTTTCGCCATGCCGGGTCCTGCCGGTCGAAGACTTCGCAGCAGGGCATGGAAACGACACGGGCGGCGATGCCCCGGGAGGCGAGCAGCCGTCGCGCCTCCATTGCGATGGCGACTTCCGATCCGGTCCCGATCAGCACCACATCGGGCCTTTCGTCATCGGCCAGCACATAGCCACCGCGGGGCGCGTCATGTGTCCGATCCCTGCCAGATCGTGCCGGTAGGCTCTGGCGCGACAGCAGCAGGGCGCTCGGCCCGTCCGTCCGCTCGACCGCCGCCCTCCAGGCGACGGCGGTCTCCAGTGTGTCGCAGGGCCGCCAGACGTCGAGGTTCGGCATCAGGCGCAGGCTGGCGGCCTGCTCCACCGGCTGGTGGGTCGGGCCGTCCTCGCCCAGGCCGATGCCGTCATGGGTGAAGACGTAGACGACGCGCAGCCCCATCAACGCCGACAGGCGCAGGCCGTTGCGGGCATAGTCGGAGAAGACCAGGAAGGTGCCGCCGAAGGGAATGACGCCACCATGCAGCGCCATGCCGTTCATCACCGCGGCCATGCCGAACTCCCGCACGCCATAATGCAGGTGGCGCCCTCCGCTTGCCGGCCAGTCGGTGAGATTGGAGCCGGTCAAATCCGCCGATCCGCCCAGCAGTTCGGGCAGAAGACCCGCCAGAGCCTGGATGGCCTGCTGGGATGCCTTGCGCGTCGCCATCGACTCTGCCCGCTCCGCGACGGCGGATATCCAGGCATCAGCCGACGTGGCGAAGTTTTCCGGCAGCTCGCCACGCATGCGCCGCAGGAACTCGGCCGCCGCCTGCGGGTGGGCCTCGGCATAGGCGTCGAAGCGGGATTGCCAATCGGCCTGCGCCGCCGCACCGCGCCGCCGGGCGTCCCAGCCGGCGCGCACCTCGTCCGGCAGTTCGAAGGGTGGAGAGGTCCATCCCAGCGCCGCCCTCGTCGCGGCGATCTCCCCGGCACCCAGCGGTGCGCCATGCACCTCCGCTGAGCCCGCATGGTTGGGCGAACCGCGGCCGATCACCGTCCGGCAGCAGATCAGCGTCGGCTTGCCGCAGGGGGTCAGCGCCTCGTCGATGGCGGCGTCCAGCGTGTAGGCATCGTGGCCGTCCACCTCGCGGATCACGCGCCAGCCATAGGCCTCGAACCGCCGCGGCGTGTCGTCGGCGAACCATCCGGTGACGGGGCCGTCGATGGAGATGCCGTTGTCGTCATAGAAGACCACCAGCTTTTCCAGCCCCAGCGTGCCGGCCAGCGAGCAGGCCTCGTGGCTGATCCCCTCCATCAGGCAACCGTCGCCGACGAAGCAGAAGGTCCGGTGATCGACGATCCGGTGCCCCGGCCGGTTGAACTCCGCCCCCAGCAGCCGTTCGGTCAAGGCCATGCCGACGGCGTTGGCGAGGCCCTGCCCCAGCGGCCCGGTGGTCGTCTCCACCCCCGGCGTGACGCCATATTCCGGATGGCCCGGCGTGCGCGAGCCGAGCTGCCGAAAGCGCCGCAGCTCCTCCATCGGCAGATCGTAGCCGGTCAGGTGCAGCAGCGCGTAGAGCAGCATGGAACCGTGCCCGTTCGACAGCACGAAGCGGTCGCGGTCGGGCCAACGCGGGTCGGCCGGATTGTGGCGCAGGTGGCGGCGCCACAGCGCCTCGGCGATGTCGGCCATGCCCATCGGCATGCCGGGATGGCCGGAGTTCGCCGCCTCCACCGCGTCGATGGCGAGAATGCGAAGCGCATTCGCCAGCAGGCGGCGGCCGGAGCCGTGATCCGGACTGTCGTTGGGACTTTCGGCGGACGGCATGGCAAGCCGGCCCTGTTCGCGGACCTCTTGGTCCGCGGTTATCGACGCATTCATGGTTGGTGTCCTCCCCCGTATCGGCTTTCCGGCGCTGCTCAGAACGCCTTCTTCTTGCGGTCGGCGAGTTGCCAGATCATCGGCGTGAAGATCAGCTGCATCGCCAGTGCCATCTTGTCGCCCGGACAGACGATGGTGTTGGGCCGGGTCATGAAGCTGTCCTTCAGCATCGACAGCAGATAGGGGAAGTCGATGCCCTTCGGCCGGGTGAAGCGGATGACCAGCATGCTCTCGTCAGACGTCGGGATGTCGCGGGCGACGAAGGGATTGCTGGTGTCCACTGTCGGCACACGCTGGAAATTCACGTCGGTACAGCTGAACTGCGGACAGATGTATTTCACGTAGTCGGGCATGCGCCGCAGGATGGTGTCGACGATGGCCTCTTCCGAATAGCCGCGCATGTTGCGGTCGCGGTGGATCTTCTGGATCCATTCGAGGTTGACGATGGGGACCACGCCGATCTTCAGGTCGGCATGGCGGGCGAGGTCGACGCGGTCGGTGCGGACGCAGCCATGCAAGCCCTCGTAGAACAGCAGGTCGGTGCCGGGTTCGATCTCCTCCCAAGGCGTGAAGGTGCCGGGCTCCTGGCCATAGGGTTCGGCCTCCTTCTCGTCATGCAGGTATTTGCGGGTCCGGCCGCCGCCGGTCTCGCCATAGCTGCGGAACAGGTCGTCCAGCTCCTCGAACAGGTTGGCATCGGGGCCGAAATGGCTGAAGGTCGAATGGGGCTCCTCCTGCGCCTCGGCGACCTTGGCGCGCATCTCCCGCCGGTCGTAGCGGTGGAAGCTGTCTCCCTCGACGATGGCGGCGGAAACGCCCTCCCGCCGGAAGATCTGCTGGAAGGTGCGGGTGACGGTGGTGGTCCCGGCGCCGGAGGAGCCGGTGACGACGATGATCGGATGACGGATCGACATGGTGTGTTCCTTCCTCAGCCGAGCGCCGCGGACTCGGACGCCAGAAACAGCGACCGGCTGCCGAACAGCGGTGCGTGGAAGGACAGCTCCTCCCCCCGGTCGTAAGCGGCGTGATAGGCGACCAGCCTTTCCACCTCCGCCTTCGATCCCAGGATCACCGGCACGCGCTGGTGCAGGGCCATCGGCTTGATGTCGAGGATGCGCTGCCGCCCGGTGCTGGCCGCCCCACCCGCCTGTTCCACCAGCATGGCGATGGGGTTCGCCTCGTAGAGAAGGCGCAGCCGTCCCGGCTTGTGGGTGGGGCGGACGTCGCGCGGATAGAGGAAGACGCCGCCGCGGATTAGGATGCGGTAGACCTCCGCCACCAGCGACGCGATCCAGCGCATGTTGAAATCCGCCTCGCGCGGGCCGGAGCTGCCCTTGATGCATTCCTCGACATACTGGCGTACCGGCGGCTCCCAGAAGCGGGCGTTGGAACTGTTGATGGCGAATTCGCAGACATTGTCGGGAATGCGCATGTCGGGATGGGTCAGGGTATAGGCGCCGATCTCCCGATCCAGCGTGAAGCCATGCACACCCTCGCCGAAGGTGGCGATGATCATGTCGGCCGGGCCGTAGAGGGCGAAGCCCGCCGCGACCTGCTGGGTGCCGGGCTGCAGGAAATGCTCCACCTCCGGCTCGTCCACGCCATCGGGCGCCTTGAGAATGGAGAAGATGGTGCCGACCGTCAGGTTGACGTCCACGTTCGACGAACCGTCCAGAGGATCGAAGGCCAGCAGATAGCGGCCGCGCGGATATTCGCGGGGGATGCGGTAGGGCTCCTCCATCTCCTCCGACGCCATGCCGCAGAGCTTGCCGCCATACTCGCAGGTGCGCAGCATGATCTCGTTGGCGATCAGGTCCAGCGGCTTCTGCGTCTCGCCGTGGACGTTGACGCCGGGTTCCGGAGCCGGGGCGGCAATATGGGCGGTGGCCGGCTGACCGGCGGACGGCGCCAGCGATCCACGGGCGGCGGCGCTGGCGATGAACTTGCACGCGGTCTGCACATCGTTGAGCAGCGCGGTCAGGTCGGTGTCGGCCCCGCCGCGGCGGCGCTGGTCCTCGATGATGAATTTGCTGAAGGTCGTGTGGCGGTGCGGCATCGGTTCCCCCTCTCTCGTGTTTTGTGCGGCCGGCCTTTTTGCCCGCCTATTGTATGAAGACGCGGCTTTGGCGGATGTCCTCCTCGGCGATGGTCAGCAGGTCGGCGGCGGCGATGGCGGTGCCTCGCGCCTCGAACAGGCGGTTGGCCTGACGCAGGCGGGCTCGGTCGAGCGCATTGCGGATGGAGCGGGCGTTGGCGAAGCGCGGCTGCGCCATGCGGCGGCGGATGTAATCGCCCATCGCCCGCTCCGCCTCCGGCGCGAAGCGGTACTGCATGCCCGCCGTCATCAGCCGAGCGATCTCCAGCAGTTCATCCGCTTCGTAGTCGGGGAAATCGACATGGTGGGCGATGCGCGACGCCATGCCGGGGTTGGAGCGGAAGAAGATGTCCATGCGGTCGCGGTAGCCGGCGAGGATCACCACGAGGTCGTCGCGGTTGTCCTCCATCACCTGGAGCAGGATCTCGATGGCCTCCTGGCCGTAATCGCGCTCGTTCTCCGGCCGGTAGAGGTAATAAGCCTCGTCGATGAAGAGCACGCCGCCCATGGCGCGCTTCAGCACCTCCTTCGTCTTGGGAGCCGTGTGGCCGATATACTGGCCGACCAGATCGTCGCGGGTGACGCTGACCACATGGTCGCGGCGGATGTAGCCCAATCCATGGAGAAGCCCGGCCATGCGCCGCGCCACCGTGGTCTTGCCGGTGCCGGGATTGCCGGTGAAGCACATGTGCAGCGACGGCGGCTCCGCCCGCAGGCCGATGCTGCGCCGTGCCCGTTCCACCAGCAGCAGGGCGGCGATCTCGCGGATGCGGGTCTTCACCGGCGTCAGTCCGACCAGTTCCCGGTCCATCCCCGCCAGCATCTCGCCGATGCCCGAGTCACGGTACAGCGCATCGAGATCGACGGAAGGGGCATCGGCCGGGCGGTCACGGGCCTCCAGGTCGAGAAGGTCGGCCTCCTCGCTCATGCCGCTCTCCATTCCGGTTCGGTCATCAATGCGGCGCGCATGCGCCCCACCACGCCGCGATAGCCGCCGTCGGCGTCCGCCGCCCCGAAGATCGCCGAGCCGGCAACGAAGACATCGGCTCCGGCATCGGCGACGGCGCGGATGTTGTCCGGCTTGATGCCGCCATCCACCTCCAGCCGGATTTGGTGGCCGGTGCGCTCGCGGTGGCGGTCGATGCGGCGGCGGATCTCAACGATCTTCTCGAAGGCGGAGGGGATGAAGGACTGGCCGCCGAAGCCGGGATTGACCGACATGACGAGGATCAAATCCAGCCTGTCCATCACATGGTCCAGATGCGCCAGAGGCGTGGCCGGGTTCAGAGCCAGCCCGGCGCGGCAGCCCTGCTCGCGGATCAGCGCCAGGGTGCGGTCTGGGTGGTCGGACGCCTCGGGGTGGAAGCTGACGATGTCGGCGCCGGCCTTGGCGAACAGCGGCACCAGCGCATCGACCGGGCGCACCATCAGGTGGACGTCGATGATCGCCCTGGTGCGCGGACGGATGGCGGCGCAGACCAGCGGGCCGATGGTCAGGTTGGGGACGTAATGGTTGTCCATCACGTCGACATGGACGACCTCGCAGCCGGCCTCCACCACCCGCTCCACCTCTTCGCCCAGGCGGGCGAAGTCGGCGGACAGGATCGACGGAGCGAGGAGGTATCCATGTCCCAGCTCACGCTCCATGACGGGACTCCCCGCCGTAGCGCTCGCCGGGCGGGCGGCCGGTGGCGTAGCTGCGCACCGTGTAACCGATGCGCCGCCCCGGCCCTTCCGCGCGCAGCAGCTCGAAACCGGGTTCCACCGCCGGACGGTTGACCAGGTAGGACATGCGCACCGTCTCGAAGCCGTGCGAGCTGTCGAAGGCGAGCACCTTCACATACTGGTCGGGATGGGCGGTGCGGCAGGCGTCGATCTCCATCATTACGCCCTTGGCATCGCGCAGGTCGAACATGGGGTTGCCCCACATCGTCCAATAGCTGTTGCGAGGGTGCGGATCGTCGGTGAACTCCACCGCCACCGCCCAGCCCTGGTCGAGGGCGTATTGCACCTGTTTCGTGATCTCCTCGTCCGTCAGGTCCGGCAGGAAGGAGAATTGGCCCTGTGTGAGTCGCATGGGAAACTCTCCTTCTCACATCGCCGCGGTGGGGGTGGGGACGTAGTCGACGCTGTCGGTGGAGGCATAGTCGAAGGTGACGTCCTTCCAGGTGTCGAGCGCCGCGCGCAGCGGTGCGCACCAGCGGGCGGCGTCGCGCAGGATTTCCGGCCCCTCGTTCCAGATGTCGCGCCCCTCGTTGCGGGCTTTGACCATCGTCTCCAGCGCCACGCGGTTGGCGGTGGCGCCGGCCTGGATGCCGTCCGGGTGGCCGATGGTGCCGCCGCCGAACTGCAGGATCACGTCCTCGCCCAGATAGGTGAGCAGCTGGTGCATCTGCCCGGCATGGATGCCGCCGGACGCCACCGGCATCATCCGTTTCAGTCCGGCCCAGGGCTGGTCGAAGAAGATGCCGTGCTGCAGGTTCTGCGGAACGTGGGTTTCGCGGCAAGTGTCGTAGATGCCGCGGATGACGTTGGGATCGCCCTCCAGCTTGCCGACGACGGTGCCGGCATGGATGTGGTCGACGCCGGCCATGCGCATCCACTTGGCGATGACGCGGAAGGACACGCCGTGGCTCTTCTGCCGGGTGTAGGTGGAATGGCCGGCGCGGTGCAGGTGCAGGATCATGTCGTTGCGCCGCGCCCATTTCGCCATCGACTGGATGGCGGTGTAGCCGATCACCAGATCGATCATGATGATGACGCTGCCCAACTCCTTGGCGAACTCGGCCCGCTCGTACATGTCCTCCATGGTGGCGGCGGTGACGTTCAGGTAGGTCCCCTTGACCTCCCCGGTCTCGGCGGTGGCGCGGTTCACCCCCTCCATGCAATAGAGGAAGCGGTCGCGCCAATGCATGAAGGGCTGCGAGTTGATGTTCTCGTCGTCCTTGGTGAAGTCGAGCCCGCCCTTCAGCGCCTCGTACACCACGCGGCCATAGTTGCGGCCCGACAGGCCCAGTTTCGGCTTCATGGTGGCGCCCAGCAGCGGCCGGCCGAAATTGTTCAGCCGCTCGCGCTCCACCACGATTCCGGTCGCCGGTCCCTGGAAGGTCTTCAGATAGGCGATTGGGATCCGCATGTCCTCCAGCCGCAACCCTTTCAAGGGCTTGAAGCCGAAGACATTGCCGATGATCGACGCGGTGAGGTTGGCGATCGACCCTTCTTCGAACAGGTCGAGTTCATAGGCGATGTAGGCGAAATACTGCCCCGGCGTGCCGGGCACCGGATCGACGCGGAAGGCCTTGGCGCGGTAGCGCTCGCAGTCGGTCAGGCGGTCGGTCCACACCACGGTCCAGGTGGCGGTGGAGCTTTCGCCGGCGACCGCCGCCGCCGCTTCCTCCGGGTCGACGCCGGCCTGCGGCGTGATGCGGAAGACGGCGAGCACGTCGGTGTCCTTCGGTTCGTAATCCGGTTCCCAGTAGCCCATCTGCCGGTATTTCAGCACGCCGGGCCGATAGCGGGCCTTCGGGTCGCTGACGACTCCGTTGCTGGCCTCCTGGCTGCTGGGGAGCGTTGTCGATACATAATTCATCGTCTTCACCTCGCCGGTGGCGTTGGGTTCGTTCGATGAAAATGTTAGCCGCACGTACTGTTGAGGAAAATTCAAATATACAGCACACTATGGCTAGGGATTCCTGATGAATGGGCCGGCCGATGACCATCCAGCACGCCACCCTGCGACAGCTCCAGATCTTCACCGCAGCCGCCCGCAGCCTGTCATTCGCCCGGGTGGCGGAGCAGTTCGGCCTGACCCCCGGCGCGGTCTCGTTCCAGGTCAAGCAGGTGGAGGGTCATTGCGGCTTCCCGCTGTTCGAGCGGGTGGGCCGGCGCGTCGTGCTGACGGAGGCCGGGCACGACCTGCTGGAACACGCGACGCTGATCCTCCAGGCGCTGGACAACGCCGACCGGCAGATGCAGGCGCTGAAGGGGGTGACCGGCGGCAACGTCACCATCGGGCTGGTCAGCACCGCCAAATACATCGCCCCGCACATGGTCTCCCGTTTCCAGGCGGAGCGGCCGGGTGTGTCGATCCATCTTCAGGACGGCAACCGACGGGAGGTGAACGCGATGGTCGCCAAGGGCGAGGTCGACCTCGCCATCATGGGCCGCCCGCTGGACGGGGAGGAGTTGCTGGCCGAGCCCTTCGCGCGCCATCCCAGCATCATCATCTGCGCGCCAACCCACCCGCTGGCGGACGCCCCGAACCTGCGCCTGTCCGATCTGGCCGACAGTGGTTTCATCGCACGGGAGGAAGGCGCCGGCACGCGGGCGCTGACCGACGCCTACTTCACCGGCCGCGGCTTCACTCCCCGCATCGTCATGACCTCCAGCAGCAACGAGACGATCAAGCAGGCGGTCATGGCCGGCATCGGCGTCGCCCTGCTGTCCCGCCATACGGTGGACCTTGAACTTGCACTGGGCATGCTGCGGGAATTGAAGGTCGAAGGACTGCCCTTGATGCGGTCCTGGTACATCGCCCACCGCCGCAGCCTGCCGCTGCTGCCGGTGCATGCGCAATTGCGCAGTTATTTGCTGGAACGCGGGCAGGCGATCATCGACAGCATCCAGGCCAGCCACCGGGCGCTCGCCCTCGGCGCCTTCCGCTGAGCGGTTCGGCGCACCGTCCGTCACGTCCTGCTCTCGACGTCCTCCAACAGTGTCCGCAACTGGTCGAGAGTCGACTCCACCTGCTTGCGGCGGATGCCGACGAGGGGGAACTCCGCGCCATCGGTGACGCTCAGAGCCGTGTTGACATGCTCCAGCGTCGCCGCCACCCCGGCCTCGCCGGAGCGCTTGCGGGCGATCAAGCTGTCGCGCAGCTTCACCAGACAGCGAGAGGCCTCCACCAGCGTGTTGTAGACCTGATCGGGCGGCAGATCCTCCACCGGCCGGGCCAGCAGGCTGTCGAGCACCGACAGCGCGTCAGCGCAATGATTGCCGGAGGGACGGGGTTCGCCGGCGGTGCTCATGGCAGTCTCCTCCGCGCCTGACCGTTCGGCAGTGGAGCGCGCTTGCGTTCGTTGAGGGTGCTGGACGGCATCTGGGCAAAGTGGAAATAGTCGGTCGGACGGTCGGCGGAGCGGTTGCCGCCGGCACCTGCGCCATCCGCGCCACCCGCTTCATGCCCATCCAGTCGGCGGCGGCCGTCACCGCACTGAAGGCGCCGAAGCTGAACAGGATGTAGCTGCCGATCGACATCGGCGAGGTTCGCCGGAAGATGCGCAGCATGTTGTACCAGCCGCTGGGCGTGTGCAGGTCGCCGATCAGCAGCATCGGCCCCAGCGTCGCCCCGATCATCGCGACATGGCGGGCGTTGCGCGCGGTCTGCTCCATCCCCGGCCCGCCAAACAGGTCGGCCATGGTGCCGAGCTCGGTGCCCAGCGCCGGCGCCACCCGGTTAGAGGCGCGGGTCGGTGCGGTCGGCAGGCCAAAGGTTTCCGGCCGGTCGGTCAGCAGGAAGAAAGCGTTCAGATGGCGAAGATCGCCGGTCGCCCCCGGCTCGCCCGGCGCGCCGTAGAGATAGGCGTCGGTGGCGCCTTTCCCGTGCAGGTCCTCCACCCGCTCTCGCGCCCGCTCCACCAGATCGGGCAGTTCGCCGAACTGGATGCTGTCGGTCGGGCAGGATTTGGCGCAGGCCGACTCCAGCCCGCCCTTCAGCCGGTCGTAGCACAGCGTGCATTTCGGTGCGCTCCGGCCCGGAGGCGCGGCAGAAGCCGTCCGCCACCGCCAGGAAGGTCTCCTTCGGGCAGCCTGTCACGCGCTCCACCATCTCCGGTATGTAGGCGGAGAAGTGGCGTTTCAGGATCTGGTAGACGCAGCGGGGATCCTGCAGGGTCTCGTCCTTCGGCGTCGGACCCTGCTTCATGCGCTTCGTCATGTCGGAGAAGGATTCCGTCGTGTTGACGAAATGCTCCGCCAGCGAGGATGGCACGAACTCTTCCTTATATTGCCAGCTTTCGTACTCGTAGGATTTCTTCTTGTCGCTCCAGCCGGAGAACTTGCCGTCGTTCTGGCTGGCATCCTGGAAGTCGTCCTTGATGATGGTGGCGATGTTGGTGTAGTTCAGGGTGTATTCCTTGAACCACAGGTTGTTCTCCAGGATATGGCGGATAATCCCGCCCAGGAACGCGATGTCGGTCCCGGCGCGCACCGGCGCATAGGTGTCGACCAGCGCCGACGTGCGGGTGAAGCAGGGATCCGCATGGAACAGCGCGGCACCCTTCTCCTTCGCCTGCAGAGCAAAGCGGAAGGCGATCGGGTGGTTTTCCGCCATGTTCGACCCCATCACCAGGATGGCGTCGGAATTGGCAAGATCCCACTGGGGCATGGTGGCCGCCCCTCGGCCGAAGGAGGCGCCCAAACTGGGCACCGAGGAGGAGTGTCAGACTCTGGCTTGGTTTTCGACCCAGACCATCCCCAATCCGCCAGAGAACAGCTTCTTGATGAGGTAGTTTTCCTCATTGTCCAGCGTCGCCCCACCCAGCGAGGCGATGCCCAGCGTGTGGTTGACGGCGGTGCCGTCGGGGAGCTTTTCGACGAAGGTCTCGTCGCGGGTCTTTTTGGTGCCCTGGTTGATCGGGCTGCGCGGATCGCCCTCCCCATGGATGACCCGGCCTTCCTTGGCGTAGATCAGCTGCGCGCAACCGACCGCGCAGTAGGGACAGATGTTGGTACCGACGGTGTCCGCCTCTTCCAGGCGCGGACGGAGGGTTTCCGTCATCCGGCTTTTGGCCACATCGGTGAAGGGGCTTTCCCCGCGCATCTGGCGCGGCAACGACCATTCGGCCAGGAAATCGCGGGCACGGTCGGCGATCGTACCGCGCAGGACAGGCTTGTTCGGTCTCGGCTGGCGCGGCTTCATCGGCGGCTCTCCCCTGCGGGTTCGGCGGCGTAGCGGATGTCGTGGACCACGGCGGCGATCAGGTCGGGCGGTTCGTCATAGGTGACGGTAACCCGCGCCTGGGAGCCGACCAGCGCCGGCAGGTCCTGCGGTTCGATTGGCGCGCTGTGCGCAAGCATGAACAGCTTCGCGATCCCCTGGTCGCTGACCAGTTGAAAGCGGCCTTCCTGAACCAGGGTGATGATTCCGTCGGCCGTTCGCATCCGCTTCGCCGTCGCATGGCTTCCGTCGACGGGAGGACTCGCCAGCCACGGATTGGCTCGCCAACGGTATCAAATTTTATCGGCGTCTCGATCCGGATGGAGTCAGGCCTGAACGATCCGCACGCCGGCCGCCGCCAGCCGCTCCGCCCGTAAAGGGTCGAGACTGCGGTCGCAGCACAGGACGTCGAAGCCGTTGAGTTTGGCGAAGAAGGCCGGCTTGACCTGATCGAACTTGCTGCTGTCGACCACCAGCGCCTTGGTCACGGCGTTGGCGATGGCGGTCTGTTTGATCTCGACCTCGTGGAAGTTGGAGCAGCTGATCCCCAGCGACTCATGCACGCCGCCGGCTGAGATGAAGGCGGTGTTGATGCCGATGCCGCGCAGCATCTCCAGCGACTCCGGACTGGAAAAGGAGGCCGAGGAGGCGTGATAGAGCCCGCCCAACATGACCACGCGCACGCCCGGCTTCTTGCAAACGATCTCCGCTATATTCATTGCGTAGCAGACCACGGTGATCTGGCTGTCGGCCGGGATGCGGCTGGCCAGATGGGTGGTGGTGGTTCCGCAATCGATGAACACCGTCTCGCCCGGCTTCAACAGGGTGGCCGCCGCCTCGCAGGCCGCCCGCTTCATCTCGATATGGGCATCGCGCTCGCGGTCCAGGATGTAGCCCATGCCGCCGGCGCTCTCCAGCCCGCCGGCGATGTAGCCGCCCAGATAGGCGAACCGGCCGCCGCAGGACGCGATGTCACGTCGCACCGTCATTTCGGAAACGCCCAGCAGTTGGGCCGCATCCTTCAGCCGAAGATAGCCGCCGGCATCCAGCGCGGACTGCAACCGGTTCAGACGCTCGGCCCTTCTCATCGACATGTCCGCATCCCGCACCGTTTCCGCCCATCCTGCGCGCGGCCGCACCATACAATCCAGACGGGTTAATCCCAATGGCGCAAGCCAGTAAGCGGGATCGCCGTGGCCAGGTTCACAATGGCATGCATTCATCTTGACACAGCGCGCGACTGCGTGGAACTATCCTTTCAGAAAATGTTAGGATGTTAACATCGCGATGAACACCGAAGCGGTGTCGGCAATCCGGCGACAAAGTGGAGAGACCCCAAGAAACAAGGGGCTCCCCGGGAGGACCAAGATGCCCATGCCCAGCGTTCCGGCCGAACCGGCCGGTCTGGCTCCGTTCATCGACCACACCATTTTGCGCCCGGACGCGCAGCCGGCGGATGTCGAGCGGCTGTGCGACGAAGCCCGCGCACACGTCTTCAAGGCGGTCTGCGTCAACCCCATCTTCATTCCGCTGGTGACCGAACGGCTGGCCGGATCGCCGGTGGCGCCCTGCGCCGTCATCTGCTTCCCCTTCGGCGCCGACCCCACGACGATCAAGGCGGACGAGGCGGAATGGGTGGTGCGCCACGGCGCCCGCGAGGTCGACATGGTGATCCCCATCGGCATGCTGAAAGCCGGCCGCACGGCGGAGGTGCGCGACGACATCGCGGCGGTCAAGCGGGCCTGCGGCGACGCCCTGCTGAAGGTCATCATCGAAACCTGCCTGCTCAGCAACGAGGAGAAGGTGCTGGCCTGCCGTCTGTCGCAGGAGGCCGGGGCCGATTTCGTCAAGACCTCCACCGGCTTCGCCGGCGGCGGCGCCACCGTCGAGGATGTGGCGCTGATGCGCCGGACCGTCGGCGATGGCATGGGCGTCAAGGCGTCGGGCGGCGTGCGGACCACCGAGGATGCCCGCCGCATGATCGCGGCCGGTGCCTCGCGTATCGGCGCCAGCGCCAGCGTGACCATCGTCGGCGGCTGACCCCGCCGGCGGCGCGCACGCCGCACAGCGTGCCGGTCGGGCGGGAGTTCCGTCCGTCCCACCCGGCACGACATCACGAAAAACGGAACGCGGAAGGGGTGGCAAACACCCCGGTGCCGACGGTGGGTTGCGGATTTCCGTCTCCGCCGTACTGCGCGAATCGCCTCTCATGGGAGTCACGCCAACATGAAGAAGTTGCTGTCTTCGCTCATCGTCGCCGCATCGCTGGTCGCCGGACCGGCGATGGCCGCCGATCCCGTCCCGACCCCGGATGCCGTCAAGACGCTGAAGTCCGACGCCACCAAGAAGAAATACACCATCGCCACCGTGGTGAAGGTCGACGGCATCGCCTGGTTCGACCGCATGCGCGAAGGCGTGAAGCAGTTCGCCGCGGACACCGGGCACGACACCTGGATGGTCGGGCCGAGCCAGGCAGATGCGGCGGCGCAGGTCCAACTGGTGGAGAACCTGATCGCTCAGGGCGTGGACGCCATCACCATCGTCCCCTTCTCCGTCGAGGCGGTGGAGCCGGTGTTGAAGAAGGCGCGCGACCGCGGCATCGTGGTGATCGCGCACGAGGCCTCGAATATCCAGAACGCCGACTATGTGCTGGAAGCCTTCGACAACTTCGCCTATGGCGCCAAGCTGATGGAAGTGCTGGGCAAGGCGATGGGTGGCGAGGGCAAATATGTCTGCACGGTCGGCAGCCTGACGTCCAAGTCGCAGAACGAGTGGATCGACGGCGCCATCGCCTATCAGAAGGAACATTTCCCGAAGATGCAGATGGCTACCAACCGTCTGGAGACCTATGACGACGCCAACACCGACTACAACAAGCTGAAGGAAGTCCTCACCACCTATCCGGACCTGAAGGGCATCATCGGTGGTCCGATGCCGACCTCGGCCGGTGCCGGCCGTCTGATCGCCGAGCGCGGGCTGAAGGGCAAGCTGTCCTTCTCCGGCACGGGTCTGGTGTCGGTGGCCGGCCAGTATCTGGCCCAGGGCGACATCCAGTACATCCAGTTCTGGGATCCGGCCGTCGCCGGCTATGCCATGAACATGCTGGCGGTGATGGCGCTGGACGGCAAGAAGGACCAGATCAAGGCTGGTCTGAACCTCGGCCTGCCCGGCTACACCGATCTGACCACCCCGAAGGGCGCGAAGCCGAACCTGCTCTACGGCCAGGGCTGGGTCGGCGTTACCAAGGACAACATGGACGCCTACAATTTCTGACGACCCGGAGGGCGGGCGCCGACGGCCGGCAACGGCTGCCGGCGCCCGCGTCTTCATCCTTTCCTCGAACCGCCGGGCGGACGTCATGTCAGACGGTTTCATCGAACTCCGGAACATCCGGAAGGTGTTTTCCGGCGTCGTCGCGCTGGACACCATGTCGCTGGTCATCAGGCCGGGCGAGATCCATTGTCTGGCCGGAGAGAACGGGTCGGGCAAATCCACCGTCATCAAGATCATGTCCGGCGTCTATCAGCCGGACGGTGGTGAAATCCTGATCGACGGCAAGCCGGTGACCGGCATGACGCCGATCGACGCCATCGCCCATGGCGTTCAGGTCATCTACCAGGACTTCTCGCTTTTCGGGAACCTGACCGTCGCCGAGAATCTGGCGATGAACGTCCATCTGGGCGAGAAGCGGCGCCTGATGAACTGGCGGCGCACCCGCGCCATCGCCCGCGAGGCGGTCGACCGGCTGGGAGTCGAACTCGACCTGGATGCGGAGGTCGCCTCGCTGCCGACCGCCGGCAAGCAGCTGGTCGCCATCGCCCGCGCGCTGATGTCCGACGCCCGCCTGATCATCATGGACGAGCCAACCACCGCCCTGACCCGCAAGGAGGTCGAGACGCTGTTCCGCATCGTCCGCGACATCCAGGCGCGCGGCATCGCCATTCTGTTCGTCAGCCACAAGATGCGCGAAATGCTGGAGATCAGCGAGCGCATCACCGTCATCCGCAACGGCCGCAAGGTGGCGGAGGGACCGACCGGCGACTTCGACGAGGCGCTGATCACCCGCCACATGACCGGCGGCGACATCCTCAACGAACCCTATGTCTGGACCCCACCCCCCGGCACGCCGGTGCCGCCACGGCTGGAAATCCGCGACCTGACCGTCCCCGGCAAATGCGAAGGGCTGAACCTCGCCATCCGGCCGGGTGAGATCGTCGGGCTGTCGGGCCTGCTGGGGTCCGGCCGCACCGAACTGGCGCTGGCGCTGTTCGGCATGGTCCCGAACCACCGGGGTGAAATCCTGATCGATGGGAAGCCGGCGCGGCTGCGCACGACCCAGGAGGCCATCGCCGCCGGCATCGCCTATGTGCCGGAGGACCGGCTGAGCGAAGGGTTGTTCCTGCCGCAGAGCATCAAGCGCAACATGCTCGCCACCTCCTATGAGCGGCTGGCGCCAAATCTGGTGATCGACCGCGAGCGGGCGGAGGAGATGACGCAGGGCATGGTCCGCGCCATGCAGATCGCCACACCCACCGCCGAGAAGCCGGTGATGCAGCTGTCGGGCGGCAACCAGCAGCGCGTGGTGCTGGCCCGCTGGCTGCTGACCGACGCCCGTGTGCTGATCCTGAACGGCCCGACCGTCGGCGTCGACGTCGGATCGAAGGCGGAAATCCACGCCAAGATCCGGGAGCTGGCGCAGCATCACGGCCTCGCCGTCCTGATGATCTCCGACGACGTGCTGGAGCTGGTGCAGAACTGCAACCGCATCGTGCTGATGCATCGCGGGCGCTTCATCGACGATCTGCCCGCCGCCGACGTCACCGAAGAGACGGTCAGCGACCGGCTCAAGACCTTTACCTGAGGGGAGGAACCGATGGCCCTGCTCCGCCGGTCGGAAACGGTCATCGCGGGCATCCTGCTGCTCGCCATGGTCCTCATCGGCACGATCAACCCTGCCTTCTGGCAACTGGACAATCTGTTCAGCCTGATGCGCAGCAACGTCATCATCGGCATCATGGCGATGGGCGTGCTGCTGGTGCTGATTTCGGGCGGCATCGACGTGTCGTTCCCGGCCTTCGCCGTCGCCGCCATGTATCTGACGATCAAGGGCATGCTGGCGCTGGGATACAACGGCGTCGTCCTGCCTCTGCTGGCCGCCACCCTCATGGGGTTGCTGTTCGGCGCGGTGAACGGCTTTTTCGTCTATAAATTCCGCATGATCCCGCTGATCGTGACGCTGGGCACCAGCGCCATGGTGCGCGGCTTCCTGCTGGGCGTGGTCGGCACCAGCATGATCAACATCAACAAGATGCCGACCGCGCTGATCGACTTCGCCCGCACCGAGGTGGTCAGCGTGACCAAAGCCGACGGCACCACCTATGGCCTGACTGCGATGGTGCTGATCTATCTGGGGCTGGCGATCCTCATCCATCTGGTACTGCGCTACACCATGATCGGCCGCAGCGCCTACGCGCTGGGCGGCGATCCGGAAGCGGCTCGGCGGGCCGGATTCGACCTGCGCAAGACCATCTTCTTCATCTATTGCGCCGCCGGCGCGCTGGCCGGCTTTGCCGGGCTTTTGCAAAGCGGCATGATCTGGCTGGCCAACCCGCGCGACTTCGTCGGGCTGGAACTGGACGTGATCGCCGCGGTGGTGCTGGGCGGGGCGTCGATCTTCGGCGGCCGGGGCAGCGTTCTCGGCACCATGCTCGGCGTCTTCATGCTGGTGATGGTCAAGAACAGCCTGATCATCATGAGAGTGGACACCACCTGGCAGCTTGTCGTCGTGGGGTCGATCGTCATCGTCGCGACCGCCCTGTCGGCCTGGCGCGACCATCGCCGGACGGCCTGAGGAGGCGGGAGCATGAAGGCACAAATGAACATCCGCAGTCTGGTCAACCGCGACAACAACATCGTCCAGCTACTGGTGATGACGGTACTGATCTTCGTCGTGATGACGGCGCTCAGCCCCGACAAATTCCTGCGCTATTACAACTTCGAGTCCCTCACCTACATCTTCCCGGAGCTTGGCCTGCTCTCCATCGCGATGATGATCGCCATGCTGACCGGCGGCATCGACCTGTCGGTGGTGGGGGTAGCCAACCTGTCGGGCATCCTGGCCGGCGTGCTGTTCCACAAGATGGCGGGCGCCGCCGGCATCGCCGACACCGGCGTCATGACCGTCCTGTTGGGGGTGGTCATCGCACTCGGAACCGGGCTGGTGGCGGGAACCGTCAACGGGCTGCTCATCACCCGCCTGGGCATCACGCCGATCCTGGCGACGCTGGGCACTGGACAGGTCTTCACCGGGCTTGCCATCGTTCTGACCGGCGGGCCGGCCATCGTCGGCTTTCCCACCGCCTGGGCCTTCCTGGGCAACGGCAAGATCCTGGGGCTGGCGACGCCCTTCGTGCTGTTCGCCGTGATCGCGGTCCTGATCGCCTTCCTGCTGAGCCGCACCGCGCTGGGCATCAACCTGATGCTGATCGGCACCAACCCGAAGGCGGCGCTGTTCGCCGGGCTGAAGCGGGAGCGGATGGTGCTGTACAGCTACATGCTGACCGGCGTGCTGGCATCGGTCGCCGGAATCATCCTGTCGGGACGGACCAACGCGGCGAAGTCGGATTATGGAACCTCCTACCTGCTGCAGGCGGTGTTGATCGCGGTGCTGGGCGGGACCAACCCGGCCGGCGGCCGGGGCACGGTGCTGGGCATCACCATCGCGGTGGTGGCGCTGATGCTGCTGTCGAGCGGCTTCCAGATCCTGCGCTTCTCCAACCACCTGATCGACTTCATCTGGGGCGCGTTCCTGCTGCTGGTCATCGCAATCAACGCCTACAAGAGCCGCACCCGCTAGACGGCTGCCAAACAGGCTTCCCTTAGGGAGGACATCACATGAGCGTCCGAACCGCCATCCATTTCCGCAAAAGCTTCTTCGGCGAAGCGGAGCGCCTGATCGCCGAGGCGCACGGCATGACCGCCAGCCTGTTCCGCTATGACAGCGGGATCGAGGCGGTGCGGCTGTCCAACCGGCGCGGGTATCTGGTGGTGCTGCCCTATTACGGCCAGATGGTGTGGGATGCCGTGTTCGACGGGGTCGACCTGACCATGGCGAACATGTTCGACATGCCGCGACCGGCGACCGAGATCGTCGGCACCTATGGCTGCTTCGCCTTCCATTCCGGGCTGCTGCGCAACGGCTGCCCCGGTCCGCAGGACAGCCACCTTCTGCATGGCGAGATGCCCTGCGCGCCGATGGATGCCGCCGGGCTGGAGGTGGGGGAAGATGACGAAGGCTCCTACATGGCCGTCACCGGCCGGCGGGAATATGTGATGGGCTTCGGCGCCCATTATGCCGCCCGCCCGCGCGTGGTTCTGCGCCCAGGCGCCGCCCTGTTCGACATCCGGATGGAGGTGGAAAACCTGTCGGGCGCGGCGATGGACCTGATGTACATGTGCCACGTCAATTTCGCCTTCGCCGAGGGCGCTCGCATCGTCCAGCCGGCCCCCTTCACGCCGGAGGCGACGGCGGTGCGCACGGTGGTGCCGGCCCATGTGCCGCGCAGCCCGGCCTATGACGCGCTGCTGTCCGACCTTGCCCGCGATCCCGCGGTGATGGAGGTGCTGGACGAGCCCGAGCGCTACGATCCGGAGCAGGTCTTCTACATCCGCGGCCTGCGTACCGACGAGGAGGGCGGCACCGCCGTGATGATGCGGCGACGTGAGGGCGACGCCTTCCACATCGCCTACAGCACGCGGGAGTTCCCCAAGACGGTGCGCTGGGTGCTGGTGAACAGCGACCAGAAGGTCTGCGCCTTCGCCCTGCCCTCCACCTGCGAGCCGGAGGGATACAGTGCGGAGGCGATGAAGGGCAATGTCCAGACGCTGGCGGGCGGGGAGACCCGACGCTTTTCCGTGCGGCTGGGCTATCTGACCGCCGACGAGGCCGAAGCCGAGGAATGCGCCATTCGGGCGTTGTAAGAGGAGTTGCAGAAGATGGGCAAGATCGCCGTGGTCGGCAGCAACATGGTCGACCTGATCACCTACACCGCCCGCATGCCCGGCCCCGGCGAGACCATCGAGGCGCCGCGCTTCGAGATGGGTTGCGGCGGCAAGGGCGCCAACCAGGCCATCGCCGCTGCCCGGTTGGGGGCCGAGGTGATGATGGTCACCAAGGTCGGCGACGACATCTTCGCCGACAACACCATCCGCAACTTCGAGGAGTCCGGCATCGACACCCGCTATGTCGAGCGGATGCCCGGCACCTCCAGCGGCGTCGCGCCGATCTTCGTCGAGCCGTCGGGCGAGAACAGCATCCTGATCATCAAGGGTGCCAACGCGCTGCTGTCGCCGGCCGACGTCGACCGCGCGGCGGAGGATCTGAAGGGCTGTGACCTGATCGTCATGCAGTTGGAAGTCCCGCTGGAGACGATCTACCACACCATCGAGTTCGGCGCCCGGCACGGCATCGAAACCCTGCTGAACCCGGCCCCCGCCCCCGCCGACCTCGACCCGAAGCGGATCGGGCAGGTGACTTTCCTGGTGCCGAACCAGACGGAGCTGGCGACCATCTCCGGACTGCTGGTGACGTCGGAGGCTGAGGCCGAGACGGCGGCGAAGTCGCTGATCGAGCGCGGCATCCGCACGGTCATCGTCACGCTGGGCGCCCGGGGGGCGCTGCTGGTGACGAAGGGCGAGGAGACGCGGCGGGTCGAGCCGGTGCGGGTGACGCCGGTCGACACCACCGGGGCCGGCGATGCCTTCATCGGCAGCTTCGCGCGCTATTATGTGGAGAACCGCGACCTGGACGCGGCGCTGCACATGGCGGTGCGCTATGCCGCCGACAGCATCACCCGGCCGGGTACCCAGAAATCCTATTCCAGCCGCGAGGCGTTCGAGGCGTTCTGCGCCAGCCTTTAGCTTTTTTGATTTTCCGTGCGATTCACGCTTCAGACGATTCCGTCTGAAGCGATCGCACTCCAAGCGTCGGACGGAGGACATGCCATGACGCGCGCCGTGATCGGGGTGGATGTGGGGACCGGCAGCGCCCGCGCCGGCATCTTCGACCTTGCCGGGCGCCGGCTGGCCGCCGCATCCCGCCCGATCCGGATGTGGAAGCCCGATCCGGAATGGGCGGAGCAGTCCTCCGACGACATCTGGACCGCGGTCTGCGCTGCGGTGCGCGAGGCGCTTGACGGTTGCGACCGAAAGCCGGAGGTGGTCGGCATCGGTTTCGACGCCACCTGCTCTCTGGTGGTGCTGGACGCCGCCGGGCGGCCGGTGACGGTCGATCCGGAGGGCGACGATGCCCGCAACGTCATCGTCTGGATGGACCACCGCGCCATCGGGCAGACCGACCGCATCAATGCCGGCGGGCACGAGGTTCTGCGCTATGTCGGCGGGCGGCTGTCGCCGGAGATGCAGACGCCCAAGCTGCTGTGGCTGAAGGAGACTCTTCCGCAAAGCTGGAGCCGGGCCGCACATTTCTTCGACCTGCCGGATTTCCTGACCTGGCGGGCGACCGGGGCGACGCGGCGGTCGCTGTGCTCCCTGGTGTGCAAGTGGACCTATCTGGGGCATGAGGGGCGGTGGGACGACGGCTATCTCCGCGCCATCGGGCTGGGCGATCTGGTCGATGAGGGGCATGCCCGCATCGGCACCGATGTCGGCGAGGTCGGCAGCGCCATCGCCGGGGGGCTGAGCGCCGAGGCGGCGCGCGAGCTTGGGCTGACGCCGGGCATCGCGGTCGGCACCTCGCTGATCGACGCCCATGCCGGCGGGATCGGGGTGATCGGCGTGCCGCTGGAGGCGTCGGACGGCGTCGATTTCGACCGGCGGCTGGCGCTGATCGGCGGCACGTCGAGCTGCCATATGGTGATGAGTCCGGCCGCGCCGCGCTTCATTCCCGGCGTCTGGGGCCCCTATCATTCGGCCATGCTGCCGGGGCTTTGGCTGAACGAGGGCGGGCAGTCGGCGACCGGGGCACTGATCGACCATGTGGTGCAGGGCCATCCCCGCCATGGCGAGCTTGCCCTTGAGGCCCAGCGGCGCGGGACCACGGTCTACCAGCTGCTGAACGAGGAGCTGGCGGCACTGGCGGAGCGCAGCGGCGGGCCGGTGGCGATGCTGACGCGCGACCTGCATGTGCTGCCCGACTTCCACGGCAACCGCTCGCCGCGGGCGGATGCCGGCCTGCGGGGAGGCATCAGCGGGCTTCGGCTGTCGGACGGGCTGGAGGATCTGGCGCTGCTCTATCTGGCGACGGTGCAGGCGGTGGCATACGGCACCCGGCACATCGTGGCGGCGATGAACGAGCGGGGCTATGCCATCGACACCATCCTGGCCTGCGGCGGCGGCACCAAGAATCCGGTGTTCCTGGAGGCGCATGCCGACGCCACCGGCTGCACCCTGGTCCTGCCGGAGGAGCCGGAAGCCGTGCTGCTGGGGGCCGCCGTGCTGGGGGCGGTGGCGGCGGGAGCCTTCACCGACATAGCCGCCGGCATGGCCGGGATGAGCCGCGCCGGCCGCAGCATCCGCCCGGCGGAGGGGCGGATGCGGGACTATCACGACGCCAAATACGCCGTGTTCCTGCGGATGCACGAGGACCAGATGGCATACCGGGCCCTGATGGAGATGGGGATGGAGACGGCCGGCTAGACGTCACATCACGCACTCGCAGGCGCCTTCGCGCTCCATCACCGGCGCCTTGTGCTCCCCGCACAGGTCGCCCGGCAGCTCCTCGCCCTGGAGCAGGGGGCAGCGTTCGAACAGTTCGGCCAGCCAGTCGACGAAGACCCGCACCTTCGGCGACAGGTGCCGGTTGTGCGGGTAGACGGCGGAGATCGGGATGCGCGGCGGCCGCCAGTCGCGCAGGATCTCGCGCAGGGCGCCGCTGCGCAGGTGCGGCAACACCATGAAGCGGGCGGGCTGCAGGATGCCCTGCCCTTCCAGGCCGCAGGTGACGTAGGCGTCGGCGTCGTTGACCGAAACGACGCCCTTCATGGCGATTTCCTCCACCGCGCCGTCGCGCTGGAAGCAAAGCTCCATGTTCCGCCCGGTGCGGTTGCTGAAATAATTGACCGCGATGTGGCGCTCCAGATCCTCGATGGTCTTCGGCTCGCCATGCTCGGCGAGATAGGCCGGGGTGGCGCAGGTGATCTGCTGCATGGCGCCGATGCGCCGCGCCAGCAGGGTGGAATCCGCCAGCTCGCCGATGCGGATGACGCAATCCACCCCCTCCTGCACCAGATCGATGGGACGGTCGCCCAGGCCCAGCATCAGCTCGATGTCGGGATATTTGGCGTGGAATTCGTGGATCGAGGGGATGATGACCAGCCGGCCGATGGAACCCGGCATGTCCACCCGCAGCCGGCCGCGCGGCGTCTTGCGCGCGCTGGTGAAGGTGGATTCGATCTCGTCGATCTCCGACAGGATGCGGGTCGCCCCCTCCAGATAGGCGGCGCCGTCCATCGTCAGGCTGAGCTTTCGCGTGGTGCGCTGGAGCAGGCGCACGCCCAGCGCCGCCTCCAGATTCTGCACCGTCGTCGTCACCGAGGCGCGCGGCAGCCCCAGCGTTTCCGCCGCCTTGGTGAAGCTGTTCGCTTCGACCACGCGGATGAAGACGCGCATCGCATGCAGCTTGTCCATACGGATCCCGTCCTTTCCAACCACGGCCAACGCCGAGAGTGTCCGCCGATGATAGGCGAATAGCAATCGGACGGGCGCGGTTCAAGGGGGGTGGGGTGTTTGTGGGGACGATGGAACGGCGTGGAACACTTTCCGGCGGGTGTTCCATCTACCGGCGGTCGGAGAAGGCGCCGGCACCGCGGCGGCTTACCGGGCCGGGGTTGAGGTTGGGGTATTCTTCGTACTGGTTGAGGGTCCAGGGGAAGACGCCCTTCGGTCCCTCCGCCTCCGGTTGGGCCAGGACGGCAGCGACCATGGCGGGATCGGGCGGCATGCGCTCGCGCAATTCACCGGGGAGGTCGTCGTCCAGTTCGGGGACGGTGACGGCGGGCGGGTCCTCGGGGCGGGGGGCGGGTTTGGGGGCGCGACTCCCGGTCGCCGCTGCGTCCCGGTTGGCATCGAGGCCGGCGAACAGGCCGAGCCGTTCGGCCAGCCAGCGCACGGTGGTGGGATCGCCGGAGGTCACCAGCCGCTCGATCTGTTCGGCCACCAGAATGCGCAGCGAGGAGAGGCGCAACTCGGCCTCGCGGTTCAGCGCCTGACGCTCCCACCAGACCCTGTGACGGAAGTCCTTGGATCCGTAATAGGCGCGCCAGAGAGTCGTCCGGCTACAGCCCATGGCGCGGGAGACCTGAAGGAAGCTGTTGCCGCGCGCCAGCATGCCGGCGGCCATGATCCATTGTTCTTCGTGGAACTGCGATCCGGGAACCAGCGAGCCTTCGGACGGCGTCGGCGGCTCCTCCGCCCAACGGGGGAAATGGTCGTTGGTGAAGCTGCGGGGATCGAGAGGCATGGCAAGGCTCCGCAAGATGATGAAACAAATGCGGAGAGGGTATGGGACTTTAGTCCTCTGTTGGAGAGTTTTTGAAAAATGCCGGTGGCGGCGGACGGCTGCGCCGCCGCAGCCACCGGCAAGGCCGGGGAAGCGGCGGCGCGGGAGGAACGCCGTCAGTGCAGCGTGGTGGCCGCCGGCTGGGAAGCGGTGCCGGCGGTCTCGCGCGCACGGCCGATGCCGAGCAGCTGGTAGAGGCCGATCGCCGCGATGGTCGCGGTGCCGATGCCGCCGATGGAGAAGCCGCCGGTGGAAATGGTGAAGTTGCCGGCGCCGAGAACCAGCGTCACGCCGACGGTGATGAGGTTGCGCGGATCGGAGAAATCGACGCGGTTGTCGACCCACAGCCGCACCATCGCCGCGGCGATCAGGCCGAAGACGACGGTCGCCAGCCCGCCCAGCACCGGCGCCGGGATCGTCCGCAGCAGGGCGCCGAACTTCGGCGAGAAGCCCAGCAGGATGGCGGCGATGGCGGCGACGACGAAGATCAGGGTGGAGAAGACGCGGGTGACCGCCATAACGCCCATGTTCTCGACATAGGTGGTGACGCCGGTGCCGCCGCCGCTGCCCGAAACGATGGTGGCGATGCCGTCACCGATGAAGCCGCGGCCGATGAAGCGGTCGAGGTTGCGCCCGGTCATGGCGCCGATGGCCTTGATGTGGCCGAGATTCTCGGCGACCAGGATGAAGGCGATGGGGGCGACCAGCGCCATGGCGCCGGCATCGAAGGTCGGCGTGCGGAACGCCGGCATGCCGAACCACGGCGCGGAGGCCAACTCGGCGAAGCTGACCGGCGGCAGCAGGCCGAAGCCGTTGGCAAGGATGAGATAGAAGACATAGCCGGCGGCGATGCCGGCGAGGATCGACAGCCGCCGGATGGCGAGCGGCGCATAGACCGCGATGACGGCGGTGGCGACCAGCGTGAACAGGGCGACCAGGGTGTGCGGACCGCTGCCCTCGATGCCCTTGACGGCGACCGGCGACAGGTTGAGGCCGATGGCCGCACCGACGGCGCCGGTCACCGCCGGCGGCATCAGCCGCTCGATCCAGTTGGTGCTGGTGTAGCTGACCAGCAGGCCGATGAGGACATAGAGCACGCCGGCCGCGATGATGCCGCCCAGCGCCGGCCCGATGTTCGGGTTGGGCCCCTGGCCGGTGTAGCCGGTGACGGCGATCACCACGGCGATGAAGGAGAAGGAGGATCCGAGATAGCTCGGCACCCGCCCCGCGGTGAGCACGAGGAACAGCAGCGTGCCGATGCCGGAAAACAGCACCGCGAGGTTCGGATCGAACCCCATCAGCAGCGGCCCGAGGATGGTCGAGCCGGACATGGCGACGAGATGCTGGATGCCGAGCGTCAGCGTCGAGCCCCAGGGAAGGCGCTCGTCCGGCTGGACGACGGGGCCGGTCGCAAGCGACCAACGCGGGAAGTAATCTGCCATGAAGGTTTGGTCCGAAGAGGGGTGGAACGGCGCTGCGGCCGGGGGGTGAACGGGCGATACCCAGCCAGAAAAAATTGATCGGGCGATTAACTTTGACGGGCAGGACGCCTTCGTTGTGGGAACGACGGCTGCTTTTTGGCCCCGTCGATGCCGTTGCGCCACATTTTTGTGCGGACTGGGGTCGTTTGGGGGCGCAAACCGACGGATGCCGGGACCGGCCACCCGATCCGGTCGGCCGTCAGGGCAAGAAGAGAGGAGAAGTGCGGCCTGACCTTGCGATCAAAAGCACCTATTAAATCCTTAGCTTCGTACGCTGAGGCCGTTAATTTCCCTCAATTTCAGACCGGATCTGATCCATACTCTTAATTTAAATGGACACAGAAGACGACCGCCCCTTAAATCGACTCGCTTCGCGTAGTTAATGCGTAGGTTATTTGTCTTGACCTCTAGACCTATACCATTCATAATGTAAACTTTCTGGAAAACCCTCACCTCTTGAAAGGTCTGGCGCAATATTACACAAGCAAGCCACCAAATCCTCCCAATATGATCCTATTTCACTCATGCGAAACGAAGCGTCAATAACCGATATATAACTCAACTCTCTCCATTTTTGCTCTGCTACACTCAATTCTTGATTATTTTCTGATATGTAATTATCTTTGGCGCGCGTATTTGCAGATGGATCCCGAAAACCCTCACCCTGAAATCTGGCAATTGAAATAATTGCCATAGTAATAGCGGCGCTTCGGTTTTCCCAGTATTTCTCTGCGTGACCATCTATACTTCCTGCAACATGAAACGCGAGCAACAAACGTGAAGGTATAGGCGGGTGTGTCTTAAGCTTTGAGATATCAAATTTGTCAGCCTCCAGGTCAGGCGCCAAAGCGAGTAGCCCTACAGCAACGCCCATAAAAAGCATTAACTGCTCACAGTCTTTATCACGGAGCAGCTTGCCCCAAACGTGACTCATGAGGTTACCATTGGGACGGTAGCCACGTAGAGACTGCGCTTCCTCCCGCAACAACCTGCGTGTATAAAACATACCATGTACGTCGGCATCTGTTTCTAATGCCTGCTTTAAAAGATAATCACCAGAGTCCAATTTATTACTCATAACTCCTGCAAACTCATCAAGAATAACATCCTCCAGACTATCCGCCTCTACTTCCGCGTTTACTCCCTGCCTGTGAATCGGCTTTAAATGCCCAAGTCCCGCATGAGCCACCTCATGATGGACAATAAATGAGAAGGCAACATGTCCAACGAGAGTACTGAAATGCATCAAATAATCGCTGTCAAGAGGCATATCCCCCCATAAATCTCTAAGAAAGTTAGAGCGCTTGACCGGCATGTCAAATGTTTCTGGAATCGCCTCCCAGGATTCATAACATATTCTTTGAATTTTCCATAACAATTTTTTCGAGATCAAGACACCGTAACATTCTGGTGACCGTACTACCCAGGCACCTACTTCTTCTAAGTTGAGTATTGCGAACTGAAACGGTATTTGTTTATCACCATCTAATGCTTTGTTCATCCGCGCTATCAGCATCTTCCCAAATTCGAAGAAGTGATGCTGCTGACAACATAAAATAGCATTTTTGCCCATAAATCTCGGGCATTTATCACGCCCTGGCCAGAGTCGTTTGTAGTTAGAGCGTATCCAGTTATGAAGATAACCAGGCGCAATCATTGATTGAGACTCTCTTATTTCAACCTATCTGCTTTGACTTAAAACGCTTGACCACACAAATCACTTTCAAAGTAGATATTGAGTTAAATTGCGGATCAGAATCGGTCTTAGGTCAGGGAAGTTTTATAGCCTCAGATTCTATTTAACAATATTTTCAATCGCAGTCCCGTCGAAATGGCAAGCTTGCCACGGGAAGCTGCATCATGCCGCCTGAGATGTCAGTCCAAGCTTTATAACCTCAAATAGACGTCTACAGCGGGTAATTTATCCTATGATCCGCTCAATCACCCGATGCCGCGGCACGGCGTTGAACCCTGCTTCAGTATCGGTTCACCGGACCACCTCAACGATAAGGTCGAGGAAAGCTGTCGTGTCCATCAGATGCTTTTGATTTTACGCGCTGTCAGCGAGGAAATGCGTTGTTCACGGCCAACGCTTGCGGATGGCGTCCGGCATGACGGTGGCGATGGTGTGGAAGGGCTTCGCGAACTCGACCTCGTAGGCCGCGCCGGACCGGTACACGCCGACGACGGTCCCCATCGACCCGGCCGGCAGCACGCCGTCCTCGGTCTCCACCGGCTTGGACAGCGCCACCCGCGTCAGTTCCTCGATCGGTTCGTGCGTTCCGGTGTCGGTCGAGCGCTTGTGCGGAGTCCGTATGAAGCGCCCCATGGGCTCGGACATCACAACCTCCACTGCCAGTGGCAGCAGTCCCGGATACCATCTCACATCAGATCCCTGAACAACAACCGGGGCATCGCAGGGGTCCGAGGCAACGAAGTCAGGTTAACGGTCGCGGCGTGAGACCCTCTCGTGAGGGGAACGGCGTGCTTTGCGCGCCGCCAAGGGGCATGCTGCCCCTTGGCAATCCCCTGACGCGGGCGGGACGCCCGCGCTCCCCCCTCACCCAACCCTCTCCCCGGGGGGAGAGGGCTTTTAGGCCCACTATCGCGGAGGCCTCTTCGCGTCAGGACGGCACCCCGCCCGAATAGCCCATCCCCCACAAACAGCCACCCCCACCCCGCCCCGATTGTTCGTCCCGGCTGAATTCTGTTCCCAGCCGCAGCGGCTTTATCCCACCCCGGCGCTTGCACATTATCCCTCTTGCCGCATTGCAGGAGGGGCGCCAGGGCGCCGGATCGGGATGGAACGTTCACGCACGTCGCTGAGGGTGGAGGGCCGCGAGGTCCCGCTGTGCCTGTATCGGCCGGCGCTTTCCGGGCCGCTGCCGGGCGTGCTGTATTTCCATGGCGGCGGATTCACCTCCGGGTCGGTCGAGGATGTCGAGGTGCCGGCGATGGCGCTGGCGGAGAGCATTCCGGCGCTGGTGGTGGCGGTCGGCTATGCGCTGGCTCCCGCCCACCCCTTTCCAGCCGCGGTGGAGGATGCCCATGCCGCGGCCCTCTGGCTGGCGGAGCGGGCCGGGCCGCTGGGGGTCGCCGGGCATGATGCCGGCGGGCATGTCGCGGTGTCGCTCACCTTGCTCGCCCGCGACCGCGGCGGGCCGGAGATCGCGGCGCAGGCGCTGCTGGGGCCGATGCTCGATCCGAGTTTGACGCGGGTGGGGGACGGTGAAGGCAGCGTGACGGACTGTGCGCGCTGTTACCGCGCCTATCTGCCGGAGGCGGCGCTGCGGCTGCATCCCTATGCGGCGCCCCTGGAATCGCGCCGGCTCGGCCGGCTGCCGCCGATCATGATCGCCACGGCGCAGAACGACGTGCTGCGGCCGGAGGCGGAAAGCTATGCCGCCCGGCTGATCGACGCCGGGGTGCCGACCGAAGTCACCCGCTTTGCCGGCGTCAGCCATGCCGGCCTCGCCCAACACGCGCCGGCGCTGGCCGCCGCCGCCGATTTCTTCCGGCGCCGCCTGACCGGCGCCCATCCCGACACTTCGAGCCACAGGTAAGACCATGTCCCGCAAGACACTTTCCCTATTGATCGCGGCCGGCGTCTCCGTGGCGGCGCTGACCGGCGCCGTCACCCTGCGCAGCCCGGCCGAGGCGCAAACCGCCTCCGAATCCCCTGCCCCGCCGCCGGCGGAGGTGGATGTCGCCACCGTGCTGGCCCGGCCGGTGACGGACTGGCAGTCCTATTCCGGCCGGCTGGAGGCGGTGGACCGGGTGGACATCCGGCCGCAGGTCCCCGGCACCATCGTCGCCGTGCATTTCCGCAACGGCGCGCTGGTGAAGAAGGGCGACGTGCTGTTCACCATCGACCCCCGCCCCTATGAGGCGGAGGTGGCGCGGGCCGAGGCGCAGGTCGCCGCGGCGCAGGCGCGGGTGAAGCTGACCGCCGCCGACCTCGACCGCGCGCAGAAGCTGGTGCGCGACGACACCATCTCGCGCAGCACCATGGACCAGAAGGACAATGCCGCCCGCGAGGCGACCGCCAACCTGAAGGCGGCGCAGGCGGCGCTGGAGATCGCGCGGCTCAATCTCGGCTACACGCGGGTGACGGCGCCGGTGTCGGGCCGGGTGTCGCGGGCGGAACGGACGGTCGGCAATGTGGTCGCCGCCGGTGCCGCCGCGGAGCCGCTGACGACGCTGGTGTCGGAATCGCCGATCTACGCCTCCTTCGACGTCGATGAGCAGACCTATCTGCGCCACATCGGGCCGATGCGCGATTCCGGGACGATTCCGGTTCAACTCGGCCTCGCCAACGAGGAGGAGTATTCGCGGTCGGGCACGGTGGAGTATGTGGACAACCGGCTGGACAGCGTGTCGGGCACCATCCGCGTGCGCGCCCGCTTCGACAATGCCGACGGTGTGCTGGTGCCGGGGCTGTATGCGCGGGTGAAGGTGGGGGGCACCAAGCCCTATGACGCGCTGCTGGTCGATGACCGCGCCATCGGCACCGACCAGGACAAGAAGTTCGTCCTGGTGGTGACCCAGGAGAACAAGGTGGAGTACCGGCCGGTGAAGCTCGGCGCGCTGCAGAACGGGCTGCGCGTGGTGACGGACGGGCTGCAGGCCGGCGAGCGCGTGGTCGTCAACGGCACCCAGCACGCCCGGCCGGGCATGGCGGTGACGCCGAAGATGGTCGCCATGGGGACTGAGAAGACCCAGACGGCGGCGCGGTAAGCAACAACAAGGGCATGCGCGTTGGCTGGCCCTCCTCGCTTCCTGCGGGGAGGGACGGGGAGCGTGCACCCTGGGAGACCCCAGATGAACATCTCGAAATTCTTCATCGACCGGCCGATCTTTGCCGGCGTGCTGTCGGTGGCACTGTTCCTGGCGGGGGCCATCGCGCTGTTCCGCCTGCCGATTTCCGAATATCCCGAGGTGGTGCCGCCGTCCGTCGTGGTGCGCGCGCAGTTCCCCGGCGCCAATCCCAAGGTGATCGCCGAAACCGTCGCCTCGCCGCTGGAGGAGCAGATCAACGGCGTCGAGGGCATGCTCTATATGCAGTCGCAGGCGAACAGCGACGGCAACATGGCGCTGACCGTCACCTTCAGGCTGGGCACCGATCCGGACAAGGCGCAGCAGCTGGTGCAGAACCGCGTGGCCCAGGCGATGCCGCGGCTGCCGGCCGACGTGCAGCGGCTGGGCGTCACCACGGTCAAAAGCTCACCGACGCTGACCATGGTCGTGCATCTGCTGTCGCCCAACGACCGCTATGACATGACGTACCTGCGCAACTACGCGGTGCTGAACGTCAAGGACCGGCTGACCCGCATCCAGGGCGTCGGCGAGGTGCAGGTGTGGGGCGCCGGCGACTATGCGATGCGGGTGTGGCTCGATCCGGGGAAGGTGGCGCAGCGCGGGCTGACCGCCACCGACGTGGTGAACGCCATCCGCGAGCAGAATGTGCAGGTGGCGGCCGGCGTGATCGGCGCCTCCCCGTCGCTGCCCGACGTGCCGCTGCAGCTGTCGATCAACGCGCGCGGCCGGCTGAAGACCGCCGACGAGTTCGGCGACATCGTGCTGAAGACCGGCGAGGATGGCGGCGTCACCCGCCTGCGCGACGTGGCGCGGGTGGAACTGGCGGCGGCGCAGTATGGGCTGCGCTCCCTGCTCGACAACAAGCCGGCGGTGGCGATGGCCATCACCCAGACGCCGGACGCCAACGCGCTCGCCATCTCCGACGAGGTGCGCAGCGTGATGGCGGAGCTGAAGGCCGACATGCCGGAGGGGGGGGATTACTCCATCGTCTACGACCCGACGCAGTTCGTCCGCTCCTCCATCGAGGCGGTGGTGCACACGCTGCTGGAGGCGGTGGCGCTGGTGGTGCTGGTGGTGATCGTCTTCCTGCAGACCTGGCGGGCGTCGATCATTCCGCTGCTGGCGGTGCCGATCTCCATCGTCGGCACCTTCTCGCTGCTGCTGGCCTTCGGCTTTTCGATCAACGCGCTGTCGCTGTTCGGCATGGTGCTGGCCATCGGCATCGTCGTCGACGACGCCATCGTCGTGGTCGAGAATGTCGAGCGCAACATCGAGTCCGGGCTGTCCGCCCGCGACGCCACCATCCGCGCCATGCAGGAGGTCAGCGGGCCGATCATCGCCATCGCGCTGACGCTGGTCGCCGTCTTCGTGCCGCTGGCGGCGATGACGGGCCTCAGCGGCGAGTTCTACAAGCAGTTCGCGATGACCATCGCGATCTCCACGGTGATTTCCGCCTTCAACTCGCTGACGCTGTCGCCGGCCCTGGCGGCGGTGCTGCTGCGCGGCCACGACCAGCCGCAGGACTGGCTGACCCGTGGGATGAACCGGGTGTTCGGCGGCTTCTTCCGGCTGTTCAACCGGGTGTTCCACCGGGCGTCGGAGGGCTATGGCCGCGGCGTCAGCGGGGTGGTGCGGCGCAAGGGCGTGATGCTGGCGGTCTATGCGCTGCTGATCGGCGCCACGGTGCTGCTGGGCCGCACGGTGCCGTCGGGCTTCGTGCCGATGCAGGACAAGGAGTATCTGATCAGCTTCGCCCAGCTTCCCAACGGCGCGTCGCTCGACCGGACGGAGGCGGTGATCCGCGAGATGACCGACATCGCGCTGAAGCGCCCCGGCGTGCAGAGCGCGGTGGCCTTTCCGGGGCTGTCGGTCAACGGCTTCACCAACAGCTCCAGCGCCGGCATCGTCTTCGTGACGCTGAAGCCGTTCGCCGAGCGCCATGACCCGTCGCTTTCGGCCGGCGCCATCGCCATGGACCTGCAGAAGCGCTATGCCGGGCTGAAGGAGGCCTTCGTCGCCATCTTCCCGCCGCCGCCGGTGATGGGGCTGGGCCAGTTGGGCGGCTTCAAGATGCAGTTGGAGGACCGTGGCAACCTGGGCTACGAGGCGCTGAGCAATGCGGTGAACGCCTTCGTCAAGCGGGCGGCGCAGACGCCGGAGCTGGGGCCGACCTTCTCCTCCTACCAGATCAACGTGCCGCAGCTCGACGTCGATCTCGACCGGGTGAAGGCCAAGCAGCTGGGCGTCAATGTCGCCGAGGTGTTCGACACCATGCAGATCTATCTCGGGTCGCTCTATGTTAACGATTTCAACGCCTTCGGCCGCGTCTACCAGGTGCGGGTGCAGGCCGACGCGCCGTTCCGCGACCATGCCGACGACATCGGGCTGTTGAAGACCCGCAACGCCGCCGGGACCATGGTGCCGCTGTCGTCGCTGGTCACGGTGCAGCCGAGCTACGGGCCGGAGATGGTGGTGCGCTACAACGGCTTCACCGCCGCCGACGTCAATGGCGGGCCGGCGCCGGGCTTCTCTTCGGGACAGGCGGAAGCGGCGGCGGAGCGCATCGCGGCGGAGGTGCTGCCGCGCGGCGTCAAGCTGGAATGGACCGATCTGACCTATCAGAAGATCCTGGTCGGCAACGCGGGCCTGTGGGTGTTCCCGATCAGCGTGCTGCTGGTGTTCCTGGTGCTGGCGGCGCAGTACGAGAGCCTGACCCTGCCGCTCGCCATCCTGCTGATCGTGCCGATGAGCGTGCTGTCGGCGCTGTTCGGGGTGTGGCTGACCGGCGGCGACAACAACATCTTCACGCAGATCGGCTTCATGGTGCTGGTCGGCCTGTCGGCGAAGAACGCCATCCTGATCGTGGAGTTCGCCCGCGAGCTGGAGCATGAGGGGCGCAGCGTGGTGCAGGCGGCGATCGAGGCGAGCCGGCTGCGGCTGCGGCCGATCCTGATGACCTCCATCGCCTTCATCATGGGCGTGGTGCCGCTGGTCACCTCCACCGGCGCCGGTGCCGAGATGCGGCACGCCATGGGTGTGGCGGTGTTCGCCGGCATGATCGGCGTGACGCTGTTCGGGCTGGTGCTGACGCCGGTGTTCTACGTGCTGCTGCGCAAGCTGGCAGGGGCGGAGCGTCGGACGGAAGCGCCGGTGCAAGGCGAGGTGCCGCCGGCGGAGTGGAAGATGGGCTGATAGCTTCCTCTCCCCCGCTCACGCGCAAACGAAGTTTGCGCTGACACGACGGGCGGATCGAAGATCCGCCGAAAGCGGGGAGAGGGAAAGGGTGAGGGGGATGCGTTGCGGAGCGCCGGTGACAATGCCGGCGCTCCTTCTTCTTTGAAAATCCTCGCGGTGCGTCCCCCTCACCCTAACCCTCTCCCCGGGGGGGAGAGGGGATTATCCCCGGGGCGGGAAAGTGCGTTAATTCCGTCCTCTATTCATCAGGCAGCATGTTTTTCGGCAGGTTTTCGCGGAAGATCACTTCCGCCCTCGGGCTTTCCACCCCCTGCATGGCGGGGCGGCCGGCGCGGAGGTTGGTGAAGATGCCGACGCAGGCCGACAGGGTGTTGCGCGGATCCTGGGTGATCACCGCGTCCAGCGTGCCGTCGATCAGCAGGCCGCGCGTCTCGTTGGTCAGGCCGTGGCCGATGAAGACCATTTCGCGCTCGCGCCGGGTTTCCTTCAGGGCGCGGGCCACCCCCTCCGCCCCGCCGCCGATGTTGTAGACGCCGGCAAGATCGGGGTGCAGGCCCAGCAGCATGCGGGTCTGGCGGTAGCTCTTCCCCTCGTCGTCATGGCCTTCGCGTAGGCCCACCACCTCGATGTCGGGGGCGGTTTCCTTCAGGACGTTGAAGAAGCCCATCTCGCGGTCCTCGTGCGCGCGGTAGCTGAGGCTGCCGGCGATCATCGCCACCTTGGCCGGGCGATGCCGGAGGAAGCGCGCGATCAGATAGCCGGCGGTGCGGCCGGCCGCGCGGTTGTCCAGCCCGACATAGCCGGCGCGCCGGCAGTTCAAAATGTCGGAGATCAGCGTCACGCTCGGCACGTTGCGGTCGGCCAGCGCGTCCACCGCCTCGCGCACCGCCGGATGCTCCAGCGCCATGAAGGCGACGCCGTCGGCGCGGCGGCCGTGCTGGAACAGGCTGCGCGCCAGCAGTTCCGGATTGAAGCTCTTGATGAATTCCACCTGAGCCTTCACCCCGTGCGGGGCGAGGGTGGCATCGGCGCGGCGGATCATCTCGCCTAAGCCAGTCAGGAAGCGGTTGTTGCCGGCGGGCAGCAGGAAGGACAGCCGCATCGGCTTCTGCCCCGCCGCCGCATAAAGATCGCTGTCCGGCAGATAGTCGAGTTCGGCGGCAGCCTTCAGCACCCGCTGCACGGTGGCGGCACGCACCCCCGGCCGGTGGTTCAGCACGCGGTCGACCGTGGCGGTGGACACGCCGGCGGCCTGCGCGATGTCGGCCACCCGCGGCAGGCCGCGCGCGGCAGTGCCGGCGTCCGGCTCGTCTTTCAATGAGTCCATCAAAAACCATCAATTTCGGCGTTTGACACCTGTCGGTGCTGGACATACCGTCCATCCAACAATCATCAATTGACATCAGATCACATCAGAAACGCAAGGCCGGAAACAGCAACGTCGGCCGGTAATCCATGGGAGGTTTCGAATGACCAGTCTGACCCGCCGCACCATGCTGAAGGCCATCGCCACCGCGCCGGCGGCCATTCCGGCGATTGGTGCCGCCGGTGCCGTCATCGGCATGCCGCACATCGCCCGCGCCGCCGAATTCGAGCTGAAATACGGCAACAACCTGCCGCTGACCCATCCGCTGAACATCCGCGCCCATGAGGCGGCGGAGCGGATCGCCAAGGAGTCCAACGGCAAGATCGAGGTCAAGATCTTCCCGAACAACCAGCTTGGCGGCGACACCGACATGCTGTCCCAGGTGCGCAGCGGCGGCCTGACCTTCTTCACGCCGTCGGCCCTGGTGATCGCCACGCTGGTTCCGGTCGCCGCGATCAATGCGGTCGGCTTCGCCTTCTCCGACTATGATCAGGTGTGGAAGGCGATGGACGGCAAGCTGGGCGCCCATGTCCGCAACGCCATTTCCAAGGTCGGGCTCTATGCCTTCGACAAGATGTGGGACAACGGTTTCCGCCAGATGACCAGCGGCGACAAGCCGATCACGTCCGCCGCCGACATGGACGGGCTGAAGATCCGCGTGCCGGTCAGCCCGCTCAGCATCTCCATGTTCAAGGGTCTGGGCGCGTCGCCGACCAGCCTGCAGTTCAGCGAGGTCTATTCGTCGCTGCAGACCCGGATCGTCGATGCGCAGGAAAACCCGCTGCCGATCATCCAGGTCGCCAAGCTGTTCGAGGTGCAGAAATACTGCTCCCTGTCGAACCACATCTGGGACGGCTTCTGGTTCATCGCCAACGGCCGCGCCTGGAAGGGCCTGCCGCCGGACATGCAGACCATCGTCGCCAACGCCATCAACGATGCCGGCATGGCGCAGCGCGGCGACATCAAGGCGCTGAACCAGTCGGTCAAGGCCGATCTGGAATCGAAGGGGCTGACCTTCAACCAGCCCTCGCCCGACAGCTTCCGGTCCAAGCTGCGCGACAGCGGCTTCTACGGCGAATGGAAGGGCCGGTTCGGCGACGAGGCCTGGGGCCTGCTGGAGGAGGCGGTCGGCAAGCTCGCCTGATCGCCGATCCTTTCAAAACAGAGACCGTGAGTTTCCAGAGCCTCTTATCGGCCGTCATCCCCGCGAAGGCGCATAGGCGCCAACTTACAGGTTCGATCGCTGTCGAAGCCAAGCACGTCCCTTTTCGACCGTCATCCCCGCGAAGGCGGGGATCCAGTGTTTCCCGAGCAGGACCAGTGGGTAAGCCTGGATCCCCGCCTTCGCGGGGATGACGCCGAAAGAGGTGCCGGCATCCTGCATGTCAGCGCCTGTACGCAACGGCAGGAATGACGGCCGGCAGACGCGGAACTCACAAACACCCAGGTCTTCCCGCATGAAGGAACATCCCGCCATGTCCCACATGTCCGAGCCGGTCCACAGCTTTGCCGAGGCTCCCGGCGCTCTGGGTGCCGGCGGAAGCTCGCTGCTGCGCCGGATCGACCGCGGACTGTCCGTCGGGGTCGAGACCGTGGCGGGCCTTCTGGTGCTGGTCGAGATCGTCGTGCTGCTGGCCGGCGTCACCGCCCGCTATCTGTTCCACACCCCGCTGGTGTGGTCGGACGAGCTGGCCTCCATCCTGTTCCTGTGGCTGTCGATGCTGGGCGCGGTGGTGGCGCTGCGCCGGGGCGAGCATATGCGGATGACCGGTCTGGTCAGCCGCGTCGGCCCGCAGGCGCGCAGCCTGCTGGAATGCATCGCCATCACCGCCCCCATCGCCTTCCTGGCGCTGGTGCTGTACCACGCCGTCGATTACGCGGTTGAGGAGCAGTTCATCACCACACCGGCGATGGAGGTTTCCAACGCATGGCGGGCGGCGGCGCTGCCGGTCGGGCTGGGGCTGATGCTGGTGGCGGCGCTGTTCCGGCTGCTGCGGGTCGCCCGGCCGCTGACCGCGCTGGCGGCGGTGCTGGTGACCGGCGCCATCGTGGCCGGCTTCTGGGTCGCCGGGCCGGTGCTGAAGCCGCTGGGACAGCTGAACCTGTTGATCTTCTTTGTCGGGCTGGTGGCGGCCAACGTGTTTGCCGGGGTGCCCATCGCCTTTTCCTTCGCGCTCGCCACCTTCGCCTATCTGGCGCTGACCACCTCGACGCCGCTGCTGGTGATGGTCGGCCGGCTGGACGAGGGGATGAGCCATCTGATCCTGCTGGCGGTGCCGCTGTTCGTCTTCCTCGGCCTGCTGATCGAGATGACCGGCATGGCCCGCGCCATGATCCAGTTCCTGGCCAGCCTGCTGGGCCATGTGCGCGGCGGCCTGTCCTATGTGCTGATCGGCGCGATGTATCTGGTGTCGGGCATCTCGGGATCGAAGATCGCCGACATGGCGGCCATCGCCCCTGTGCTGTTCCCGGAGATGAAGAAGCGCGGCGCCCCTCCCGGCGATCTGGTGGCGCTGCTGTCGGCGACGGGGGCGCAGACCGAGACCATTCCGCCCAGCATCGTGCTGATCACCATCGGCTCAGTCACCGGCGTGTCGATCGCGGCGCTGTTCACCGGCGGCATGCTGCCGGGCGTGGTTCTGGGCGCCTGCCTGTGCTTCGTGGTCTGGCGGCGCTACCGCCGGGAAGACCTGAGCCATGTCGAGCGCACCCCCGGCCGCCAGATCGCCCGGCTGGCCATGGTGGCGCTGCCCGCCATCCTGCTGCCCTTCGTCATCCGCGCCGCGGTGGTCGAGGGCATCGCGACGGCGACCGAGGTGTCGACCATCGGCATCGCCTATTCCACCGTGGTCGGGCTGCTGATCTACCGCCAGTTCGACTGGCGCCGGCTGAAGCCGATGCTGATCGAGACGGCGTCGCTGACCGGGGCCATCATCTTCATCGTCGGCTGCGCCACCTCGATGGCCTGGGGCCTGACCCAGTCCGGCTTCTCGTCCGATCTGGCCCGCTTCATGGCCGGCATTCCCGGCGGCGCCTATGGCTTCCTCGCCATCTCCATCGTCGCCTTCATCATCCTGGGCAGCGTGCTGGAGGGCATCCCCGCCATCGTGCTGTTCGGCCCGCTGCTGTTCCCGATCGCCCGCGCCGCCGGGGTGCACGAGGTGCATTACGCGATGGTCGTCATCTTCGCCATGGGCATCGGCCTGTTCGCCCCGCCCTTCGGCGTCGGCTATTACGGCGCCTGCGCCATCAGCAAGGTCAACCCCGACGACGGCCTGAAGCACATCTGGGGCTATGTCGGCGCGCTGCTGGTCGGGCTGGTGATCGTCGCCGCCATTCCCTGGATTTCGACCGGGTTCCTGGCCCGCTGAAAGCGGGCCTGATTTCAAGGCCCGCTGACGCCACCCTTTTCCCTCTTATCCGGAGTTCCTTCAATGAGCCGATTCTTCGGCCAGATCCGTCAGGCTGGCTACGTCGTGCGCGATATCGAGGCCGCCATGGACTATTGGAGCCGCACGCTCGGCATCGGTCCCTGGTTCTACAACGAGCGGGTCCCGATCCGGAACTACAGCTACCGCGGCGAAAGCTACGAGGTTCACAATTCGGTGGCGCTGGCCAACTCCGGTCCGCTGCAGATGGAGCTGATCCAGACCCGCAACGACGCGCCGTCGATGTACCGCGACTTCCTGCAGGCCGGGAACACCGGGCTGCAGCATGTCGCCTACTGGACCGAGGATTACGACGCCGATCTGGAACGGCTGCTGGGCCAGGGCTTCAAGCCGGTGATGAGCGGCGAGGTCGGCGAGAAGGGGCGGTTCGTCTATTTCGACACCGAATACCATCCGGGCACGGTGATCGAGCTGTCGGAGGTCGCCGGGCCGAAGGGCAGGATGTTCGACCTGATCCGCGAGGCGTCTATGGGCTGGGACGGCAGCGACCCGGTGCGGCCGTTTCCGGATTTGAGCAAGTTGTAAGGGGCGTTTTGCTTCCAACGCAAGGTTAGACCCCCACCTATCCTCCCCCGCTGGGCGGGGGAGGGACTGCCGCTGAGCGCCGACAAAGCTCCAGTCTCCCTCCCCCGCCCAGCGGGGGAGGGCTGGGGTGGGGGCAAGAGGCAGCAGCACTTCACCTAATTAAAAGGCGCTCCCCATGCACGCCGACCGCATCGAAGCCACCTATCTGATCGAAACCCCCCTCGCCCCGGCCAAGGTAGCGGAGGTGATGGCGGGGGAGCAGTCCTGCGGCACCTTCACCCGCGTCCATGGCGAGACCGACGACCTGCGCGCCCGCGCCCGCGCCATCGTCGAATCCGTCGAGAAGCTGGACGTCGCCGACGCCCCTGCCCTGCCGAATACATGGCTGGAACGCCAGCGCAATCCAGGGCCCTGGCAGCGGGCGCGCGTTACCATCTCCTTCCCCACCGTCAACATCGGCGCCAACTTGGCCACGCTGGCGGCGACGGTGGCGGGCAATCTGTATGATCTGGGCGAGGTGACGGGGCTGCGGCTGGAGAGCTTGCGCATTCCGCAGGCCTACCGCGCGCAGTTCGACCTGCCGCGCCACGGCGTCGCCGGCACGCGGCGGCTGACCGGGGTGGCGGACGGGCCGCTGGTCGGCTCCATCATCAAGCCGAATGTCGGGCTGTCGGCGGAGGAGACCGGCGAGCTGGTCGGCACGCTGTGCGCCGCCGGGCTGGACTTCATCAAGGACGACGAGATCTGCGCCGATCCGGCCCATGCGCCGCTGGCCCAGCGGATTCCGGCGGTGATGGACCGGGTGCGCCGCCACCAGGACCGCACCGGCAAGCATGTGATGGTCGCCTTCAACATCACCGACGAAACCGACGCCATGCGCCGTCACGCCGATCTGGTGGAACGCGAGGGCGGGTCCTGCATCATGGTCAGCCTGAACTGGTGCGGTTATTCGGCGGTGCAGACCTTGCGCCGGCACAGCGGGCTGGCGCTACACGGCCACCGCAACGGCTTCGGCGCGCTGTCGCGGCATCCGCTGCTCGGCATCGGCTTCGACGCCTATCAGGCGCTGTGGCGGCTGGCGGGGGTGGACCACATGCATGTCCACGGCCTGAACGGCAAGTTCGCGCAGCCGGACGAAGAGGTGATCGAGGGGGCGCGCGCCTGTCTGGCGCCGCTGGCGGCGGATGCGTCGGATATGAGTGACGCCGTGATGCCGGCCTTCTCCTCCGGGCAATGGGCCGGCACGGTGCCGGTCACCTGGGAGGCGGTGGGGACGGCGGACCTGATGTTCATGTCCGGCGGCGGCATCATGGCCCATCCCGACGGGCCGGCGGCCGGCGTGCTGAGCATCCGGCAGGCCTGGGACGCCGTGCGGGCCGGGCGGAGCCTGGATGAGGCGGCTTTGGCGCTGCCGGAGCTGCGGCGGTCGCTGGACTTCTTCGGCAAGAAGGGCTGAAAGCGATGGCGGCGGGACCGAGGCTCGGCTGGTACGGCGACGACTTCACCGGGGCGACCGACACGCTGGCCGCCTTGGCGAAGGCCGGGCAGCGGGCGCTGCTGTTCCTCGACGTGCCGGACGTCGCCCGGCTGGGAGAAGCCCAGATGGACGCTGGGGGGCCGCTCGACGCGGTGGGGATCGCCGGGGCGGCGCGCAGCATGGCGCCGGACGCGATGCGGGCGGAGTTGGAGCCGGTCGGGCGCTTCTTCGCGGCGCTTGGCGTGGCGGTGATGCATTACAAGTGCTGCTCCACCTTCGACAGCGGGCCCCAAGTCGGCAGCATCGGCGAGGCGGTGCGGACGCTGGCGCCGCATTTTCCCAACCGCTTCCGGCCGATGGTGGGCGGGCAGCCGAACATCGGGCGCTATTGCCTGTTCAGCACGCTGTTCGCCGCGGCGGGGACCGGCGGCACCGTCCATCGCATCGACCGCCACCCGACGATGAGCGTCCATCCCGTCACCCCGATGGCGGAAGCCGACCTGCGGCGGCACCTCGCGGAGCAAGGGCTGGAGGGGATGGCGGCACTGCATTTTCCGGATTATGGGCTGGATGGCAAGGCGCTGGACGGGCGGCTGGCGGAGGGAGCGCCGGCGGTGCTGCTGGACGTGTCGCGCAGTGAGGATCTGGCCGTCATTGGGCGGCTGATCTGGGAGCGGGCCGAACGCGAGCCTTTGCTGGCGATGGGCCCGAGCAGCGTGGCGCAGGCGCTGGTGGCGCATTGGAGCGCCGGCTCGGGTGCCGGGGCGGAGGAGGTGCCGTTGTCGGCGGCGGACAGGCCGGTGTTCGTGATGGCGGGCAGCCTGTCTCCGGTGACGCGGCGGCAGGTCGAGGCGGCGGAGTCCTACACGCGCATCCAGGCCGACGCGGCGGCGCTGTGTGCGGATGCCGGCTATGCGGAGGCGTTGTTGGGAGAGGTGGCGGCGTCGCTGCGCGCCGGGCGCCATACGCTGGTCTGGACCGCGCCGGCGGAGGCGGGGACGGCGGACACCGCGCAGGCCGGACGGGTCGCGGCGGCGACGGCGGAGTTCGTCGCGGCGGTGCTGCGGCGGGTGGCTCTGCGCCGGGTGGGGATCGCCGGCGGGGATACCTCCAGCCTCGCGGTGCGGGCGCTGGGGTGCTGGGGGCTGTCCTACCGCTGTACGCTGGCGCCGGGCGTCACCGTCAGCCGCACCCATGCCGACGACCCTGCGGCCGATGGGCTGGAGCTGATGCTGAAGGGCGGGCAGATGGGCGGCGAGGACCTGTTCGAGCGGTTGCTTTCCCCCTCACCCTAACCCTCTCCCCGGGGGGGGAGAGGGGATCTTCCGCCGTTGTGGAAGGGTCACACGGCGGCGGTGACGACCACTTCGATCAGGATTTCCGGCTTGCCGAGGTCGGCGACGCCGATGGTGGCGCGGGCCGGCAGGTCGTTGCCGTCCAGCCAGGACAGCCACGCGTCGTTCATCTCGTCCTTCAGGCCCATGTTGGTGATGAAGAGCTGGGCGGACAGCAGCTTCGTCTTGTCGCTGCCGGCCATCGCCAGAACCTGGTCGAGCTTGCCGCAGATCTGCGTGACCTGGCCGCCCATGCCAACGCTGACGTCGTCGGCGATGATGCCGCCGAGATAGGCCGTGCCGTTGCTGACGACGACGCGGTGCATGATCTTGGTCTTCTCGATGCGCTTGATCACGGGGAACTGCTCCTTGGTTTTTTAAAGGGAGAGGACTTTTTGAAAGCGAAAGGTCAGAGGCCGGCGACGACGACGATCTCGACCAGGATCGACGGGTCGGCGAGTTTCGCCTCCACGGTCGCGCGGGCCGGCGGGTTGGCCTTGTCGACCCAGGCGTCCCAGGCGGCGTTCATCTCCGCGAAGGTGGCGATGTCGGCGAGATAGACGGTGGCGGTCAGGATGCTGCTCTTCGACGTGCCGGCCTCTGCCAGCAGGGCGTCGATCTGGCGCAGCACGTCGCGGGTCTGCGCCTCGACGGTGGTGGAGCCGTCGCCCATATCTTCGCTGGCGATCTGGCCGGCGAGATAGACGGTGTCCTTGTGGATGACCATGTCGCAAAGGCGCGGGGTCGGGTGGAAACGCTGGATCGTCACGGGAGGATGCTCCAAGGGGTCAGGCGGCGAAGCGGCCGATGCGGAAGGGGTCGATGGGCAGGTCGGTGGACCCGGCGGTGATGAGGTCGGCGGTGATGCGCCCGACGATGGGGCCGAGCTGGAAGCCGTGCGCCGAGAAGCCGAAGGAATGGTAGAGGTCCGGTTCGGTGCCGCTGGGGCCGATCACCGGGATCTGGTCCGGCATCCGCGCCTCGATCCCCGCCCAGGAGCGGACGATGGTGGCGCCGCGCATGCACGGGAACAGGTCCCAGACCGTGCGGGCATTCACCGACACCTGCGAGAAGTCCAGCTCCGTCCGGTTCTCGTCGCGCACCGCCCGGCCGAGCAACCCGCCGCCGATCAGCACGGTGCCGTTCGGGAACTGCTTGAAGGACAGGGTGCGGCCGGTGGCGCCGACCACCGGCTTGATGAAGGGGGCGACGCGGGCGGTGATCATCAGCATCGGCGCGATGACCTCCAAGGGCACCGGCTCCCCCACCTGCGCCGCGATGCGGTCGGCCCAGGCGCCGGCGGCGTTGACCACGACCGGGGCCTCGAAGCGGCCGCCATCGGCGGTTTCGACGGTCCACAGGCCGCCCTGGCGGGTCAGGCGCGTCACGGCGCCACCCTCCTGGAAGCGGGCGCCGAGCGCGATGGCCTTGCGGCGGAAGGCGAAGGTGGTGCGGAAGGGGATCGCCGCGCCGTCGCCGCGCGATACCAGCGCTCCGACGCAATGGTCGGCGATGGCCGGCACCAGCGACCGCAGCTCGTCCCGGCCGATCTCCTCCTCGTGGGTGAAGCCCAGCGCGTTCAGTTCGGCGACGCGGGCGCGCACCGTCTCAAGCTCCGCCTCCGTCTCCGCCACCTTGATCTGGCCGTGGCTTTCGAAGCCGCAATCGTCGTCCACCAGATCGCGGATGCCGTGCCACAGCGCCATCGAGGCGATGGACAGCGGCACCTCCGCGACATGGCGGCCGAGCTGGCGCACGCCGCCCGCATTGACGCCGGAGGCGTGGCGGGCGACATGGTCCTTCTCCAGAACCAGCACGCGCACGCCGCGCATCGACAGGTGCAGGGCGGCGGAGCAGCCGTGCAGGCCGCCGCCGATGACGATGACGTCCGGAGAGATTGCGGTCATCGGGCGCCTCCGCGTCAGTGCTTGAACACGGCGTCGATGTCGGCGTCGGTCTTCGGCAATGCTGCCAGCTCGGCCAGCGTGATCGGCTTCACCGGCGGGCGCAGCCGGTAATAGCCGACCTCCGCCGGGGAGACGCCGCGTTCCGCCGCGATGACCTCGGTCACCGTCGGGCCGCAGAGCCGGCCCTGGCACGGACCCATGCCGCAGCGCAGGAAGCTCTTGGCCTGATTGGGGCCGGAACAGCCCAGCCGCACCGCCTCGCGCACCGCGCCGGCGGTGATCTCCTCGCAGCGGCAGACGATGGTGTCGTCGGCCGGCACGCGGAAGGCTTCCGCCGGGGTGTAGAGCGTGTCGAGGAAGGCGCGGCCGGTCAGCGCGCGGTCGAGCGCGGCGCGGAAGGGGGCGGCGGACTGGTCGCGCTGCTCCCGCCCGATGCGGCCCAGCCGGTACAATGCGTCGAGCGCCGTCAGACGGCCGGCCTCCTCCGCCGCGCGGGCGCCGCCGATGCCGGCGCCGTCGCCGGCCAGCGACACGCCCTCGACCGAGGTGGCGCCCCACGCGTCGGTGGTCGGGCGCCAGCAGCGCTGCTGATCGTCCCAGCGCTGGGCGCAGCCGGTGGCGTTGGCGAGGTTCAGGTTGGGGATGACCCCCTGATGCAGCAGGAGCGTGTCGGCGGGCAACCGGTGTTCGGCGCCGTTGCGGGTGTAGACGACGCTTTTGAGGGCGCCATCACTACCGATGGCGCTTTCGGCGCGCAGAGCGGTGACGTTGCCGATGACGGTCAGCTTGCGCCGCACGTCGAGCATCAGCTTCATGCCCTTGGCCCAATAGGGCGAACGCAGGAATCCCGGCAGCAGCGGCAGGGCGGCGCGCCAGTTCTCCTTCGGCGTGGTGTCGAGAATGGCGTCGATGCGGGCGCCGGCCTGGAGATACTGCCAGGCGAGCAGCCAGAGCAGCGGGCCGCTGCCCGCCATCACCGTGGCGCCCGACGGCACGAGGCCGGAGGTCTTCAGCAACACCTGCGCCGCACCGGCGCCCAGCACGCCCGGCAGGGTCCAGCCGGGGATCGGGAAGGGACGCTCAAGCGCGCCGGTCGCCAGGATGACGTGGCGCACGGTCAGCATGGAGGCCGCGCCATTGCGCGACAGGCCGATCTGGATGGGACGGGAGCCGTCGGCGGCGTCCTCGCGCGGGCGGGCAATACTCCACACCGTGGTGCCCGGCCAGTGGGCTGCGCCGCTGTCGCGCAGCGGACCCAGCAGCTCGGCGCCATGCCAATAGTCCGGGCCGAGCACCTTGCGGTCGCGCACCGGGGTTTCGGTGACGGCGCGGTAGATCTGGCCGCCCGGCTCCGCCTGCTCGTCGAGCAGGACGACCGACGCGCCCTTGGACGCGGCCAGCGCGGCGGCGGCGAGGCCGGCCGGGCCGGAACCGACGACGGCGATGTCGAAGTCAAACTTGGAATTGGGGGGGCTCACCGCTCCACCTCGCGCTTGCCGTTCTGGGTTTCCACCGCCATGCCGGCGGCTACCCGGATCTGGCAGCCCTGGCGGTTGCCGGTGCCGTCGATGGTGACGAGGCAGTCGAAGCAGACGCCCATCATGCAGTAGGGACCGCGCGCGGCACCGCTGACGGGCGTGTTGCGGCAGGCGGTGACGCCGTTCGCCAGCAGGGCGGCGGCGACGCTGTCGCCGGCCCGTGCGCTGGCCGGGCGGCCGTCGATGGTGAAGGAAACTGTAGGGGAAGCGGTTTCGATCTCAGGCAGCCTGCGGAACATGGAACCTCCGGGCGCTGAAGGGCTTGAAGCGGTCGCCGAGGCCGCCGGCCGCGATCAGCGGCGCCAGCGTCAGCGCATGGTTGGCGGCAAGGGTGACGCCGCTGTGGCAGGTGGCGACGAAGGCGCCGGGCGCGGTCGTCGATTCCTCGTAGATCGGGAAGCCGTCCGGCGTCAGCACGCGCAAGGCCGCCCAGCTGCGCACCACGTTCAGCTTGCCCAGCAGCGGGAAGAAGCGGATGGCGCGCTGGGCGATGGCCGACGATATGCCGGGCTGCAGCGTGGTGTCGAAGCCGACTTCCTCGAAGCTGTCGCCGATCATCACCCCGCCTTCGTCGGTCTGGCGGACATAGACGGTGGGGTGGTGCAGGAAGGGCGCCGTCTTCTCGGTGACGATGACATGGCCGCGCTGGGGGCGGACGGGGGCCGACAGCCCGACCATCGGCGCCAGCCGGGCGCTGTCATGGCCGGCGGCCAGCACGATCTTGCCCGCGCGGACTTCCCCGGCCGCGGTGTTCATGCGGAAGCCGCCGTCGCGATGCTCGATGGTCTCCACCCGGTGGTTGGGGCGGTAATCGACGCCGAGCAGGCCGATGCCCTTGTGCAGGGTGCGCAGCAGCCTCAGCGAGTTGCAGTGGCCGTCCAGCGGGCAATAGGTGCCGCCGACCACGTCGGGGCCGATGAAGGGCAGCTCCTTGCGCAGGGTCTCGCGGTCCATCACCTCGTAGGGGTACGGGATCATGTCGGGCTGGTTGTGCAGCCGCATCATGGTGTTGGCGCGGGCCTGCAGATCCTCTTCCGACAGCATCGGCATGAAGCCGCCGGGGCGCCGGTAGGCGACGTCGAGACCGGTCTGCTCGCGCAGCAGGTCGGCGAAGCCGCCCCACTCGTCGGAGGATTGCTTGGTCCAGCCGGCGTATTCCGCCATGCCGAGACCCTTGCCCTGGACCCAAACCAGGGCGAAGTTGCCGCGCGACGGGCGGACGGCGATGTCGCCCTCGTCCAGCATCGCGACCTTCTGGCCCGACCGGGCGAGGCCCCAGGCCAGCGCCGATCCGACCAGCCCGCCGCCGATCACGGCGACGTCGTACTCTCCGCCCCGACTGGGCTGCGTCATCGTCTCCACTCCCGCCGCCGGCGCTGCACCATTTTTCGTGCGCACCGGCCGCCGCCGTTATCGTTTGGCGCGCATCGCAGAATTTGGCACAGCCATGCGGTGCCGAATACTTATGAATGTCGCGCATATCATTTCAGGCACGCCGGATCCGCCGGCGTTACACATGGATGGATTGCGAAGTGCAGGGTTTTCTTTGGCGGAGCGCCGCGGGATTCTACCCGGCGGCGCTCCGCCGCTCCTCGATCCTTGCGACAGCATCGGCAGCCAACCTATAACTGTCAAATCAGATCGAAGGGGTGTTTCATGACCGAATGTTATGTGTCCGCCGGGGGGTGTGAGTGTTCAGGGGCCATCCTCTGCCGTCATCCCCGCGAAGGCGGGGATCCAGGAAACTCCGCGGTTCACCTGTTGCGTCGGCTGGATTCCCGCCTTCGCGGGAATGACGGCCGAGAAAAGCTCGGAATCGTGAACGGGAGAGCCAACGCCATGGGGCGGCAGCCATGATAAATCCGCGCCAGATCGAGGCCTTCCGCGCGGTGATGCTGACCGGCGGCATCACCGCGGCGGCGGAGTTGCTGAACATTTCGCAACCGGCGGTCAGCCGGCTGATCGGCGACCTGCAATATGCGCTGAAGCTGACTCTGTTCGAACGGCGGGGGCCTCGCATCGCGCCGACCAGCGAGGCGATCTCGCTCTATCAGGTGGTGGACCGCGCCTTCGTCGGGCTGGAACTGATCGAACAGACGGCGCGCGACCTGACCGCCCGGCGCAGCGGGGCATTGCGGGTGGCGGCGATGCCGGCGCTGGGCGTGGGGTTCCTGCCGCGCTACGTCGCGCGCTTCCTCGCCGAGCGGCCGCGGGTGGACATCGCGCTGCGTGGCAGCACCTCCCCCATCATCCTCGACTGGGTGGCGACCGGGCAATGCGAGTTGGGTTTCGCCCACACCCCCATCGACCATGCGGCGGTGGTGACCGAGAAGATCCATGGCATTCCGGCCGTCGCCATCCTGCCGCCCGGCCACCCGCTGGCCGCCAAGGATGTCCTGGTGCCGAAGGACTTCGAAGGCGAGAGCTTCATTTCAACCACCCCGCCGGCCCTGCTGCGCTCCCGCATCGACACCGCCTTCGCCGACCATGACGTGGCGCGGGTGATGCGGGTGGAGGCCCAGTTGACCATGAACGCCTGCGCCATGGTGGCGGCCGGCTACGGCGTGTCCATCGTCGATCCCTTCACCGCCCAGGATTACGTCCCGCACGGGCTGATCGTCCGCGCCTTCGAACCGCGCATCGGCTTCGACATCGCCATCCTGCGCTCCGCCCAGGTACCGCTGTCGATGATCGCCGAGGACTTCCTGGCCGGCTTCAGGGAGGAGGCGACGCGCTTCCGCGACGATTTTCTCGGCACCGGCGGCACCGGAAACGACCACCAACTCGTTCGCGGCACGGAATTATAACATTAGTGGATGAATGATGGCGGGAATTCGATTTGACGGTTATGTGACTGGGCCATCACCCTTGGCCCAAGTCCTGGCCGCGACCATCCTGAAAAACAGCCCGCAGACATGCGAACGGCAAGACGAGGGACGGTAAAAGCGGCGATCCGGACCGGCAGTGCGACCGGATTTGAAGATCAGGCCCGGATGCTCCCCAGGATCGTGAACAGGACCGCAAACAGGGAAACAGGCTCTAGAGGAGAATGACGATGCGCTCCGTGATGTGCGGGTTGATGGCGACGGCGGCCCTGTGGTGCGGCATGGCCGCGGTCCAGACGGCCCAGGCCCAGGACAAGACGCTCTATGTCGCCGCCTATGGCGGCTCCTACGAGCAGACCATGCGCAAGGACATCATCCCGGCCTTCGAAAAGGCGACGGGCGTGAAGGTCGAGTATGTCGCCGGCAACTCCACCGACAACCTCGCCAAGCTGCAGGCCCAGAAGGGCAACCAGCAGATCGACGTCGTCATCCTCGACGATGGGCCGATGTATCAGGCGGTGTCGCTGAATTTCTGCGCCGATCTGCAGAAGGCGCCGGTCTACGACCAGCTCTATGATCTGGCGAAGATGCCGTCGGGCAAGGCGGTCAGCATCGGCGTGGTCGGCACCGGCATCGTCTACAACAAGGCGTATTTCGACGAGAACAAGATCCCGGCCCCGACCTCGTGGAAGGACATCGAGGACCCGCGCTTCAAGAAGAAGCTGGTGGTTCCGCCGATCAACAACACCTACGGCCTGCACGCGCTGGTGATGATGGCCCGCCTGAACGGCGGCGGCGAAGCCAACATCGAGCCCGGCTTCAAGGAGTTCAAGGACAAGGTCAACCCCAACGTCCTGGCCTATGAGCCGTCGCCGGGCAAGATGACCGAGCTGTTCCAGAGCAACCAGGCGGTCATCGCCGTGTGGGGGTCGGGCCGGGCCAAGGCGCTGGCCGACACCGGCTTCCCCGCCACCTTCACCTATCCCAAGGAAGGCGGCGTCGCGCTCGGCTCCGCCGCCTGTCAGGTCGCCGGCAGCGACAAGGCCGCCGAGGCGCAGAAGTTCATCCAGCACATGCTGGGGGCGGAGGCGCAGACGGCTCTGGCGCTCAACGCCGGTTTCGGCCCGGTCAACAAGACGGTGGAACTGCCCGCCGACAAGCAGGCCGGCATCCCCTATGGCCCGGAACAGGTCGGCAAGCTGCTGGTGATGGATTGGGACACCATCAACAAGAACCGCGAGCAGTGGAACCGTCGCTGGACCCGCGAGATCGAGCGCTGAGGTAAGGGGCTAATCCCCTCTCCCCCCGGGGAGAGGGTTAGGGGAGGGTCGCGCGGCAGAGGATTCTCGAGAATCCACCCTTTGTGCATCCCCTCACCCCGACCCTCTCCGGGGGAGAGGGAGATAAAGGGAAGAGGGAGACGACGGCATGGCTTATCTGGTTCTCGACCAACTGACCAAGCGCTTCGGAAACTGGACGGCGGTCGATCGCGTCTCGCTGACGGTGGAGAAGGGCGAACTGATCTCGCTGCTGGGGCCGTCGGGCTGCGGCAAGACCACCACCTTGCAGATGATCGCCGGCTTCCTGGACGCCGATGGCGGGCGGGTGACGCTGGACGGCCAGGATCTGCTGGCGAAGAAGCCGAACGAGCGCGGGCTGGGCATCGTCTTCCAGAGCTATGCCCTGTTCCCGCACATGACCGCGGCGGAGAATGTCGCCTTCGGCCTGGAGATGCGGAAGATCGCCCGCGCCGACCGTGAGCGCATGGTGGCCGAGGCGCTGAAGCTGGTCGGGCTGGAGCAGTATGGCGACCGCCACCCGCGGCGGATGTCGGGCGGACAGCAGCAGCGTGTGGCGCTGGCGCGGGCGCTGGTCATCAAGCCGAGCCTGCTGCTGCTGGACGAGCCGCTGTCGAACCTGGACGCCAAGATGCGCGAGGAGATGCAGATCGAGCTGCGCCGCATCCAGCGCACCGTCGGCACCACCATGATCCTGGTCACCCACGACCAGTCGGAGGCGATGGCGCTGTCCGACCGCGTGGTGGTGATGAACAAGGGACGCATCCAGCAGGTCGCGACGCCGCAGGAAGCCTACGACCGGCCGGCCAACGCCTTCGTCGCCAATTTCCTGGGCCGCACCAACCTGCTGCCGGGAATGGTCGGCAGCGGTGCGGGCGGCGGCGCCGTCATCACCGTGGCGGATTCCGTCTGGCCGGTGTCGCAGCCGGTGCCCGCGGGGCCGGGGGCGCTGGCGGTGCGGCCGGAGAAGATCGGCTTCGTCGATGCAGGAGGCTTGAGCGGCACGGTGCTGGCCCGCGTCTTCCAGGGCACGCAATGGCTGTTCGAGATCGAGACCGCCGCCGGCCGCCTGATGGTGATCCGCCAGCATGACGGCTCTCCCCTGCCCGCCGAGCGCGAGCGGGTGATGGTCGGCTGGCGCCCGCAGGACATGGCGGTGATGCCCGCCGATCCGGATGCGGCTTCCGGCGTGCGGGAGGCGGCATGAGCATGGCGGCTTCCACCGAAACCCAGGTTTCCGGCGCCCAGGCGTCCGCGCCGCCGCCGCCGCGCCGCCGGCGCCGCTGGCCGCTGGCGCCCTATCTGCTGAGCGCGCCGGGGCTGGCGCTGTGCGCGGTGCTGCTGCTGGTGCCGCTGGTGATGACCTTCCTGTTGTCGCTGAACAGCTTCAGCTTCTATGGCGGCATCCAGAATGTCTGGCAGCTCGGCAACTATGCCGACATCATCGCCGACGACTATTTCCACGAGGTGTTTCTGCGCACCTTCCGCATCGCAGCGCTGGTGACGCTGCTGTGCGCGGTGTTCGGCGCGCCGGAGGCCTATATCCTGCGCCGGATGAAGTCGCCGTGGCGGGGCCTGTGCCTGCTGATCGTGCTGGGGCCGCTGCTGATCTCGGTGGTGTCGCGCACGCTGGGCTGGGCGCTGCTGTTCGGCTCCACCGGGCTGGTCAACCAGGGGCTGATGGGGCTGGGGCTGATCGCGACGCCGATCGAGTTCATGTATACGGAGACCGGCGTCGTCATCGCGCTGACCCATGTGCTGGTGCCCTTCATGGTGCTGTCGGTGTGGGCCTCGCTCCAGCGGCTCGACCCGCAGGTGGAGAATGCGGCGCTGTCGCTGGGCGCCGGGCCGCTGACGGTGATGCGCCGGGTGGTGCTGCCGCAGATCGTGCCGGGCATCCTGTCGGGGTCGATCATCGTCTTCGCGCTGGCGGCCAGCGCCTTCGCCACCCCGGCGATCATCGGCGGGCGGCGGCTGAAGGTGGCGGCGACGCTGGCCTATGACGAGTTCCTGAACACGCTGAACTGGCCGCTGGGTGCCACGGTGGCGGTGCTGCTGCTGATCGCCAACATCGTCATCATCGTCGGCTGCAACCGGCTGGTCGAACGTCGCTACAAACAGGTGTTCGAATGAACCGCAACGGTCCGATCGCCCTGATCTTCCACGTCCTGTTCCTGGGCTTCCTGCTGGCGCCGATCGTCATCGTCTGCGCGGTGGCCTTCACCTCGCAAGGCTACCTGTCGCTGCCGACAGAGGGGCTGTCGCTGCGCTGGTTCCGCGCCATCGGCGACAATCCGGAGTTCATCCGCGCCTTCAAGGACAGCCTGCTGCTGGGGGCGGTGTCGTCGACGCTGGCGATCCTGGTGGCGGTGCCGGCGGCGCTGGCCATCGCCCGCCACCAGTTCTTCGGACGCGAGGCGATCCAGGCGCTGTTCCTGTCGCCGCTGATGGTGCCGCACATCGTCCTCGGCATCGCCTTCCTGCGCTTCTTCACCATGATCGGGCTGGGCGGCACCTTCACCGGGCTGGTGCTGAGCCATGTCATCATCATCCTGCCCTTCGCCCTGCGCCTGATCCTGGCGGCATCGACCGGCATGGACCGGGCGGTGGAGAATGCGGCGGCGTCGCTGGGCGCGTCGTCCTGGACCTGCTTCCGCCGGGTGACGCTGCCGCTGATCCTGCCGGGCGTGGCGAGCGGATGGGTGCTGGCCTTCATCAACAGCTTCGACGAGGTGACGATGACGGTCTTCATCGCCTCGCCGGAGACCACCACCCTGCCCGTCCGCCTGTTCCTCTACATCCAGGACAACATCGACCCGCTGGTCGCGGCGGTGTCGGCGGTGCTGATCTTCCTGACCGTGGCGGCCATGCTGGTGCTCGACCGCTTCTATGGCTTGGAGCGGCTGCTGGTCGGCAAGGGCCGCGACTGAGACCGGTTTTCTCTACTGCGTTTCCTCCCCAGACTTGAGCGCCCCGCACGTCCGCGTGCGGGGCGTTTTTCTTTGCGGTGAATGATTCTGTCTTTCTGGAAAGATTTCGTGACAGATGAAGTCGTGGAACCGCGACTTGTCCGAGCAATAGGCCGGCATCGGGAGAGTTACCCCTACATCAATCGTGGAGGCGATCACCGCCTATGCTGGGTAACCATTTTCAGATATTGCCCAGTGATCGCAGGAAAGTAACAGGATTTACCCCTTATTCGCCGAATCCCGGAAAAATGCCTCACCAATGCCCCAACCGTCTGTCCATGGTGGCGCCGCATCGCAACCGCCTAAGGATACGGACCAATGGCCACGACCTCCGGGAACTCGACCATCACCGTGAACGCGAAGGGGACCCTCGACGCGCATTTCAACCTGCTGGTCGACGGCAAGAAGATCGGTGAGGGCACCACGGGCGACACGGCCAAGGATTTCGTCTTCAAGACGGACATCGCCGAGAACCAGGGCCACAAGGTCCAGGTCCAGTACGACAATGACGGCATCTTCCACGGCACCGACCGCAACCTGATCGTCAACGAGATCACCATCAACGGCAAATCGGTCCTGCCGACCGCCGACCATGTCACCTACGACAAGGGCGCGCTGGACGGCCATGACGTCGCCGACGGGCAGGCCGGCATGTGGTGGAACGGCGCGCTGGTGGTCGATGCCGACAAGAGCTATTTCACCGCGGACAGCGTGACGGCCCCCACCACGCCGACCCCCGTCCCGCCGGTCAGCGAGGCGCCGTCCACCGATCCGACGCCGAGCGTGCCGCAGCCGACCGGCCCCGGCTTCTACGTCGCCACCAACGGCAACGACAGCTGGTCGGGCAAGCTGGCCGCGCCGAACGCCGACGGCACCGACGGTCCCTTCGCCTCGCTGCAGAAGGCGCAGACCGCCATGCGGTCGAGCGACATCGACACCACCTATGTCCGCGGCGGCGATTACCACCTGAACAACCCGGTCTGGCTGACCGGCCAGGATTCCGGCGTCACCTTCACCGGCTACGGCAACGAGAAGGCGGTGATCCATGGCGGGTCGCAGGCATCGGTGTCCTTCGGCGTCAGCGGCGCCCAGCATGTCACCATCGAAGGGCTGACCTTCACCGACGGCGTCGCGAACGGCCACTATGTCTTCGCCGACAAGGCGAATGGCCTGACCTTCGCCAACAACGAGGTGAAGGGCGGCGGCTATGGCATCACCGTGCAGAACAGCACCGACAGCAAGGTGATCGGCAACCAGTTCGAGAGCACCGGCGCCGAAGCCATCTATGTGAAGGCCGGCTCCAATTCGTCGGTCGTGTCCGACAACCACGTCAGCCACCCGAACGCCGCCGGCCGCGGCGATGCCGGCATCTGGGTGCTCGGCAGTTCCGACGTGCAGGTCACGCACAATCTGGTCGAGCATTCGCCGGAGAAGGGCATCGCCGTCGGCTCGGTCCAGACCGACGGCAGCGACGCCTCGCACCGGGTGACGGTCGCCTTCAATCAGGTCGTCGATGCCAACCTGGACTCGAACGACGGCGGCGGCATCTACCTGATCAACCGCCAGCAGGACCTGACCGGCCATGTCGTCGTCAACAACGAGGTGACCGGCACCACCGCGACCAACCCGACGGGTCAGGTGGCGAGCTGGGGCATCTATCTGGACGACTGGACCAGCGGCGCCACGGTGAAGGGCAACCTCGTCCACGGCAACATCGGCGGCGTGTTCCTGCATGGCGGCTGGAACAACAGCGTCACCGAGAACATCATCGCCGACAACAGCGGCGCCCAGATCGGCCTGCAGCAGCCGGTCGGCTGGAGCGGCTGGAAGGGTCACGAGATGAGCGGCAACGACATCTCCGGCAACGTGGTCGACGTCAGCGACGGCACCGCCGTGCATATCTTCGGCCCGGCCAATGTCGGCAACATCCACGACAACTTCTACAGCCACCTGAACACGTCGCAGGACATGTTCGACGTCTGGCCGCAGGTGATGGCCGGCGGCGGCAAGGGCAATCTGGGCGAATGGCAGGCGGCCGGCTACGACAAGGGATCGACCATGGTCGATCCGGGCTTCGTCAATCCGGGCGCGCACGACTACAGCCTGTCGTCGGATTCGTCGGTCTACGCCCATGGCTTCGACCACATCCCGACCCACGACATCGGCCTGATCGGCTGATCCGGCTTAACATCGCGCGCTGATTGCGGGCCGCCCGGCGACGGGCGGCCCGTTCGCGTTGGAGGACGGCGCGCTCGGCGGCTGCGACCGTGGCTGCGGCCTTGCCGGCAGCGCCGCGGGGCACCCGCCATGTCTTCCATGACTGTATGAGTGTCGGGAGCATATTACATGCATTTAGGTTGACATTGTAGGTCTCTTGGGAGCATACGGTTACACATTGCATGCAGACAATGCTTCCGGAAGGACCATGCGATGTCATCCGAACAGGAGTGGCCGCCTCTTCCCCCGCTCGGCACCGGCGTGCGTGGCCGTTGCCCACGCTGCGGCCAGGGGCATCTGTTCAGCGGCTTCCTGACGCTGCTCTCCCACTGCGAGGTCTGTGGCCTGGACTATTCCTACGCCGATCCGGCCGACGGCCCCGCCTTCTTCGTCATCTGCTTCGCCTGCATTCCCACGGTCATCCTGGCTCTCTGGATCGAGGTGAAGTTCGAGGCCCCTTACTGGGTACACCTCGTCACGACCCTGCCCTTCCTGTTGCTGACCTGCATTCCGCCCTTGCGGCCGTTGAAGGGTTGGCTGGTGGCCAGCCAGTACGTCTACAAGGCCGAGGAAGCCCGTTTCAGCTCTTCTGACGATAGATAGTGTCATAGCCTGGAGATGTTCAGAATGTACGACTGGTTCCCTTTGGTCTTCTTCCCGTTCAAGATCATCGTGCTGGGCACGGGCATGTTCTTCGCCATCAAGTGGCATCACGATAAGGCGAAGGCGGAGCGAGCGAAGAAGAACGGCGAAACCAGCGGACGGTGAGCGCCCGCAGAACACAGGCCTGATCCACGGTCGAGACCTCGGATATCGAGATCTTATTGTCATGATTGGACCGGGTCTTGGCGGGGACCGATGCGAGCCGGTGCCGCGCGTTCAGGAAGGCATGAGGCCCCCCTCGGAAAGCACCCACCGCAACGCCATCCATTGATTGTCCAAATCGTCCCCATCACGAACCATCCGTTACCACCATTTTCGGTGTTGACCGCCGGGGTCCGTCGGCCGTACTTTTAACCAGCCGGTTAAAACATTGCGGCCGACCCGCCGCTCCGAGCCCGCCGGCCGGAGGAGACGCATGGAACCCCGCTCCCGCTCGGGCGCAGCGTTGCGCCTGCTGAATTCCGACTGGGTCCGCCCCATCCTGCTGATCGCGATCCTGCTGGTTCTGTGGGATCTGGCGGTCCGGCTGTTCGGGGTGCCCGCCTATCTGGTGCCGAAGCCCGGCGACGTCGTGCTGGCGATGATCGACGAATGGCCGCGCCTGCTGTCCGAATCCGTGCCCACATTCACGGCGACGCTGGGCGGCTTCGCGCTGTCGGTGCTGTTCGGCATTCCCATCGCGATGCTGATCGCCGGATCGCGCACGGTGGAAGCCTATGTCTACCCGCTTCTGGTCTTCTCGCAGTCGATCCCCAAGGTCGCCATCGCGCCGCTGTTCGTGGTGTGGTTCGGCTTCGGCCTGATGCCGAAGGTGATCGCCGCCTTCCTGCTGGGCTTCTTCCCGGTCGTCGTCTCGGCGGTCCAGGGCTTCAAGTCGGTGGATGGCGAGATGATGGATCTGGCGCGGTCCATGAAGGCCTCGCGCTTGCAGACCTTCCAGATGGTCAGCCTGCCGCATGCGCTGCCGGCGATCTTCGCCGGGCTGAAGGTGTCCATCACGCTGGCGGTGGTGGGGGCGGTGGTCGGCGAATTCGTCGGCTCGAACTCCGGCATCGGCTTCGTCCTGCAACGCTCCATCGGCAATTTCGAACTTCCCCTGATGTTCGCGGCGCTGACCGTGCTGGCGCTGATGGGCGTCGTGCTGTTCTGGGTCATCGACGTGGTCGAACGCTTCGCCATCCCCTGGCACGCCAGCCAGCGCAACAAGTACGGCCCGACGGCGTAAAAGGCTTGTGAGTTCTTGACCCGACTGTCGGCCGTCATCCCCGCGAAGGCGGGGATCCAGGCTACCGGTCCAAACGCTTGAAAAGGCTGGATTCCCGCCTTCGCGGGAATGACGGTCGAGAAACGCGCTCGATGCGATCCGACACCATAGTTTTGAAGATGTAGTCCCGAAACCCGTTCATCGACAAGAACCCCGGTGCCGGACACCGCCGGCCGACGGGGCGATCCACCACCCATGGGAGGACACCGGTCGTGATGAAGAAAGCCATCGTCGCGGCGCTCTGCGCCTTTGCCGCCTCCACTTTGCCGGCGCAGGCCGCCGACAAGGTGACGCTGATGCTGAACTGGTATGTCTATGGCGAGCACGCGCCCTTCTATTACGGCAAGGACAAGGGGCTGTACGAGGCCGAAGGCATCGACCTGGAAATCCAGGAAGGCCGCGGATCGGCGGTGACGACGCAGCTGGTCGCCAGCAATGCGGTCACCTTCGGCTATGTCGACGTGCCGACCATGATCAAGGCGGCGATGAAGGGCGCGCCGGTGGTGTCGCCGGGCGTGCTGCTGCAGACCAGCCCGATGTCGGCGATGGGCTTCACCGACAAGAACATCCGCAAGCCGGAGGACATCAAGGGCAAGATCGTCGCCATGACGCCGGGCGACAGCATGTCCCAGATCTGGCCGCTGTTCCTGAAGAAGACCGGCCTGAAGGAACGTGATTTCGAGGTGGTGTCGGGCGACGCCCAGACCAAGCTGAACGCCGTCATCAACGGTCAGGCCGACCTGCTGCTGGGCTATGTCATGGACCAGAGCATGAAGATCAAGGACGCCACCGGCAAATCGGTGACGCCGATCCGCTTCGCCGATTACGGCGTCAACATGGTCTCCTCCGGCATCATCACCAACACCGAAACGCTGAAGGAGAAGCCCGACCTCGTCCGCCGCTTCATGGCCGCCACCACCAAGGCGGTGGAAGAGGCCGAGAAGGCGCCGAAGGAGGCCGCGGCGGCCATCCTGAAGGCCAACCCGAAGGGCGGCAAGCCCGACACGCTGCAGGAAGGCTTCGAGCTGACCATCCCGCTCTACCGCACCAAGGAGACGGAGAAGATGCGGCCGTTCCAGGTCACCGACGCCAACATGAAGGAGACGGTCGATCTGCTGGTCGAATATGGCGGGCTGGACAAGTCGGCCAAGGAGAACCCCAAGCGCTTCTACACCCGCGAGTTCCTGCCGCCCGACCCGGCCGCCAAGGCGATGAACGCCGCCGCCAAGTGATTTGACCGCAGCATGCCCGCACGGAGCGACGAGGAGAGCATGGCACAGCCACAGTTGAAACTGGTGGGCGAGGCGGAAACGCAGCGCCTGTCCGGCGAGCCGCTGATCCGCATCGACGGCGTGACCAAGACCTACCGCACCCGCGACGGCGAGGTGCCGTCGCTCCGCCCCATCACCTTCGACGTGCGGCCGGGCGAGTTCCTGGTGGTGGTGGGACCGTCGGGCTGCGGCAAGTCCACCCTGCTGAAGATGCTGGCCGGGCTGCTGCCGGTCACCAGCGGCACCATCCGGATCGAAGGCGACACGGTGACGGAGCCGCACGACGACACCGGCATCGTCTTCCAGAGCCCGACCCTGCTGGCCTGGCGGTCGGTGCTGCGCAACATCATGCTGCCGGTGGAAATCCGCCGCCTGCCGCGCGAGCGCTATCTGGAGCGTGCCCACAAGCTGGTCGAGATGACCGGGCTGAAGGGGTTCGAGCACAAATATCCATGGCAGCTGTCGGGCGGCATGCAGCAGCGCGCCGCGCTGTGCCGGGCGCTGGTGCATGATCCGAAGATTCTGCTGATGGACGAGCCGTTCGGCGCGCTCGACGCCATGACGCGGGAACGGATGAATGTCGAGTTGCAGCGCATCCAGCATGAGACCGGCAAGACGGTGATCCTGATCACCCACTCCATCCCCGAGGCGGTGTTCCTGGCCGACCGGGTGATGGTGATGTCGGAACGGCCGGGCACCATCGCGGCCACCTACGAGGTGCCGCTGGAGCGCCCGCGCACGCTGGACGTCATGGGCGACCCGGTGTTCATCCAGCTGACACAGACCATCCGCAAGCATTTCGCGGCGCAGGGGCATCTGGATTAAGCGCCGAGAGTCCCTCTGGCACCGAAAGAACTTTGCGTCATCCCCGCGAAGGCGGGGATCCAGGCGACTTCGCAGTTGAATCGCTGCGCAGGCTGGATTCCCGCCTTCGCGGGAATGACGGCCGAGAACGTACTGAAAGATTCTCACCATGTCCGTCGCCCCGGCCGCCCCCCGTCTCCGCATCCGCGCCATCGAGCTGTACGAGCGGCCCGTCCGTTTCGTGAAGCCGTTCCGCTTCGGCGCGGTGACGGTGGAGGCCGCCCCGCAGGCTTTCGTCCGCGCCCTGATTGGAGTGGAGGGAAAAGGCGAGGCCTGGGGGGCGGCGGCCGAGATGATGATGCCGAAATGGTTCGACAAGCGCCCGGATCGCAGCCCGGCCGACACGGTGGACGGCCTGCGCCGCTCGCTGGTCGAGGCGCGGGAGGGGTATCTGGCGGACGGACGGCTCGACACCGCCTTCGGGCATCACGCCGCCTTCACGCCGAGGATGGAGCCGAAACTCGCCGCCGCCTTCGGGCCGGCGCAGATCGACAAGGCGGTGCTGGACGGGCTGTTGCGGGTGCTGGGGTTGAACGCGTTTCAGGGGCTGGGCGCCAATGCCGCCGGGCTGGACGCGCGGCTGGCGCCCGATCTCGGCGGCTTCGATCTCGACGGGTTTCTTCGCGGCCTCTCTCCGCTTGGCGAGGTGGAGCTGCGGCACACGGTCGGCCTGCTCGACAAGCCGGAGGATTTGGCAAGGCGCACGCATCTGCGCTGGTTCAAGATCAAGCTGGGCGGCGACGTGTCCGCCGATGTCGAGCGGCTGACGGAACTGGCGGCGGTGCTGGAGACGGCCGTTCCCGGCTACCGCACCACACTGGACGGCAACGAGCAGTATCGCGATGCGGACCATGTGGCGGAACTGCTCGACCGCATCGACGCGTCCCCTGCCCTCGCCGGTTTCCGCAGGGCGCTCGCCTATCTGGAACAGCCGATCGCGCGGGAGGCGGCGCTCGCCCGGCCGCTGGGCGCGGTGGCGGAGCGGGTGGCGGTCATCATCGACGAATCCGACGACGGCTATGACGCCTTTCCGCAGGCCCGCGTCCTGGGCTATCGCGGGGTGTCGTCGAAGTCCTGCAAGGGCCTGTACAAGGCGATGCTCAACCGCGCCCGCTGCGCGGCGTGGGGGCCGCCGCACTTCATCTCCGCCGAGGATCTGACCTGTCAGGCCGGGCTGTCGGTGCAGCAGGACACGGCGCTGGTCGCCTTTCTCGGCATTCCGCATGCCGAACGCAACGGGCACCAGTATGGCGAAGGGTTCGGCAGCGAGGCCGAGGGCGCGGCCTTCCTCGACGCCCATCCCGGTTTCTACGAGCGCGGCGCCGACGGCACGGTGCGGCTCGCCACCGGTGCCGGGCGGCTGGCGACGGCGCCGCTGTCCGGCCCCGGATACGCACATGCGGCAGATTTTGGGGCCGGCCCCGACTGGTCCGGCCTGTCACCCCTTTCAAAACCGACATCAGCGCTTTCCGAAGGAGTCCACCCATGAGCACCAAGCGCCTTGGCCTCATCATGCACGGCGTCACCGGGCGGATGGGCATGAACCAGCACCTGATCCGCTCGATCCTGGCGATCCGCGCCCAGGGCGGCGTCACCCTCTCCGACGGCTCGCGCGTCATGCCCGACCCGATCATCGTCGGCCGCAATGCCGAGAAGATGCAGGAGCTGGCCCGCCGCCACGGCATCGAGCGCTGGAGCGACAACATCGACGCCGCGCTGGAAAACCCGGACGACGTGATCTTCTTCGACGCCGGCACCACGCAGATGCGCCCCACCCTGCTGGAAAAGGCGATCCGCGCCGGCAAGCATGTCTATTGCGAGAAGCCGATCGCCACCAACCTGGACGAGGCGCTGCGCGTCGTCCGGCTGGCGGAGGAGGCCGGGGTGAAGAACGGCACGGTGCAGGACAAGCTGTTCCTGCCCGGCCTGGAGAAGCTGCGGATGCTGCGCGACAGCGGCTTCTTCGGCCGCATGCTGTCGGTGCGCGGCGAGTTCGGCTATTGGGTGTTCGAGGGCGACTGGCAGCCGGCGCAGCGTCCGTCCTGGAATTACCGGGACGAGGACGGCGGCGGCATCATCCTCGACATGATCTGCCACTGGCGTTACGTGCTCGACAACCTGTTCGGGAAGGTGAAGAGCATCTCGTGCCTGGGCGCCACCCACATCCCGGAGCGCTGGGACGAGAAGGGCAAGCCCTACAAGGCCACCGCCGACGACGCCGCCTATGCGATGTTCGAGCTTGAGGGCGGGGTGATCGCCACCATCAACTCGTCCTGGTGCACGCGGGTCTATCGCGACGATCTGGTGACCTTCCAGGTCGACGGCACCAACGGCTCGGCGGTGGCCGGCCTGACCGACTGCGTGATCCAGCCGCGCCAGGGCACGCCGCGCCCGGTGTGGAACCCCGACCAGAAGCAGACCATCGACTTCTACGACACCTGGCAGCCGGTGCCCGACAACGCCGTGTTCGACAACGGCTTCAAGGTGCAGTGGGAGTCCTTCATCCGCCATGTGGTGGAGGATGCGCCCTACCGCCATGGCCTCATCGAAGGTGCCAAGGGCGTCCAGCTGGTGGAATGCGCGCTGCAGAGCTGGCGCGAACGCCGCTGGGTCGATGTGCCGTCCATCGAGGGGTGAGGCTTCGGCTGCGTTAGACCCCCACCTAACCTCCCCCGCTGGGCGGGGGAGGGACTGCCGCTGCCCCCCGAACAAGCACCTACCCCCTCCCCCGCCCAGCGGGGGAGGGTTGGGGTGGGGGCAAGTGGCGGTACTCACAGTCAGGAATTCCGAGCCATGCCGACCATCCGCCTTCCCCGCGCCGACCGCAGCATCGAGAGCTATACGCTCGCCCCGCCGCGCGGCTTTCCCGCGCGCACCGACCGGCCGCTGACCCGCGTCGCCTTCGCCGCCGCCCATATGGTCGCCGACCCGCTGGCCGACTGCGATCCGTGGCTGGCGCCGGCCATCGACTGGGACCGCACCATCGCCTTCCGCGAGCATCTGTGGGACCTCGGCCTCGGCGTCGCCGAGGCGATGGACACGGCGCAGCGCGGCATGGGGCTGGACTGGCCGACCTCGCTGGAGCTGATCCGGCGGTCGCAATCGGCGGCCAAGGCGCGCGGCGGGGTCATCGCCTGCGGCGCCGGCACCGATCATCTGCCGCCGGAGAACGCCCGCGGCGTCGACGACGTCATCCGCGCCTATGAGGAGCAGATCGAGGCCATCGAGGCGTTGGACGGCCGCATCATCCTGATGGCGTCGCGCGCGCTGGCCCGCGTGGCGAAGGGGCCGGAGGATTACGTCCGCGTCTATGGCCGCATCCTGTCGCAGGTGAAACAGCCGGTGATCCTGCATTGGTTGGGCGACATGTTCGACCCGGCGCTGGCGGGATATTGGGGGACGAGCGATATCGACGCGGCGATGGACACCGCGCTGTCGATCATCGGCGATTTCGCACCCAAGGTGGACGGCATCAAGATCTCGCTGCTCGACAAGGACAAGGAGATCGTCATGCGGCGGCGCCTGCCGGAGGGCGTGCGCATGTATACGGGGGACGATTTCAATTATGCGGAGCTGATCGCCGGCGATGGGCAGCATCACTCCGACGCGCTGCTGGGGATCTTCGACGCCATCGCGCCCGCCGCAGCATCCGCGCTGGCCCATCTGGCCGACGGCGACGAGGCGGCGTTCCACGACATCCTCGCCCCCACCGTGCCGCTGTCGCGCCACATCTTCAAGGCGCCGACCCGCTTCTATAAGACCGGCGTGGTGTTCATGGCCTATCTGAACGGCCATCAGGACCATTTCACCATGGTCGGCGGGCAGGAAAGCACACGGTCCACCCTGCATCTGGCCGAGCTGTTCCGGCTGGCCGACAAGGCCGGGCTGCTGTCCGATCCGGAACGGGCGGCGCAGCGGATGGCGGCGGTTCTGGCAGTAAGGGGGATTTCGTGATGCGCGACTTCACAGGCGATCACCGCTGGCTGTCGATCAACACCGCCACGGTGCGCAAGCAGGGCAACTTGGTGGAGATCCTCGACGCCTGCACCCGGCGCGGCATCCGCGCCGTTTCGCCCTGGCGCGATCAGGTGGCGGCGGTCGGGCTCGACGCCACGCTGCGGGCGGTGCGGGCGGGGGAACTGGCGCTGTCCGGCTATTGCCGCGGCGGCATGTTCCCGGCCGACCCGTCCAAGGCGGCGGAGGTGCGCGACGACAACCGCCGCGCGGTGGACGAGGCGGCGGCGCTGGGGGCGGCCTGCCTCGTGCTGGTGGTCGGCGGGTTGCCGCAATTCTCCCGCCCCGGATCGGCGGTCAGCAGGGACATCGCGCTGGCGCGGTCGCAGGTGGAGGACGGCATCGCCGAACTGCTGGACTATGCCCGCAAGGCGGGCATGCCGCTGGCGATCGAGCCGCTGCACCCGATGTATGCGGCCGACCGCGCCTGCGTGAACACGATGGCGCATGCGCTGGACATTTGCGACCGGCTGGACCCGGTTGGTTCGGGGGCGCTGGGGGTGGCGGTCGACGTCTACCATGTCTGGTGGGACCCGGACCTGGAGGCGCAGATCCGCCGTGCCGGCAGAGAGCGGCTGCTGGCCTTCCATGTCTGCGACTGGCTGGTGCCGACCAGCGACCTGCTGCTCGACCGCGGCATGATGGGCGACGGCATCATCGACATCCCACGCATCCGCGGGTGGGTCGAGGAGTGCGGTTTCGCCAGCTATTCGGAGGTGGAGATCTTCTCGCAAGGCAACTGGTGGGAAAAGCCGATGGGCGAGGTGCTGGACACCTGCATCGAAAGGCACCGCAGCGTGGTTTGACATCGCCCTGGTTTGAAATTTCCGGCCGACGCTCTACCATGGGGGGCAGCCACCCCCCTACCCCGGACCGCAGGAGCCGGCTTCCCGCATGGACAGCCTGACCGACGCACCCGAACCGGTGCCGCCTTCTCCCAACCCCGCCCCTGCCCCAACCGCGCCGGCCAAGGCGACCCGCGATCCGGAGGGCACGCGGGCGCGCATCATGGCCGCGGCGACGGAAGAGTTCGCGCGCTATGGGCTGGGCGGCGCCCGCGTCGACCGCATCGCCGAGCAGGCCGGCACCAACAAGCGCATGCTCTATTACCATGTCGGCAACAAGGAGGAGCTGTATCTGGCGGTCCTGGAGGACGCCTATGCCCACATCCGCGAGACCGAGCGCACGCTGAACCTCGACAAGCTGGCGCCGCCCGACGCCATCGCCCGGCTGATCGGCTTCACCTGGCAGTATTTTATCGACCATCCCGAATTCATGGCCCTGCTGAACATCGAGAATCTGCACCGGGCCGAACTGCTGAAGAATTCCGGGCAGGTGCAGTCGATGCACTCCCCCTTCGTGCAGATGATCGCCGACGTGCTGGCGCGCGGGGTGAAACAGGGGGTGTTCCGCGCCGGGGTCGATCCGGTGCAGCTCTACATCTCCATCGCCGGGCTGTCCTACTTCTACCTCTCCAACGTCCACACCCTGTCGGTGATCTTCGGCCGCGACCTGCTGGCCGACCCTGCGAAGGAGGAACGGCTGGCCCATATGGTGGAGCTGGTGCTGCAGTCCCTGCGGCCCTGACGCAAGGCAATCGCATATGGAATCCAGAATCCCACAAAAGGACTTCCGTCATCCCCGCGAAGGCGGGGATCCAGGAAACCGTCGTGCAAAGCGACTGAAACGGCTGGATTCCCGCCTTCGCGGGAATGACGTGCTTCCTTGTGTAGGATCACAATTGCCATAGGCGATTACCCTGCGGCCCTGACCACCATTGTTGCGGGAACCGGAAGCGCTGCGGTCGGTTGGACATGACGGGGGCGCTGACGGAAGGGAGAGGGAATGGCTTCGCGGATCGAGGATTACGCCCTGCTCGGCGACTGCGAAACGGCGGCGCTGGTGTCGCGTGAAGGGTCCATCGACTGGCTGTGCTGGCCGCGGTTCGATTCCGATGCGTGCTTCGCCGCCTTGCTGGGCACGCCGGAACATGGCCGCTGGCTGATCGCGCCGGCCGACGCCGATGTCCGGATCACGCGGCGCTATCGCGGCGACACGCTGATTTTGGAGACCGATTTCGAGACCGCCGACGGGGCGGTGACCGTCATCGACTTCATGCCGCCACGGGATCAGGCATCGGACGTGGTGCGGATCGTCGTCGGGCGCCGGGGCCGCGTCGTGATGCGGACAGAACTGGTCATCCGCTTCGGCTATGGTTGCGCCGTGCCGTGGGTGACGCATCTGGAGGACGGCACGCTGCGTGCCATCGCCGGGCCGGACATGCTGCATCTGCGCACGCCGGTCGAGCTGTGCGGTCGGAATCTGACCACCGTCGGCGATTTCACCGTCGAGGAGGGCGACCGTGTACCCTTCGTGCTGACCTACGCCCCCTCCTGCGATCCGATCCCCGACCCGGTGGATGCGGAACAGGCGCTTCGCGACACCGAGCGGTTCTGGCAGGACTGGATCGGCCACTGCAACTACGACGGCCCCTGGGCGGATGCGGTGCGGCGCTCGCTGGTGACCTTGAAGGCGCTGACCTACCTGCCGACCGGCGGCATCGTCGCCGCGGCGACCGCCTCGCTGCCCGAACAGTTGGGCGGCATCCGCAATTGGGATTATCGCTTCTGCTGGCTGAGGGATTCGACCTTCACGCTGCAGGCGCTGATGAACGCCGGCTTTTACGAGGAGGCCAACGCTTGGCGCGGCTGGCTGCTGCGCGCCACCGCCGGCCGGCCGGAACAGTTGCAGATCATGTATGGCATTGCGGGCGAGCGCCGGCTGCTGGAGTGGGAAGCCGACTGGCTGCCTGGCTATGAGGGCGCCCGGCCGGTGCGCATCGGCAATGCCGCATCCTCGCAGCTCCAGCTCGACGTCTATGGCGAGCTGATGGATGCCCTGCATCAGGCGCGGCGCGGCGGGCTGGGCGCCAACGAGGCGGGCTGGCAGCTTCAGCGGTCGCTGCTGGCCCATCTGGAGACGGTGTGGGACCAGCCGGACGAGGGCATCTGGGAAACCCGCGGCGGGCGGCAGCCCTTCACCTTCTCCAAGGTGATGGCCTGGGTGGCGGCCGACCGCGCCATCAAGAGCGCCGAGCATTTCGGCATGGAAGGGCCGGTCGAGCGCTGGAAGGATCTGCGCCGGCGCATCCATCAGGATGTGTGCGCCAACGGCTATGACCGGGAATTGGGGAGTTTCGTCCAGTCCTATGGCAGCAAGCTGGTCGATGCGTCGCTGCTGCTTCTGCCGGTGGTGGGTTTCCTGCCGGCGCATGATCCGCGCATCGCCGGCACGGTGGCGGCGGTCGAGCGCCAGCTGCTGAAGGACGGCTTCGTCCAGCGCTACGACACCGGGCGGGTCGAAGACGGGCTGCCGCCCGGCGAGGGCAGTTTCCTGGCCTGCAGCTTCTGGCTGGTGGATGCCTTCGTCCTGCAAGGCCGTCATGACGAGGCGGAGGCGCTGTTCGAGCGGCTGCTGGCCCTGCGCAACGATCTGGGCCTGCTGTCGGAAGAGTATGACGCGAAGGCCGGGCGGCTGGTCGGGAATTTCCCGCAGGCCTTCTCCCACATTGCGCTGGTCAACTCCGCCTTCAACCTGAGCCGCAACGCCCAGGCGGCCAAGCAGCGCTCCAACGGCGAAAGCGGTGGCGGTGCGTGATCGGCCGGAGGTTGTGAGTTTTTGGAGGCGTAGGAGAAGTCCCCTCTCCCCCCCGGGGAGAGGGTTAGGGTGAGGGGGTCGCAGGGCAAGGATTCTCGGGACAGCCACGCTGTGCATCCCCCTCACCCCGACCCTCTCCCCAGGGGGGAGAGGGGGAGAGAGGGAGAGGGAGATTTTCAGCCGGCGAAGGCGATGACGCTGAGCAGGGCGTTTTCCGCCTGCCGGCTGTCGAGACGGGTCAACTGCACCACCACCGGCCCGTCGGCCTCGACAAGCGTGGAAAAGGGCTGGCCGAGCGGGACCGGCTCGGGGTCGTCGAGCAGGTTTATGCGGACGTGATTGGTGCGGCGGGCGCCGACCTTCACCCGGTACGGCCCGGCCGGCTCGCGGTCGGTGAAATAGAGGGTGATCCGCAGCTCCACCTCGCGGTCGCCGGTGTTGAGAATCGACAGCCCCTCGTGGCTCGCCAGTTCGGGTTCGGGGCCGTGGCTCCAGGCCGGAATGTAGTTGTCGGCGATGGCCCAGCGGGTGTGTCCGATCGGTGCCTTGGCCATAGCTGTCTCCTGAGTTCGGGTCATTTGCCGGCGGGGTCGTGCGAGGTGCGGTGGCGCAGGGCGTCGCGCCAGACCTCCGCCAGTGTCCGCGCCCGCCGTCCGGTCAGCTGCTCCACCTGCTCACGGCAGGAAAAGCCGTCGGCGATCAGCAGGGTGTCGGGGGATGCCTGCCGCAGCGTGGCGCCCAGCCCCTGGTCGAAGATCGCCAGCGAGACCCGATACTTGTCCTCCTCGTAGCCGAAGGCGCCGGCCATGCCGCAGCAGCCGTCGTCGAGGATGCGGGCGTCGAGGCCGCTCTTGCGGATCTGCGCCGCGTCGCAGCCCATGCCGAACACCGCCTTGTGATGGCAGTGCCCATGCACCAGCGCCTTGCCGGACAGTTTGGGCGGGTCGAAATGGGCCACCTTTTCCAGAAATTCGGCCAGCAGCATGCTGCGGCCGGAGAGGCGCTTCGCCTCCGGATCGTCGGGGAACAGGTTGGGCAGCTCGTCGCGGAAGACCGACAGGCAGCTCGGCTCGACGCCGACGACATAGGCGCCGGCGTCCAGTTCACGGCGCAGGCCGGCCATGGTCTGTTTCAAGGTGCTCCTGGCCTCGTCCAGCCGGCCGAAATCGTAATAGGGCCGGCCGCAGCACAGGTTCCTGCGCGGGATGGTGACGGCGTAGCCGGCGGCGTCCAGCACCTCGGCGGCGGCGAACAGCGGCTCCGGCGTGAAGTGGTTGTTGAAGCTGTCGGTCCACAGCACCACCGGCGGCCGGCCGCGGTTCGGCGGGGCCGTCCAGGAGCGGCGGAAGGTCTTGGCGGCGAAGGCCGGGACCGGGCGCTGCGGGGCGATGCCCGCCGCCGCGCGGGAAAGGCGGCCGAACACCGGCGTCTGGGTGGCGAAGTTGGGCGCCCACCACACCGGAGCCAGCAGGCGCGCCCAGCGATGGATCAGCCCCATGCTCCAGGCCGCGCGCGGGCGGGGGCGGTGCTGGTAATGGTGGTGCAGGAACTCCGCCTTGTAGGTCGCCATGTCGACATTGACCGGGCAATCGGCCTTGCAGCCCTTGCAGCCCAGGCACAGGTGCAGCGCGTCGTGGATCGTCTCGTCGCGCCAGCCGTCGCCGAGCGGGTCGCCCTGCAGCATCTCCTGCAGCAGGCGGGCGCGGCCACGGGTCGAATGACGCTCCTCCCGCGTGGCGCGGAAGCTGGGGCACATGGTGCCGCCCTCGTGCCGCCGGCATTTGCCGACGCCGACGCAGCGCAGCAGCGCGTGGGTGAGCGACCCGCCGTCCTCCGGGTAGGTGAAGACGCTCTCCAGATGCGGCGGCTTGAAGCGCGGGCCGAGGCGCAGCTGGCTGTCGGCGGCGTAGGGATGCACGACCTTGTGCGGGTTCATGCGGTTGTCCGGATCCCAGATCGCCTTGAACTCGGCGAAGGCCCGCACGAGGTCGTCGCCGAACATGATCGGCAGCAGTTCCGCCCGCGCCTGCCCGTCGCCATGCTCGCCGGACAGGGTGCCGCCATGGCGCACCACCAGATGGGCCGCGTCGGTCAGGAAGCGGCGGAAGGTGTCGACCTCTTCCTGTGTGTGCAGGCCGAAGCCGACGCGGCAATGGATCAGCCCGTCGCCGAAATGGCCGTAGAGCGCCGGCTTGTAGCCGTAATCGTCGTAGAGCTTCAGCAGGTCGCGCATGTAGGCGCCGAGATTTTCGGGCGCCACCGCGGAATCCTCCCAGCCCGGCCAGGTGTCGTGCTTCTCCCCCGGCACCCAGGCGGTGGCGCCGAGACCGGATTCGCGCACCTTCCACAGCCGGCCCTGCTCGTGAGGATCGGCGACGAGGCGCATGTCGTGGACGTGGGGCCGGCCGCGCAGATGATCCTCAAGGCGGCGGGCCTTGGCGACGGCCTCGTCCCGGCTGTCGCCGCCGAACTCGACGAACAGCCAGGACGGGCCGTCGGGCAGAAGCTTGAGGTCGTCCACATGCAGGTGCTTCTTGCGCATGAAGTCGGTCAGGCGCTCGTCCACCCCCTCGATGGCGTCGGGGCCGAAGCTGCGGACGTCGCAGGCGGCGTCGGCGGCATGGCAGACGCTTTCGAAACCGACGACCAGAACCACCTTCGACGGCGGATCGGGGATCAGGTTCAGCGTGGCGCGCAGGACGGTGACGCAGGTGCCCTCGCTGCCGACCAGGGCGCGGGCGAGGTTGATGCGGCCGTTCCCGTCGGGCAGCAGCGAATCCAGGTTGAAGCCGGAGACGCGGCGCGGGATCTTCGGGTAGATGCGGCGGATCTCGCCGGCGTAGCGGTCGCGCAGGTCTTTCAGTTGCTTGTGGATTTCGCCCTTGCGGCCGCCCTCGGCGATGATGCGGTCCATCTCCGCCTCGGTCGTCCAGCCGACGGTCAGGCGCAGCCCGTCATAGGTGACGATCTCCATGCTCTCGACATTGTGGCTGGTCACCCCGGCGACGACGGAGTGAGGCCCGGCGGAGTTGTTGCCGATCATGCCGCCGATGGAATTGTGGTCATGCGTCGAGGGGTCGGGGCCGAAGCGCAGCCCGTGCGGCCGGCAGCGCTTCTGCACCTCGTCCAGCGTGATGCCCGGCTCGACGGTGGCGAGACGGCGGTCGAGGTCGATGGCGAGGAAGCGGTTGCAGTATTTGGAACTGTCGATGATGACCGTGTAATTGGTGGTCTGGCCGGCCAGCGCCGTCCCGCCGCCGCGCTGCGTGATCGGCACGCCGAACTCTTGGCAGACCCGCACCGCCTCGGCCAGCGCCTCCACGTCGAAGGGGACGACGAGGCCGATGGGAACTTCACGGTAATTGGAGGAATCGGTGGCGTAGAGCGCGCGGTCGCCGTCGCCGAAGCGGATCTCGCCGTTCACCCGGCTGTTCAGTGCGGCGACCAGCGCCGGCACGTCGATTTTGCTCATAGACGAAACCTCTCGGCGTCGGGGCGGTATGCGCGGAGAGCGGCACGGTTTAGGACTCCGCCAGCGCGGCGGCGGCGAGGAAGCCGGTGATGCCGCAGCGGGTGGCGTCGGCCTCGGGCCGGTCGCTCGGGATCTTGAAGGCCTCGACGCCGATTTCGTCTATGGGTGCCTGCGGGCGCATCGTCGACCTCGGGGTGGTGCCGGCAGATCGGGTGCCGGGCTGGCGGGTCAACTCACCGGATGCGATTGGGTTCCCATCGGCAAAAACGCATGTCGCAAATCTGAGTCTACGCCTGAAAACCCGTCATCCCCGCGAAGGCGGGGATCCAGAAAACTCTGCGGATCAGCTGCTGAGACGGCTGGATTCCCGCCTTTGCGGGAATGACGGCCGAGAGAGGCTCAGGATGAGAGCCGATGTGAAGCTGCGGCCGGAACGCAATTGGGGACCGCCCGGCCCGGGAGCCTGCGCTCCCGACCCGACGGTCCCCCGATGCTTGGCAACTATGACAGCGTGGCCGGTTATTCGGCGGCGGTCTTGGTCTGGGCGACGACGCTCAGCGCCGCCGTATGGTCGGCTTCCGCCTCGGCATAAGCGCGGCCATAGTAGCTGTCGAGCAGCAGTTGCCTGATCTCGGCGACCAGCGGATAGCGCGGGTTGGCGCCGGTGCATTGGTCGTCGAAGGCGGCCTCGGCAATTGCGTCGACCCGCGCCAGGAACGCCGCCTCCGGCACCCCAGCCGCCTGGATCGAGGCCGGGATCTCCAGCGCCCGCTTCATCTCCTCGACCCATTGGATCAGCTTTTCCACCCGCTCATGGTCGCGGCTGCCGCCCAACTCCAGGTGCCGGGCGATCTGCGCGTAGCGGGCCACGCCCTTGGGCCGGTCATACTGGCTGAAGGCCGTCTGCTTGGTCGGGATGTCCGCCGCGTTGTAGCGGATCACGTTGGCGATCAGCAGCGCGTTGGCGATGCCGTGCGGCAGGTGGAACTCTGCCCCCAGCTTGTGCGCCATCGAATGGCAGACGCCGAGGAAGGCGTTGGCGAAGGCGATGCCGGCTAGCGTCGCCGCATTGTGCACCAGCTCCCGCGCCTTCGGGTCCTGAGCCCCGTTGCGGTAGGCCGAGGGCAGGTTCTCCTTCAGCAGTTTCAGAGCCTGCAACGCCTGACCGTCGCTGTACTCGTTCGCCACCACCGAGACGTAAGCCTCCAGCGCATGGGTCACCGCGTCGATCCCGCCGGCCGCGGTCAGACCCTTGGGCATGTCCATCACCAGATTGGCATCGACGATCGCCAGCGTCGGCGTCAGCTCGTAATCGGCGATCGGATACTTGGTGCCGGTGCGCTCGTCGGTGACCACGGCGAAGGGCGTCACCTCCGATCCCGTCCCCGACGTGGTCGGCACCGCCACCAGCTGCGCCTTCACCCCCAGCTTGGGGAAGGTGTAGATGCGCTTGCGGATGTCCATGAAGCGCAGGGCGAGGTCCTCGAAGGCCACCTCGGGCGCCTCGTACATCACCCAGATGATCTTCGCCGCATCCATCGGCGAGCCGCCGCCAAGCGCCAGGATCACGTCGGGCTGGAAGGCATTCGCCAGAGCCACACCCTTGCGCACCACCGCCAGCGTCGGGTCGGCGCTGACCTCGAAGAAGGTCTCGACCTCCAGACCCAGCGATTTCAGCACGCGGACGCTGTCGTTGACATGGCCGTTCTCGAACAGGAAGCGGTCGGTGACGATCAGGCAGCGCTTCTTGCCGCGCAGTTCCTCAAGCGCGAAAGGCAGGCAGCCGCGGCGGAAATAGATCGACTTGGGCAGCTTGTGCCACAGCATGTTCTCCGCCCTCTTCGCCACCGTCTTCTTGTTGATCAGGTGCTGCGGCCCAACATTCTCCGAGATCGAGTTGCCGCCCCAGGAGCCGCAGCCCAGCGTCAGCGACGGGGCGAGGCGGAAGTTGTAGAGGTCGCCGATGCCGCCATGCGACGACGGCGTGTTGATCAGGATGCGGGCGGTCTTCATCCTATCGCCGAAATGGCGGATGCGGTCGGCCTGCTGGTCCTGGTCGGTGTAGAGCGCCGAGGTGTGGCCGATGCCGCCCAGCGCGACCAGCGCGGCGGCCTTGTCGCAGGCTTCCATGAAGTCCTTGGCGCGGTAGAGCGCCAGGGTCGGCGACAGCTTCTCGTGGGCGAAGGGTTCGCTGTCGGCGATGTCGGTGACCTCGGCGATCAGCACCTTGGTGGCGTGGGGGACGGTCAGGCCGGCCATGGCGGCGATGGCGTGGGCCGGCTGGCCGACGATGTCGGCATTCAGATGGCCGTCGGTCAGCAGGACCTTGCGCACGGCGTCGGCCTCGCGGGCCGACAGGATGTAGCCGCCATGGTGGGCGAAGCGGTCGCGCACGGCGTCATAGACGGCATCGACCACCACCGCCGACTGTTCGGACGCGCAGACCACGCCGTTGTCGAAGGTCTTGGACATCAGGATCGAGGCGACGGCGCGCTTGATGTCGGCGAACTCGTCGATGACGGCCGGGGTGTTGCCGGCGCCGACGCCGATGGCGGGCTTGCCGGAGGAATAGGCGGCCTTGACCATGCCCGGCCCGCCGGTAGCGAGGATCAGGTTGATGTCGGGATGGTGCATGACGGCGTTGGACAGTTCCAGCGAGGGCTCGTCGATCCAGCCGATGATGTCGTCGGGGGCGCCGGCCTCGACCGCGGCGGCGAGCACCAGGCGGGCGGCCTCGCAGGTCGATTTGCGGGCGCGGGGATGGGGGGAGAGGACCAGGCCGTTGCGGGTCTTCAGCGCGATCAGCGCCTTGAAGATGGCGGTGGAGGTCGGGTTGGTGGTGGGGACGATGCCGCAGATCAGGCCGACCGGCTCGGCGATGGTGAGGATGCCGCCGTCGTGATCCTCGGAGAGGACGCCGCAGGTCTTCTCGTCCTTGTACTTGTTGTAGATGTATTCGGCGGCGAAGTGGTTCTTGATGACCTTGTCCTCCATCACGCCCATGCCGGTCTCCGCCACCGCCATCTTGGCGAGCGGGATGCGGGCATTGGCGGCGGCGAGCGCCGCGCTGCGGAAGATCAGGTCGACCTTCTCCTGCGGGTAGTCGGCGAAGCGCGCCTGCGCCGCCTTCACCCGGGCGATCAGGGCGTTCAGGTCGGAAAGGGTCGTGACGGTCATGGTCATCATCCACTTGCTGTCCGGAGGGCGCCGTTCGGGCGCGCCGCTGCGCTCCGAAACGCTGAAGCGTTCGGTGCGCAGCCAGAATTTTGAAAAGAAGCGATAAGGGTCAGAAGCCGCCGGCGAGGTCGGCCAGGGCGTCGCGGTCCAGCAGGTCCAGCTTGCCGCCGACGAGGATGCGGATCAGGCGGGTCGACTTCAGCTTGGTCAGGGTGCGCGACACGGTTTCGGTGGTCAGGCCGAGATGGTCGGCGATGTCGCTGCGGCCCATCGGCAGGTCGATGGTGCGGTCATCTCCCTTGCCGCCATTCTTGCGGTCGCTGAGGCGCAGCAGGAAGGTGGCGACCTTCTCGGCGGCGGTCTTGCGGCCGAGCAGAACCATCTGGTCCTGCGCCGCCATCAGCTCGGACGTGGTGGCCGACAGCAGCTTGCGGGCGAAGGCCGGCTGGGCATCCATCAGGGCGTCCAGCTCCAGCCGCGGGATGCGCTGGATGGTGGTCGCCGTCACGGTTTCGGCGGTGTAGAGATACTGGGCGGCGAAGGCCAGACCCATCATGTCGCCGGCCTGTAGGAAGCCGATGATCTGGCGCCGGCCGTCTGGCAGCATCTTGTAGAGGCGGACCATGCCGCTCATCACGCGGAACACCGAACCGGCGTCGTCGCCTTCGCTGAACAGCGTGGTTTCGCGCTCATAGACCTTGGAATGGCCGAGGCCAACGAGCGGGTCGGCGGGGTTGCGCGGCTGGACGGCACCCAGGCCGGTGGCCGGGGACATCGCCAGGGCGGAGACCAGGTAACCAGGAACGGCGCGGTTGGCGTGGGCGGCAATGGCGGCGTGCGTGGACATGGCGACCTCGACCTTGACGGTGCGATGCGGTCCGGTTGTTCCGGGGTGCATCCGATGACCAGAAGCTAGCTGTCCCCCGCCGGGCTGTGCAGTTCGGTGATGTACCTAAGGAAGTTTGCGTAGGTAAGTGTACTTACATAAGGGACCGTATGGGGCCGGGATGGATGCCCTCCCCCGCCCCGGGAGAGGGAGATGATTCCGCCGGAACTCAGGCCGCGGCCGGCGACTGCATCAGGCCGTTCAGCATGCCGATCAGCTGGTCCTCGTCGAACGGCTTCTCCAGCACGGCAACCACGCCGGCCTCCTTGGCGCGGGCGAAGGTCGCGGGATCGCCGCGGCCGGACACCATGATGACCGGCATTCCGTGCAGGTCGCCGCGATGGCGCTCCAGGAACTCCAGCCCGCTCATCACCGGCATGTGCAGGTCGAGAACGAGGCATCCCTTGGGGTTGCCGTCATAGCCGTCGAGGAATTCCCGGCAGGACGAGAAGTCCCGCACATCGAAGGAGAAGGCTTCCAGCAGCGCCTTCAGGGAGTCGCGGACCGGCTCATCGTCGTCGACGATGTGGACGATTCCGGCACCCGGCATCCCGCCCGGCCCGTTGTCCAAATGATCCATGACCGCCTCCGAACTTCCATGCAGATACAACAGCGCCGACGGTGCGGCGCGTCATGGAAGATAAAATGCGGCAGGGGGCGCCGATATACGGACCAATGCGTATGCGGCGCGCTTTTGATGCAGATCAGGCTTGATGAGGATCAGACTTGATGACAATCACAGGCCGCCGGGAACCACGCCGGCGGCGATCGCCATGCGCACCAGGGTCGGCAGGCTGTCGGCCTGCATCTTTTCCATCACCCGCGCCCGGTGGATTTCCACGGTGCGCGGGCTGATCGACAACTCGAACGCAATGACCTTGTTCGACTTGCCGGCCACCAGCCAGCGCAGAACATCATGTTCGCGCGGCGTGAGGGCGGAGAGGCGGGCCAGCACCTCCGGCGAGGCCGAGGCGGCGGGGGACGGGGCCGGCTGCTCCGGGGCCGCGGACGGCGGCGGAGCAGCCGGGGTCCTGCTTTCCGCCGCGCGGGCCAAAGCGGAGCGGACGGCGGCGAGCAGCGCGTCCTCCTCGAAGGGTTTTTCCACGAAATCGACCGCCCCCGCCTTCATGGCGCGCACGGCGAGCGGCACGTCGCCATGGCCGGTCATCACCACCACCGGGATGGCGCGGCCGTCGCGGGCCAGCCGTTCCTGAACGTCGAGGCCGCTCATCTGCGGCATGCGGACGTCGACCAGCAGGCAGCCCGGCCGCGACGGGGCATCGGACTCCAGGAAGGCCAGCGGGGTGGAGAAGCTTTCCGCCTGGAAGCCGGCGCACTCCAGAAGGATCTGCAGGGAATCGCGGATGGCGTCGTCGTCGTCGACGATGAAGACGGTGAGGTCGGCGGTCATGTCGGTTGCGGCGTCAGCTGGCATCGTCGGCATCCGACGCAGATTGGGGGGAGGATAAGGGAACGGTGAAGGCGAACCCGGCGCCGGTCGCCGGCGGTTCGGCCGGCGGCTCCAGCCACAGGCGGCCGCCATGCGCCTCGATGATCGAGCGGCAGATCGACAGGCCCAGACCCATGCCGTTGGTCTTGGTGGTGACGAAGGGCTGGAACAGCTGTGCACGCACCGTCTCCGGCACGCCGGGACCGGTGTCGAGGACGGCGACGCGGCGGAAGGCGGCATCGTCCGGATCGGAGCCGGTGCGGACGGTCAGCACCCGCTGCTCGCTTTGGGCCGAGGCCATGGATTCGATGGCGTTGCGGACGAGGTTGAGGATCACCTGCTGGACCTGCACCTTGTCGATCAGCACCTGCGGATCGCCGGCGTCGAAGTCGAAGCGCACATGCAGGCCGCGCTCCTTGGCGCCGACCAGGGCCAGCGCGCTCGCCTCCTCCACCACCTTGTTGAGCGGTTCGACGGAGCGGTGGGTCTGGCCCTTTTCGATGAAGCTGCGCAGGTGGCGGATGATCTGGCCGGCGCGGGTGGCCTGGGCACTGGCCTTGTCGACCATGTCCATCGCCTTGGTCACCGTTTCCGGGCGCTCCATCAGCCGCTTGGCCGCCTTGGCGTAGTTGATGACGGCGGTCAGCGGCTGGTTCAGCTCGTGGGCCAGGGTCGAGGCCATCTGGCCCATGGCGCTGACCCGGCTGACATGCAGAAGCTCCGACTGCAGTTCCTGCAGGCGCCGTTCGGTCGCCTGCCGTTCGGTCAGATCGCGAACGAAGCCGGTGAAGCAGCGCCGTCCGGCGAGCAGCACCTCCCCCACCGCCAGCTCCATCGGGAACACCGACCCGTCGCGGCGCTGACCCGACACGATGCGGCCGATGCCGATGATGCGGCGCTCGCCCGTGCGTTCGTAGCGGTCGAGATAACCGTCATGCTGCTCGCGGTAGGGCGAGGGCATCAGCATGTTGATGTTGCGGCCGATGACCTCCGCCGCCGTCCAGCCGAACAGCCGTTCCGCCGCCGGGCTGAAGGATTCGATCAGCCCCTTCTCGTCGATGACGATGATGGCCTCCGGCACCGTCTGCAGAATGGAGGTCAGCCGCGCCTCGCGCTCGCGCAGCGCCGTCTCCGCCTGTTTGGCGGCGGTCAGGTCGCGGATGATGCCGATATAGACGGGGGCGCCGTCCTGGGCCGCCTCGCCGATCGACAGATCCATGGGGAAGCAGGAGCCGTCCTTGCGCTGGCCGGTCACCTCACGGCCGATGCCGATGATCCGCCGTTCCCCGGTGCGGTGATAGCGCTCCAGATAGCCGTCATGCTCCTCCCTATAGGGGGACGGCATCAGGACGTTGACGTTGCGGCCAATGACCTCCGCCGCCGTCCAGCCGAACAGCCGTTCGCAGGCCGGGTTGAAGGACGTGATCCGGCCACGGCCGTCGATGATGACGACCCCGTCGGGCACGGTGTCCAGCATCGCCTGCAACTGCGACAGGGCACCCCGGTTGTCTTCCCGGTTATGGTTCCGGTTGTTATCGGCCACGTCCCAACCCTCGACCCTTCATCCTTCTTCAGTCACAGAGTAGTTGAGTGCAACCGTGGGTCAAGCCTAGCGATCAAGGGGCTGGCTATCGGGAGAGCGCGCCATCGGCGGCGGCCACGGCACCGCTGCGCAGGGCGTCCTGTTCGAGATCGTCGACGGCAAGGTTCTTGGCCTTGGCCTCCACCTCGAAATCGGCCCAGGACAGGTGGTCGGCCACCAGCCGGTTGACGGCGCGGTTCCACATGCGCTGGGAATGGGCGCGCAGATCCTTCGTCGTCAGCCCGCGCGCCGCCAGCGCGGCATAGTCCGGCAGGCTGTCGGCCGGCCAATCCGCCAGCAGATCCTCACGCGACACGCTGATGTGGGCGACCGGCCGCACCCCGCGCCAGGAGCCGATCACGGTGGCGATTCGCGGATCGTCGGGGCGCAGATACTCGCCCTGGCTGCGGACCCAATGGTGGTGGAGGTCGAGCACGATCGGCACCGCGTCGGCCAACGGCAGCAGGTCGTCCAGCCCGAAGGACATCTCGTCGTTCTCGACGGTCAGCAGGTTGCGGGCATCCTCCGACAGCTGGGCGAGGCCGCGGCGGAAGCCGGCAACCCCCTCCCCGCGCCCACCGCCATGGATGTTGACGTGCGAGCCCCGCGGGTGCCAGCCGCCGGCCAGACCCATCATCCGCAGGATGTCGGCATGGTATTCCAGCTCCGCCACCGAATTGGCGAGGGTGGCCGGGTTGGCGCTGTTCAGCACGCAATACTGGTCCGGGTGCAGCCCGATGCGGATGTCCGCCTCCATCGCCTTGCGGCCGGCATGTTCCAGCCCGCTTTGCACCAGGGCCTGGACGCCGGGCTGGCGGTAGAGCGGCCGTCCCACCTCGTGGGTGTAGACCGGCAGCAGCCCACTGTTGACGCGCAGCAGGCGGCGGTAGGCCGGATGCCGGGCGACCTCGTCCAGCTGCAGGTGCAGGGCCTGGAGGTTGCGGCGCAGCACCTCCGTCAGCTTTTCCTCGGCACGGGCGGGGCTCAGCCTGCTCAGCGTCGCGATGGTGACGGTGCCGGGATTCATGCGCTTGGCAAGGGCGGCGTCGCCATCGGGCGGGACAAACTGGCAGCACCAGCCGAAACGGGCGGCGGACGGGAGCGGCAGGGAGGAGCTGTCGGGCATCGGGCGGCATGATGAAGCGGATGGGCCGCTTAATATGGACCGCGGATCCGGGGCTTCCACTGCGGGCCTTTCCTGAACGGACTCATCCCATGCGGCGCAGCGCTCCCGTCGCCAATACCCCCGGATCCGGGGCGGCCGCCTCGCGCGGGGCGGCGTCGGCAAGGGCCTGCAGCCGGTCGGCCAGGGCGCGTTCGGGGGCACAGATCTCCTCGCACAAGGCGCGCATCTCGGCGATGGAAGGGCGCCATTTGCGGCTGCGGCGCCAGTTGCGGGCGGCGGCGTCGATCACCCAGGCCGGGTATTCGCCGAGATCGTCGGCCCAGTCGAGCGCCATCATCCGCTCCACCTCCGGCGACAGGCCCTTGGCCGGGAAATGGCTGAGCAGGGTCAGGACGCGGCCGAGCAGATGGTCGCTGTCGGCCGGGGCCAGCACGGTGGCGGACAGCTCCTCCAGGGTCTGGCGGGCGAGCGAGGCTTGCGCGGCGGTGACGCCGGCGGGGGGAGACCACTGTTCGATCATGCCGTCGAAGCCGTCCTCGCCGAAACGCGGGCGGCGGTCGGTGCGGCCTTGGGACAGAAGCTCCTGAAGCGGCGGCGGCAGCGCGGCGGTCAGTCGGATCCGGCGCTGGGGAGCGGGCAGCGCCGGGTCGAAGGCGGCGGCCGGCGAGGCGGGGGGGCGTGATAGGGCGGTGACGGTGGCGCTGCCGGAGCGGGTCTGTCTGGATCTTGCGGTCATCGGCGTTCCCTTCAGGACCAGGAGGGGGTGGAACGCTGGCGCAGATCGGCGGCGGCGGCGCTCCAGGCGTTGAGACGCTGTTCGGCGGCGGTGGCGGTAGCGGGCGGACGGCTGGACGCGGTTATCGGCGAGCGGTCGCGGGACACCGGGGCCTTGCCGACGGCGGCGTCCTGCGACAGCCAGGCTCTCCAGGCCGAGGAGACGTCGCGGTAGCGGTAGCCATGGGCGCGGCAGCGCAGGATGAAGCCCTCGACATGGCGGCCGAGGTCGATGTCGGCATGGCGGGCCTTGGCCCAGGCGAGGTCGGCGGCGGTCGGCATCCAGTCCTCCGGAACCTGCTGTGCCCGCTCTCGTGTGTCCGTGGGCTCGCCTGAAGCGTGCGAGTCCGGAATCTGTTTGGAATGGACCTGTTCCTGACTCGCCGGCGGACAGGGGGTGTTTGTGGCCGAGTCATCCCTGTCGTCCGTTGGGACAGGCCTGTCGGCGGCCGGAACAGGGCGGGTCGCGGCGGTGGCGTCCTGCGATTCCGCATTCGGCAATTCTGCGTCGGGCGGGGTGAAGCGCAGGCGGTAGAGGCAGGACAGCCGGGCGCCGTCACGGCCGCGGCGATGCTCGATGCCGACCAGCCCGAGGTCGCTCAATCCCTGGATGATGCGGTTGATGGTGGGACGCGACCGCTTCAGCTTGGCGGCGAGCGTCGATTGCGACGGCCAGCACAGGCCGTCCTCGTCGGCGAAGGTGGCCAGCGCCGCCAACACGGCGAACCCATCGGCGTCGAGGACGGGATGGTCGAGCCACCATGCCGGAATCCGGCCCCATCTGCGATTGTCGAGGGGGTGGCCGGCCATCGGATGTGGTGCCGGATGTGGTGTCGGGTGCGACATGGGAAACTCCGCAAAGCATCGGGTCCGGCTGGCGGCCAGCTGGAGTGGTCCAACTGGACGGCCGGTGAACATGCCGGGAGGATTCCGCCGGTCGGCGCGGGCGTCGAATCGCGGGCAAATGGGACCGAATCCGGTGTGTCCCCTTCGCCCGCAGCTGTGTCCCATCAGCCCGCGCCTCTGTCGCCTTTGGTCGCGATGCAGTCCCATTTGGCCGCGGCAGGCTTGCGAATCGGATTCGATCCCGTTTGCCCGCGTTTTGCGGGGTCGGGTTGTCCCGCTTGCTCGCGGTTGGGCGGGCGGATGGTCGCGTGGGCTCGCGGGATGGAGAGGAGATTCGGTCCCATTTGCCCGCGTTTGCCCCGGTTGCCACAGCTTATGCGGTCGGGCTTGTATCCCGAATGCTCGCGTTTTGGAGTCCGCTGCGATCCGGGCTGTCCCATTTGCCCGCGTTTCATCGTGCCGGCGGGGGAATGGGGGGCTCCGAGTCTCTGTCCCATATGCTCGCGCTTTGCCGTTCCGCTGCCGATTCGGGACGGCCGGGGCGCTTCCGGGGCTGTCGGCTGGCGACTGTCCGCGCGAAACGCGGGCATTCGGGACACAGGCGCGGGCAGTTCCTACACAAGCGCGGCCAAACGGGACACAGGGCTTCGCGGAGATTCCGACCCGCCGGTTGCGTCCGTCCGACGCCAGCCCCTATCGTGGCGGTTGGCGAGGAGGGATGAGCCATGAGCAAGGCGAACGCGGTCCAGCTGACTCTGTTCGAGATGGAGGACCGCAGTCAGTCCCATATGATCGCGCTTTACGACACGGCGCCGCGATTCGTGTTCGTGTCGAAGGGCCGTGGGACCGAGCCGGAGCTGCCGGCCGCCAATGCGTTCGTCCAGTCGGTGCACAAGGAGTTTCCCTTCAAGGATGCCCTGTTCTCGCTGACGCTGCAGCCCGCCCGCATCTATCGCCCGGCCAAGCCCGGCCCCGGCGAGGATCCGGCCGACAAGCGCATGGTCGAGTATGAGGTGTTTCCGTCGGAGCGCGAGCAGATCGTCGAGCAGGTGGTGCGCCGCCTCGCCATGGACCGCTCGCGCCTGTCGCTGATGGGCGACAAGCAGGACCGCGTGCGCGTGCATTTCTCGCTGTACGAGATCCGGCGCGAACTGCGGGCGGTCAACCGGACCATGGACACGGCGGAGATCCGAGAGGCGCTGGAGATCCTGGCCCGTACCCGCATGATCATCAGCAAGGTGCCGGAGAACGGCCGCAAGTCGGCGCGGCCCGTCCTGGAATCGTCGGTCTTCCCCACCCTCTACATCCGCCCACGCACCGGCGAGGGCGGCGAGGATGACGAGAACGACACCTATCTGGAGTTCAACGCGCTGGTCGCCTCGGCCATCCGCAACCTGGAATTCAAGCCGATCTCCTACCAGTGGATCATGCGGCTGAAGAGCCCGGTGGCGCGCTGGCTCTACAACCGGCTGTCGATCGAGTATGGCGATCTCGACCTGACGCGGATGCCGGACGGCGTGCCGCCGATGACCCTGTCGGCCGACGACATCATCAACAACAGCGGCATGAACGAGTGGAGCCGGCGGCGCGACACGCTGCGCACCGTGACCTCGGCCGTGGATTCGCTGGTGGAGGAGGGAATCCTCGACCATGTCGAGAAGACGGTGTCGAAGGATGGCCGGCGCATCAACGACATCGAATACATCATGATGCCGAGCAGGAAGTTCCTGGATCAGGTGCGCCGCGGCAACGACGTGCAGGAGGCGAACGCCGCCACCTACCGCGCCCTGGCCGGCAGCGACGAGCGCCCGCGCGAGTTCCTGCCGATCACCCCCGGCCAGAGCGTCGAGATCCGCCGCCGCCGCGGCAACCTGCTGGGCGCCCAGGGCGAAGGCTGATCCCCAACCTTTCGGATCGAAGCCCGACCGGCCGGCATGGTTGCCGCCCGTTCGGCTTCGGATTCGGATCTAAGGAAGTAATCCACCCTTTGCCGTAAAACGGGAAATGCCCTCTACGGGATGGTTGTTTTTCCCCCGCCACTCCATAGAATAAAACGACCCTAAGCGGTCGGTAAGATAATAAAGAATTCGAAACAACTGACGGCGTAAAAACATCGCCGCATATCTTTCAAAAGTCCCGAAATTCGATCCGGCTTCATGGCTGGTCTTGAGGGATTTTGTCTGGGAGGATGCCGCCATGCGCGAGATCCAGTCCGGTTTTCTGCGCCCTTTTCAGCACGGTGAAGCCAGACCGCGGAGTCCGGGTTCCTTACGCCCCTGTCTGGCCGTGCTGACGGTCCTGGCGCTGCCGGTACAACTGGACGGCGTCTCCTGGCGGTCGGGTGTGCTGCTTGCCGGAACCGTGCAGGGGGAGGAAGGTCGGGAGGATGGCGGGGCGGGCAGCACGCTGGACTCCTGGCTCGTCGTGCGGGAGAAGCCGCCGGCCAACTCCCTGCCACCCACTGCCCCGCCGGCGGACGCCGTCGCCACGCGCACGATGGTGATCCCCAAACGGGACGAGCCCAAGGGCGGTGTGGCCAAAGTGGACGGAGCGGAGACCGACTGGCGGCTGATGCCGTTCATTGCCGCCCAGGCCTCCGGCAACGGGGCGGGGCAGCCGATCCTGCTGTCCATCGCCGTCACCGCCCCCTATGGCCAGCCGAACCCGCAACATGAAGCGATCACCTATGTGCTGATCGACAATCTGCCGGCGAAGGCCAGCCTTTCGAACGGCGAGCGGGGAGCGGACGGTGCGTGGAAGGTGCAGTTGGAAGGGCTGCGCGACCTGACCATGACCCTGCCGCCGGACATCTCCGATCCGGTGTCTCTGCACATCACGGCGGTGACCGACCATGGCGGCGGCGTGGTCGCCAGACAGGCGGTGACCCTGGCGATCCCGCTCACCGAAGCGGTCGCATCCGCCGAACCGCCGGTGTCGGACACGCCTCCGCCGGCGCAAGGGGGCTCATCGCAGACCATGGAGCAGACCGTGGCGGCGACCGTGCCGGATGCGGAACCGATGGGATCGGGAAGCGCCGCATCACCGGCAACACAGGACCCGCCGCAAAGCGAAACCGTGGCGAGCGAGGCCGCACCCGATCCGGCCCCTGTCAAATCGCCGGATCGGGAGATCGACGCCGCCCCCGAAGTGACGGTGCAGGCGGTTGTTCAGGAGTCCGTCGCCGCGCCTCCCATACCAGAGCCGCCGGTCACCACCGCCGCCCTTCCGGCCGCGCCGGTGGTGGCCGCCCCGCCCCCTCCCCCACCGCCGCAGCAGCAGCGCGAGGTGGCGGTGCAGCGTCCGCCCAAGCTGCCGTCGGGCATTCCCGAGGCGGCACTGATGAAGCGGGGCGACGACCTGTTCGCCCAGGGCGATCTGGCGGGCGCGCGGCTCTATTACGAGATGCTGGCCGCGACCGGCAATGCGAAGGCGGCCTTCGCGCTCGGCCGGACCCACGATCCGCTTGTCCATGAGCGGCTGCATGTCCGCGGGCTTCCGCCCGATCCGGAGCAGGCGGCCTCCTGGTACCGGCGGGCGGTCGCCGCCGGCAGCGGCGACGCCGAACAGCAATTGAAGAAACTGACCGACTGGCTCGCCGGCAAGTCCAGATAGCCGGGCGCAGGCGGAGCCATCGAGGGGGGAGCATCATGAAGGCATCGGTCGCCCATATTCTTCATTTTGGCCGTATTCTTCGTTTGGGCCGCATGCTCGTGCTGGGAGCATGCATCGCCGGCGGCGCGATGGCGGGAGCCGGCACGGCGTCGGCCGCCGATGCGCGCGGCGTCAACGCCAACAGCGGAACCGTCGGCATCGTGTCGGGCGGGGTCGAGGGCACCTACGTGCGGATCGCCGCCGATCTGGCGTCGGTGCTGGACGACGGCGACACGCTGCGCGTCCTGCCGATGCTGGGCAAGGGCTCGGTCCAGAACCTGAAGGACATCGTGCTGCTGAAGGGGATCGACGTCGGCATCGTCCAGTCGGACGTTCTCGCCTATGCCAAGCGCGAAAGGCTTCTGCCCAATCTCGACCGCCGGATCAAATACATCGCCAAGCTCTACAACGAGGAAATGCACATCCTCGCCGGCCCCGAGGTGACGCGGATCGAGGATCTGGCAGGCCGCAAGGTCAATGTCGACGTGCAGGGAAGCGGGACCAGCATGACCGCCTCGCTGATCTTCGACATGCTGGGCATCAGGGTGGAGCCGCAGGCGGACGACCAGGCCCTGGCCCTGGAGAAGCTGCGCCGGGGCGAGATCGCGGCGATGGCCTATGTCGCCGGCAAGCCGACCCGGCTGTTCCGCGACCTGAAAGGGAATGACGGGCTGCATTTCCTGTCGATCCCGATGAGTGCCGCCCTGCTCGACACCTATCTGCCGTCGCGGCTGACCAGCGCCGACTATGAGGGGCTGATCAAGCCCGGCGAACAGGTCGACACCGTGGCGGTCGGCGCGGTGATGGCGGTCTATGGCTGGGACCGCGACGTGGACCGCCACCGCAAGGTCGCCCGCTTCGTCGACGCCTTCTTCAGCAGGTTCGACGAGTTCCTGAAGCCGCCGCGCCATCCGAAATGGAAGGAGGTCAATCTGGCGGCCGACGTGCCGGGCTGGACCCGCTTCGAGCCGGCCGAGCAGTGGCTGCGTCAGGCATCGGCGGGAAAGGAAACGCAAACCGCCGCGAGGAAGGAGGAGTTCCGCAGCTTCGTCGAACAGCGCGGAATCCCGCCCCAGCAGGCGGAGAAGCTGTTCGAGCAGTTCCTGCTGTGGCAGGCGCGGTCCCCGCAATAGGGGGCGGTCAGGGCGACGGGTGATCCTCCGACGTCTCGTCCGGCAAAGGCGGAACGGCGCCGCGGTCGGCGGCCGATGCGGCATAGACCGCCCGCCTCGCCGCGTTCAGCGAGCCGAGGGGTTCATGCGCCGCCAGGGCGTTCCACGGGTTGAAGGTGATGCGCTCGCCGGCGGCCAGGCCCGCCGCCGGATCTTGCGGGGGCAGCTCCAGGCGGGCGACCCGGATCAGCGGTCCGCGCCACGGCGTGCCGGCGCTGTCGAGCGGATCGTCCTCCCCCTGGCGCGGCTGGATCAGGAAATCGAAGGAAAGCGGTCCCCGGTTCAGTCTGGCCTGCAGCCGTTCGGCGAAGTTGCCGCCGGGCCGGCGGCGGGCCCGCGCGATGGGAGGGACCGGACGGCATTGGAACTTCATCGCCCCCTCGCCCAGCCGATAGGGGGTGACGCCGTGATAGGTCAGCGCGGCGAGGTCGCGGCCGAACAGGGTCTCGCGGAGATGGGCAAGCGCGGTGTCCAGCATCAGCGCCGCGTAATGCCAGCGGATCCGCCGGGGATTAAAACCGGGAACGAGGTAGGAGGGCGCGACCAGCCGCAGCGGGGTGATCTCGCCGATGCCGTCGATGGCGGTGAAGAAGCGCAGCGCCTCGTCCGCGTCGCGGGACGGCGTGCGCGGCTGGTCGGTCATCAGGAAATCCTGCCGGCCGGGCGGCGCGCCCGCGCACACCGGCCCCGGAACGCCCGACAGCCTGATCGCCATGCCGCGCGCGTCCGGCAGGCGGTCGTCGTCCAGCAGGCCGCTCGAAAAGCGGACCAGTGCCGGATAGCTGCCGGGAACGGCGAACAGACCCTGGCGCAGGGCCGGATCGTCGGGCGGCTCCACCCGGAAGATCCCCTGAAGGCAGCCATGAGCCTTTTCATGGAACAGGCGCGCCAGCGAACCGTCCGGCCGCCGCCGCTGGAAGTTACGGCGGAGAAGCGGGACGAACGGGCAGCCGGCTTGGGAGACAGGCGCGGTCATCGCCCGTATCCCAGCAGGTCCAGCCCCGGCGCGCAGGCGTCGGTCAGGGCGCGCAACTGGTCCGGCGGCAGACCGGTGAAGCGCGGCTTCGCCGGGCGCGGGATCGGGGACACGGCGTCGAGCCATCCTTCGTCCTCCAGCGACGGATCGACGAAGCGGATCAGCCGGCGCAACTCGTCGCGCGGCGAGTTCTGCAGATCCTCGATGCGGACGGTCAGCAGGCGGTCGGGCGGCAGAGTGCGCAGCACCGCGTCGCCGGTCTCGATCAGCTGGCTCCACAGCCGCCCGAACTCGGCGAGCGGCAGGCCTTCGCGGTCCAGCCGGCCGGTGTCGAGCAGGCGGAGCATCAGGCGGTAGCCCAGCGCCTCGGCATGGCCGACCGTCGGCGACAGGGCGCGCGCCCAGGGGTTGAGGCCGACACGCCGGCAGGCAAGCGACAGCCCGGCGAGGACGCGGAAATTATGGTGTTGGGCCATCGACATCGCGGTGTCGCGGCCGTCGCGGAAGACATGGATCACCCGCGCATCGGGAAACAGGCGCAGCAGTTTGGCGGCCAGCATCAGCGAGCCGCCCGACCGCTCGATCCAGACGCGCCGGCCGAACCGGCCCCGCAGATGCTCGAAGAACGCCCGGTACTGGTCGGCCAAGGGCCGGCGCGGCCAGGACGGCACCTCCGCCGCCAGCTGGTCGTACAGCGCCTCGTAATCCGGCGTCAGGTGCGGCAGCGACACCGCCATCACCGGCGGCATGGTCTGGGCGGTGAAGCGCTGCCCCGGCTTGTCGTAGGGGTAGAGCGCCTCGTCCACCACCCGGCCGGCGCGCAGGGTGGCGCGCATCGCCGGTCCCTGCTCGCTCAGCAGCCGCCAGAACCGCGCGCCGTCTGGATTTTTCCAGATGAACGCCTCCTGCCCCAGCGGAACGAAGAATTCCGACAGGCTGAGGATATCCCGATGCCGGTTGAGCAGATCGGACAGCATGGTCGAACCGCAGCGCCCGGTGCTGAGCACCAGAACCGGGGCGATGGGGCGGCCGGCAGCCGCAGATACGGTCAAAGCGGCGCATCCTTCTCGGCGTGGAGCTTTTCCGGCATGCGGTAGCTGATCCCGGCGGGGTCGTGGAAGGAGACCTCCAGCATGCGCTGGAACTGGCCGGCGCGGCGGCGGCGGCCGAGTGCCGGCACCAGCCCGTAGAGCAGGCGCTCCATCCGGTTGGTCCAGCGCAGCAGCGCCAGCGCGCCCATGCCGCTGAGGCGGTGCGACTTCGGGTAGCGGAGCCGGTCGGCCAGCGCATCGCCGATCAGGGCGCGCGAGATGGTGTAGATGCGCTTCGTCAGTGCCTTGCGCGCCTTGGGATCGGCGATGCCGGCGACAATCGGCGCGGAGTTGATCAGGCCGTTGGCGAGCAGGATGGATTCCAGATCCGGCGGCGGCTCGCACAGGGTGCCGATGCGATGGATGCGCAGCGCCTCCTCCTGGTCGGCGAAGAGCAGTTCGGGATCGACCCCCATCAGCCAGCCGGAATAGCGCCAGATCATCATGAAGGACGCCCGCTCCTCCGCCGTCAGCGCGACGCCCAGCATGGCGGCGCGCTGCAGCAGCAGGCCGGAGAAGGCGGCGGTGGCGTAGGCGATGTGGGCGGAGCTGAGCGGGGTGCCCCAGGCTTCGAGGTCCCATTCGTCGGAGTTGCTCAGCAGATGGCGGACGCGGGCGTGGATCAGGCGGATGCGCACCGACAGCCTCCAGCCCTCGCCCCGGCGGTCCAGCCCGCCCGGCATGAAGATCTCGACCAGATGCAGGTTGTTCTGCTTCAGCCGGCGCACCCCCTGGTCGACGAGACGGCCGGTGATGCTGAAGGATTTCGAGATGCGGGTGGAGAAGCCTTCGATCAGGACCGCGCCGACGAAGGCGCCGAGGAACATTTCGGAATGGCGGTGGAAGGCGCGGCAGCCAAGACCGGCGGCCTTGGGATCGAACCAGTCCGGCACCTGCTCAATGTCGGCGAAGAAGGCGCGCACGGCGTCCGGCGCATCGGCGAGGGCGGCGGGACCCTCCTCGATGCCGCGCCGCATCCACTCGCGCTGCTGCGCGGCGGGATGGCGCTGGAACTCCGCCACCAGGGCGTCGGCAGCCGGGTCGCCGATGGTCATGTGGCGGACGTACCGCTCCGCCATGACTGGGTCGATGGGCGTCGCGGCGGCGAGGCCGGAACGGTAGTCGGTCGGAATGCTCATGCCGCCTTGCCTGTGCGAAAGAGGTGCGGCGGCGATTGTGGACAGGCAGCGGAGCGGGCGCAACCTCCCATGTCCCGGCGGGAGGCAAGCGCGAAGGCCCGGTCAGGCGGCTCCTGGGCCGGGAACCGCACCCGGCGGGCATTTGCCGAGGATGATCATGCCCAGCACCTCGTCCTTGGTCACGTCGGACACGCGGGCGGTGCCGACCAGCTTGCCGTTCTTCATCACATGGATGCGGTCGGCCAGATCGAACACATCGTGGATGTCGTGGGAGATCAGGAAGATGCCGATGCCCTCCTGCTTCAGCTGCTTCACCAGTTCGCCGACCTGCTGGGTTTCGGCGGGGCCGAGGGCTGCGGTCGGCTCGTCCATGATGAGGACGCGGGCGTCGAAATGGATGGCGCGGGCGATGGCGACAGACTGGCGCTGGCCGCCGGACAGCGCCTTGACCGGTTCCTTGAAACGGCGGAAATGCGGGTTCAGGCGGCCCATCACCTTGCGCGCCTCCGCCTCCATCGCGTGGTCGTCCAGCGTGCCCCAGGGGGTCAGCTTCTCGCGGCCCAGGAAGATGTTGGCGGCGGCGTCGACATTGTCGGCCAGCGCCAGCGTCTGGTAGATCGTCTCGATGCCGCAGCGCTTGGCGTCGCGCGGGCTGGAGATCTGGACCGGCTCGCCGTTCACCCGGATCTCGCCATGGTCGGCGGCATAGGCGCCGGACAGGATCTTGATGAGCGTCGATTTGCCGGCGCCGTTGTGACCGAGAAGACCGACCACCTCGCCGGGGTAAAGGTCGATGCTGACGCCGTCCACCGCCTTGATGCCGCCGAAGGCGATGGAGACGTCGCGCATCTCCACCAGCGGGCTTGTCGCGGCCTGGGGTTCCGCCATGGCAAGGCCGGTCATTTCATCCCCCTGCGATAGAGCGTGTCGATATAGACCGCGGCGACCAGCACGACGCCGACGACGATGTTCTGCATCGGCGCGTCCACCCCCAGCAGCACCATGCCGGACTGCAGGGACTGCATCACCATGGCGCCGAGCATCGCGCCCAGGATGGTGCCGACGCCGCCGGCCATCGAGGTGCCGCCGATGATCGCCGCGGCGATCACATACAGCTCGTCCAGCGTGCCGTTGGCGTTGGTGGCGGCGTTCAGCCGGGCGGTGGCGATGCAGGCGGACAGGCCGCACAGCGCCCCCATCAGCCCGAACACCATCACCAGGACCCGTTTGGTGTTGATGCCCGACAGCTCCGCCGCCTCCGGATTGCCGCCGAGCGCGAAGACATAGCGGCCGAAGCGGGTGCGCCGCGACAGGAAGGTCACCGCCACGCCGACCGCCAGCGCGATCAGCACCGGGATGGCGAAGCCGTGGGCGACCACAGGCAGGGTGCCGTCGGTCGCCAGCCCCTGCGCCTCCATCATCCGGCGCACCACCGGCATGGGCAGGGGATAGGCGTTGACCACCAGCACGGCGCCGGTGATGGCGGCGGCGACCAGCAGGATCACCACCCCTTCCGCCCACAAGGGCCGGACGGGGAAGCCGAAACCGGCCCGGCGCCGCCGCGTCATCACGATGGCGGCGACCGACAGCAGGATGGCGGCGATGCCGACCGCCCAGCTTGGCCCGGCGCCGATGGCGCCGTCGAAGCCGCCGCCCAGCCGTTTGAACAGCCCGTCCATCGGCGCCACCGTCTGGCCGGTCGTCACCCACCAGGCCGCGCCGCGCCAGACCAGCAGTCCGCCCAGCGTGACGATGAAGGACGACACGCCGAGATAGGCGATGACGGCGCCCTGCAGCGCCCCCACCGCCCCGCCGACGGCGATTGCCGCCAGCACCGCCACCACCCAGGTCAGCGGATTGTCGAAGCCCCAGATCTCCGGCAGGATGCGGGCCTGGAGCACGCCGACCACCATGCCGGTGAAGCCCAGGATCGAGCCGACCGACAGGTCGATGTTGCGGGTGACGATGACCAGCACCATGCCCGTCGCCATCACGGCGACCGACGCGGTCTGCACCGACAGGTTCCACAGGTTGCGCGGGGTCAGGAAGGCGCCGCCGGTCAGGATGTCGAAGCCGATCCAGACGACGGCGAGCGCCCCGATCATCCCGACCATGCGGGTGTCCAGCTCCAGCGCGCGCAGGGCGTCGCCGATGCCGGCCCGCCGTCCGGCCGGTGCCTCCGAGGAGGAGGGCGCCGGGGACAGGGTGGTGGACGGCTCCGCCATCAGTTGCAGGCCTTGACGCTGCCGGGCTTCACGCCCTGGCACACCACGTCCTTGGTCACCCAGCCGGCGTCGATCACCTGGCCCAGATTGTCCTTGGTGATGGCGATGGGGGTGAGGAACAGCGAGGTCATCTTCTGTTTCTTCGGGCCGCCGTCGAAGGTCGTGGCGCCGGGGATGTCGGTCATCTTCTTGCCGCCGGCGAGATCCATGGCGATCTCCGCGGCGCGGCGGCCGAGTTCGCGGGCGTCCTTCCACACCGAAACCGTCTGGGTGCCGAGCGCGATGCGGTTCAGCGCCGCCTTGTCGCCGTCCTGGCCCGACACCGGCACGGTCCCGGCCAAGCCCTGCGCCGCCAGCGCCGCGACGGCGCCGCCCGCCGTGCCGTCGTTGGAGGCGACCACGGCGTCGACCTTGTTGTTCGTCTTGGTCAGGATCTGTTCCATGTTCTGCTGGGCGATGGCGGGCAGCCATTTGTCGGTGTAGGCCTCGCCGACATTCTTCACGTCGCCGCGGTCGATGGCCGCCTTCAGCACCTCCATCTGGCCGGCGAACAGGAAGTCGGCGTTGGGGTCGGTGGAGCTGCCCTTGATGAAGGCGTAGTTGCCCTTGGGCTTCAGCGCGAAGACGCTGCGCGCCTGGAGCCGGCCGACCTCCTTGTTGTCGAAGGTGATGTAGAAGGCCGACGGGATTTCGATCAGCCGGTCATAGCCGACGACCGGGATGCCCTCGGCCGCGGCCTTCTCCACCGCCGGGCGGATGGCGTCGCTGTCCTGCGCCAGGATGATCAGCGCATTGGCGCCGCGCGAGATCAGCGATTCGATGTCGGAGAGCTGCTTGGCCGGGGAGGACTGGGCGTCGGCCGACAGGTATTTGCCGCCGGCCTTCTCGATGACGGCCTTGATCGCCGCCTCGTCGGTCTTCCAGCGTTCCTCCTGGAAATTGGACCAGGAGACGCCGACGGTGGTGCCGGCGGCGAGCGCGGCGGTGGAGGTCATGGTGGTGGCGGCGGCCAGCGTCAGGAACAGGCCGGCCATGGTGGCGGTGAGGCGGTGCTTCATCGTGTTTCCTCCCAGAGTGGCCGCATCGGGGGCGGCCTTGTTGATCGACGAAAGCAGATGGTGAAATCGGTCGAAGCTGTTGATTCTCCGTGGTCGGCCGTCATTCCCGCGAAGGCGGGAATCCAGCTTTCCCAATGGTTTCGTGATCGGGACGCCTGGATCCCCGCCTTCGCGGGGATGACGGCCGAGAACGTTGCGAATGATTGGAGGGACTGTCCCTCTCAGTTCAGACGTAGCGGTTGACGATGTTCTCCAGATACTCCTGCCGGCCGGAGCGCGGCTGCGGGTTGATGCCGCCGGTCAGCGCGCGGTCGGCCAGCGTGGCGAGGTCGCGCTTGCCGGACAGGATCGCCTGCCCCTCCGCGCCGTCCCAGCCGGCGTAGCGCTCGGCCAGCGGCTTGGTCAGGGCGCCGTCCTCCAGCATCTGCGCGGCCTGCAGCAGGGCGCGGGCGCAGGTGTCGATGCCGCCGATGTGGCCGTGCAGCAGGTCCGCCGGGTCGAGCGACTGGCGGCGGATCTTGGCGTCGAAATTCAGGCCACCGGTGGTGAAGCCGCCGCCCTTCAGGATGTCGTGCATCACCACGGTCAGCTCGCCGACGTCGTTGGCGAACTGGTCGGTGTCCCAGCCCAGCAGCGCGTCGCCCCGGTTCATGTCGAGCGAGCCGAAGATGCCGAGCGCCAGCGCCAGCGCCACCTCGTGCTGGAAGCTGTGGCCGGCGAGGATGGCGTGGTTCTGTTCGATGTTCACCCGCACGTCGGCCAGCAGGTCGTAGCGTTCCAGGAAGCCGTAGACGGTGGCGACGTCGAAGTCGTACTGGTGCTTGGTCGGCTCGCGCGGCTTCGGTTCGATCAGGATCGGGCCGTCGAAGCCGATCCTGTGCTTGTGCTCCACCACCATCGCCAGGAAACGGCCCATCTGGTCCAGCTCGCGCCTCAGGTCGGTGTTCAGCAGCGTCTCATAGCCCTCGCGCCCGCCCCACATGACATAGTTGGCGCCGCCCAGCGCATGGGTCGCCTCCAGCGCGGCGCGGACCTGACCGCAGGCATAGAGGAAAACGTCGGGGTCCGGGTTGGTCGCCGCCCCGGCCATGTAGCGGCGGTTTGAGAACAGGTTGGCGGTGCCCCACAGCAGCCGGACCTTGGCGGTCTCCATCTTCGCCGCGAACAGCTCGGTCACTGCCTTCAGATTGTCGACGCTCTCGGCCAGCGAGTCACCTTCGGGCGCGGCGTCGAGGTCGTGGAAGCAGAAATAGGGGATGTCGAGCAGGCGGAACATCTCGAAGGCGACATCCGCCTTGGCGCCCGCCGCCTGCATCGGGTCGAGGCCGGGGCGCATCCACGGGCGCTGGAAGGTCTCGCCGCCGAAGGGGTCGCCGCCCGGCCAGCAGAAGCTGTGCCAGTAGCAGGCGGCCAGCCGCAGATGGTCCTCCATCCGCTTGCCCAGCACCACGCGGTCCTTGTCGTACCAGCGGTAGGACAGCGGGTCGCGGCTGTCCGGTCCACGGTAGGTGACCGGGGACAGGTCGCCGAAGAAAGAGGCGGTGCTCAAGACGCGAACTCCTTGGCAAGGGGGTAGAGCCGGCGCCAGCGCAGCCACGCCTGGCTGTACGCCTCGGCGCGGGCCGGATCGGGGGTGAAGGTCTCAAGACGGCGGGGCTTGCGGCAGACGGTGGCGGGGGATTCCCCGGTCGCCGCCATGCGGCCGAGATGGGCGGCGCCCAGCGCGGCGCCGACCTCGCCATCCTCGATGCGGTGGATGGTGACGCCGATCGCGTCGGCGCAGATGCGCGCCCACAGCCGCGAGCGGGAACCGCCGCCGGCAAGGTCGAAGATTGTCGGGGCGCCAACTCCCAGCGCCACGAGGTTGTCGCGGGAGGCGAAGGCGACGCCCTCCAGCACCGCCTGGACCATGGCGTCGCGGCCGGTCTCCGCCGACAGGCCGGCGAACAGGCCGCGCACGGTGGCGTCGTTGTGGGGGGTGCGCTCGCCCGACAGGTAGGGCAGGAAGGCGACCGGCGAGGGGCCGTCCACCGCGTCGCCGAGCGGAGCCAGCAGCTCCGCCTCCGGCGCGCCGAGGGTGGAGGCGGCCCAAGCGAGCGAGGCGGCCGACGACAGCATGACGCCCATCTGGTGCCAGACGCCGGGTAACGCGTGGCAGAAGGCATGGACCGCCATCGCCGGGTTGGGCAGGAAACGGTCGGTCGTGCGCCACACCACGCCGGAGGTGCCGAGGCTGAGGAAACCGTCGTCGGGCGCGATGGCGCCGAGCCCGACGGCGCTGGCGGCGCAATCCCCTGCCCCGCCCGCCACCACCGGCGGCGTGGGCATGCCCCAGCGGCGGGCAAGGTCGGGCGACAGCCGGGCGACGGCGTCGGAGCCTTCGGCCAGATCGGGCATGTGGGCGCGGGTCATGCGGGTGGCGGCGAGCAGCTCGTCCGACCAGTCGCGCCGGGCCACGTCGAGCCACAGCGTGCCGGAGGCGTCCGACATCTCCTCCACCATCGCGCCGGTCAGGCGCCAGCGTACATAGGCCTTGGGCAGCAGGACCTTGGCGAGGGCGGCGAAGACCTCATGCTCCTCCTCCGCCACCCACAGCAGCTTGGGCGCGGTGAAGCCGGGCATGGCGATGTTGCCACTGATGGACCGCAGCGTCGGGAGGCTTTCCTCCAGCGTCGCGCATTGGCGGTGGGAGCGGCCGTCGTTCCACAGGATGGCGGGGCGCAGCACCCGGTTGTCGGCGCCCAGCAGCACCGCGCCGTGCATCTGGCCGGAGAAGCCGATGCCGATCACGGCGGCGAGATCCGCCGGTTGGCGTTCGGCCAGCTCGTCCACCGCGGCGATGGCGGCGGCGACCCAGTCCTCCGGCTCCTGCTCCGACCACAGCGGATGCGGGCGGGAGACGGTGCAGGGGCGGGACGCGCTGCCGGCGACGGCCCCGTCGGCGTCGGTCAGAACCGCCTTGACGCTCGACGTGCCGATGTCGATCCCGAGAAACATGACTGTCGACCTTATCTATGATGCCCGTCAGGCTTTGATGTCTTTCAGGGCAGGTTGTCGCGCAGGATGACCTGGACCCGGATGTGCTCCTGCGCCGCGACGATCTCCTGGCCGGTGACCAGGGCGTGGAGCACCCGCGCCATCGAGCGCGCCTCGTGCCCCGGATCCTGGGCGACCAGGGCGGCGAAGGTGCCGTCCAGCAGCATGCGGCGGGTGGCGGGGGTCAGTTCGTGCCCGACGCAGAGGATCTTGCGGGCGAGTCCGGCCTCGGCCAGCGCCTCGCCGATGCCGACGGAGCCTTCGCCGGTGTTGTAGATCGCCACCAGATCCGGCGTGTCGGCCAGCATGCGGCGGACCAGATCGCGGTTGCGCTCCGGATCGTCGCGCCCCTCCACCGGGATCAGGCGGGCGAGGTGGGGATATTCCTCCGCCAGCACCTGCCCGAAGCCGAAACGGCGCTCGGCATGGTCGCGCAGGCTGCCCGACCCGGTGACGATGCCGACCGCGCCGCCCGGCTCGCCATTGCGCGGGGGCCCTAGGAAACGGCCGACCAGCGACCCGGCGGTGCGGCCGGCGGCGATGTTGTCGATGCCGACATAATGCTGGCGCCGCGACGTCGGGGCGTCCGACACCAGCGTCACCACCGCCATGCCGCCGTCCACCAGATCGTCGATGGCGGCGCGGATGCGCGGATGGTCGAGCGCCACCAGCGCCACCCCGTCGAAACGGCCCGGCAGGGTGGACAGCGCCGCCGCCAGGGTGTCGGCGTCGAACACGTCGGTCTCGACGATCTCCACCCCGATGCGGCGGGCGCGGAACCAGTCGGCCTGGGCGCGGATGTTGTCGGCGATGTCCATCATGAAGCGGTTGCCGCCGCCGGGCAGCACCACGGCGAAGCGCCAGGACCGTGCCCGCGCCAGCTCCGCCGCGGCGGCCAGCGGGCGGAAGCCCAGCCGCTGCACCGCCTCCTGCACCTTGGTCGCGGTCTTGGCGCTGACGCCGGGCCGGCCGTTGATCACCCGGTCGGCGGTGGCGAGGCTGACGCCCGCCGCGGCGGCCACGTCGCGCAGGGTCAGGGGTGCGTCGTTGGCTTGATTGTTCATGGCACGAACATATGCCTGCGTTTTGAGGTACGCAACTCAAAAACTGAGGTGTAGCTGGTGCTCTGAAAGTTTGTGGGTTCTTGCGGGGCCCGCTGAGAGACGCTTCAAGTTTGAAGCGCTTCGCATTGGATCCCATCATGAGCCTCTCTCGGCCGTCGTTCCCGCGAAGGCGGGAATCCAGACGTTCCAAGGGTCCAAGAAGCGGAGTGGCCTGGATCCCCGCCTTCGCGGGGATGACGGCCGAGAAAAGCGGATAAAAACTTCAAGCTCTGACTTCTGGCTGATCCGCTGAAAAATATAGCCGACTGACGAGGAAGATTTTTTAGGTGCGCACGTCAAATTGCGGTGGCAGAGCGTCGTCATAGGGCTTAGGCGACGCGAATCGCTGTCTCCGACCGGGGACCGTGCTACTCCCGATGGGGTTCCACACCTTCGATTGCACCCATGACCGGGGGACACGCGGGAATTTAGGCTTGCTCCTCCCTCGTGCCACAGCCAGCAGGGTGGAATGCCGCAGCTGAGAACCCATCAGCAACTGGTCAGTGCCATCGCCAACGCCATCGGCCAGCAGCAGACGGAGGTTCGCGACGTTCTGGCGGCGGTGACGCCCGGCGGGGGGAAATCGCTGCTGCCGGTCATCATGGCGGCGGCGCTGCACAAGGCAGGGCGGATCGACCGCGTCTGCTGGATCGTGCCGCGCGACAGCCTGCGCCAGCAGGCGGAGGAGGCCTTCGTCGATCCGCGCTGGCGCGAGCTTTTGGGACACAATATCGCCCTGCGGGCGGCGGAGAACGGGCGCGACCTCTGCCGCGGGTTGGAGGGGTACGTCACGACCTATCAGGCGGTCGCCGCCGCGCCGGAGCTGCATCTGCAGGAGTTCCGGCGTCACCGCTATCTGCTGGCGGTGGACGAGCTGCACCACCTGCCGGCGGTGTTCGACACCGACCGCATGGCGGCGGTGGAGGAGGAAACCGCCTGGAGCCGGTCGATCCTGCCGCTGCTGGAGAACGCGTCAGCCCGGCTGCTGATGAGCGGGACGCTGGAGCGCGCCGACGGGCGGCCGATCCTGTGGCTGCCCTACCGCGCGCCGCAGGGGACGCGCAAGGTGCGGGAGATCGACTTCAAGGCGCCCGGCTGGGCGGTGGTCGGCTATTCACGCCGGCAGGCGCTGGCGGAGAAGGCGATCCTGCCGGTCACCTTCGGGGCGATGGACGGGTCGGCCTCCTGGCTGGATGCGGAACGGACCAACCGCTGGGTCGATGCGCTGTCCAAGGCGGGGGAGAACACGCGCGACGCGCTGTTCACCGCGCTGCGCACCGGCTTCGCCCAGGCGATGCTGCGCGAGGCCTACCGTTCCTGCCGGGAGCATCGGGCCAAGCGGCGGGCGGAACTGAAGCTGCCGAAGGGGCGCGACGATCCGGGGCTGGGCAAGCTGCTGGTGATCGCGCCGGACCAGGGGACTGCGCGCTTTTATCTGGAGACGCTGCAGGGCTGGATGCCAAAGGAGCAGGCCGGGAGGATGGCGCGGCTCGCCATTTCCGACTGCCGCGATGCGCAGGAGGTGGTGGCCGCCTTCCGCCTGCGGCCGGAGCCGGCGGTGCTGGTCTCCGTCGCCATGGCCTATGAGGGGCTGGATGCGCCGTCGATCACGCATGTCGCCTGCCTGACGCACATCCGCTCCCGCCCCTGGCTGGAACAGGCGATCGCGCGGGCGACGCGGGTCGACCCGCATGGCGGCCCCTATGACCGGCAGCGGGCGCTGATCTACCACCCCTCCGACACACTGTTCGAACAGTTCCGCACCATGGTGGAGACCCAGCAGGGCACCCGCGCCATGGTGAAGACCCGCAGGCCGCAGCAGGAGCTTCCCTTCGAGCGCTCGGCGGAGCGGGAGCCGGAGATCATTCCGCTGGAATCGAATGCCACGGCGCTGAGCTTCGCCGTGGTGGCGCCGGGGCCGGATTTCGGGGCGCAGTCGCGTGATCCGGGGGAACTGCCGCTGACGCCGAGCGCGGCGGAGCATCACCTGAGGCAGCGCATCGGACAGCTGGTCGCGGCGCAGGTGATCGAAGACGAGGACAACAATCTCGTCGCCGAGGGGCCGACCGGCTACCACATCTACAACGCCGTGCTGAAGCGGCTGATGAAGAAGGCGCGGTCGGAGATGACGCTGTCGGAGCTGGAGGCGACGGTCGGCTGGCTGGAGCGCAACCGGCTGTCGGATCACCGGCATCTGATCGTGGACGATCCGCAGTTCACGTGGTCGACCCGGCGGCGGGGGGCGCACCGGGCTGGCCGGGCGGGCCTTGGGATGCATGCGGCTCGCGGCACCGGCGCGGTCCCCTCTCCCCCCCGGGGAGAGGGTTAGGGTGAGGGGGGTGCGCGGCGGCCCTTAACCGAGAATCCACCCTGTGCCTCCCCCTCACCCCGACCCTCTCCCCGGGGGGGAGAGGGGGGTTTTGGGAGGGAGAGCGGGCACCGCCCCTCCAGCAGGTCGCGCTCCCGGGTCAGCGCGTCGGCCATGAAGTCGAGGAAGGCGCGGACGCGGCCCATGTGGCGCAGATCCTCGTGGGTCAGCAGCCAGAGCTTGGCGTCGGCCTCCGGCACCGGGTCGCCGATGCGGCGGAAGGCGGGGTCGCGGTCCACCACGCCGCAGGGCAGCAGGCCAAGGCCGATCCCCGCCCGCACCGCCTCCACCGCGCCGGCCACCGAGTTGACGCGGTAGCCGATGGAGGCCGCGGGCACCGTCCGTTTCATCCAGTGGGCGAGGTTGGTGTGGTCGAAGGACTCGTCCAGCCCGACCCAGGGGTGTCGGCCGAGGTCGCCGGCATGGTCCGTCGCGTCCAGCCGGGCGGCGGCGCCGTAGACGGCGAAGGCGAGGCCGGACACGGCACGACCCACCAGATTTTCCGGCGGACTGCTGGTGGCGCGGATCGCCACGTCGGCTTCGCGCCGGGTCAGGCTGAGCGAGGCCTCCGCCGCCACCAGATCGACGCGCAGTTCGGGGTGGAGCCGGCGGAAGGCGGCGATGTGGCGCGGCAGGATGTAGAGGGTCAGGATGTCGACGGTGGTGACGCGCAGGCTGCCGCTGATCCGGGTGTCGCGGCCGGACAGCAACCGGTTGGCGGCGGCCAGATCCTCCTCCATCTTCTGCGCCACCCGGTGCATCTCGTCGCCGGCCGCGGTCAGGACATAGCCGCCGGGCATCTTGTCGAACAGCCGGGCGCCCATCGCCTGCTCCAGCGCGGTCACCCGGCGCAGGACGGTGCTGTGGTTCACACCCAGGACACGCGCAGCCGCCGACAGGGATCCGTGCCGCGCCACGGCCAGCAGAAAGCGAAGATCATCCCAATTGCTGCTACTTAGCATTTATTCCCGCTCATTCATGCATATGCTTTTTGCAAATCTCCCGAATTCGCGCTTACCAGAGCACAGGTTAGGGTCTCGGACCAAGCGCGACCTGCGCCACCCTACCGAAACCCGGCTGTCCCCTCATGTCCGAGCTGCTTCAAGATCCCTTCGTTCAATCCAGCGTGCTGCCCCTGCTGGTCGGGCTGGTGCTGGTCGGCGTGCTGCATCTGTTGCGGCGTTCGCTGGCGGCGGCCGGCATCGCCGCCGGGTTCCTGGTCGTCTTCGCGCTCGTGATCGGCTTGCCGGCCCTGCCGCCGCCGTCCAGCATGGGCAAGCTGTTCTGGACCTCGGCCGCCGGGCTGCTGCTGGGCGTCGTCGCCGATGCGGCCGGCGTCCGCGGCCGGGCGGCTTCGGTGGTGCTGGCGGTCTGGCTGGCCGCTTCGCTGCTGTGGATCGCCCTGCCGGCGCTCGATTCCGTGGTGGCGGTCGTCACCGTGCTGGTCCTGCTCGCCACCGCGGCGTGGGTCGCTTTTGCCCGCGGTTCGGAAGATGCGGAGAGCCCGACGGTGCCGGCCGCCTCGCTGCTGGCGCTGGCGCTGGCCGTCGGCGGCACCGCGCTGATCGGCTCGTCGGCCTCCATCGCCCAGATGGCGCTGGCGCTGGCGGCGTCGGCCGGCGGCTTCCTGCTGTGGAACTGGCCGGTGGAACGCCATGGCTGGGGCTTGTCGGGGCGGGTGGCGACCGGCATCGCCGTGCTGCTCGCCGCCGTGCTGGCCCTGTACACCCAGACCCAGGCCGCGGTGCTGCTGCTGGCCCTGCCCGCTCTGCTGGCCGGACGGGTGCGCCGCTTTCTTCCCCAGGGCGACGGCCTGATCGGCCGTGCCGCGTCTGCGGCCGCCGTCACGGTGGTCGCGGTCCTTCCGGCGCTGGTCGCCATCGGTGCGGCCTATGCGCTGACCGGCGGCGAGGCATCGCCCTACTGATCCCCCCTTTCCCAATCATTCAAATCTGCCTTCGGAGTTCCGTTCATGAAGAAGACCCTGTTCGCCGCCGCCCTGTTTGCCGCGACCGCCGTCGGTTCGGTTGTTCCCGCCTTCGCCGCCCCGGTCAGCTACAAGATCGACCCGGCGCACACCGCCGTCGTCTTCATCGTCAACCATGTCGGCTTCTCCAACGTGATCGGCCGCTTCGACACGGTCGGCGGCGATGTGACCTTCGACAAGGATGCCGTCGAGAAGAGCGTGGTCAACGTCACCATCGACACCACCAGCGTCGACACCAACCACGCCAAGCGTGACGAGCATCTGCGCTCGCCGGACTTCTTCAATGCGAAGGAGTTCCCGAAGATGACCTTCAAGAGCACGAAGATCGAGAAGACCGGCGACAAGACCGGCAAGCTGCACGGCGACCTGACCATGCTGGGCGTGACCAAGCCGGTCGTGCTGGACGTCACCTTCAACAAGGACGGCGTCAGCCCGGCCAGCAAGCTGGAGACCGCCGGCTTCTCCGCCCGCGGCACGGTCAAGCGCACCGAGTTCGGCATGAAGTACGGCGCCCCGGCCATCGGCGACGACATCCAGCTGCTGATCGAGGTCGAAGCGGTCAAGAACTGATCGCCGGCGGCTTTCGGCTGTTGCAGTCTGGAGGGGCCGGTTCGCCGGCCCCTTCGCATATTCGGATCATCGACAGGAGGACGCGCGATGCCGCAGCTTGTGAACGGCGTGTGGGTGAAGGGCGACATCGCGGGCAGTGAGATCAAGGGCGGCGCCTTTCACCGCGAACCGACCCGCTTCCGCGACTGGATCACGCCGGACGGCGCGCCGGATGCCGACGGTCGCCCCACCCTGCCGGCGGTGGCCGGGCGCTATCACCTCTATGTCTCCTACCTGTGCCCCTGGGCCTCGCGCACGCTGATCTTCCGCGCGCTGAAGGGGCTGGAGGGGGTGATCGGCCTGTCGGTGGCCGAGCCGGTGATCGGCGAGGACGGCTGGGTCTATGCCGAGGAGCAGGACGGCGGCCCGCGCGTCGGCCGCTTTCGCCACCATTACAGCCTCTATACGGCGAGCGATCCGACCTATACCGGCAAGGTGTCGGTGCCCGTGTTGTGGGACCGGCAGGAGGGGCGGATCGTCAACAACGAGTCGGCGGACATCATCCGCATCCTGAACAGCGCCTTCGACGGCCTGACCGGCAACCGGCTGGACCTCTATCCCGAACCGCTGCGGCCGGAGATCGACCGCTGGAACGAGGCGGTCTATGCCAGCGTCAACAATGGCGTCTACCGCTGCGGCTTCGCCAAATCGCAGGCCAGCTACGACGAGGCGTTCGACGGGCTGTTCGCCACGCTCGACCGGCTGGAGGCGCATCTGTCGGCCAGCCGCTATCTGGCCGGAGAGCATCTGACCGAGGCCGACTGGCGGCTGTTCGTGACGCTGGTGCGCTTCGACGCCGCCTATTTCGGCGCCTTCAAGTGCAACCTGCGGCGGATCGAGGATTACCCGACCCTGTCGGCGTACCTGCGCGAGCTGTACCAATGGCCGGGCATCCGCGACACGGTGAAGATCGACCACATCAAGGCCGGCTATTACACCAACCCCGCCATCAACCCGACGCTGATCGTGCCGAAGGGGCCGGCGCTGGACTTCGACCGCCCGCATGACCGCGACCGGCTGTCCGGCAAGGGGGTCTGGATGCGGGGGTGAGGGGTCATCGCCGTTCCCTTCCGATGCAGCAGAAGATCCCCTCTCCCCGGGGGGGAGAGGGGGATTTCCCTCGGCCGGGAATTCGATGCATACCGTAGCGTCTCGGCCGGGTGAGCAGGACGGCGGCGGTCAATAGCTGTGCCAGAGTCCAGGCGGTCGCCGCGGCGGTCAGCAGGGGCAGCGACGGCCACCAGACCGCCGCCATGCGGAGAGCGGCGGCGGTCGCCATCAGCGCGACGGCGACGGTGGCGGCGGGCGGAAAACGCTCCGGCTCCGCTTCCCGCTGCAGAGTGGTGCGGATGGTCATGGCGCTGGCGAGGATGCCGAGCGCGCCGATCCCCAGCATGTGCCAGCCGGCGGCGGGCGGCAGGCCGGACAGCGCCGCCGCAGCCACCAGCAGCCAGCCGGCGCCGAGGCAGAGATAGCCCAGATGCAGGCTGGCGATCTCCGGCTGGCGCAGCAGGCGATGGGGCTTCCAGCGGGCGAGGCGGAGGAGCGCGCTTGCGCCGGCCATCGCGGCGCCAACGCCACCCAGCAGCGCCAGCAGGCCGGTGGCGGCCGACAGCAGGCAAAGCACGGCACCGGCGATGCCCATCGCCTCCAGCCTCGGCTGGACTCGCTGCGTCAGGGTGATCCCCTGGCGGCGCAGGGCGCCGGCGGTGGCGGCGGGGATGACGCGCCCGCCCATGGTCAGCAGCAGCGTGGCGATCAGCAGCAGGCCGACCGGCTGGCCGCTGTTCGACAGGATGCCAAGCTCTCCGGCCCAGAACAGCGCTTCGGCAAGCAGGAAGGCGCCGATCAGCGGGCCGAACACCGCGTTGTGGCCGCTGCGGCTGGTGCGCAGGAACGGCAGGCCGGCGACCACGAACAGCAGCACGGGATAGGCGAAGCCGAGCGGCAGAGCCAGCGCCGCCGGCAGTCCGGCCAGCAGAGCCAGACGCCCGGCGAGCCAGGACAGGAAGGCCGCCGCCAGCATCGGGCGCGACAGCCGCGTCATCAGGAAGCCGCCGACCACCGCCAGCGCATAGCCCAGCGTCATCTCGTGGGCATGGATCGCCGGGGACCAGCCGAGCGGCAGCAGGCCGCCGATCTGCGCCAGCCACAGCGGGACGGCCAGCGCGGCGAAGAGGGACGCGGCCGGATACATCAGCCGGTGGGCGCTGGTGACGGGAGGGGGCATGGTCGGCGGCCTTCAGGACGGTGGCGTGGCGGGGCCTATACTGGCGGCCGGCGGGATTTCGCGCTTTGAGCGGCAACAAAGTCGTGCACGAATGGATAAGGATCACGCCCCCCGATTACGCCCAGCGAGCCAGGACGACCGCCATGCCCCCGCCCCCCGATCCCGCCGTTCTGCGCGGCATGCCGCTGTTCGCCGGCCTGGATGCCGGTGCGCTGGCCGACGCGGTGGCGCTGGCGCGGCCCCGGCTGCATCCCCGCGGCACATCCGTCTTCACCCAGGGGGAGCCGGCGGCGGCGGGCCATGCGCTGATCGACGGGCGGGTGAAGATCGTGCAGACCGGTCCCGACGGGCAGCAGGTGGTGATGCGCTTCATCGGCCCCGGCGAGATGTTCGGAACGCTGGCGATCTTCACCGACGGGCTTTATCCGGCCGATGCGGTGGCGGTGGCCGACTGCGTCGAGCTGTCCTGGCCGGCGGCGACGATGACCGAGCTGATGGACCGCCATCCCGCCATCGCCCGCAACGCGCTGTCGATCATCGGTGGCCGGCTGCGCGAGCTGCAGAACCGCCTGCGCGAGGTGGCGACCGAGCGGGTGGAGCGCCGCATCGCCCATGCCCTGCTGCGGCTGGTGCGCCACGCCGGGCGGCGGGTGGAGGCGGGGGTGGAGATCGACTTTCCGCTGTCCAGGCAGGATGTGGCGGAGATGACGGGGACGACGCTGCACACCGTCAGCCGCACCCTGTCGGCCTGGGAAAGCCAGGGCATCGTCGAGAGCGGCCGGCAGCAGGTGGTGATCCGCAAACCCCACGCCCTGGTCGCCATCGCCGAGGATCTGCCGCAGGTGCCGAAGCGGGCGTGACCGCCTGCCGGCTTGCGGTTGCGCAAAGAGTGTCGGCGGCGGGGTGGATAAGGTGGCCGCCTGTCCTCCTGTGCCGGAGCATACGGAAATGACGCTTGCCGATCTGACGATGGCCGAGTTGATGAGCGGCCGGCCGGCGGTGGTGCCGGTTCTGCTTCGCCATGGCCTCGCCTGTCCCGGCTGCGCCATGGCGCCCTTCATGACCGTGCGCGAGGCGGCCGAGGCCTATGGGCTGGAGCTTGACGCCTTTCTCCGCGATCTTGCCGCTGCCAATGGTTGAAGGCCCTACCCTCTCCGGCGTTTGTGCTGGAGCAAAGAAGGGGGCGGCGATCCGGGGTACAGGGGGGCATGGCGATCCTGCCGCTTCCCCACCGACCAGACGGACGACGATGCCGACCATCACCTCTCCCAGCGCCCAGGCCGAACCGGTTCTCGATCTCCGCGCCATTCCGCCCTATCAGCGCCACCAGCTGATCTTCCAGTCGGTGCAGGATCTGACGCCCGGCGCCGGCTTCTCGCTGGTCAACGACCATGACCCGCGTCCGCTGCACCACCAGCTGCTGAGCCTGTTCGGCGCCGGCTTCTCCTGGGAGTATCTGCAGCAGGGGCCCGAGGTCTGGCAGGTCCGCATCGCCCGGCCCGAGGGGGCGGCGGCGACCAGCCTGCGCGTGCGCATCGACCGCAACGGCGACGTGGCGGTCGCGGCGGCGGATGCCCGGCTGGGGCCGGACGGCAGCGGCGCCTCGGTCTGCGAGGTGACGGACGTTCCGCCGGGCACGCCGGAGGCCGATGTGCTGGCGCTGCTGCAGGGGGTGATCCCGCCGGCCGGCGTGGTCGGCATCGCGTATGAGCGGCTGCTGGCCCGGCGCAACGGCTCCTGCTGCGGGGGCATGTGCGGCTGAGGACCCCTTTGGCGACGGTCAGGGTTGCGGCAACCATTCCTGTCCCGACCGGTTCTGTGTGTGAGGCATCGCCGCATCGCACACGAAAGTGCCGGATCAGGAGACAGGCATGGACCGCAAGGACGACACCGTCACGCCGCAGGACCCCCGCAGCAAATACCCGCGCCCGCCTTTCAAGGGGCAATCGCAGCCCTGGCCGGGGCTGGCCCGCGACATGGACCCGCCGCCCGACCATGGCGAGACCAGCTACAAGGGCTCCGGCCGGCTGGCCGGGCGCAAGGCGCTGATCACCGGCGGCGATTCCGGCATGGGCCGGGCCGCCGCCATCGCCTATGCCCGCGAGGGCGCCGACGTCGCCATCAACTATTTCCCGACCGAGGAGCCGGACGCCCGGGAGGTCGTCGCGCTGATCGAGAAGGCCGGCCGCAAGGCGGTGGCGATTCCCGGCGACCTGCGCGACGAGGGCTTCTGCCAAAAGCTGGTGGCCGATGCGGTCGCGGGGCTGGGCGGGCTGGACATCCTCGTCTGCAACGCGGCGCGGCAGCAGGCCTTCCCGTCGATCCTCGACGTCAGCAGCGAGGAATTCGACGCGACGATGAAGACCAACATCTACGCGCCCTTCTGGATCATCAAGGCCGCCCTGCCCCACCTGAAGCCGGGATCGGTCATCATCGGCACCACGTCGGAACAGGCCTACGACCCGACGCCGGATTTGTACGCCTATGCCCAGACCAAGGCGGCGACGATGAACTATGTGAAGTCGCTGGCCAAGCAGCTGGCCGACAAGGGCATCCGCGTCAACGGCGTGGCTCCCGGCCCGATCTGGACTCCCCTGCAGGTCAGCGGCGGCGCCAGCCAGGAGAAGCTGAAGCAGTTCGGCGGCCAGACCCCGTTCGGCCGTCCGGGTCAGCCGGCGGAGCTTGCCGGCATCTATGTCCAGCTTGCCGCGGAGGAGGGCAGCTTCACCACCGGCCATGTCTATGGCGCGGCGGGCGGCAGCGGCCAGCCGTAAAGCTGGGCCGGTCTGCCGGCGGCGAATTGATTGCTACGGCGGACCCTATCCCATGATGTCCTCGCCGGACCGACGGCGGGGGAATGGGGCTGTCCTGGCCCCGGCGATGTCCGACGTCAGATTGAAGCAGAGATCGCACCCGACCAGCAGGCCCAGGCTCAGGATCGACGTGGCGGCGGTGATGCAGAGGATGGTCATGGGATCGCTCCGTCCGGCGAGGTTCGGCGCCGTCCATCCGACCGGGGGTGGTTCGCGGCGTTGGAGCGATCCTGGGCGCCTTTCCGCCCCGGTGCTGTGAGTGGGCCCACATTCGGGCCTGGTTCGGATCATTCCTTGAGCGGCCGACGCCACCGCAGTAAAATTTTTCACTCGATAAGGAATTTGCTTAAAAAATGAGGGATTTTGACTGTGGATACTGCGCCAGTTCTAAACGGTGTGCTTGAGACGGGCCTTTATGTGGATGACCTCGCGAAGGCCCGCGCCTTCTATGAAGACGTCATGGGCCTGCAGGCGATGTTTCTGAGCGACAGGCTTGCCGCTTATCCCGTTGGGCCGAACAGCGTCTTGCTGTTGTTTCAGAAGGGCCCGAGCGACCAACCCATCGAGACGCCCGGCGGGACGATCCCTCCCCATGGCGGGAGTGGAAAGCTCCATTATGCCTTTGCCATTTCAGCCGACCAACTGGACGGCTGGCTGGCGAAACTCGCGGACCATGGCATCGCGGTCGAAAGCACCGTGTCCTGGCGCAAGGGGGCACGCAGCGTTTACTTCCGTGATCCGGACGGTCATCTCGTGGAACTCGTGACGCCGGGGCTGTGGGCCAATTACTGACGGAAGCGCGAATAGGAGTTGTTTGCGGTGGCGCAACGATGCCGCAGCCGTCGGCCGGCATGCTGGCTTCAACGCGGCCCAATCAAGGGCGGCACAGGTTGGAGACAGCATCATGTCCAAAGTCACCGTCAGCACCGCGCTCTACCGCGACCACCATGCCAATGTCGGCCAACTGGTCGGACGCATCGAGGCGCTGCTTGCCTCGCGCACCGTGGAGGCCGACCCGGCGGCGCTGATCGCCACGGTGCGGGAGCTGTTCGGCACCTTCGCCGTCCATCTGTCGCTGGAGGACAGCGCGCTTTATCCCCGGCTGCTGGCCCATCCGGACGCTACGTTGCGTGGCACTGCGGCGCGGTTCCAGACAGAAATGGGCGATCTGCGGGGGCGGTTCGACCAGTACCGCACGCGCTGGCCCGGCCCGGTGGCCGTCGCCAAGGACCCGGCCGCCTTCATCCGCGAGACGCGGGAGGTGGTTGCCGCGCTGAAACACCGTATCGGCCGCGAGGACCGCGAGCTGTACGATCTGATCGACCGCGCCGGGCTGGCGAGCGCGGTCTGGAAGGAACCATAAAGTGCAATTTGTGCTCTTTGACTTCATTGGGAAATCGGCCAAATCTGGAGCCATAACGTGCACCGCCGGAACCATAAAATGGTCTCTGAAGACTGTTTTGGAATCATAAATTGGTTCAGTGAAAATTTAGGACGCACAGTGCTTCAGTGTGAATTCTGTGCGTGTTTTTGTACCCGCATGACGGGAAGTCATGCTTCGCAGCGTTTGCGATTGTGACTCTGCATTTTGCCAAGGCGCCTGAATCCGCCGCGATCAGGCGCATCGGCAGCCCTCAGAGGCGTGGCCGGCGCAGGCGGAACTCCGCTTGGCTTTCGGTGCAGGAGGCCGTGGTGGTCCCCCGGCGCCGCCTCACGGCCGGTTGATCTGCACGGTCAGCGCGGCCGCCGCCTTGTCGGATAGCGGAACGTCGGCCGGCACCACCATGGCCTCCGGAGCCAGTCCGCCTCTGGTCCGGCCGAGCTGTGCAGTCACCCGAAACGCCACCCAGACCGCCGCGATACCGAACAGCACCGATCCCGCCGTCTGTCCGATCAGCACCCCCGGCGCCCCGCCCAGCCAACCGCCCACCGCCACGAACGGCATGGTTCCCAGCGTTGCCCTGCCCCAGTTGAACCCGGTCGCCAGCAGGGGGAAGCCCAGATTGTTGAACGCGGCGTTGCCGACGAAGAGGAAGCCGACGAACAGGAACCCGCCGGCCACAGCGGTGCAGAACAGGCGGACCAGATCGGCAGACACTCCCTCGGCGGAAAAGGCGATCACCACCCAGTCACGGGCAAGGAACAGACCAAGCCACACCGCCGCCACCCAGACGACGATCAGCACCAGGCTTGCCAGCAGGGTCGCCCGCACCCGGTCGAAACGGCCGGCACCCAGATTCTGCGCCAGGATCGGGCCGACCGCGCCGGTCAGGGCGAAGATCGTGCCGAATGCGACCGGAACCATGCGGTCGACGATGGCCGCCCCGGCGACTGCTGCATCGCCGAAGCGGGCCATGCTGGTGGTGACGTAGACGCCGGCTACCGGGGTGGCGAGATTGGTGAGGACCGCCGGGCCGGCGATACCGGCCAGGGTCCCGGCATCCTTCACCAGCCCGGTCCAGCCCGGGGCGGCGAGCAGCCGGTGCACCCGTGCCACACCGTGCCAGCCGACAGCGGCGAGCAGGCAGCGCGACAGCACGACCGTCACAGCGGCACCAGTCAGGTCCATCCGCAAGCCGAAGATCAGAATCGGGTTCAACGCCGCGGTGAACAGTGCGGCATAGAGCGTGACGGTCATGGCACGGCGCGCATCGCCCTGCGCCCGCAGCATCGCCGAACAGCCCATACCGAGGCCGAGCAACGGCAGGGTCGGTGACAGGATGGTCAGATAGCCGACCGCAAGGTCCTTGGTGGCTCCCCTGGCGCCCAGCAGATCCATCGCCGGCCCTAGCAGAGGCAAGGACAGCATGCCGACCAACGCGGCGACCAGCGCGGTAAGGATCAAGCTGGAGCCCGCCAGCCTCTCCGCTTCCGCGCGCCGTCCGCCGCCGATCGCGCGCGCTACCAGCGCTCCGGCGCCAATCGACAGTCCAATGCATAGCGACGATTGCAGGAACAGGACGGTGCCGGCGAAGCCCACCGCCGCCGCCAATTCGCGTTCGCCCAGCCGTGAGATGTAGAACAGGTTCAGCAGATCAACCGCGAATACCGCTATCAGTCCGACTGAGCCGGTGGCGGTCATCACCATCACATGGCGCATCGGAGAACCGGTGGTGAAGCGGCCTACAGCGGTTTCGACCATCGGATCGGTCTCCTGTTTGGCGGCCCTGGGGTGGCGGACGGTCCGCCACCTCTCCCGTCGGACGTCTCCGGCTACTGACTTCCTTGGATAGAGTGGAGGGTCATCCTGTGACCGGGCAGAGTCTACGCTGCGCATCGCCACGATGCGTCAGATTTCTCCGGTGCCGCGGTGACGCCAATGTCTTCAGGTGCGCTGATCGACATCGAGGGCGCGGCCAACCAGCCAGCCGATAGCCAGCAGACTGATCAGCGCGGTCAGCGCCGGCGAAGTGAACATGCCGCCGTTTCCGTCAGCACCGATGGCGATGGCAACGCGCAACCAAACCTACGTTCGCGCGGCGTTCCAACATCGCGCACTTTCGTGCAGTGCCCCCTGCAGGTGAGCAAGAGGAGTGACGGCACCCCGTCACCCCTCTCCGCCGGTTCCCTCCCCGGCCGCTTCCTCAATGATCCAGTCGACGAAGGCGTGGACGTTCGCTCGCGACGCGACCTGGGGCGGATACACGAGGTAATAGCCGAACCCCGCCGGGCAGGACTCCGCAAAGGGGCGGACCAGCCGCCCGGCCGAGAGATCGTCTGCAACGATCAGGCTGCGCCCCAGCAGCACTCCATGCCCATCGACGGCCGCCTGGGTCGCCGTCACCGAGGAATTGAAGCGCAGTCCCCGGTTGAGGTCGATGGCCTGCTCCAGCCCGACCGTTTGCAGCCAGACCCGCCATGACGGGATCGGCCCTGCGAGATTGATCGTCTCGTCGTGCAGCAACGTATGTTGCCGCAGGTCGGCCATGCTCTGCAACGGAACGGCGCCGGACAGCAGCCGGGGGCTGCACACCGGAAACAGCTCCTCCTCGAACAGCAGCACGCTTTTCAGGCCGGGGTAGGAGCCGGGGCCATAGCGGATGACGATGTCCACCTCGTTGGCGGAAAAATCCACCAGCCGCACGTCCGCGTCGATGCGCAGGTCGATGTCGGGGTGGCGCGTCCGAAAATGCTCGATACGCGGCATCAGCCATTTGGCCGCGAAGGACGGCGACATGCTGACCGTCAGGATGCCGCCCGCAGCCAGCCGCTTGACCTGCCCCATGGCGGCCTCCATCAGGTCGAAGCTGCGCCGCAGATCCGGCAGCAGGATCTGTCCCGCCTCCGTCAGCAGCACGCGTCGGCCGCTGCGTCGGAACAGCGGCACGCCGAGATAATCCTCCAGCGTCCGCACCTGATGGCTGATCGCCGCCGGGGTGACGCGCAATTCTTCCGCGGCCCGGGCGAAGCTGAGGTGGCGGGCGGCGGCCTCGAAGGCGCGGAACCCGCTCAGGGGCAGCAACGGTCGTGACATCGACAAACCCACCTTGTCGATTCGATGAGGAAAGCTCGTTTGCCGTTCTACGCGCCCTGCGGCATTTTTCAATGCGAAAGCGGGACGGAAAGACAACGCGGTCGCAAGTTTCGACGGCCTTCCGGTTCCCGACTCACAACAGAATTTCTCATCGTTTCAATCCACGCCAAGGGGCGGAAAACGACCCGCGGGTGGCGGGTCATCCACACACGCCCCTTGTTCGAACCCAAAGGATCCATCATGAGCACGCAGAAGGTTGCGCTGATCACCGGCGCGTCGCAGGGCATCGGTGCGGGTCTGGTGGCGGGCTTCCGCCAGCGCGGTTTCGCCATCGTCGCCAATTCCCGCTCCATCAAGGCCAGCGACGATCCGAACATCGTGACCGTCGGCGGCGACGTCGCCGACCCGGACACCGCCAAGCGCCTGGTGGACACCGCCCGCGAACGCTTCGGACGCATCGACACGTTGGTCAACAACGCCGGCATTTTCGTCGCCAAGCCCTTCACCGAATACACCGCAGCCGACTACGCGGGGGTCGTCGCCACCAACCTGACCGGCTTCTTCCATGTGTCCCAGTTGGCCGCGGCGCAGATGCTGAACCAGGGCAGCGGGCACATCGTCAACATCACCACCACGTTGGTGGAACAGCCGCTGGCCAGCGTGCCCGCGGCGCTGGCATCCCTGACCAAGGGCGGCTTGGACGCGGTTGTCCGCTCGCTCGCCATTGAATACGCCGGCAAGGGCATCCGCGTGAACGCGGTGTCGCCGGGCATTATCAAGACGCCGATGCACGCCCCGGAAACGCACGAATTCCTGGCGGCTCTGCACCCGGTGGGCCGCCTGGGCGACATTCAGGACATCGTGGACGCGGTGCTCTACCTCGACTCCGCCAACTTCGTCACCGGTGAAACGCTGCACGTCGACGGCGGCCAGCACGCCGGTCGCTGGTAAGGCCCTGGCGGTAAAGCCATAAAGTGGAGAGGAACACCCGATGCCGTACGTGAACATCCAGATCACCCGTGAGGGCACGAGCCCCGGCGCAACCGGCGCGACGCCGGAGCAGAAGGCGGCTCTGATCAAGGGGGTCAGCGACCTGTTGTTCGAGGTGCTGAACAAGCCGCACGCGGCGACCTTCGTCGTAATCGACGAGGTTCCCATGGAGAACTGGGGCGTGGGCGGGTTACCGGTTGAGGAATACCGGCGCCAGACGGCGGGCAAGACGTCCTGAACCGCCACCCGGTGGCGTTGGTGCGGAAATGGGGGGCCGGTGATCGAGCAGGACTGCGGGTAAAGGATCCGGCCCCGCTGGAGCCAAGAGCCGGATGCCATACCGGGCGAACGAGAAGCGCCGTCACAAGATCCCGCGTTCCCGTTACCGGCTTGAGAACTGGGCGGCCTGCGATGCGGCGCTGCGCCGACGGGGGGACCTGACGCTCTGCTCGAAACTGACCTCGATTCCGCGCGCAGCCAGGATCAATTCGACCTCCCGCGGGCTCAAGCTGAAGCGGTGGTACAGCCACACCGCTTCATTGATGATCGCCGCCGGAAAATGAAAGCCGCGGTATTGATTGGGCGTCGTGCTCATGCCCGGCACCCTGCCATGCCAATCCGGCGGTCGGCAATCTGACAGCACCTGCACGGACCCTGTCGACGGAAGGGCCTCGTAACACTACCAAATTTGCATGTCTATGTCCGTCCGGTTTAGAACGCTCCGATCCCATTATCACCTGCTTGTCGGTCAACGACCACTTCATGGCCGTCAAACGGAGACCGCCGGGGCAGCCGCCTCGTCAGCCATAAACCAGCCGGGGCAGCCACAGGACGATTCCGGGGAACAGGATGCACAAGAAAACCCCGAACGCCTGCAGGCCGAGAAAGGGCACCGCCGACCGGAAGATCATCGCCATGCTGATCTGCGGCGGGGTCACGCTTTTCAGGTAGAACAGCGAATAGCCGAAGGGCGGGCTGAGAAACGCCATCTGCATGTTGACCATGAAGATGATGCCGTACCACAGCGGCGTGTCCTCCGAGGCGACGCCGGGCAGACCGAACAGCCCGTCGAAGGGCAGCGACTTCATGATCGGCAGGAAGATCGGCACCGTCAGCAGCAGGATGCCGACCCAGTCCAGGAACATGCCGAGGATGAACAGGATCACCATCATCAGCGCGAGGACGGCGTAGGGGCCGAACCCCAGCGACAGCAGGCCGTTGGTGACGAACTCCTGCCCGCCCTTGACGATGAAGAAGCCGACGAACATGGTCGCGCCGAAGAAGATCCACATCACCATCCCGGTCGCCTTCAGCGTGGCGATGCCGGCCTCCTGCATGGCGGTCCAGGACAGCCGGCGTTGCAGGGCGCAGACGAACAGGGCGCCGAAGGTGCCGATTCCGGCCGCTTCCACCGGCGTGGCGATGCCGACGAAGATCACCCCCAGCACGATCACGATCAGCAGGACCGGCGTGATCGTCCGTTTCAGCAGTTCGCGTTTCTCCTGCCAGCCCACCCGCTCGTCCGGCGGGATCGGCGGACCGAGTGACGGGTCGATCACGCAGCGGATGGTGATGTAGGCGATGTAGAGGCCGGACAGCAGCAGGCCGGGAAACACCGAGCCGATCAGCAATTCGCCCAGCGACTGCTGCGCCACCACGGCATAGACGATCGCCATCACCGACGGCGGGATCAGGATGCCCAGCGTCCCGCCGGCCAGCAGCGCGCCGCAGGCCAGCTTCGGGTCGTAGCCGCGCCGCAGCATCGCCGGCAGGGCGATCATCCCCATCGTGACTTCGGTGGCGCCGACCACGCCGACCATGGCGGCGAGCACGGTGCAGGCGATGACCGTCGCCGATGCCAACCCGCCGTTGATGCGGCCGATGAAGGTGTGGATGACCTCGAACAGGTCCTCGATGATGCCGGCACGTTCCAGCATCGCCGCCATGAAGATGAACAGGGGAATCGCCGACAGCTGATAGTCGGTCATGAAGGGGAAGACGCGCGACGGCAGCATGTTCAGCATCGCCGTGTCGGCGAACAGGAACAGGAAGACGCTGGCCAGCCCGCCGGTGACGAAGGCCATCGGCAGCCCGGCCAGCAGCACCACAACCAGTGACCCGAACATCAGAATGGTCAGAAGTTCGATCGAGATCGGCAACGCCATGGTTCAGGCCCTTTCCTCGTGCGCGTCGTCGGATCTGCCGGCGCCTCCGGTTGCCGGCTCCGCCGCACGGCCCAGCGCCAGATCGACATCGCGCAGCAGGTGGGCGAGCCCCTGCAGGAGCAGCAGGACGGCGCCGACCGGGATCGACAGCTTGACGATCCAGTACTGGATTCCCCATTCCGAGAAGGAGGTCTCGCCGACCGCCATCGCGTCGGCGGCGAAGCGCCAGCCGGTGGCCAGCAGCGTCACGGAGAAGGCGAAGAAGAAGAACGAGGTCAGCACGTCGGCCATCGCCCGTGCCCGCGGCGGCATCTTCACGTAAAACACGTCGACCCGGACATGGCTTTCGGTGCGCAGGGCGTAGGCGCCGCACAGCAGATACTGCATGCCGAACATCAGGAACATGCTCTCATGTGCCCAGTTGGTCGGCGAATTGAACAGGAACCGGGCGACGACCTCGTAGTAGTAGACGAAGACGGCGATCACCGTCCAGGAGGCGACGAACTGCCCGACCCACAGATTGACGCGGTCGATGGCGCGCGCCGATGGACGGTTGGCGACTCGCCGTCCCGGACGGCCGGGCCGGTCCTCCTCCGGCAGTACCACCGGAGGGACGAGGTCGGGATGGCCCTCGGCGGCTTCGCGGGCGCGGGTTCGGCGGACCAGGCCGGGCAGCAGCACTGCATCGACCAGCAGCCCGCCGAGCAGGACCAGCGCGACGATGCCGGTGGCCCGCTGCCAGCGGTCGGACTGGTCCTGCACGCCGGCCAGGACGGCTTGCGCCTGGGTTAACTGCACGGCGGCCTTGTCCAGCCGCTCTTGGGCGCCCAACCTTTTGCGGGCGACGGCTGCCTCCTCGCGATGGACGACGCGCTCCAGGGACTGCGCGTCGGCCCGTGCGGTCGACAGCGTCTCGCGCATGTCGCGCACCTGCGTGTTGCCGTAGATGATCCCGGCCAGCAGCGGCAGATACAGCAGGCCGAGCAGGCTCTTCAGATACAGCCGGTGAAGGCCGGCGAAGCCGCCGCACAGCAGGAACAGGTAGGCGACGGGCAGGGATATCCTGGAGGAGCCGCCGCGCGCCAGTTCGCGACGCACCATAAGCAGGGCGAACAGGGGAAACAGCAGCAGACCGGCCCAATAGAGCCAGTGGGGCATGACGAAACCGAGACCGGGCATGGCGCCGTCCTTGATGGGGAGAGCCGCAAAAGAAAGGGCGCCCGGTTCGGGGCGCCCCGCCGATCCAGGACTAGAGTTGCAGGGATTGTCCCTTGATGTGCGATTCGTTGACGTAGCCGAAGCTGGGCGACATCATGATGTCGAGCTGGATCTTGAAGACCCGCGCGGCGTCCTTGTCCTTGTTCGCCCATTTGAACCAGATCGGCACCGCGATGTCGGTGAAGCGCTCGACGTCCTCGGCAGCCAGCCGGTTGACCTCGACGCCGGCCTTCTCGAAGCGGCCCCACGCCTCCAGGTTGGCCTTCTGGATCGCGCCGAAGTGGGTGTTGGAATAGGTCTGCACCTCGTTGTCGACAAAGGTCTTCATCGGCGCCGACAGCGCGTTCCAGACGTTCATGTTCACCACGAAATCCATCAGGTCGACCGGCTGATAGATCGACATCAGCCCTTCAGGCCCCATCGAGATGTATTTCGTCACCTGCTGGAAGCCGAGGTCCCAGTTCACCGCCGGGCCGGTGTAGTCGGCGGCGTCGATGGTGCCCTTCTCCAGCGCGGCGAACACCTCGCCACCGGGCAGCAGCGTCGTCCGGGCACCGGCCGCGGCGAAGGTCTCGGCGATCATGCCGCCGGGCACCCGCAGCTTCAGGTCGCGGAAGTCGTCGATCGACCGGATCGGCTTCTTGGAATGGATGATGTTGGCATCGTGATGGATGCGGTTGACGTAATAGAGCCCCTGCCTGGCGAAGATGTCGCGCGCCGCCTGCAGGCCGCCATGGCTGTAGAAGAAGACGTCCCATTCATGCGGGTAGCGCAGGCCCAGCGTGTAGGAGCTGAGGAACGCCGCCGCCGGAATCTTGCCGGCCCAATAGAGCGTGAAGGAGTTCATCGCCTCCAGAACGCCGTTCTTGACGCCGTCGTACAGCTCGAAATCGCCGACGACCTCCTTGGCGGCGAAGGGCTTGAACTCCAGCTCCCCGCCGGTCTTCTCCTTGATGCCGTTGCACCACTCCTTGAACGTCGCCAGCCCGACGCCGGCCGGCCAGGAGGTCTGGATTTTCCACACGGTGGTGGCGGCGTGCGCCGGGTTGGAGACGAACGGCGCGCCGATCGTCGACGCCGTGGCGGCTCCCGCCCCGACGACCGCCAACTGCGCCAGGAACCGCCGGCGCCCTTCGACAACCCCATCCGGGATCCCGTCCGCCGGAACGGCTTTTTCTGTTGGAGCGACATTGTCTGTTGGAACGACCTTCTGCTCTCCCATGCTGCAATCCCTCCCATTTTATGGTTAGGCCCGCCCGTTCTGCGTGGAACGGCGCACAAGCGCGCGGTGCGTGGCGGAATCATCGCACAGGGCGAAAATGTTCGCTACGCAAACAAACTAAATATTCGAAAAGAAAGATGGGGGGGCTGTCAGCCTTCGCGCCAGGTTGTTCGACGACGCAGGGCTGACGGAGCATTGGGATCGGACGGCCCACGGCTGCCGCCGCTTCCGCTGCCGGGCCTATGACGAGGTGCGCAACTTTCTGCGTCCGGGACGCGGCGCAAGCAGCACGTCCCGGCCGCCCGACGACAGTCGATCCATGTCCAGAGAGTCGCAGTTCTGCGCGGCATACTCGCCATCGCGTAAACACGGCCGCTCACGGCGCTACGGCGGCGTAACCTCGATCTGGATGGAACTGTAATAGGATGCGAGATTGTCTATGTCCGCCTCGCTCAGCGACGGGGCGACCACCGACATCATCTCATTCTTGCGGGCCCCCGTCTTATAATCCGTGAGCGCTTTCCGGAGGTAGGTTTCCGGTTGCCCGGCCAAGTTGGGCGCTTCCGGAATCTTGGAGAGCCCGTCCAGCCCGTGGCAGGTCTGGCACTGGATGGCCTTTCTCCTTCCCTCCCTGGGATCTCCGGCGTGGCCGCCGGCCGCATAGCCGGCCAGTCCCAGCAGGATCAGCACGCTCCACCGGTATCGCATCCTCGTCCTCCCGGCCGACCGCCCCGCCCGGGGCGATCGGCTTGCTGTCCGCATCACCCCTCATCGCTCATAGGAGATCCGGTAGACGGCTCCTGTGAAATCGTCCGACACCAGTAGCGAGCCGTCGGCCAGCACCGCCACATCGACCGGCCGCCCCAGATATTCGCCGTCCGAGGTGAGCCAGCCTTCAGCGAAGATCTCGGTCTTGTCCGCGGTGCCGTCCGGCTTGAGTGAGGTGAACATGATCCGCGCTCCGATGGGCTTCGTGCGGTTCCACGACCCGTGTTCGGCAACGAATACACCGCCGCGATACTTCGCCGGGAACTGGGTGCCGCTGTAGAAGGTCATGCCAAGATCGGCCGCATGCGCATCGTATTCGACCTGGGGCAAAACCGCGTCTCCCGGTGCCTGCTGATCCTTGTATTCGACGGTGCGAATCTTGCCGCCCCCGAAATAAGGGAAGCCGAAGTTCATGCCCGGCTTTTCCGCCCGGTTCAACTCACCCGGCGGAACATCGTCGCCCATTCCGTCCACCTGGTTGTCTGTGAACCAGAGCGTCTTGTCCTTGGGGTTGAAGTCCATGCCGACGGAATTGCGCACGCCCCAGGCATAGACCTCGCGGTTCTTCCCGTCGCGATCCATGCGGATGATACCGCCGATCCCCCACTTTTTGTAGAGGTCGAGCTTGTCGGATGCGGGCACATTGAAGGGCTGCCCGAGCGCGATGTAGAGTTTGTCGTCCGGGCCCACCCGGCACACGCGGGCGGTATGGTTGTAGCTTTCCTCTTCCTTGGGAATGAGTTCGCCGCCCTTGGCCACCTGGAAGGCGGCAACGTCGGCACCCTCATAGAAGAACTCGGCGGCGGGAAAGGTGAGCACCCGGTTCTGCTCCACGACGAACAGGAATCCGTCCTTCGAAAAGCAGACCCCATTCGGCACCGAGAAGCTGATCGTCGGCGCGAAGACCTTCACTTCGTCGGCGACCCGGTCCTTGTCCCGATCAGTAACCGCGTAGACCTTGGTCTTGCGCGTTCCGACAAACACGGCCACGCCCTGCGGCCCGACGGCCATGTGCCGGGCGTCGGGCACGATCGCATAAAGCGCGATCTTGAAGCCCTGCGGCAGCTTGATCCGCGAAAGGGTCTTGTTGATCGCCGCCGCCTTCGGGCCGGATTGCGGAACAACCGGAATCTCGGTCACGTCGCCGGTGGTCTTGAATTGTTGCAGCTTCTCGAGGTTGCCAGGCGGCTGCGGGTGGTCCTGAGCGGCGACGGGCATCGTCAAGCATGCAACCGCCAGAAAAATCGCAGTGTTCAGACCGGATTTCATGTTTCCTCCCATTGTATCGTTCGTTTGATCGCTCTACGGGTTCTGAGCCCGTTTTCTTGGGGCGTCGATCGGAACACGGCGCCATCAGCAGGATGGACACGGGAATGTACTCGGATACGGTCCATATCGGCGGCGGCCCGAAGAAGGCCGGCGCTTCTTGCCCCGAACGGGGAATATACGGCGCCCTGCGGCGTCATCGTCCATAGGCGGGCGCCGGTATCAGGCCCCGGCAATTCAGGATCTTCGCAACTGCTCCATGGCTCATCTCCGTTCCATTTCGGGTTCTGAACCGTGCATTGATGCATCTCCAGCGTAGTGGCGGGCAAGCCGGACAAACCACACCCTCGTGGAGGTAGCGCCGAGAAATTCGGGGTATCGCTGTGGATCGGCGTCCAACCCCAGCCATACGGGCCATCAGACTATGTCGTTGATTCTGAGAAAGAATTTCCTGTGGAGGATGACCTTGCACGGATGCCGATGGAGAGTTCAACCCGGCCGCGTTTGTCCGCGAGACGCGGGAGGTGGTCGCCGCGCTGAAGCACCGCATCGGCCGCGAGGACCGCGAGCTGTACGACCTGATCGACCGCGCCGGACTGGCGAGTGCGGCCTGACGGCGGATCTTTCAAGCTTGAACTTGACCGAGGTCAATGACGTCAGGCGGTTACCGGCTTTCATGGGCGGCGGAATGACCGATGAGGAGGGAAGCCGCCCATGCGCGATCCCGATGTCGCACAGACTGTTTCCGACGACCGTGCCCGCCGGTTCGAGACCGGGTTGAGCCGGGCCGGGCTGGGGCTGGTGCCCAGGCTGGGGCGGCGGGCCAGCGACGCGCTGCTCGCCCGGCTGCTGCGGCTGCTGGCCGAGCGGCATCCGCGCGCCTTCGCGGCGCTGCGCGAGATGGCCGATGCCCGCGTGCTGATCGAGCCGGTCGATGCGCCGGTCGCCCTGCTGATGCGCGTCGGGCATGATCTGTCGCTGCAGGCCCTGCCGCGTGGGGCGGACGGTGTGGGTGAGGCTGGGGCCGCCGATGCGGTGATCCGCGGGCCTTATGCCCGGCTGCTCGACCTGCTGGAGGGGCGGATCGACGGCGATGCGCTGTTCTTCCGGCGCGAACTGAGCATTTTCGGCGATACCGCGCTGATCCTGGCGCTGCGCAACACGCTGGATGGCGAGGAGGAGATGGATCTGGTGGCCGATGCCGCCTCCATCGCCGGGCCGCTGGCCCGCGCCCTGCCGGTGCTGCGGCGCAATGCCGGGCCGGTGCTGGACCGGATCGAGGCGGCGCGCCGGCTGCTGCCGCCGCCGCTGCGGCGGGGAATCGAGCGGGTGGAGGCGCGTCTTACCGGGGTGCTGCCCGGCACGGGGGCGTGAGGATCATGGACAATTTCGAACTGATCTGCCCGGCGGGGACGCCGGCCGCGCTGCGCGCCGCCGTCGATGCCGGGGCCGATGCCGTCTATCTCGGTTTCCGCGACGAAACCAATGCCCGCAACTTTCCGGGGCTGAACTTCACGCGGCAGGATGTCGCCGATGCGGTGGATTACGCCCATGCGCGCCGCGTCGAGGTCTATGTCGCCATCAACACCTATCCGCAGGCCGGCAATCTCGGCCCCTGGCAAAAGGCGGTGGACGACGCGGCGCGGCTGAAGGTGGATGCGGTCATCCTGGCCGATCCGGGGCTGCTGGCCTATGCCGCCAAACGCCATCCCGATCTGCGGCTGCACCTGTCGGTCCAGGCGTCGGCCGCCAATGTCGAGGCGATCCGGCTGTACCGCGATGCCTTCGGCGTGCGGCGCGTCGTGCTGCCGCGCGTGCTGACGGTGCCGGAAATCGCCAAGCTGAACGCCGAGATCGACATCGAGACCGAGGTGTTCGTCTTCGGCGGACTCTGCCCGATGGCGGAGGGGCGCTGCTCGCTGTCCTCCTACGCCACCGGCCTGTCGCCCAACAAGCAGGGTGTCTGTTCGCCGGCCAACCATGTCCGCTACGAGCAGCGGGGCGGCGCGCTGGCCTCGACGCTGGGCGGCTTTACCATCAACGTGTTCGGCGAGGGCGAGCAGGCCGGCTATCCGACGCTGTGCAAGGGCCGCTTCGTCGCCGGTGCCGGCGCCGGGGAGGGGCCGGCCTACCTGTTCGAGGAACCGACCAGCCTGAACGCGATGGACCTGCTGCCGGAACTGAAGGCGGCCGGCGTGCGGGCGTTGAAGATCGAGGGGCGGCAGCGCGGCAAGGCCTATATCGCCGCAGTGGTCCGCGCCTATCGCGAGGCGCTGGAGAGTTTCGCCGCCGGCCGGCCGGTGCCGCACATCGATCTGCAGGCGATGGTCGAGGGCGGGACCCAGACCACCGGCGCCTATACCCGCGCCTGGCGTTGAGCCGCTGGCGGTAAGGAGTTTCAGGGAATGACTGCGTCACTCACTTTGGGGCCGGTGCTGTTCAACTGGCCGGTCGACCGCTGGCGCGACTTCTACGCCCGCATCGCCGACGAGGCGCCGGTGGACACCGTGGTCGTCGGCGAGATCGTCTGCTTCAAGCGGGCGCCCTTCTTCGCCGAGGCGATGGGGGACGTCATCGAACGGCTGAGCGCCGCCGGCAAGACAGTGTGGCTCGCCAGCCCGATCCTGGTCGGCAGCGAGCGCGAACGGGCGGCGATGCGCGATCTGGTGGGGTCCGATGCCGGGCTGCCGGATGGCGGGCTGATCGAGGCGAACGACATGGGGGTGCTGGCGCTGCTGGCCGGACGGCCCCACGCGGTCGGGCCGACGATCAACGTCTACAACGAGGCGACTCTCGGCTGGATGGCCGGGCGCGGCGCGGTGGCGGTGTCGCTGCCGGCCGAGCTGCCGGCGGCCACCGTCGCGGTGCTGGCCAGGGCCGGGCGGGAGCTGGGGGTGGAGACGGAGGTGCAGGTCTGGGGACGGGCGCCGCTCGCCATCTCGGCCCGCTGCTATCACGCCCGCGCCCATGGGCTGCACAAGGACGGCTGCCAGTTCGTCTGCGGCAACGACCCGGACGGCATGCCGGTGACGACGATGGACGGGCAGCCCTTCCTGACCGTCAACGGGACGCAGACGATGTCGCACGGCTGCCTGTGTTTGGCGGCGGAAGTGCCGGCGCTGCTGGAAATGGGAGTGGACCGCTTCCGCCTGTCGCCGCAGGCGATGGACATGGTGCGGGTGGCAGAGGCCTTCCGCGCGGTGCTGGACGGCCGGCGCGACGGGGAGGAGGTGGCGGCGGAACTTGGCGGGCTGATCGACGCGCCGCTGGTGAACGGGTTCTACCACGACACCGCGGGGGCGTTGCGGGTGGCGTGAGGGGGGATCCTTGCGAAGTTAGACCCCCACCTATCCTCCCCCGTTCTCAGCGGACCTACGGTCCGCCTGCCGCGTCAGCACAAAGCATAGCTTTGTGCGAGAGCTGGGCGGGGGAGGGACTGCCGCCGCTTTTCCGAACAAGCACTTGATCCCCTCCCCCGCCCAGCGGGGGAGGGTCAGGGTGGGGGTATCGTCAGCCTACCACTCCCCTATCACACGCCATCACGCGATCGGCTTGCGATCCTCGTCCTCGTCCTTCAGGCCGGCCTTGAAGCTCTTGATGCCCTTGGCGAAATCGCCCATCACGGACGGCAGCTTGCCGGCGCCGAACAGCAGGAGGACGACCAGCAGCACGATGGCCCAGTGGAACAGGCTGAAGCTTCCCATGACGATGATCCGATCTCGTTAAGCCGGCAGCCGCAGGATGCGGCCATCGGGGTGGGTGAAGCGGGCGGTGACGCCGGGATAGGCCGCCAGGATGGCCGGAACCCGATCCGCCGGCACCACCGACAGCGCGGTCGACAGGGCGTCGGCCGTCGTGGCGTCCGGTCCCTGCACGGTAACTGCCAGCCAATGCGCGGCGCAAGTGCCGCTCGCGGGGTCGAACAGGTGGGTGAAACGGCCCGCCGCATCGAAACGGGTGCCGTAGCCGCCCGAGGTCGCCAGTGCGCCGTCGGTCAGCTCGACCGTGGCAGCGCTGTGGTCGGGGGTGACGGGATCGGCGAGGCCGACGGTCCAGGGGCGGCCGGAGGGGTGGTGGCCGAGGGCGCGCAGCTCGCCCATGTCGACCAGCACATGCTCCATGCCCTCCGCCTTCAGCCGTTCGGTGACGCGGTCGGTGATGTAGCCCTGGGCGATGCCGTTCAGCGTCACCGCCATACCGGCGGCGGCGAAGGCGATGCGGTCGGGCTCCACCCGCAGGGCGTGGACATCGACCAGCGCGCGGGCGGCGCGGACGGCACCCTCCGGCGGACCGGCGGGGTCGGCGCCGGGGCGGGCGAAGTGACCGGCGTAGAGCTGCCACAGCGGCTGCACCGTTGGGTCGAAGGCGCCGCCGGTGTGGTGCGCGACGGCGGCGGCCTCCGACAGCAGGCGCACGAGGTCGGCGGGCGGCGTGTCCAGCACGCCGTCGCGGTTGAGGCGGCGGAGTGCGGAGTCGGCGCTGTAGAGGCTGAAGACGCGCTCCAGACGGGCGACTTCCTCCAGGCTCAGCGCGATCAGGCGGTCGGCCTCCAAAGGGTCGGGATGGGCGATGCTGAGGCTGGCATCGGCGCCGAGCGCCACGCCGCGCCAGACACGGACGGGAACACTTTCGGCGCGCAGCAGGCGGTGCGGCAGCAGCGAGAGGCCGGCGGCGACGGCGCCGATGGCGAGGAAGCGGCGGCGGGTGGGAGTGGTCTGCATCACTGCTCTCCCTCGGCCATGGTGGCGGCGGGCGGGGCGAGGATCTGGTCCTCCGGCACGTCGGCGAAGCGCAGGACGGTGCCGCCGTTGGCCTGGGCGAAGCGCTCGGCCGCCGTTTTGTCGGAGAAGGGATAGGGCTCCGCCTCGCCCATGCCGCCGCGGAGCTTGCTGCCCAGAACGTACCAAGCCTGGCGCGCCTCGACCCACAGCGTCAGGTCGGGCGCGCCGGGGTCGGTCGCGCGGGCCATGTCGGTGACGTAGATGGCGCGGATGTCCTTCGGCTCCTCCGGCAGCATGGTGAAGGCGAAGGTGTCGCGGACGGAGGACAGCCAGATCGGCCGCTCCTCCCCCTTCACCAGGATCTGGCCCTTGGGTCCGGGATGGTCGGCGAGGTTCATGCCGCAGTAATGGCCGACCGCATCGGCGGTCAGGGTGGCCGGCGGCGGCGGGGCGATCTCCGCCTTTTCCTGCTTGCAGGCGGCGAGCGGCAGCAGCAGGGCGGTGGCGAGGAGGACGGTTATCAGGGGGCGCATCAGATCTGCTTCCTCGAAAAGAGGGCGGCGGCCAGCGCCAGCGGGGCGGCGATCCAGCCGGCCATCACCGCCAGCAGCAGCGGGACCGAAAGCTGGACATGGGCGGCGAGGCCGGCGGTGCCGGCGAAGGCGCTGACGCCCTTGAAGCCGGTCAGGTTGAACAGGCGGTAAGCGTCGGCCGGGTTGGCGAGCAGCAGCCAGTTCAGCGTCTCCACTCCCAGGCCGCTGCCGCTGGCCAGGATGCCCAGCAGCGCCATGTCGTAGAGCAGCACGAAGCCAAGCCACACCGCCACCGCGATGCCGGCCGCCGTGCCACGGTCGCGGACGATGGTGGAGGCGAGATAGCCGAGCGCGGTGAAGGCGGCGCCCAGCATGACGCTGGACCCGATCATCGCGGCGAAGGCGTGCCAGCTGTCATGCCCGATGGCGCTGTTGCCCATGGCGAGCGCGACGCCGGCGGCGCCGTAACCGACAACGGTCGCCAGCGCGATCACCGCGGCATGGCCGAGGAACTTGCCGAGCAGCAGCTGCCAGCGCGCCACCGGGTAGGACAGCAGCAGCGTCATGGTGCCGCGGTCGATCTCCCCCACCACGGCGTCGAAGGACAGCAGCAGCGCGATCAGGGGGAGCAGGAAGATGGTCAGGCTCGACAGGCTGACGATGGTGACCTCCACCGGGCCGACGCCGACGGTGCCGGTGGGGACGGAGCCGAGGAAGCTCAGCGTCAGGGCCAGCGCCGCCATCAGCAGGGTGGTGGCGACGACCCAGCGGTTGCGGGTCGCCTCGCGCAGTTCCTTGCCGGCGATGATGAGCAGCGTGTTCATTCGGCGGCCTCCCGGCGCAGGAAATGGGCGTACATCTCATCCAGGCTGGGTTGGACGATCTCGATGTCCTCAACTGCCGGGCCATCGCAGGCGATGCGGCGGACCAGTCCCACTTTGTCGTCGTTGGCGCAGGCCAATTCGACCACGCCGCCGGCCAGCCTGGTCAGGGCGGCGCCCTCCCCCACCTTGGCGGCAAGCGCGTCGATGTCGTCGGTCGGCAGGGTCAGGCGGATGCGCACCGGCAACCGGGCGAGGCTGCGCAGGGTGGCGAGCGAGCCGTCGGCGACCTTGCGGCCCCGGTTCATCACCACGACGCGGTCGGCCTGCCCTTCCAGCTCGGTCAGGGCGTGGCTGCACAGCAGGATGGTGGTGCCCTGGTCGCGCAGCTCGGCGACGATGGCGTAGAAGCTCTGGCGCAGGGCGGGGTCGAGGCCGGTGGTCGGCTCGTCGAGGAACAGCAGCTTCGGGCCGCCGAGCAGGGCCTGGGCCAGGGCCAAGCGCTGGCGCATGCCCTTGGAATAGGTCGAGACGCGGCGCTTGATCGCGGCGGGCTCCAGCCCGACCTTTTCGAACAGCGCGTCGTTGTCGCGGCGCGATGCGCCCTTCAGCCGGGCGTAGAAGTCCAGCGTCTCCCGCCCGGTCATGGTGGGGTGAAAGGCGACGTTTTCCGGCAGGAAGCCGATTTTGCGGCGGATGGGGGAACAGGCGGCGCTGGCCGGGTCGCCGCCCAGCACGCGGATGTTGCCCTCCGTCGGGGTGGTCAGGCCGAGCATCAGCTTGATGAGGGAGCTTTTGCCGGCGCCGTTGTGGCCGACCATCGCCACGCATTCGCCGGGCGCCAGCGTCAGGTCCACGCCGCGCACCGCCTCGGTATCGCCATAGCGCTTGGTGACGTTCTGCACCTCCGCGGTGAAGTCGGTCATGGCTGTTTCCTTTCGGCGGTCTGGAGCGGGGCTGGCATGGGAGGTGGCGCCATCAGCGGCGCGCTGTCGATCACGCCGCCGGGATGCAGGGCGGGGAACTGCTTCTGCGCCCAGCGGATCACCTGGACGCCGGGGCTGTTCATCAGCAGCTTGGCCGCCGGATAGGCCCACATCACCCGGTCGACCACGTCGTTGGGGCGATAGGGCTCGTCGGAGATACCGTCGCCGTTCAGGTCGAAGGCGGCATTGTCGGACCAGTAGTTGCCGCGCCCATTCTCAGACCAGTCAAGATGGCGGGTGCCGACATACTTGACCTGGGTGCGGTTGCCGATGAAGGCGTTGCCGGTCAGGCTGTTGCGCTCCGAACCCGCAGTGAAGTGGACGCCGATCTCGCAGCCCTCGAACCGGTTGTCGGTGAAGCGGTTCTTGTTGGCGTTGTAGATGAAGACGCATTTCCAGGTGCCGCTGCGCAGGCGGTCGCTCATCGCCTCGCTGTCGCGGGGGATGTCGCTGTCGGGCAGCGCCTCGCCGCTGTCGGAGACGGCGCCGGCGAAGCTGCCCTCGATCACGTTGCCTTCGATGCGCGAGCCGTTGGCGCCGTTCAGCATCAGTCCATGTTCGCGGTCGGCGGTGGAGCGGTTGTTGCGGATCAGCAGATTGTTGGAGAACATCACCGCATAGCCGACATTGTTCCCGATGGAGACGTTGTCGGTCAGCTCGGACTCGTTGGTGTACATGTAGTGGACGGCGAACCGGACGTGCTCGAACCGGTTGCCGGAAAAGACGTTCTTGCGGGAGGTGGTGGTGAACAGCCCGTCGCGCCCCTCGCGCACGCTGTTGTCGAGCACGCGGGTGCCCGGCGCGTTCCACAGCTGGATGCCGTTGCCGCGCTCCGACACGCGCAGGTCGGTGCGGCCGACGATGTCGTTGCGGCGGATCAGGCTGTCGGCGGCGCCCCAGATATAGACGCCGATCAGGTTGTCGCGCAGGCGGTTGTGTTCGATCACTGCGCCGCGCGCCTCCTTGCCCAGGAAGATGCCGGCATTCTGGTCGATCAGGCTGAGGCCGGAATTGCGGATCTCCAGCTTCCGCACGGTGACGTTCGGGGCGAGCACGGTCAGCGTGCTGGCCTTGCCGTTGCCGTCGATGACGGCGCCCGGCTCTCCGGTGAGGGTGAGCGGGGTGCGGACGGTCAGCGGGCCGGGGTGCACGCCGGCGGCCAGCACCAGCGTATCCCCCGGAGCCGCCGAGGCCAGCGCCGCCGCCAGTTCGCCGGGGGCGACCGTCGCCGTGGCGGCGAGCGCCGGGGCGGTTCCCAGGGCAAGGGTGGCGAGGACTGTCGCGGTGCGGAGACGCATGGGGGGTTCCTAGTGGGGGAGATCCCCTCTCCCCCCCGGGGAGAGGGTTAGGGTGAGGGGGACGCGTGGCAGGACCTTTGGAAAATTCACGCGGTGGATCCCCCTCACCCCGACCCTCTCCCCGGGGGGGAGAGGGAGAGAGCCGTGGGAGGAAAGGCGATCAGGTCGCGGTCGGCTCCACGATCATGCGGCCGGCCATTTCCATGTGCAGGGCGTGGCAGAACCACTGGCAATAGTACCAGTGCACGCCCGGACGGTCGGCGGTGAAGGTGACCGAGGCTGTGGCCTGCGGGCCGACCTCCATGCAGACGCCATGGTTGGTGATGCTGAAGCCGTGGGTCAGGTCGTCGATGTCGTCCATGTTGGTCACATAGACGGTCACTTCGTCGCCTTGGCGGACCGTGAACTCCTCCAGCCCGAAGGCCGGGGCGCGCTGCCACATGTAGACGCGGACCTTGTTGCCGTCGCGGATGACCTTGGTGTCGTCCTCCAGCACCACGCCGTCCTTCTTGGCCTGCTGGCGCGCCTCTTCCCACATCGGGTCGTTGCGGTCGTAGACCGAGCGCGGGTTCACCTTGGAGCGGTGGACGATCAGCGTGTCGTGCGGCTCGGCGAAGGTCGGGCCGTCATGCACCACCTTCATCTCGTCGCCGGAGATGTCGATCAGCTGGTCGTTCTCCGGCTTCAGCGGGCCGACGTTGAGGAAGCGGTCCTTGGAGAACTTGTTCAGCGACACCAGCCACTTGCCGTCGGCCTCCTTGGTCTCGCCCATCGAGGTGTGGTTGTGGCCGGGCTGGTACTGGACGTCCAGTTTCTGGATGATCGGGTCGACCTTCTCGCCCTTGTAGGCGCGCCGCGCCTTGTCGATGTTCCACTTCACCAGCTGGCTGTCGAGGAACAGGGTGGTGTAGGCGTTGCCGCGGCCGTCATAGGCGGTGTGGAGCGGGCCGAGGCCCAACTGCGGCTCGGCGACGACGACGTCGCGCGGCTTGATCTTGTCGTCGAACAGGTCGTCGAACAGGCGGACGTCGAACACGGTGACGGTCGGCGACAGCTTGCCGTTCACGGTGACGTGGATGCCGTCGGGGGCGGCGTTGATGCCGTGCGGGTTGGCCGGCACCGGGATGTAGCGGGTGTAGGGGCTGCCGTGGCGGCCGTCGACCACCGGCACGCCGTTGACCGTCTCGATCTTGCCGGCCTTCACCGCCTCTTCGATGCGCTTCAGGTTGAAGACGACGATCCAGTCCTGCTCGGCGCTGGTCATCTCCGCCGCGGTGACGCCCTCTTCGGAATCGTAGCAGGTGGAGAAGGCGTATTTGCCCTGATAGTCGGCGTCGGTGTTGTCGAGGTTGCCGTCGACCCAGACCTGCCACGCGATCTTCATCGTGTCGCCGTCGATGGCGGTGAAGTGCGACTTGTACTTCTTCGGGTTGGTCAGGTCACGGCCGTCGTTCGGGGTCGGCACGCGCTGTTCGCCGTTGGCGAAGACATAGCCGGTGCGCGGGTAACGCTGCGGGCGCAGACCGTGGATGGCGGCGGCGTTGGGGATCTCGACGATGGTGTCGGTCTTCATGATGTCGCAACGGATGCGCGCGACACGGGTGTTGGCCTTGTCGTTGACGAAGATGTAACGGCCGTCATAGGTGCCGTCGGTGAAGGACATGTGCGGGTGGTGGAGGTCGCCGTTCAGATAGATGCCGCCGCGCGATGCGAGGAACTTCTTGGTTTCCGGCAGCATATGCTCGGTCAGGATCTTCCGGCTTTCGTTCGTCATGCCCCAGCCGGTGGCGGAGCAGCGGTTGAACACCGGAATGCGCATCAGCTCGCGCATCGACGGCAGGCCGAGGATACGGAGTTCGCCGGAATGCCCGCCGGAATGGAAGGCGTAATATTCGTCGAGATCGCCCGGCTTCACCTCGGCGGTCTGGTGGCCGGCCTGCGGGGTCGCCGCCAGCGCCGAGGAGGCGCCGAAGAGCGCGCTGCCCGCGATGCCGCCGGCGGAGGCGCCGCCGACGGCACCGGTCAGGCCGGCGAGCGCCGCCGCCTTCGCCGTTCCGCCCAGAAGCGCACGGCGGTTGACGCCTGCCGTATTGTTCGTCTCGTTCGACATGGTCTGCTCCTTCGCTGACCCCGCTTTGGGGCTTTCAAGGACCCGTTGTGGCCGGATCCGGTTATGGGGATGAGGGGAGGACGGTCAGGACTGGTGCGGCCGGAGCGTCAGCCGGCCGGTGGCCGGATCGGCGGTGGGCACCGTGCTGCGGGCAGCGGCGGTGGCATGGGTGGCGGCTTCCTTTTCAGCCGCCAGCCGGGCCTCGGCGGCCTGCCACTTCTCGCGCTTCTGCCGCTTCTGGATCATGACCGGGCATTTGTGGTCGTGGTGGTAGAGCATCTGGCAGTGCAGGCACTGGATGCATTCGTTGGGGTTGATCGAGCCGTCGGGGTGGATGGCCTGGACCGGGCATTCGTTGCCGCAGCGCTGGCACGGGCTGCCGCAGTCCTTGTAGCGGCGCAGCCAGTCGAACATCCGCAGCCGGCCGGGGATCGCCAGCGCCGCGCCCAGCGGGCAGAGATAGCGGCAGAAGAAGCGTTCGATGAACAGGCCGGCCGCCAGCAGCGCCACGGCGAAGGCGACGAACCACCAGTCGCGGACGAAATGCAGGATGATGGCGGTCTTGAACGGCTCGATCTCCGCCGCCTTCTCCGCCGTGCCCAGCGATTGCAGCGACAGGCCGAACAGCATCAGGAAGATGATGTATTTGATCGGCCACAGGCGCTGGTGCAGGCCGAACGGCACGGTGATCTGGCGGATGCCGATCCGCTTTGCCGCCTTCGACAGCAGTTCCTGCAGCGAGCCGAACGGGCAGAGCCAGCCGCAGAAGGCGCCCCGGCCCCAGAACAGCAGCGACGCCGCCACCGAGAACCACAGGATGAACACCAGCGGGTCCATCATGAAATAGTCCCAGCGGAAATCGGTGCGCAACGCGTTGGCGAAGGTCAGGACATTGACCACCGACAGCTGGGCCGTGGCGTACCAGCCGAGCCAGACCAGGGTGAAGACCAGATAGGCCGTCCGCACCCGCTCATACGGCTTCGGGCGTTTGGTCAGCTGGTCCTGGAAGAAGAAGATGCCGGTCAGCAGCAGGATGGCGACGGACAGGACGGCGACATCGACCTTGCGGTTCTGCCAGATGCGCTGCCACAGCGGCGTTTCGGCGGCTTCCTCCGCCTCCGCCGCACCGGCGGCCTGGATGGCGGCGCTGTGGCTGGCGGATTGGGCTTTGGCCTGGGTTGCGGCCGGGGCGGCGGGCGTTTCGGTCTTCAGGTATTTGTCGGGCGGCTGATAGCCGAGGTCGAAGGTGACGAACACCTTGTCGAGCGCGGCGACGGCGCGCTGGACCAGCAGCTGGAGGCGCCAGGAGTCGGCCGGGTTGAACTCCGCGTTCTGCGGCAGGACGAACAGGCCGATTTCCGGGAAGTCGGGAGCGCCGGCGGCGGCGATGGCGCCCATGCGCTTGTGCATCTTGTCGCGGAAGCGGACCGAGCCCTCGTGCTGCACCAGTTCAATGCGGTCGAAGATGCCGCCGCGGACATAGCCCGACCCCTTGAAGGAATAGCGCCCCTGCCCCGCCACCAGGATCGCCTGCTGGCCCGGCTTCAGCCGCTTGGTCAGGGTTTCGTATTCGGCGTCGCCCAGCAGCGAGCGGCCGATGGTGGGGATGCTGACCAGGGCGGCATAGAGGTCGATGAAGGTGTCGTCGGGGCTGCCGGCCTCGGCGCGGGCGATGGCCTCCGCCTTGCCGGTCTTCTCGAAGGCGGCGTTCACCTCCCCCACCGACAGGGTCAGGCGACGCACCGATCCGTCGCCGATCAGGGTCGCCCAGTCCTCCGCCCCGGTCTTCGACAGGTCGATGGTGCGGGTCACCGCCGGTTCGGACTCTGCCCCGCCCTGCCCTGCCCCCAGCGCCTGCATCACCTTCTTGCCGGAGCGGATGATGGAATCGCCGATGACCATCACCGTCACCGTCGCCCCCGACACGATGTCGACCGGCGGGCTGGACGCGCTCTGGGTGGCCAGCGTCAGCACGTTCTTGCCGACATAGCCGTTGATGAAGCCGTTGATGCGGGCCGGTGGGATGCCGATCAGCACGATGGGCTCGTGATGGTCCATCAGCCGGGCGCCGGTCACCGTGCCGTCCGCCGCCAGCCCGACCACCACGTCGATCGGCCGGCCGGAATAGCCGGTGGTGTTGACGAAGTCCGACGTCAGATAGGCATGACCGACCAGCGCATCGCCCTTGTAGACCGGGACGGTGGGGGCGTTGGCGGATGGAGACTTGGCGGTCGGTTGGCCGAAACGGTCGGCGCCGGGGACGAGATCGGAAGGTTGCAGCTTCGCCAGATAGGGCAGCAGCCGGCCGCTGTCGGCGGCCTCGGCCGCGGCGATGCCGGTCAGCAGCAGCAGTGCGGCGACCAGGGCCGATCCAAGGGCCGATCCAAGGGCCGATCCCACCCAACGTTGCAAGCGCGTGAACCTCACGACGGCCATCCTCCGGCTTTCGCCCCCTGGGCTACTGTGTTCCGGGGGTATGAAAGCGCGGGGCGACGGGGGAGTTCTTGACCGCGGTCAAGCGCCCGACGGATCGGCGGTCGAATTGCGCCAGATCAGCAACTATTGGGGGAGGGGGATCGGCGGTGTGGCACTGGCAGGGCGACACCGTGAGGGGGAGGGTAGGGCGACGGGCAGGCCTGCGCAGGGTAGAAGGTGGCGATGGCCGGCGCCTGTTTTTCTGCCGGTCGGATTCCGACCACCTTTCACGCGGTGGTCGGATTCCGACCGGTCTTACTGTCCGGCGCCGGCCAGGATGGCGTCGATTGCGCTGCGCATGTCGGCCAGCGCCTGCCGGTCGGTGTCGGACAGCGGCTGCGGCTTGGCCTGAAGTTCCTGCAGGGCGTCGCGGGCCTGGAAGACCGGCTTGGAGACGCGCTTGGGCAGGGCGCTGAAGGCGATGCCGGCGGGGGCGCTGACCGGCTCGCGCTTTGGCTGGGCGGCGGCCGGGGAGGGCTGGGAACCGGCCTCGGCGCGCTTCAGCTTTTCCCAGGCGCGCAGCTGTTCGTCCTGGTCGTCGATGGCGGCCAGCGCCTCCAGCTTCGCCTTGGTCGGGCGGAGCTGGGGATACTCCTCACGGATCGCCGGGGCCAGACGCCGGAAGGACAGCATCATGGTGACGTAGGTCTTCTTGCGGCCCAGCGCCTCGGCGAGCTGGCGGTGGGAATAACCGTGCCGTTCGGCCAGCCGGGCCAGCGCGTCGGATTCCTCCAGCGGGTTCAGGTCGCTGCGCTGGAGGTTCTCGACGATGGCGATCTCCTCGTCGTCGTCGCCGGTGAACAGGATGCCGAAAATGGTCTCCCGTCCCAGCAGCCGCATTGCCCGCAGCCGCCGCTCGCCATAGACCAGCTGCCAGCTGTCGTCGGCGGTCTGGCGCACGCCGATCGGTTGCTGCAACCCGTGACGCTCGATGGAGGCGGCGAGGCCGCGCAGCTCCTCCTCGTCGAACTCGCGGCGCGGCTGGTTCGGGTTGGGGGCGATGCGGTCGACCGGCACCTCCACCAGATGCGGGGCGTGGCGGCTGAGGCCGAACAGCGCGTCCTTCATCCTTGCGGCTGCGGTGGCGCTCTGCGCCGGCTTGGTTGCCTTGCCGAGAAGACTACGCGACACGGTCGACCTCCTTGATGCGGGCGGTGCGTTCCTCGACCAGCGCGGCGGCGACGTCGCGATAGACGGCGGCGCCGGCCACGTCCGGCATCGCTTCCACCGCCGCGCGGCCGACCGAGGTCGCCTGGGCATAGACCGACGCCTTCGGCACCGGATCGAACACCCGCAGATGCGGGCCGTACTGTTCCTGGATCTGCTCCAGAACCTCGCGGTCGTTGCGCTCCCGCTGCTTGAAGATGGTCGGCACGATGCCGAGCACCCCAAGGGCGGTGTTCATCCGCCGGCGGATCTTCGCGACGTTTTCCAGCAGGAAGGCCATGCCGAGCAAGCTGAACTTCTCGGTCTGGCAGGGGATGATTGCGGTGTGGGCGGCGACCATGGCGTTCTTGGTCAATTCGCCGATGTTGGGCGGCGTGTCGATGACGATGAAGTCGAAGCTGCGCTTCGCCGCGGCGATCTTCTCCTTCATGATGAAGTCGCCGCCGGCTTCCTTGCCCAACTCCACCTCCGTCTCGGCGAGGCGGATGGAGGAGGGGGCGACGCGCAGGCCGCTTTCCGGCACGGTGACCAGGATGTCGTCCAGGTCCAGGTCGCCATGCATGACGTAGTAGAGGGTCTTGCCCTCCGTCTCCATCGTGTAGGAATCGATGCCGAGATGCTGGGTGGCGTTGGCCTGCGGATCGCAGTCGATCAGCATGGTGGAATAGCCCTTCATGGCCAGCGCCGAGGCGATGTTCACCGCCGACACCGTCTTGGCGCAGCCGCCCTTCTGGTTCGCCACGACGACGACCAGGGCAGGGCCGCCCAGCCGCTCCGGCTCCGGCCCATTGATTTCGCGGGTCATCAGCGCATCGACGGCCGCCGGGATGCGTTCGGCGTCGTTTTCCCAGCGGCTGATCTTCTGCTTGTCATAGCGGCGCTGTAGCCGTTCGTTCAGCCAGACGGCGAATTCGGACTGCGACAGTCCTTTCGCTTCCCGTTGGGTCCGCAACTCCTCGCCCTTCACCGTCCCCTCCCCAGCATGAACAGGGCGGGAGGGTAGGGGTAGATGCTACAATGGTCAAGGAAACCGTGGCGGCAGATGTCCGCCTGCGCCTGCCCACCTGCGCGCAGGCATCGCATCCAACGGATTGCGGTGGCGCCGCACGGGGGGCGGGCGGGTTCGCATTTGAATTTTGTGGTACGGTTAGATAGTCTCACGAACACAACCGAAGCGATGTCATGTTGACGATCCCTGCTGCGGATGTCGATCCCGATAGGCGGTTCAGGGTTGTGCGACGCCATTTTCCGGGGGGAGGAAATCGCAGGAATTGCAGACCTGTAAGGATCGAAGCGGGTTCTTCGAAAATCGGCGGGGCGTGGCGGGCTTGCCGCCCCTACGTGATCGGACCAGGCTGACGTGCTATTGTAGACGGTTTTGGACAGGAGCGAAGGGCCAGCGATGAACCCTCAAGCAACAGGTCCCGGCCGATGCCATCCGGCGAGCCGCCGCAGGCAAGGCGGACCCCGATGATGCCCGCGGCGCCTGGCGCAGGGGGACTATCTGCATCGGCCCTGGCATTCCTGCGATGGGGGTGGTGGACCGCCTTGGGTTTCCTGGGGGCCGTTCTGATTGGATTTCCGCTGGTCATCCTGGCCGGGGCCTATTCGGCGGCGGATGCGGCCGTTGGGGAGGCGATCTGGAACTTCGCCAAGCGCCCGTGGAACTGGTGCCGCAGGCGCGCCGCCGGCAAGGCGGGGCGCCGACGCTCCTGACGGCAGCGGTCGATCCGGCGTCAGCCCTTGCTCAGCATCATCCCGGCAACGCGGGCCGCGGCACTGTCGGGTGCGATTTCGATGACGGCTTTCAGATGTACCTGGCTTCGTGCGCGGTCGTTCAGCTCAAGCTCACAGAGGTTGGCAAGTTCAAAATGCCCCTGGTAGTGGAACGGATTGACATCGAGAAGCTGTTCCAATGTCTTGACCGCGGAATCGATCTGCCCCAGCCGCGACAGCACGCGCGCCTTGTAATACAGCAGATCGGGGTTGTTCGGTGCATGTTGCAAGCCGGCCCTGGCCCAATGCAGAAGCCGCTGCGGGTCGTCGGCCTGAAAGGCCAGGCTGCACAGGCCAACATAAGCCTGCACCCGCTGAGGGTCGGCGTCCAACGCTTTCCGATAGCAGTTCTCCGCGGAGCCGGGGGCATCGGTACGGGAGAGCAGGGCGCCCAGGCCGACAAGAGCATCATAATGCTGGGGATTGCGGGCAAGGGCGCGTTTGAACAGGTCGCGTGCCTGATCGAACTTGTCTTGAAAGGCAAGAATGCCGCCGGCCGTGGCAAGGACGTCGGGCTGGTCGGTAAAGCGGATGGCAGCCTCTTCCGCTATGGCAGCGGCCTCCTCCGCACGTGTCAGTGCCAAAAGGCTGCTGGCATGCAGGATGGAGGCTTCGGGGTAAGATCCGCCCAGTGCGGTCAGTTCCTTTTCCAGTTCAAGGACCTTGTCATACTGGCCGAGTTCGAACTGCAGCCGGGCGATGTGGAGCGGGGTCTGTTCCAGTTCCGGCGCGACCTCCCAGGACGCTTCGAAGGCGGCCAGCGCCTCTTCCTTCTGTTCAAGGAGGAGAAGCAGCATTCCCAGGTTGCTCCAATACAGGCCGTTGCCCTCGTCGAGGTTGACGGCCTGGATCAGCAATGGAAGGGCGGTTTCCGCATCGCCGTCGAGCATCCGCATCATGCCAAGGCGAAAACAGGCCTCGGCGTTTTCAGAATCCAGCTCAAGCGCCCCGAAATAGGCCCGTGCCGCCTCGTCAAACCGCTGTTCGGCCTCTAACCCCCTGCCATAGGCGATATGCGCAGCCGGATCGTTGGGAGCACGGTTCAATTCCGCTTTCAGCTCGGCGAGTGTGGGCATGTTACCGGCTCCTTCCTTCCGTCACGACTGGCAGTGTCAAAACCATTTGGTTGCCCAGCGTGACACGCTCTTGGCTTCATCCCATACTTTTTTGGCGCTGGCCGTTGCCTTGTGCCCCAGATCGGCAGCCTTGCCGGCAAGGTCCTTTACCACGGGAGCAGCCTTCGCCGCAGCTTTGCCGGCAAGCGTCCATGTGGCGTCGACCGCATGGTCGATGATCTTGTCGGAAGCCAGAGAGACGCCGACGCCCACGGCAAAACCCGCCACTCCCCCGATCACGGTACCTGCCCCCGGGAAAATCGCGGTGCCGATGGCCGCCCCGGCCGCCGTTGCCTTCCCGATGATGATCTTGCTGGCTATGCCCTTGGCCACACCCTTGACCGCCGCCTTGGAATAGGCCGAAACCGCACCTTCCTTCACGCCTCCGGGATCGAGGGTACGGTCGGCGAAAGTCTTCGCAACCTCGATACCGGCGCCAAAGAGGCCGGCTTTCCCCATGATTGCTTTTCCCGTTTTGGTCGCCAACGGGTTGTTGAGAAAGGGTGTCCAGAGCTTGTAGCGGCCATGGGCAACGTTGAGCGGGTTGCCTTTCTTCAGCATAAGGTAGCCCGTTTGGGAGTACTTTATGCCCATTTTGTAAAGTTCCCCGGGCATCTTCCACGTGCCGGGCAGGACAAGCTTCATCTTTAGCTTGTTCATGAACTCTTGAGTGAGTGTCTTTTTATTCTTTTTTCCGTCCTGATAGAGGTAACCGGCCATCCCAAGGCCAGTCTCGACAACCTCCTTTATGCCTCCAGAGGCATTTGCATCGACGAGCTTATTGACAGCGCTGAGGGCGAGCTTAACCTTTGAGGGCTTTTGCGCCCCTTTGACGTTGGCAAAGGGACATGGTTCAATCGGTTTTACCTGATTTACCTTAGAAAATGTTGCCCGGGCCTTGTTGTAAATCTGGGTGGCCTTCCTGGTTAAATCGGTCGCCTTTGCCACGACAGAATGCGCAGCCTGCTTTACTGCCTGGACAGCCGCCTGGGCGGGTTTGACGATCTTGCGGTCGATCTCGCCGATCCAGGACGAAACCTTGGCCGCCGCGGCGGCGGGCAGGTTTTTGAGCACCCGGGGGGCCGAAGCCAGCGTGGTAGCGCCCGTCGCCAGCTTTGCTGCCGCGGTCTTGGCTGCCGATGTAGCCGACGACCAGGCTTTCCTGAAAATGCCGCCGAATGCCACCGCCAGCTCCTGCCTTTATTGATTCTCTAAAGTTTCCAGAATCTGGAGTGTCCACTGTTCCAGCCAGTCGGTCTTCGCGGAGAGCGCGGTGCCGGAGTCCTCCAAGACGGTCTGCGCGGCGGGAAAGGCCGTGTCGAAGTCCTCACCCAATATCCAAGCGGTCAGAAAATAGACGGCGAATCCATGCTCCGTGACGATCCCATAGGCGCGCGCCCGGGCCATCTGCCGCTCCGCCGTCGTCAGCAATTCTTCAAAGGGAATGTCGCCGGCATCAGGGTCCGCCTCAATCAGGAAATTAGCGAGACGCTTGCTGAATGCCGCATCGCTGACTTCGCGAAGCCGATCGAATTGCCCGTCACTGATAGTCAGCATTGCGCGCCACTTTCACGTTGAGACTGGAATATCGTGGACTTGTTTAGATGAAGAGAATCCACGGTCTCCGGCCGAAATACTTCAATGTCGCACCAGTTCAGACTCTGTCGGATTTGCGAATAGGACAGCCATGCGCGCCAATTTCCCGGTTCCGGCGACCGGTGATGGTGAGCCGGTCCCTTCGGCCGCGGCGGCAGGTGAAACATACTGGTGGCTCGCCTCGCGCAAGATGTCTTGGATGGCATGGATCCAAACCGGCTGATCCCCCGGCAGCGTTTATCAGACGGGAGAATCCTTCCATCGACACGGGCCGGCAATGGTGACCAAGAGGATAGCAAGCCGAAAGACGATAGTCTATCGAAGATGAAATCAACCTTGCGGACGTATAGCGAAAGCGTTCCTGCACGAAATGCATCAACTACCCCGGCTGTCACACCTCAGTGCGCATTGTTCCTTCGTCGCAGGGCGGGTTGTCACGGCGGCGGAGATGCCGTGAACGGGGCTGCCGTTGAGCTTTCCGGCAAGTGCCATTAGAATGAGCGGCGGCTTCGCACCACCACCGGGTGGGGCGGGTTCGACGCTCTTGTCGGTCACCAGGAAACGGCGCGCACGGTCCCATGCCCATTCAAGTCGTAAACGGCGCCACGCTGATGTGCAGCTTCGGCCTGTCGCCCTCCTCGCTGGTGGTCCTTTCCGTCCATCGCGAGATGGCCGGCAACCAGCCGGCGGCGAACATCCTAGACCACAAGCCGATGGTCAACATCCTGCCGTTCGGCATGTGCACCAGCCTCGCCAACCCGACGGTGGCCTCGGCGACGGCGGCGGCGATGGGCGTGCTGACCCCGATGCCCTGCATCCCCGCCACCCTGTCGCCCTGGGTGCCGGGCGCACCGACGGTGATGCTGGACCATATGCCGGCGCTGGACAACGTGTCGAAGTGCATGTGCAACTGGGGCGGCGTCGTGTCGGTGGTCAATCCGGGCCAGACGTCGACCGTAATTCCATGAACCGGATGGCTAAAAAGCGCTTGGCCTCCATCCTTGCCGCGGCGGCGGTCTGCTGCCTCGCAGGAACGGCGGCGGCGGTGGACGCCGATGCGCAGTTCGACCTTGCCCAGCGTTATGAGACGGGCAGGGACATGCCCACCGATCTCGGCAGGGCCTATGCGCTCTATTGCGGGCTTGCGCGGCAGGGGCATGCGAAGGCCTCGTTCCGGGTCGGCTGGTTCCTTTGGACCGGTCTGGGCGTGCGCCGCGACCCGGTGCGCGGCTTCGACTGGTTCGCCGCCGCCGCGCAAGGAGGGGAGGCCGACGCCCGACGGATGCTGAAGCTCCTGCCGCCCGGCAAGCCCCACCCCCAACCGGTTTGCCGGAGCGAGAGCCGGCGCCGGTCCGCCCCGCCGGTCTTCATTCCCGACACCGCCCGGTTCCGCGAGCTGGCGGCGCGCGGCGCGGTGGCCGATGCCGTGCGCGATCTGGCGCCGCGCTTCTCGCTCGACCCCCGGCTGGTGCTGGCGGTGATCGCGGTGGAGTCGAATTTCGAACCCCGCGCCGAATCGCCGAAGAAGGCGCGCGGCCTGATGCAGCTGATGCCGGAGACCGCCCGCCGTTTCGACGTGGCCGACCCGTTCGATCCGGTCGGCAACCTGATGGGCGGGATGAAGTACCTGCGCTGGCTGCTGGCCTATTTCCAGGGCGACGTCCGCCTGGCGCTGGCCGCCTACAATGCCGGCGAAGGCGCGGTGGAGCGGCATGGCGGCATCCCGCCCTATGCCGAAACCCAGGCCTATGTGCGGCGCGTCGGCATGCTCTATCCGTCCGACCGCCATCCCTTCGACGCCGCCGTCACCGAAGCCTCCAGGCTGGTGCGCACGGCGAGCCGCGACTGACGGCGCGGGCGCCGCGCATATTTGGCCCGCTTATCGGCCGGCGGGCACCGGAATGACCGCGCTGTCCACCCCCAGCAGGCGGTCGAGGCGCTGCGCCCAGACGCGGGCGTCTTCGGCGCGGGCGAAGGGACCGACGCGCAGGCGGCGGTAGCGCTCGCCGCGGATCACCACCTCCTCGTCGCGCAGGGCGAGACGCGACCGTTCCAGCCGTTCCCCCTTCAGCCTATCCCGGATGCGGCGGACGCCGTCGGCATTGCGGAACAGGCCGATCTGCACCACGCGCACCTCGTTCAGCGCGGGAACCGGCGGCAATGCCGTCGCCGCTGCCGCGGCCGAAACCGGCGCCCGCGCGGGGGCCGGCCGCCGCCGCGCGGTATCGATGCGATGCATCTGCTCCTCGGCCAACTGCTGGCCCTGCAGGATCTGTGCGGGCGTCATGCCGTCGGCCAGCGCGTCCAGGTTGGCACGGGCCACGCTGTTGCCGTGCCCGGCCGCCAGGGTGAACCAGGCGTAGGCAAGCAGGCGGCTGGCCTCCACCCCCTCGCCGTTGCGGTACATCAGGCCCAGATTGTTCTGCGCGTCGGCGTTGCCCTGTTCGGCGGCGCGGCGGTACCAAGCCAGCGCCGCCCCGTACAGGCGCGGCTTGCCGCGGCCCTGGTAATACATGGTACCCAGCCAGAACTGCGCATCGGGATGACCGGTGCGGGCCAGCGGTTCCAGCACCTGGGCGGCTTCGTCCGCCTGCCCGGCGCGGAAATCGGCGACGGCGTCGGACACCCGGTCGGCCTTCGCCGGGACGGTCGGCAGCGCCGCCGCCAGCAGCGCCCCGGCCAGCAGGGTTGCCGCCGTCCTCATCCGGATGGCCATGACCGCTCCCCCCGCGATCAGGGCTGTTTGGAGACGGCGGAGCGGCGGAAGCGCATGACGTAGCGCACCGTGCCGTCGCCCGTCTTCTTCTGGAGCTGCACGCGGTCGTTCTCGATGGCGGTGACGGTCAGTCCGGGCTCCAGCTCGTCGCCGACGCTGTAATCCTTGGTCTCGTTCCTGACGTTGATCGTCGCCACCTTGCGGTCGCCGACGCGGCCGACGCCCGACAGCTTGTGGATCCAGGTCAGGTCGATCTCGGCCGACACCTCCTTGGTGGTGGCGTTGAAGGCGAAGCGCTGGAAGGGGTTGCGCTTGTCCAGGCTGGCCACCTGATCGCGCAGGGCCAGGACGCGGTCGTCGGACATCGGTGCCGCGTCGTTGCGCGGGGTGATGGAGAATTCGATGGCGTGGACGGGCGGCGTCTTGGTCGGGTCGTAGGGCCGCACCTGCAGGTCGTTGATGACCAGATTGAGCGATTCCAGCTCCGCCGCGAAGCGCAGGAAGGTCAGGTAGTCGGTGGTGATCTTCAGCAGGAATTTCAGGTCGGTGTCGCGGCTGGGGGTCAGCTCCTTGATGATGACGGTGGTCTTCTGGGCGATTGAGTTGATGCGCTCCAGGAAGGTCGGCAGCGAGCGGATGCCCTCCTGAGGCGCCGCCTCCGCCTTCTTCTGCTTCTTGGCCAGTTCCGTCAGCGCGCGGTTCTCCTCCTCCACCAGACGGTTCAGCTGCAGGGCGTCGGCGATGGCCACGTCGCGCCTGCTGTAGAGGGTGGCATAGCCCAGCAGCATCAACCCGGTGATCAGGTAGAGGGTCGACAGCAGGAAGGCGCGGTGTTTCCTGAGGAAGGCATCCATGGGGGTCTCCGGGTCCTTGTCGTCAGCCGCCGCGCTCAGCGCGCCGATACCGGCGCGTGGGTTTCGATGGCCTCGTTGCGCTCACGCACCTTGATCTGCATGTCGCCGAGCGGTCCGCCGCCGGCGCCGCCGGCCGGGGTGGCGGCCCGCGTCTGGACGCGCTTGTTCTCGTCGTACCAGGCTTCGATGCCGAAACGGATGATCGGGTCGCTTTCCGCCTGATCCAGGCTGGCGCCGTGGAAGCGGATCTCGCGGAAATCGTCCATGAAGCCGACGGTGTCCTTTTCCAGCCGGTCGATGAACTTGGAGATCTCCAGGATATGGCCGACGGTGGAGGGCAGGACCGCGCCTTCCAGCACCAGCTTCTTGCTGACGACGCTGCTGCCGCCGACCGTGCGGGTTTCGGTGGCGAGGAACACGTCGGTCAACCACATCGGCTTGTCCATGTTGCGGCCGATGGCCAGGAACTTCTCGGTCCACAGCACCTTGTCGGTCGGCGCCGCCGCCTGCACCCGCTCGCTGCCGCCGACGGCCCGGCGGATGCGCGCGTTCTCGTCCATCAGCTGCGACACGCGCGCCATGGCGTTGCGGTGGCGGGATTGAAGGTCGTCGTAGCTCTGCCACGCCACCAGCAGCAGAAGCCCGCAGACCAGACCGAACAGCAGGAAATATTGCCGGTCGCTGCTGGGCGCCTCCTCGCCGTCGCCGGCCGGCTGGCCGCGCAGCCGTGCGAGCAGCCCGGCCAGCCCCTGGTTGGCGGCGGGGCGGGAGCGCGAGCCGCGGCGTCCCGGCTGTTTCCTGCGGTCGCCGGGGCGCCCGGCGCCGGCCCGGCTGTCGGCACGCTCCGGCTTCTTGGCGGCGGCCAGACGGTCGCCGTGCAGGCTGTAGCGGGTCTGGCCGATCTGCAGGTCCGATCCGGTGTGCTGCAGCAGGTTGATGCAGTCGCCCGGCGGCTGGCGCTGGAACAGCTCCAGTACGCTGACCGGCGACGGCTCCACCGGCAGCGAGGCCGCCAGGAAATCGGCGAGGCCGTTCACCCGGTCGCAGGCGCCGAACAGTTCCAGCCGCTGCGGCCGGTCGGAGACGCGCTGGGTGTCGAAGAACTCCAGCGTCGCTTCGATGTCGGCCACCATGCGGCGCAGCGCCGGCCCGATCATGCGGTCCATGGCGCTGCGGGTGATCTCGGCATCGTCGCCGAGCGGCTCCAGCGTCATCACCTCGTCCGCCACCGAACGCTCGCCAAGCGCGCGCTGCGCGTCTTCGACGCCGATGCCGGACTCCCGCGCCACCGCCTCCACCAGCGTCATGATGCCGACCGGCAGCACGCGGCTGGTCACCGTGCCGTGCCGCGGGCAGGCCACCACCAACTGGCTGGACTGTCCGCCGACATAGAGCGCGCCATAGGTGGCGCCGCCCAACTCGTGAGCGCGGCGGACCAGGATGTCGGCCACCGGCACCAGCGACCCGACCTTCAGCGCCAGCCGGTCGAGCCGGCCCAGGCAGCCGCCGGCACGCTTGGCGCTGGCGAAGGCGGCGACGCCGTTCTGGCGCGTCTTGCCGCCCTTCTGGCCGAAGGGAGCGAACCCGAAGATGGCGTGCGAGGCGTTCAACTGCTCCGCCCCATAGGCGCGCAGGACGGCGGGGGAGGTCTTCTCGGCGGCGTTGAACTGCTCGCCACGGGTGTCGGTGTAGAAGATGCCGGGATCGTCGGTCAGCACATGCAGCCGGTCGATGGAGACGCGGTTCCGTTCGAACGCCTCGGCAGCGGCGGCGAAGACGGTGTCGAGCCGCTCCTCGCCCGGTGCCGGCGCCTGCTTGGCCGGCGGTTCGCCCGACAAGGCCGTCGGCGCGCCCGGCGAGGCGGGATCGAGCACGAGCGCGCTCCAGCCGATGTCGGAGCAGTGCAGATAGGCGATGCCGGTGCCCGCCGCCGCATCGGCCCCTTTGCGCGACGGAGCGAACAGCCGCCGCGCCGCGGTCAGCAGGCCACCCGTACGGGGCAGGGCAAGGGTCTGGGACGGAGCGGTCATGGCGCCTCGCTAATACGAGAAGGGGAAGTTGCGCTGGATGAATTGGATGCGGGACGTGCCTTCGGCTTGGCCGGTGGCGCAGTTCGCTGTGCTGGGGGAGGCTTTTAGAGTGCCGCCGTCGTCATATTGGTCGACGACACAGAAGCCGACGGTTAGCCGGCCGACGCGATCCGCGATGTTCCGCAGGACGGGGACGTTGCCGACCTCGGTGATGTCTAGATCAAGCCGCACCTGACCGTCGGCAGCTGCGACATTGGTGGAGAGCATGCGCTCATCGACCACGCCGCGGATTGAGAACTGGTACTGATTGGCAGTGTTGGTCAGATTGTTGCCGTTAAGAGCGGTGGTACCGTCGTTGGTGGCGTTGGCGTTCTGCGGGAAATACCAGGTTAATGAACCAGGATTGTCGATGGTCCCGCTTTGCCTAAGTTCGTCGGCCCCATCCAGATAATCTTGGAGTGCGCCGACGATGCTGCCGGTTGATCGGCTGGAAAAGGATGGATGGCTCCCGGTGCCGTCTGTGTCAGTGGTAGGATTGGATTTGCATTCTGCTGCCTGATTGAGTGCAAGCGTCCCGGCCTTCGCACCATTTGCACACAATCCCTGGGCGGCAGCGCGGCTGAGCATGTAGTTCAGGTGGCCGTTCATCGCCCAATAGACGCGGGTCTCGGCCAGCATCGACTCCACCTCTTCGGCTTCGGACACCAGCAGGTGGTTGATCAGTGTGGTGGCGAACAGCATCAGCAGCGCCATGAACACCATCACGGCGACGAGGACCGATCCCCGCTGGCGCTCTCGGGCGCATTGGCGTCTCGCTACCATGGTGCCTTCTCCTGCAGGCCGGTGAAGGCGGTCCAGTAGGTCACCGTGTAGTCGGTGTTGTAGGTATGCGGCGCTCCCTGCACCTGCGGGTCGATCAACTGGAAGGCGAGTGTGGTGACACGGTTGGGCGAGGCCGATGTTGAGAGCGTCGGGTCAGAGCGCAGGTAGCCCTGCATCGTCGCACTGGTCGCGACGGCGCATCCCTGTACCGGCAGGTCGGTTCCGGTGCAGGGGACCGTCACCTCCTGGACCTGCTCGGCAAGCAGAGCGTCTATCGGGTCGCCCTGGGGTGTCGTGCCGGTGCGGCCAAGGCCAAACCGATACAAGCGTGTGCTGCCATTGATGTCGCGGGCAAGAAGAGGGCTAGGTGAAGAGGCCGCTGGCATCGCGAACATGTCGCTGCCGCCGGTCGGATTCCGACCGCGTAGGCCGAAGACATAGTTGAAAGGTAGGGGGGTAGTGTTTGCGTTCTCATTGCTGCCGCCAAAGGCAAGGATCTCGAAGATCTCGCGGGCGTGACGGTTGATGGCGACCTGACTGTTCAGCGCCGCCGCGGTGCGCAGCGAATCCGACAGCACGCCGCCGATGGCCGCCAGCAGGATCAGGCTGATGGTGCCGGCGACCATCAGTTCGATCAGGGTGAAGCCCCGCTGGGCGTCGCGCCGGCTCTTCATCGCTGCCCCACGATGGTCTGGAGCGTGATGGTCTCCACCGGTCCCATGTCACCGCGCGGGTCCACCGTGTCGGTGGAGTAGCGGAATGGATAATCGAGATAGAGGGTGAGCAGTTGGCATGGCTTGTTGTTGCACGGCTTGCCGCCGGACAATAAAGGGTCGGTGTATGGCAGGTCGCTTAGTTCCCAACTCAACTGCGCCAGCACTCCACGCTCGCGGTCGAGCCAGACGAGGTTGCGGTCGTCGCCCGTGGTGCCCACGATGCCCGCATCCAGATAATAGATGCGGCTGTAAACCGTTTCGGCGTTCTGTCCGTCGGTGTTTACGGTCTGCGCGAAAGTCGTGGTCGAAGTCGTGACCGTCGGGGTGGTGGTGTTGTCGGCGTAAATGAGCCGGCTATTGCTGACCGACGTGCCAATATATGACCCAATCCGAGCCGGAATCGTCGAAGTCGCGTAGTCGGCAACCGACACCAAATTGGTGGAAGTTGTAGGTACCGGGCCGAAAATATACAGCGCGCTCAGCCGTTCCATCTCGCCGTTCAGGCGGAACACCGCGCGCTGGCGCAGCGAGGCCTCGTCGAGCTGGCGGGCGGCGGCTTCCCACAGGCCGTTCATGCCGAGCAGGAGAATCCCGACCAGCACGATGCCGATCATCACCTCCATCAGGGTGATGCCGGATTGCCGGGACAGGCGGGGAGGGCGCATCGGTCCGTCTCCCTACTCGGTCAGGGTGTCGGACATCGCGATGCCCTGCCGCCAGTCGAGCGTCACCGTGTGCCCGCCGATGGTCACCGACGAGGTGGCGCGGCCGTCCGGCGGCGGCGGGTAGCTGAGCACCACGACACGCCCGCTGCTGCCCTTGCCGGTGTCGCGCACCCAGCCCTGCGGCTCCTGCTTGATCGGCTCCACCGTGTAGGACGGGGTGCAGGTCCGCCCGGCGCCGCTGACCGATCCGGTGGTGGTGCCGGACGCCGATTTCGGGCGCAGCAGGGCCAGCACCTGGAAGAGCGTCGTCTCGTTGCCGCCGGTGGAGATGAAGGGGCCGTCGGTGGCTGAGCCGGGGGTGGAGGCGGTGAAGGGGGAACTGCCGTAGTTGCCGCACTTGGTCGCGTCGGTGCACAGAAGAATGAAGCAAAAATCGCCGGCGTTCGACAGGTCGACACCCAGCTTCTTCTGGATCTCCTCCTCGCTGGTGGAGGTCAGGTAGCGGCCGGTGCGGTTGTGGTGGATGCGCTGCTTGGCGGCGATCGTCATCAGGTGCGGCACCGCCTGGGAGACGTTGGCCTGCAGCAGGTGGTTGGTGTAATAGCCGCCGCCGATCGCCGCCAGGATGCCGATGATTACGATGACGACCATCAGCTCCACCAGGGTCCAGCCGGCCTGGGAGCGGCCCTTCGCGGCGCGGCGGATGGCGGGGCGGGGGGGAAGCCGGGTCGTGCTCATACCATGGACCCCATCTGGAAGACCGGCAGGAAGCAGGCCACCATCATCCCGGCCACCGCGAGGCCGATGAAGATGGTCAGCACCGGGTTCACCAGGCTGGTGATGCGGTCCAGCAGGTCCTGCACGAGGCTGTCGAAATAATCGGCGGACGACATCAGCAGCTCGTCCAGGATGCCGGCCTCCTCGCCCGAGGCGATCATCTGCAGGACGATGCCGTGGAAGACCTCGTAGCGGCGGAAGCTGGCGGCGAGGCTGCGGCCCCGTTCGAACTCGTCGGCGATGTCGTAGAGAATTTCGCGGATATAGACGTTGCCGTTGGCGTCGGCGGCCAGCCGCAGGGCGTGGAGGACCGGCACGTCGTTCTCCACCTGCACCGCCAGCGTGCGCAGGAAGCGCGCCAGCGCGCTCATCCGCCACAGCGGGCCGAGGAGGGGGATGCGCAGCTTGATCTCGTCCCACACCGCGCGGCCGTCGGGGCTGGCGATCCAGACGATGAAGCTGCCGATCAGCACCGCCTGCACGCCGACGATCAGATACCAGTTGTCCGCCCAGAAGCGCCCGAGGTCGAGCAGCAGCTGGGTCGGCGCCGGCAGCGCCTTGCCGAAATTCTTGTACATCTTCGAGAAGTTCGGAAGGATGAAGAACACCATCGCGTTGAAGATGCCGAAGAAGGCCAGCACGACGAAGGCCGGATAGGCGATCGCCGCCTTCAGCTTGCGCCCGGTTTCGTGGATGACCTTCTGGTAATGGGCGATCTGCGCCAGCGCGCCGCCGAGCCGGCCGGATTCCAGGCCGGAACGGACGACGTTGACATAGACGTCGTCGAACACGCCGGGATGGGCGGCCAGCGCCGCCCCCAGATCCTGGCCGTGCTTCACGTCGTCCGACACGGTGGCGATGGTCTCGCGCAGGCGGCGCTGCGGCGTTTCCTCCGCCAGATTGTCCAGCACCTCGACCAGCGGCAGGTTGCTGCGGATCATCGAGGCGAACTGCTGCGTGAAGATCAGGGTGTGGAGTGTGCTCACCGCCATCGCCGGGCCCGCGTCAGTAGGTTTCGCCGAGCACGCGGATGACCTCGGCGTGCGTGGTGATGCCTTCCTCGATCAGCTGGAGCCCGTGGCCGATCAGCGTCGTCATCCCGGACTCGCGGGCCATGCGCCGCAGCTCGTCGGCGTTGAAGTTCGGCGACAGGATCATGTTGCGGGCGGCGTTGGTCATCTCGAACACCTCGAACGCCGCCTGCCGGCCGCTGTAGCCGGTGTTGCGGCAATGCACGCAGCCCAGCCCCTGGACATAGGTCAGGTCGTCGTCGATCTCGATGCCGAGCGCCTCCAGCCGTTCGGCGGAGATGCCGTCGCCGCGCAGCTGGCGGCGCAGCTCGGTGCCGGTCACCACGGTCTGGCAATGGCTGCACACCTTGCGCACCAGCCGCTGGGCGATGGTCAGGGTCAGGGCGTTGGCGACCAGGAAATGGTCGATGCCCATGTCCAGCAGGCGCGTCACCACGCCCACCGCGTCGTTGGTGTGGATGGTGGAGAAGACGATGTGGCCGGTCAGCGCCGCCTGGATCGCCATCGCCGAGGTTTCGGTGTCGCGGCATTCGCCGACCATGATGACGTCCGGATCCTGGCGCAGGATCGTGCGCAGGCCCGAGGCGAAGGTCAGGCCGATGCGGTCGTTGACCTGCATCTGGTGCACGCCCTTCAGCCGGTATTCCACCGGATCCTCGACGGTCAGGACGTTCTTGGCCTTCTTGTCGATGCTGCCCAGGCAGGAATAGAGCGTCGTCGTCTTGCCCGACCCGGTCGGGCCGCAGATCATCACCAGCCCGTACGGCGCGCCCAGCTTGTCGTAGAGAAGCCGCAGGTCGCGCGACACCATGCCCAGATGTTCGGGCGACGGGCGCAGCGCGTTCTTGTCGAGCAGGCGCAGCACCATCTTCTCGCCGTAGATGGTCGGGTAGGAGGACACGCGCACGTCGATCGGATTGCCCTGGATGACCGAGCTGATGCGGCCGTCCTGCGGGCGGCGCTTCTCCGCCACGTCCATGCCGGCGACGATCTTGATGCGCGACGAGATTTCCGGATGCATCGACACCGGCATCGAGGTGTCCTCGTGCAGGATGCCGTCGACGCGGTTGCGCACCAGCAGATAATCCTCGGTCGGCTCGATGTGAATGTCCGACGCCCCCTGCAGGCAGGCGCGCTGGAGGAAGTAGTTGACCAGCTGCGGGACGTCCGCCTCCTCGATGCGGGTGGCGATGCGCTGCTCCACCTCCGGCGGGATGTCGATGACCAGCACGCTGGAGCTGCCGTCCTCGTCCTCCCCCTGGTTCTTCAGGCGCTGCAGCGCCGACTGGAAGACCGTCGGGGTGACCAGCAGCCGCTGCGTCGGCTTTCCGGCGCAGCGCGCGACCCAATCGTCGAGCGGCAGGTCGAAGGGGTCGATGGTGGCATAGCGCAGCATTCCGCCGTCGCCGGACGCGAGCACCACCGCGCCGCGCTTGGCCGCAAGCGGGAAGGGCAGCCATCCGGTGGCAACCGCCTGTTCCATCAGCTCCTTCTCGGTGGCGAGGGTTTCCAGCCCGAACTGCCGGCCGACGAGCGCATAGATCTCGTCGTGGAAGCGCAGGCTGGTGTCCTCCGCCAGCATGCGGAAGAAGGTCCGCCCGGTGTCGCGCGCCACCTTGCACAGCGCCACCGCCTTCTGCCCGTCGAGCAGGTTGGCCTGCACCAGATCGCGGGCGATGCCGTTCAGGACGACGTCGCCCTCCGGCCGTTCGAAGGCGCGACGCTCCTCCGCGACCGCCGGCGGAGGGGCCGGCGGAGGGGCCGGCGGAGGGGAGGGGAGCGGTGCGGCGGTGAAGCCGGCGGTCCAGCCGTCATCCGCCGGTCCGGCGACGTCCGGCAATGCGGTCGGATCGGCCGCAGCCGGTGTGGGTGTGTGCGTCGGAGCGGGCGTCGGATGCGGGCCGGGCTCCGGAGCGGGCGATGGGGTGACGGCCGGGGTTTGGGCCGCGCGCATAAGCGTCTGCGGATGGTGCATCACGGTCGCCGCCGCATCGGGGCGGATGAGCACCGTCGCTCCCCCGCCGTCTCCGAGCAGGGTGGCGTCGTCATCGTCGGGGGCGGCGGCCGGCATCCGGGAGAGTGACGGGTGGACCGTGACGGTGCGGTCGCCGTCGGCTTCCTGCGGTGCGCCCATGTCGAGGATCAGCAGCGTGGCGCCCAGGTTGATCCGGTCGCCGCTGCGCACCGGCAGCGGCGCCTCGTCCACCGGCGTGCCGTTCAGCCGGGTACCGTTGGCGCTCTTCAGGTCGGTCACCGTCCAGGCGCCCAGCGCCGGGTCCCAGGCGAAGGCGCAGTGGCGGCGCGACACATGCCTGTCATCCAGCGTCAGATCGGAAATCGCACCGCCGGCGTCGCGCCGGCCGACGACATAGCGGTCGCGCCCGCCGTCCAGCACGGCCGGCCGTTCGCTGCCGTCGGTGTGGCGGACCAGGATGTGCAGGGTGGGCCGTTCGGTCGTTGTCATGAGGCAGGTATCCGGCGGCTAAAGGTCGGGCAGGTAGGCGACGCGGAAACCGACGTCGCCGCGCCGTTCGCCGGGTGGCGCGGAGGACCGGAACGCGCAGCGGCCCTGCACCGGGACGCTCTCGAAACTGCCGCCGCGCAGAACGCGTGGGCCGCTGCCGCGGCTGTTGACGGGATCGGGCGCGTCCTTGGTCAGGGTCCGGTAGAAGGCGTCGTCGTACACGTCCTGGCACCATTCCCAGACGTTGCCGCACAGGTCGTCCAGGCCGTAGGGATTGCGCCCCTCGGCGTAGGAACCGACCGGCGAGGTCATGGTGGAGGCACGGCCGATGTTGGCGCGCGTCGGGCCCGGCGGTTCGGAGCCCCAGGGATAGTCGGCAAAGGGCACGCCGCCGCGCGCGGCGCATTCCCACTGCGCTTCCGTCGGCAGGAAGCCGCCCACCCAGCGGGCGTAGGCCTGCGCGTCGGCATGGGTGACCGCGACCACCGGATGGCTGGCGGCCGAGGCCAGCCGCTTGTCCAGCAGCGGCGGCGCCGGATGGCCGGTGGCGGTGACGAACTCGGCGAAGTCGGCGACGGTGACCGGCCGGGGATCGATGAGGAAGGGCGACAGGCGGATGCGCCGTCCGGGCAGCTCGTTGGGGAGCACGCCCACGCCGGCCCGGGTGCCGAGGTGATGTTCGCCGCCGCAGATCAGGACAGCGTGGTCGCGCCGGCCGGTGCGCTCCCGGCCGCCGTCGCCGGGCTCGCTCAGCAGTTCGACCACGCGCAGGGCGTCGAGCAGCTCTTCCGCCGCCTGGATGCGCCGCTCCGGCCGGTAGGCCATCAGCTGGAGGATGAGGCGGTCGAGCGCCGGCGGCACCGCGGCATTGTAGCGGCTCGGCGGGTCGATATGCTCGATGGCGATGCGCGGCACCTGCCCGGTGGACAGCAGGTTCTGCAGCGAGTTGGGCGGCACCCGGCCGGTGAACAGCTCGTAGGCGATGATGCCCAGCGCCCACAGGTCGGCGCGCCGGTCGACGGTTTCCGGCGCCTCGAACTGCTCCGGCGCCATGTATTTCGGCGTGTAGGCCTCCAGGAAGTCGCCGGCCACCTTGGCGCCCAGCACCGAGAAGCCGAAATCCATGATGACCGGCCGGCCGATGTCGCCGCCGCGCAGGAAGATGTTCTGGGGCTTCAGGTCGCGGTGGACGATGCGCGTGTGCGCCACGGCCAGCGCACCGGTCAGGTGCTTCAGCAGCTCCAGCCGGTCGGTCGCGGTGTCGCGCAGGCCGTTGCGGTTGGCGTCCATCCACTGCCGCAGTTCGACGCCGTCGACGATGTCCATGACCACGCCGAAACCGCGCGGCCCGTCATAGATGTCGTGGATCGGGCAGATGTTCTCGTGCCGCAGCAGGCGGGAGATCAGCACCTCGCTGCGGATGCTGCGCAGCATGGTGTCGCGCAGGCTGCTATCGGCGAGGACATCGGGGTTGAGCACCTTGATCGCCACGTCGTAATTCAGCTCCGCGTCGAAGACGCGGTAGACCGTCGCCGTGCCTCCCCGCCCCAGCCGCCGCCAGTTCTCGTAGCGGCCGCGGGGCTGCACCGCACCGGAGGCGATGGCCAAACCGAAATCGTCGGTGTCGTTCATCATGCGTCCGGTGCCGGTGGGAGGGGAGGCGGGAGCAGCGGATGCGGCGGTCAGGTGGCGGCCTTCGCCACCGGCGCGGTTTCGGCGAGCGTGGCGCAGTTGCCGGCCGCGACGCTGGTGGTCGCCTCGCTCTTGATGTAGCTGACGCGGTGGTACTGGCCGTCCCAGCCCGCTTCGCCGGAGGTCGCCGCGTTGGAGTAGTAGACGGCGCCGACGTCGGCGGTGCTGGCGAAGCCGTTGGGGAAGCGCTGGGCGGCGATGCAGACGGAGGCGCTGCGCGAGGTCGCGCCGATCTTCACCGAGACGATGTATTTCCATACGGAATTCGCCGGCAGCGTCACGGTCGGCACCACGCTGTCGATGCAGGTCGTTCCGGTGCAGTTCGGGAACATCGTGTTGGCGGCGTCCAGGTTGGCCTGCAGCTTGGACACCGTCGCGTTCGGGTTGGCGTCGATGTAGCCCTGGATGTTGCGGGCGATGTCGGCCATGCGCTGCGACGGTTCCGTCGTCTCCGCCTGCTTGACGAAGCGCGTCAGCTGGGGAATGCCGATGGCGGCGAGGATGCCGATGATCGCCACCACGACCATCAGCTCGACCAGGGTGAACCCCTGTTGCTTGCGCTTGCGGTGATGCATTGCCGCTGCTCCTTCTGTCAGCCGTGTAAGTCGCTATTTGACGCTGTAGGTGACGAGGACGCGGGACGACTCGGGCGTCTCCCCGTACCTGTATTCCATCCGGACGTAGTTCCTGGCGGCCGGGCTGTACCACCAGCGCTCGTAGCCGACCCAGTTGCCGGTCAGGCTGCGGGTGCGCATGACCGCGACCACGGTGTCGAAGGTGCCGGCGGGCACGGTGACGGTCTCCCGCCCCTCGATCGTCCAGGAGGTGCGGTGCCGGACGGTGACGCCGTTGCGGGTGTATTCGCGCATGAACACGATCGGCTTGCCCGGCGGTGAGCCAAACAGCTCCATCGGGTTCTCGGAGCGGAAGACGACGTTGCGCAGCGCCGCGCGGGACTTCGTCTCCTCGCGGAACAGGCCGCGCATGACGAACCACTGCGCGGGGTCGTCCAGGCGCTGGAACTTCGCGGTTTCGCCGTTCGATTCGACGACGGTCATGCCGTAGCCGTCGCTGTAGCGCCAGCTGTCGCCGACCGACCAGTGCGGCGGCACGAACGGTTGCGATGCGGGGCGCGTGGGGGCGGCGGCCAGGACGGTGGGCGCCGCAGCGGTCCCGGCTGCGGTCGTCTTGGGGAACGACGCCGGCTCGGTCGTCACGGCCGGCGGCGGGTTCTGCACGGTGCAGGCGGCGGCCACGCCCGCGAAGGCGAGAACGAGGGCGCGGAGCACGGGCTTCATGCGACGGGGTCTCCTCACTTGAGCAGGGCGGCGAGCGTTCCGGGCAGCTGCTGCAGGCCCGGCGAACGCCCGGAAAGGACGGTCCACTCGCCGGCGCCTTCGGTGCCGGCGGCACGGACGCGGTAGCGGTAGAGCATCGGAGGAAGGGAGCCCTGCTGCAGGGCGGCGGGGGCGGTGAAGGCGCGGATCACCAGCGCGTTCTCGGCGTCGGCGAAGGCCTCGAAGACGAAGTTGGCGGACGGCGCCTTGATCCCCAGCGACTGGAAGGCCTTGGCCGTGTCCTGCGGCTGGTTGGTGAAGTAGACGAACCGCTCGAACTTCGGGAAGGTGTCGGCCTCCGCCTTGGCGATCTGGCCGACCGCCTCCACCAGCTCGGCGCGCGCGGCGTCGATCGACAGGTTGCGATCGACCACTGGAAGCAGTGCCGCCGCACCGATGGCGAGCGTGCCGGCCAGCACGTTGAGCGAGTTGACGATCCGCAGGCGCATGGCGCGTCACTCGTCCTCTTCGATCATGCGGGTGTCGAGGTCGAGCAGCTGGCTGGTGGACTGGATGTCCTGGCGCATGTCGGCCAGCTTGGCGCGCTGGGCCTGCAGGTAGCGGCGCTGGGCGATGTCCTGGGCATAGACGTCGGAGGGCTGGACCAGCCGCGGGGTGATGAAGAAGATGGTTTCCTGGAGGTCCGACAGCGATTCGCGCGACTTGAACAGGTTGCCCAGCACCGGAATGTCCTCCAGCACCGGCACGCCGTCGCGGGATTCGATGCGGGTGTCGTTCATCAGGCCACCCATGACGAAGGTGGACCCGTCGGGGATCAGCACCTGGGTCTGCACCTCGTTGCCGGTCAGCGTCGGGCGGCCCTGCGACAGGGTGACGTCCTTGTCCGAGGCGTTGATGTTGAGGCGGATCAGCCCCTGCTCGCCGGTGTCCTCGCGGACGATCAGCGACGGGGTGATGTTCAGCAGAAGCCCGGCCTTCACCTCAAGATAGGTGCCCGGCGCGTTCGGCGCCGGCGGGGTGGCCAGGAACTGCGAGCGGTCGTTGGTGATCTTCGCCGCGATGTTGTTGAGCGTGACCACCCGCGGGGCGGCGATGGTCTGCAGCTTGTTGGCCTCCGACAGCGCGTTGATCTGCGTCTGCAGCGAGAAGGTGTCGCCGCGGAAGACGAAGGAGGCCAGCGTGCCGCCGAGCGTGGTCGGCAGCAGGGTGAAGGGGTTGAGCGGCTCCAGCGGGCTGGTGGTCGTGTTCCTGTTGTCGCTGCTGACGGTGATGCCGCTGGTGGTGTTGGTGGCGGTCTGGCTGGCGATCTGTTTCCGCAGCGAGTCGCCCGGCGCCTGGAGATTGTCCTGGGAAATGCCGGTGCTGACGCCAAGGCCGTAAGTGCCGCCGTTGGCGTTCAGCAGCTTGGCCGAGCCCCAGCGCACGCCCAGCTCCTCGGCGACGCCGCGGCGGGCGCGGACGATCATCACCTCGATCTCGACCAGCGGCAGCGGACGGTCGAGGCGCTGGACCAGCGTCTCCACCTCGCGGATGGCCGACGGCGTGCCGCGCACGACGATGGCGTTGGAGCGCTGGTCGATGGAGATCACCGGCGGCACCAGCCCCAGCTCCTTGCGGATGCGGGCCAGCTCCTGCTGCTCCTGCGGGGTGCTGGGCAGGCCGTTGGCGCCGCCGGCCGGTCCGCCGCTGCCGCCCTTGCCGTCGCCCATCCCCAGCATGGTGCGCAGCGTTTCGTCCAGGCCGGGAATGGTGGTGGACTGGCCGCCGAAGGTCTGGGTGGTGGCGCCGACGCTGGCATAGCGCAGCGGGATCACCTTGACCGTGGTGTTCATCACCTCTTCGCGCAGGCGGGCCTGGTTTTCGGCGTTCATCTCGCGCTCGCGGGCGGCTGCCTCGGCCTCGCGGCGCTTGGCGTCGCCGGTGCCGCGGTCCATGTCGGCCGACTGCCGCTTGTTCAGCTCCTCGATGCGCGTCTTCTCGCTCTTGTCGAGGACCTGCGCCAGTTCCTCCAGCCGCTTGATCTGGTCGGGCGTGCCGCGCACCAGGATGATGCTGCTGTCCTTGTCCTCGACGATCTCGCCGCGCAGTCCGAGGCGCTGCACCGCGTTGCGGAACTGCGCCGGTTCGGCATAGGTCAGCGTGATCAGGCGGCCGGGCAGCGGCGCCGTGATGGTCACCGTCCGGCTGTTCGGCTCGTAAGCATATTCGAGGTTGTTCTCCTCGATCAGCTTGTTGAACGCGGCCTGCAGAGGCATGTTGTTGAAATTGAAGCTGACGGTGCCCTGCACGCCCGGGCGGAAGTCGGCGCGCAGGTTGTTCTCCTCCATGATCCGGGTGAGGACGACGCGGATGTCCTCGTCATAGAACTCGCGCTGGAAAAGTTTGTCCGACCAGGGAATGTCCGCCGCCATGACCATGGCGGGACTGCCTGCGAGCGTCGCCAGAACCATGGCGACCGAGAGGGGGCGTGCGACGAAATCACGAAATGCCATCCCTGGCGCTCCCTTCTGTTCCAGGCCCGGCTTGCCCAAGCCATGACCTTCCCATTGCCCGGATGAGGCATCACCCGGACACGACGAAAAAATCCGTTCCGAAAGACCCGGTCAGGGGTATCCCGGTCGCTGCATGCACATTCCAAAGATCCGGTGCAGCGAGTACGCGTCATGCGTACGCGTGCAATTATCGGGTCAATTGCGTTCCCGACACGAACCCATTGGCTGAACGGCGTATCTTACGAACGGATAGCTCTCTATCACGGATACTGTAGCGCGATCAACACAAGGAAAATTCGCCTCTAACGTAAAATGTTTATTGTCTTACGCGCTTTGGATGCATGCATGTGGATGAATTGGTCGTCTTTTCGTGTTGCAATGCGACGTTAGCGGAAGAAGAGCGGTCCCAGGAGCGGGCGCATCTGCTGTTCGAAGGCGAGCATCAGAATGCCGGCGGCGATCAGAAAAGGACCGAAAGCGACGGGCGCCTGCCGATCGCGCCGCCCGAACAGGGCGAGAATCGCCGTTGCCAGGGTTCCGGTCAGGCACGCCAGGAAGAGCGTGGCCGGAAGCGGCTGCCAGCCGAGCCAGGCGCCGAGCGCTGCGAACAGCTTGACGTCTCCCGCTCCCAGCGCCGGCCGGCCGAGAGCGGCCTGGGCCGTCCATCCCAGCAACTGGAGCCCGCCATAGCCGGCGGCGGCGCCGAGGATCGCGGCCGGTGCCCCGACGAACACGCCCCCAGCACCGAGCAGCAGGCCGATCCACAGCAGCGGCAGGGACAGCGCGTCGGGGATCAATTGCGTTTCGGCATCGATGAACAGGATGGCGATGGCGAACCAGACGAAGACCGCGGCGGCGGCGGCCTGCATCGGGTCGGCAAAGGCGGGAACGACGGCGAGCGGCAACGTCGCGCCGAGCGCCTCGACCAGCGGATAACGCCAGGAGATGCGGGTGCCGCAGCCGGCGCAGCGGCCCCGCAGCAGGACGAAGGAGAGAAGCGGCACATTGTCGCGGAACCGCAGCCGGCGCCCGCAAGCCGGGCAGCCGGAGGGCGGCAGGACGAGATCGTAGCGCTCCGCCGATCCGTCGGCCCGATCGATCATGATGGGGAGCCGGTGGATGACGACGTTCAGGAAACTTCCGACCATCAGCCCGAGTACGGCCAGTCCGATCCAGATTTCCAGTCCCTGCACTGGTTCCTCCCTGCCGGGCCCGGCTGACGTCTTCCTGCCCGTGCATTATTGCTGGCTCCACAACCCGGTCGTGTCAACCGCGACAAAATTGTTTCGTTCGCGTGCATTTCCGTCGCGAGGAGGGAGGTGCAACGCCTGCCTCGCCCGCATGCGCGCTCGCCGAACGGAAAACGCGGATACAGCTCTAGCGAAAGTGTGCTGTTTGCATTTGCCCACTCAATTGTATGAATGACCTTGATCGTGACAAATGCGATTTTTTGTGTAAATAAGCGCCCGCTTTTATTGTGCGTCCGGCCGAGCCCGGCTTTCTCAAGGTCGGTCTTCATGAAGGACGGAAAAGCTTCCGACGGGTGCGTTCCGGCTCCGCATTGGCGGCGCCTGATCCTGCCGCCCCTCGTCCGATAAGCCCAAGGAGCCGCGACCGTGACCGTGGATGGATTCCCCCTTCAGGCCCGTCAGGCCGGGGTTCGTGCCGAACGCCAGATGGCCTTTTACCTGCGCCGTGCCTTCGCTTCGTCCGACGATCATGCGGTTCTCAACAACATCCGCATCACGGCAGGCGGCGACACCGCGCAGATCGATCATCTGGTGATCAGCCGATGGGGGCTCGTCATCATCGAAAGCAAGAGCGTCTCGACCCGGGTGCGCGTCAACCAGCGCGGCGAATGGATGCGGCTGATGGGCGGATCCTGGCAGGGCATGCCCTCGCCCATTCTGCAGGCGACGCGGCAAAGGGACTTCCTTCGCACTGTCCTCAGCGCGAACAAGGCCAAGCTGCTTGGCCGGGGTCTCCTGGTGGGCCAGAAGGATTTCGAAAATTTCAGCATGGATGTGATGGTCGCCGTATCCGACCATGGCATCATCGACCGGGTGGGCGGTGCCGACCCGAAGGAGGTCTTCAAGGCCGACCAGATTCCGATGTGCGTCAAGGACGTGCTGGAGGCGCGGCGTCGCGAGATCGGCGCCTTGTTCTCTCTCCGGTCGCCTTACGTGGGCATCGAATCGGCGGAGCAGGCCCGGCTGGTCGGGTTCCTCCGCGACTTCGAACGCCCGGTGGAGGACCCCCAAGCGGAGGCTCCTTCGACCTCCAGCGACATCCCCGAACCCCGTCAGCCGGAGCGGAGGGAGACAATCACCCCTCCGCCCGCCGCCCCTCCGGTCCTCGCCCCTCCGGTGGCAGTCCCGACGGCCGCTGTGGCGCCGGTGGCGGCCCCGCCGAGCGTCGCCCCCCAGAGTACCGCGTCGTTCGGCACCGCGTCGGTCAACGCCCTATCGGCCAGCGCACCACCGGCCGGGGCGGGATCGGCGAATACCGCAACCCACGCTGCCGGCCACCGGTGCAGACACTGCAACGGCGGCGATCTCGTGATCCGGTGGGGGAAGTATGGCTACTATTTCAAATGCCTGGGCTGCGCCGGAAACACCCCACTGCCGGTGCTGGCGGACGGCAACAGGCCGACGCTCCGCAAGGAGAATTCTCACTTCTACAGAATGAGCCCCGACGGGTCCGAGGAGCTCTACTTCATCAATCCGAAGGATTAGGTGAGGCGGATCCCGCCACGACGACCCGGAACCGGCCGCTTTCCCGTTGAGGCCGACGGCGACCGCTCCGCGCCATGGCTGAAGGAGTGGCCGTGGCCGGCGCTTGGCGAGATTCCGACCCCCCAAGCGATCTGGCGCATTCTGCAAACAATATTCTATTTTTCAGGCTCAAAGCGTCTCCGATAACCCCATCGGGTGTATTAGTCCTGGATGACCGCGCATTTTCATGATATGGAAGATCACCGAATTGAGCAGGCGCACAGAAGCATTTGCCAGGTAATTCCGCCGCGATGCACCGGATGCGCGTGCCTGGATCGTGCGATTGAGGCTGAGCAGCCGACTCCAAAACATCGGTGCCTCGCCATATTACAGCTCTTTATCGAAAGTTATCAAAATATAACGGGGAAAGCGCGATGGCATATTTGACTGGGCCGCGGCTGAATTTCACCGGCAAGTTCATTGCCGACGTTTCGACCGTCAACAACTTTCCATCCAACTATGATGGAACGAACTATACGGCGGCCGATTATGCGAACTGGGACATCGGCTATTGGAATCCCTACGGTACCGGCGTCTGGCGGCTGACCGACTGCGCGGTGACCGGTGCGGTGCGCGGCGACGGCAGCACCGTGTCCGACGATCCCGTGCTGTCCATGACGCTGGCCGACGCCGACGATCAGCCGCCGGCCAAGATGGTCGATCTGGACAGCGAGCAGCAGATGGTCTCGGCCATCTGGGGGCTCGTCGTCCGGCTGGTCGGCGGCGACGGGCAGGCCGCGCTGCGCAGCAACTTCGCCGTCGCGTCCTTCACCGACCTGTGGAAGCGCAGCCTGACGCCGGGCTCGCTGCCGCAGCACAAGCTGCATCCGGCCTGCATGTACGGCGCCGCCTGGCAGTCGGTCCTGTCCGATCTCGCCTGGGGCGACCTCGCCGCATCGCCCTTCCTGCAGGAACTGCAGGCCGCCGCCGGACCGGGCGGGCTGCTGTCGATCAAGTTCAACGTGGTGGGCTACAACGCCGGCTATTGGATCGGCGACGACGGCACCCGCTACCCGCCGCTGCCCGACTTCACCATGGGCCTGATCACCGGCAGCATCGGCGTTGCCCGCGCGGACGAACCGCGCTTCTTCACGCTGGGCCGCAAGCTGCAGCCGAGTCAGCGGCAGAGCCAGTCGGCGCCGACCCTGTTCTATTATGCGACCGCCGTGGTGGACGAGGCGCGCAAGGCGCTGGCCATCGACCTCGGCAACTCCATCCCGTTCAAGGAATGGCGTGGCGACATCGTCGACGAGACGCTGCAGGTCGGCTATCTCGACTCCACGCAGGGCTTCCAGGCGCTGGGCGAGGTCTCCCCCGACAACGCCTGGTACCAGCGCACCGCCGGCATCGCCGACATCGCCCTGACCGATGCGCAGCTGACGGCTGTTGCGACGAGCCCGCTCGCCGTGCGCAAGGCCGGCGCCGACACACTGCTGGGTCAGGAACCGGCCGACGGCAAGGCTCTGCGCGCCGACCAGTTCGTCTTCCGCTTGGCTCCCGGCGACAGCGCCGAGACCACGGTGTGGGCGACCGTCTTCGGCAAGCCGCTGGCCGATGCCGAGGTCGCGCTGGCCTTCGACAACAGCTCGCTCGGCGGCGACAAGGATGACCCGCCGGTCGGCGTTCCCGCCGGCGCGCTGGGCTTCCCGCCCTCGGTCAAGACGGATGCCGCCGGCAAGGCCGCCGTCGCATTCTCCGCCGGCGATCCGGGCGAGCCGCGCGCGATGGACGACATCGACGGGCAGGTCTATGGCGTGCGCCCGACGCTGAGCGGCGTCGGCGCGGACTCCTACAGCAACCCCTGGGACTTCATCAGTTTCCTGGTGTGGAGCGGCTACGAGATCCCCGAGGAGCCGAGCTGGGAAGCCGACATCAAGCCAATCCTGGCGCAATACGCCGCGCTCTATCCGGTGATGCTGCCGGTGCTGAACATGGGCGACTATGACAGCGTGCGCAAACATCTCTATTCGCTGCAAACCGCCATGTCGCTGCCGGAAGAGAACCCGAACTACATGCCGGCGGTGCGCGACCTGTCGCCGAACAAAAAGGCCGCAATCCTGAAATGGGCCGCCAACCCGGTTCGCGGCACGGCGCCGGCGAAGGCGCCTTCTGCCGAGGCCGTCCCCGCGACGGAGTCGATGATGTGGGCCGCCGTCCAGGCGCCGCCGGCCGCGGACGCTGCGCCGCACCCCGCCACATACTTGAAGAAGTAACGGGCCGAGCCTCCGCCCCAACCATCCCGCCCCAACCATCTGATTGGTGGAGAGAGCCCACATGACGACAGACACCATGGCGGCGACCCGCCCGGTCCCGGCCGCCGGCACCAAGGCCATCGACCTTCCCAAGCGCGGCCCCTCGCTGGTCGTCCAGGCCAAGGCGCCGCGGACGCTGGACGAGGTGCGCGCCAACCTGCAGCTCGCGGTGGAGTTGGAGCACGCCACGCTGCCGGCGTATCTCCAGGCCGCTTATTCGCTGGACGATGCGAAGAATGGCGTGATCGCCGGCATGATCATCGACATCGCCATGCAGGAGATGGAGCATTTCTGTCAGGCCGCCAACATCCTGGTGGCCATCGGCGGCCGTCCGGCCATCGACGACCCGGCCTTCGTGCCCTCCTATCCCGGCGGACTGCCGAAGAACATCGGGACCCAGCCCGGTCAGCCGGAGTTCATCGTCCATCTGCGCGGCTTCTCGCTGGATCAGGTTGAAAACTGCTTCATGGTCATCGAGGAGCCGGCCGACCCCGTCGACATCCTGGACTCGGCGCCCCGGCTGGCGGCGTCCGACATCAAGGACAATTACCGGACGATCGGCGAGTTCTACGAGGACATTTCCAAGGCGCTGGGCGACCTCGGAAACGGCGTCTTTTCCGGCACCGCCGACGGGCAGGTCTACGGCATGTTCGGCATCAAGCCGATCCTGTCCCTGGCCGACGCGCAGGATGCCATCGCCCGCATTGTCCGCGAGGGCGAAGGCACCCCGACCTCGCCGGAGGAAGGGACCGAGGGCGGTGACGACAACGGGATGGCCCACTATTACAGTTTTTACGAGATCTACAAGGGCCGGAAGATCGCAAAGGCGCCCGACGGCGGCTGGTACTTCACCGATGAGGTCATCCCCTATGATCCGACCGGAGTCCAGACCCTGATCGACGATCCCAAGCAGGCCGACTATGCCGCCGGCTCGGTCGCCGCGGTGCAGTCGGAGGCCTTCAACACCTACTACTCCAATCTGCTGAAGGCCCTGCACCAGAGCTTCAACGGCAATCCGGACAAGATCAACGACGCCATCGGCCTGATGTTCGACCTGAAGATCCAGGCCAAGATGCTGATGCAACTGCCGATGGACGGCCAGCCCGGCAAGTTCTGCGCCCCGACCTGGCAATACATCCCGTGAGGAGGCTTCGCATGACCGGACGTTATCCCCTGCTGGGCGCGGTCGCCGCGCTGGGTCTGACCGCCGCCGCCGGCACCGCCTGGGCGCAGGCAAAGAACATCTATCCGACCTTCGGCGTCCACAATCCGCCGGGCTTCAGCAATTGCCCGTGGAAGGGCTGTGTCTACCCGCGCAATGCCGGGGAGCCGAGCGACCCGCTGTTCCCGCCCTTCTGGTCGACCAACTGGACCATGTACCGCGTGTTCAAGGGCTATGCCGACCATCCGCCGCCCTATGACGGCAAGCCGCCGGCGCCGTTGAAGGAGGGGGAGGATTACGAAGTTTCCTACGGCTCGACCTATTACGACAGCACCGTCGCC